>PAQS01000031.1 GCA_002709385.1 Waddliaceae bacterium
AAAAAAAAACTAAAAAAAGACTATTTTGATATCTTTTCTTTTAAAGCTGCACTCAAAGCTTCATCATTGTCAAGATCTAGATCAAGATCTTCATTTGATAATTGAGTAGCTCCTTGAATTCCCAAAAGCCCACGCTTAGAAGTCCGACAAAATTCAATCCAATGTCGAATTTCTGGAATAGAATCTAGCTCTTTTGCGATCAATTCTAGCGCTTCTTCTAAATGCAAACCTGATCGATAAGTAATTTTAAAAGCCTGCACTAAAGCTGCACGAGTTTCTGCTGGGAAATTATGACGTAAAAGCCCTACACGGTTAATTCCACCAAACTTATAAGGAACTCCACCACCTAGACTAAAAGGAGGCACATCATGTGTTACACGACTCATTCCTCCTACCATAGCAAAGCAACCTATACGAGCAAACTGGTGAATCGCTGTCATACCACCAATTACAGCATCATCTTCAATTGTTACGTGACCAGCAAGAACCGTATTATTACTCATGATAACTCGGTCACCTAGACTACAGTTATGAGCAACGTGACAACAAGCCATAATCAAGCAATCATCACCAATGCTAACCGTAGACCCTTCTTGACAAGAAGAGTTTATAGTAACATATTCTCGAATCTCGCAGTTCTTCCCAATCCGAACGTAAGTTGTCTCCCCTTCAAACTTTCGGTCTTGAGTTTTAGTCCCAATACAAACCGAAGGATAAAGCGTAGTCCCTTGCCCGATAGTGGTATTTCCGTCAATGTAACAGAAGGATTTAATCGTAACATCATCCTCGATCCTGACAGAACCCTTAATAACTACATGGGGCTCTATGGTGACGTTATTACCGATTACAGCCCCTTCCTCAATAATAGCTGTGGAATGAATATTAGATTCTAATTCTGACATGAATAAGGAATTCTCTATCTTTTTACTGTCAATTATAAACTACTCATAGCACACAAAGCAAACTTTGTATAGCTTAGATTTTTTCTTTATCAAAAAAGGCGAAACCTATTTCGGCTTCTACCGCTAACTTACCACCTACTGTAGCCTTTGCACGAACTCGTCCACCACGACTGCTACAATGTAAGTCACTTGCATGCAACATAAGTATATCACCTGGTCGCACAGGCTGTCTAAATTTCACGTTATTGGCCGACATAAACAGAGCTATTCGGTCCCCAAAGCCATTTTCCCCAATCAAAACAGCACCAACCTGCGCCAACGCTTCCAAAATCAACACCCCAGGCATAATAGGAGCATCAGGAAAATGACCCTGAAAAAAGCTTTCATTCATGGAAACATTTTTCTGGCCAACAATTTCGTTGTTTTCCCGGTCAATTTTAACAATGCGATCTACCAAGAGGAAAGGATATCTATGAGGAAGAATACTTGCTATCTTCCTAGCATCCATCACTATCGTATCATTTTGCTCTTCCACCTCAATTCCCTCCACTTACCAAAGACTGATACAAAAGCCTTGCAAATTCTGCGTTAGACTCATGCCCAGACTTAACAGCAATAACATGCGCTTGGTAATCCATCCCTACCAAAGATAAATCTCCAATCAAGTCCAATAATTTATGCCGTCCCATTTCGTCTGGAAAATGCAAACCATCCTTAGCGAAAAAACAATCTTTCCAAACAACTACACCACTCTCAAGACTTGCGCCTTGAATTAAGGTACGATCTACTAGGTACTTCACTTCTTCATACAAGCAAAATGTACGACACGAAGCTATTTGCTCAATAAAACTTTCCGCCGTTAAATCCAAGCTAACATACTGAGTTCCTAGAGCTTGTACTTGAGGATAGTGCATTGTATAAGTAAATTTTAATCCATCATAAGGCAGAGCTACCAAATGAATATCTCCATTAGACCAATGCACTGGTCGCTCAAGCTTTAGGATAGGGCAAACACCCTCTTGTTCTAAACGGCCACCCTCTTCGATTGCTGCAACAAATTGATCTGATGCACCATTAAGTATAGGAAGCTCCGGACCATCTAATTCAACAAAAACATTATCAACAGACAACGCTTTTAACGCTGCCAATAAATGCTCCACTGTGTGAACAAGAATACCATCTTTACCAAGAGTCGTCAAACGTGAAGTATCTACAACATGATCGACACATGCTAAAATTTCAGGTGCTCCAGGCAAATCCACGCGCCTAAAAACAACTCCAGTATTTTCTGGAGCCGGACACAAACGCAAATTACTAAATTTTCCTGTATGTAGACCTATCCCCGACAACACAGAACTTGACTGCATCAATCCCGCTTGCTTGCGCTCACTTACCAACAAACTTATGTCAGGAGACAACAACCCACTCACTGAAAATCTTACCTCAAATAAACAAGCGACTTTTCAAAAAAGTCTAAACTTGGTTTGCGTAGCTTAACGTAGGTACTATATCCACCGGAAGATAAAGTATCAAGAAAAAAAGGTTCTGATTATCTAGTTAATGATTTAGTTACAAAACCTTCTATTTTCAAACAAAAAACAAATAAAAACGATGACAAAACTTAAAACTAAAATAAAGTAATCACCGCAGATAGAATATATAGTATTGTATTTATACAAAGGAATATCTGCGATTAAAACTGATGAATTCCATAGATTATCTTCGTCAACTTTTTCTTTAATACTCCCTAAACTATCGATAGCAGCAGTAAGCCCTACATTACTACTACGTAAAACAGGTATTCCACATTCTACAGATCTATAGATAGATTGATAAAAGTGCTGTTTAGCTAATTTCGAATTCGGATACCAAACATCATTTGATATTCCGACTAGAACATCTGCTCCAAGGCTTAGATTATCTCGCATCATGTGCCCATACATTTCTTCGTAACAGATTGCTAAGGCAATATTTGCTTTTTTACCATTTACTACAAGAGAATGTGTTCCAGGTGTAAAAGAATTATAGATTCCAAAGTGAGCTGATAGCGACCGTGCCCATTCAAAAGGGATATACTCTGCTACTGGCAGAAGTATTCTTTTATCATAACGCCCTAAAACTCCTTCATTAGCACCAAAAGTAAAAGCTGAGTTATAAGTTGCAACACGCTCTCCGTTTTTTCTTTCAATTCCTTCCATTACTATTATTAGATCAAGGTCTAAGTAATTAGCTAAAGACTGTGCAATATAAGCATTGCTTACAACCCAATTTTTTTTTGATTCTATTTTCATTTCTCTAGCTATTGGCTCTTTAAGAGGAGCTAAAAAATTCATCGAAATAGGATTGAAATGCTCTTGAAAGGCTTCTTGAATTAGATCTAGATGAAATAACGAAGTATAGTCTCCTCCGGGTATACTTCCTTCTGGAAAAACGAGTAGATCTATATTTTGTTTTTTTAAATCTTTTATTAAAGTAAAAATTTCAAGCCATTGTTCATAAATAAAATGAATAAACCCTCTAGGTCCATCGAACTCTAATAACTCATCGGGATACTGAGCAGGTTGAACCAGGGCTACTCGAAGAATAGGGGGAGAAGACGATTTTATAATTGATTGATGGTAAGTGATATGTCCCCACGAGAATAAGTACGGAAGAAAAATGATAGATAATGAAAAAAAACAATGACTTTTTGTCTTTGATAAAAGCCAGCGATAGAACATTCCATTACTTAAGGCTACCCAAAAGGACAAACCATAAACTCCAAAAAGAGTCGCCATTTGAAAAGCATAGGAACTCCAAGCATAGTATATTCCCCAAGCTCCCCAAGGATGTCCACAAAAAATCCATAATCGACTCCATTCCATCCAAACCCAAAAAGCACAGCCACATAATAGACGAGTTACACTTAAACGCTCTTCTCTAAGAAACCACCAAGTCAAACAAGCAAATTGTATTCCCGCAAGAAGTGCCAAACCAAAATAGGCAATAAGAATGAGCGGGCCTGCATAATTGATTGCGGTCATCCAAGAAAGATGAACGAGATGTATTGTTGCATACCAAACAGTGGAATGAATGATGAGTTGTTTACGTTGTGCTAGATCTCGACAAGCATACCAAAACAGAGCAAAGCCCATTGACGCAGCGAAAGGCCCTAAAAAAGGTACCCATGCAGCTTGCCCAAAAGCCGCAATCAACCAAGAAAAAAGATAAATTATTGACATCTTCTTATTCATATTACCTCTTTTACTCTCTTCTCGCCAAAGAGATCGACTCTTAAGCCACGAGTTAAATCTATTTGTAGCAAAAATCTGTATAAGCGAGAAACATTGAAATGTTTAGGATTTTTTACTATACTATTCGCTTTATTTAGCTCGAAATAGGCCTTATCAATGAAATACCCCTTTCGTCAGTACCATCTCTTACAAATTTTGGAAGAGTATGATGAAGAAGATATTCCTCTAGATCTTTGTATTGCACGCTATTTTCGACAAAACAAAGCGCTTGGCTCTAAAGATCGAGCTGAAATAGCAGGTACTGCTTATGGTCTAATCCGTTGGAAGGGGCTTGTAGATGCTCAATTAGATGAGACTTCTACTTGGGAGGAAAGATTAAATCTTTATTTAAAATTAGATTTTGATTTAGCTTCCACTGATGAAAAAATTTCTTCTTATCAACAAGTAAGTTTCCCCGAAGAACTTTTCGTATTGTTAGCCGAAGCTTATGGGGAAGAAAGAGCAAAAGAAATTTGTTTACACAGTAATCAAGAAGCCCCTATGACGATTCGAGCGAACGAGACAAAAATTTCGCGAGATGAATTGATTGAGCGTTTACCTAAAGACGAAGTGGTAGTCAAAAAAACATCTAAAAGTCCTTGGGGAATTACTTTTTCTAAACGACGTAACTTGTTTACTCTCCCGCAATTCAAAGAAGGACTTTTTGAAGTACAAGACGAGGCAAGCCAGCTTGTAGCTAATCTAGTAAATCCTAAACCAGGCGATTCGATTCTTGATTTTTGTGCTGGATCCGGAGGTAAAACTCTTGCGTTTGCTCATAAACTTCAAGGAAAAGGACAACTTTACCTACATGATATTCGTAAACATATCCTTATAGAGGCAAAGCGACGTCTCAAACGTGCAGGCATCCAAAACGCACAAGTTATCGATTATAAAAGTGAAAAACTTAAGAAATTAAAAAAGAAAATGAATTGGGTTTTAGTTGATGCTCCTTGCTCTGGTACAGGAACCTTACGTCGTAACCCAGATATGAAATGGCGATTCGATTGTGAAATGCTACAGAGATTACAAGGGCAACAACGCACAATTTTCGAACAAGCTCTGAGTTATGTAAAACCAGGTGGACATATTGTCTATTCAACCTGCAGTATTCTCCCTCAAGAAAACCAAGAACAAGTGGAACATTTTTTAAAAACTTATAATTTAGAAATGCTTTCCCCTTCTTTCCAATCTTTTCCTGAACCGAACGAAGGAGACGGCTTTTTTGCAGCTGTCTTCAAGCTACGAATCCCTTAAAAAGATGGATTTGTTATAGTGAGTCCACTAATAATTCTAGGACCCCAACAACAATAACGAGCAGCCCCATGTATAGACCAGCTATTCTTTTCTCTTGTGTCGCTATGCTTTCTTTAAGTGGAACAGTAAGCTATGCTCTCCCCCCATCTTCTCAACAGACTTCGATGACTCAAGCTCCCTCTATAGAGAGATTTGTTCATATAGACAACCAAGTTTTGACGAAAGTTAACGACAAATTTATTTCCGTTCTAGATGTAGCTAATGAACTTGAACGTGTGTTTGATAGTGAATTTAAGGAATACAAAGACATTCCAGAAGCGCGCTACGAGTTTTACTCCGCTCATTGGCGCCAATTTTTTCAAGATATGGTAGACCGTCAACTTGTGATTGCTGATGCAGACGAACAGGAGCTTCCTTTAACAGAGGGAGAGATTCGCCTACAAATCGAACAAATGTACGGACCAGATGTAGTTGGAAATTTAGATCGTGCTGGTCTATCTATGGAAGAAGCACGTGAACAAATCATTGATGATATGAAAATGGGACGTATGATGTATATACGTGTTCACTCAAAAGCTATGGGCACAATCAGCCCAAAACTCATCCGTGAAACCTATACAAAGTACAGCAAAACTGTCAAAGAGCCTGAGTCATGGAGCTATAAAGTGCTTACACTACGCTCAGAAGACGATGAAACACTTGCTACTAGTGCTAAAGAGCTGTTTTCTTTACTTAATGAAGGAACTCTTGAAATAGAAAGTCTTGAAGAATATCTACAAGACAATACCAAAGAAAGTGTAACCGTAAATATTTCAGATCTATACGAAAGAACTGAACAAGATATATCAGCATCTCATCGTGACATCCTTACAAACATGAAAGCTCAAGAATTCAGCTCTCCTAACCTACAATTAAGTAAACGAACAAAAGAATCTACTTATAGAATTTTTTATCTAGAGTCACATCAAGAAGCTGAACTCGCTACTTTAGAAGAACTAGAACCTCGTGTTATCCAAAAAATTCGTTCTGAAACTAGTATAAAGAAGACAAACGAGTATCTTTCGAGATTGCACGAACATTTTGATTGCGACCCTGAGAAAATTTTAAGTCAATTGGGAAGCAACTACCAACCCTTTAACCTTATTTAATATGCCTATTTATCGTCCGCAAGAACTTAGAGACTTCTTAAATCAAATAGGGATGAGTCCAAGAAAAAACTTATCCCAAAATTTTCTTATCGACCGCAATGTTATAAAAAAAACATTAGATACAGCCTCTTTAACTGAAGATGATTGGGTTGTTGAAATAGGACCTGGTCCCGGCGCTTTAACAGAAAGTTTATTAGAAGCAAATGCCCATGTTTATGCTATTGAAAAAGATCGTGACTTGGCACCTGTTCTTCAAAGATTTGACCCTTCAGAACAAAAACTAAAAGTCTCTTGTTGTGACGTTTTGACTTTTTCTTTTGAAGAAGAATTACAAAACTGGTTACCAAAAGGAAGAAAAGCAAAACTTATTGCTAATCTTCCTTACCACCTCACAACTCCTATTTTAGAAACTCTAGCTCCCCTCTCACATCTATTTCATAGTTTAACTGTTATGGTACAAGATGAGGTGGCTCAAAGATTCGTTGCCAAGCCTAGAACAAAAGAATATGGCTCTTTTACGTTATTTTTACGCTATTATGGACAACCCACATACTCGTTTAAAGTGTCGCGTAACTGCTTTTACCCACCTCCTAAAATAGACTCCGCAATTACACATATTCCACTAGCTGAGCCTGCTTTTCCAGTAGGACCAGAGTCTTTTTTCAAAGTTACTCGCCGTGCTTTCCAGCAACGTCGAAAAACCTTAAGAAGCTCCCTGAAAGATACATTCGGAGTGGATGCTGTTCTTCAAGCACTAAAACAAATGAATCTACCGGAAGAATCTCGTCCAGAAGAACTATCTTTTGAGCAATTTCTCGAGCTAGCTCAATTGATAAACACATAATACCCCGATGATGACCTAACCCTCTGCCTAGCGTTGTCTGCATCTGACAACGCTAGGTAGAGTACGTTATACCTCTTCGCTCCAAGCTACCTAACCTCGTTTTCAACTAGAATGCTAAAGCTGTGAATTAGGTGTTCAAGTTTTACGAGCGCTTTCTAACAAAAACTCCAATCAAAATAAAAATCAATGGAACTAAAATAAGAGCAAAAACCCCCTCTCTCCTTAACGCCCCACTAAACATGTTTTTGATTTGATACCAGAAAGAGCTAGGAATTTCTTCTGCTGAAAAAATAGGACGTTCTTCGTTTACAAGACCATCTTCAGAAAAAATATGTAAAACTCCTACTTCCTCACCTTGCGCAATAGGTGGAGATAAATCACTCCATTCTAAATCACTTTTTACTACAGGCTCTTCTGAAGGATAATATGAAAGTGTGATGCCTTCTTTAATCATAGGCTGAAGGGGTTTAGATGCTCCATCAATTTGAATAGAGAAGTTCAATAAACCGCTACTTAAAAGCTCTTTTTCTATTTTTTCCTCCGAAAAAGCAGTATTAAAGAGACGTCTTACATCTTGGTAACGATCTTTATTATTAGGCGCTTTTAAAATAACAGCTATGAGAGAACGGTTTTCATCCTCAGCAGCTGCAACAATACAGCATCTTGCCTTACTCGTTGTTCCTGTCTTAATTCCAATAGCGCGACTATCATAATATACACTTCGCTCTCTCAAAAGCATATTACCTTGAGCCCAAACAGTAGGATCTTGTTTATTTGTTTTTGGCCTCGTGTACTGAGTAGTTGATACAATGGTACGAAACATCGGATTCAACATGGCTAAACGTGCAATTTGCGCTAGATCTTTAGCTGTTGTACGATGCTCTGGATGATGTAACCCACTGGGATTTAAAAATTTTGTATTTTTACACCCTTGTTTTTGCAAATACTCATTCATTTCTTTTGTAAAACTTGGTACTGAGCCTGCTACTGCGTGCGCAATTACATTAGCCGCATCATTACCACTAACGAGCATCAACCCATATAGTAAATCGCGGAGCGTCATTTCTTCTCCAACTTTTAGCCCAATATGTGTTCCATCAGGCTCTAACCAATAGGCAGGAAGCTTATAATTCTCACGTACCTTTCGATCTGAATTCACAGCTCTTAAAGGATCTGATTCTGCTTTAACTACCATATCTAGCTGATCAGAAGCTCTTTCTAATGCATAAAGAGCTGTAGCCATTTTTGTTGTACTTGCTGGAAACTGAGAATCTTCCGAGTTTTTTTCAAATAGAACAGCACCTGTTTCAGCATTCATAAGAATCGCTGATTCAGATTCAACATAAATTTCTAATGGTTTAGCGTTTAAATAAAGAGAAGATAAGAGAAAAAGGGCAAGTAGCCCACACAAGCTATAAAGATGCGCTTTTATTTCTAACCGTGTTTTTATCATCAAGCGAACCTCAAAATTGAAATCTATTGCGCTATTCTAATGATTCAATGAAACGTTTCTTTTCTCGTATTCAAGATCTAAAAATCAATCATTTAACATAAAAGATTTATAAGCAAAAAAAAATAACTCGCCTCTTTTTATAAAGTTTTGCATCAAACCGCCGATATCTTTCCTTGTAACGGACTGACCATCCGAGAGAGCTGGATTTAGGAGGTTTCCATGGCGAACCTAGCAATTTACGAAGCGGCCTTTACCAAATATATGGGTAATTTGGCCCATTATGCACCTGACGGAATTCTTTCTATAGACTTAGATTTATTGCAAAGTCTTGGAATTCTAGAACAAGATGACTTCGATACTGCGCAAACAGATCATCTTGCGCGCTATTTTCACGTTATTGAATCTCCCGAAAAGATCACCCTCTTTAATGAACAGTTTGTTATTTGGATCGTTCCTGAGCATATGCAACATACCCCGATCACTTATGCTTTAGTAGCGCTTAATCATGTAAAACAAGAACCACAATTAGAAATTGTTTTAGCTGCGTCTGGAATTTACAATACTTCTCGATTAGTTTTACGAGTACTAGAATCTATACTGAAGGAAATACAAGAAAACGAAGATCTCCTCCAGCAACTAGATGTTTAGAGCTTAGATCACTCTGTTTGATCTACGCTCTAGTTCTTCATTTACCGGTTCCATATTTGGAATTGTTGCATTATTTATGTAATCTAATACTCTTTGGGCTAAACGTCTATATGCAGGGCGCCTGGCTTCCATATCAGCAGTTTTAAATTCGTTAATTTGCCCTAAGCTATCTTGAGTTATTGTTGAAGATCCTAAACGGTATTCATACTCATAATCAAAATCTAGCTCTGCATTAAGTAAAGCTTTTTCAAGAACAGGAGCACCTGTTACTCCATCTAAAACTTCTACCTCTAAAACAATTGTCAAACGCCCTTCGTTAGGAACTGTTTTCGTACCTAAACTACCATTTTTCTCCATTTCATAACGGTAACCTATAGATCTATTGCTGTAGTCCACAATTTTTGTTTTTAAGATAAGATCAGCGCTTTCTTCTTTATATCTTAGTGGACCTGATATGCCAGCTGCTCGAACCAATTCAGCAGTTAAATACCCCGCATCGTCTCCTTCTACATAAGGTATAGAAATCGTGTTATGGTACATTGTTGAACCCCCGTGTCCCCAATGATAACCATGACAAGAACTCATGGTAATGAGCAAAAATAGACAAGCAAACAAGCGCATGGCATTCCTCTAAAAATAAAGCACAGCAATCAATCTAGCTGCCCTAAGTCTCTCTCTATAAATAAACTTATCCCAAACAATCTAAAGTAATCACTTGTTGAGATAAGCCGAATTTATGAAATTCTTTATTTACACTCTAACAGCTATTGACTATTGATTAAACATTCAAATCCGAAATCATAAATTCGGGATCTAATACTACTAGTCTTTTTTGAGAACTTTCTGCTGCTTTAGTCTCTGGAAAACGAGCTATCGCATTTTTATAGTAAATCAAAGAGGAGTTCGTTTTTTTACGTCTCTCATAAAAGCGACCGGTTTCGTATAAGGCTTGAGCATAAACCTGTTCCATTTCTTTGTAGGCTATATCTAGCTTAGCAATAAAATCATGTTGTGGAAACTGCTCTAAAAACTTACGTCGATTGATTTCTGCTAGAGACAATAAATCTGGATTGTCTAATTCTTTTTTGCATTGTTTCAAATACACATTAGCTAATTCTACATAGGCATCAGGGACGAGGTGATGTTTAGGAAAACGTTGAATTAACTTATTAAGTGATTCAATCGACTGTCTGTAATTTTTCTGCTTAAGATAAACTTTTGCTGCTGCGCTTAGAGCTCTAGCTGTAATTTCATGATAAGGAAAAGTACGCATTAACTCTTCATAGATTTCAAGGCTATCACTTTTACTACGAACCCATTTTGGCATTGATTCAAGACCAAAAAGGTGTCGCCTGCTTCCTTTGCGGTAAGCTTCAGCAATTTGAAATTTAAGTTCTGCTGTTTCTTCAAAAAATTTAGGGCTAGAGATCACCGACAAATATTGATCTAATCTATTATTTGCTGCCTCTGGATCTCCTAAATTAAAAAGCCCAAGAGCTTCGTAATACAACGCATCGTTAGCTAAAGAAGATGTTTTGTATTTTTTTTGAATAATTGTAAAATGTCGCAGTAATTCTTCCCAGTTCTCATCCTGGTATGCTTTTTGCCCTTGCGAGTAGTGTTCTTGAACAGATAAATCTACTACTGTCTTTTTGCTCGATTCGTAATTAGCTGGTAGCGAAGAGGCCCATAATAAACAAGATGAAGCAAATAAAACTTGAAAAAACTTAAAAGTGCGAGAATGCATTATGCGGTCCTTACTTAAGAGACGAGCGTATTTATAAAATTCGAAAAAACTATAATCTATCTTGATTTTTTTGCCCAGAAAGGCAAAAAACCTGCTTTAAAACTATTCTGCATAAGACAAAACTCCAGGAATTTCTTGTACAGCTTTTTTAAGTTTTTCTCCTGGAACAACTCCCCATCGACTCTGAATATCAACTCTGGCAATAGCATACTTGCCTGTTTCAAAATCTAAGTGCACAGGCACGGTACCATGATGAGAACGGAATACTTTTTTCAGCTCAAGAATGTTACTTAAATGCAATTCTTCAGCGTTCAATCTGATGGTAACAAGTTTAGGAGCAGTTTTTTCTTTTGTTTCTGCTTCTTGTTTTTTCTCATCTTGTGCTGCTGTTCGAGGTTTTTTATCACGGGACTTGGCATACTGTAGCCTCTGTACTTGTAATTTTGCTCGATCGAATGCGCGATCACACTCTTCTATCATAGCTTCATTAACACGATTGAGATCTCCAATCCAATGACAAGTAAGCCTTATGTTTCCTTCTGTTCTATCTAAACCTAAAACACCATATAAAAGCTGATTTTCACCTAAAAGAGTGCTTTTTTCTTCATATTGCTCGGGCCAGACAGGTAATTCATAACGTTCCATTCCTGAGCTAATGGTCAATATAGCAAATTTTTTCTGTGTTCGAGCAGACACACGAACTGTTGAAGAATCTATAATGAAAGCTGAGCGAAACACAGCGAGGTTATCCATCGTTTCTAAGTGGTGCAATGGAACACAAGAAAGTCTTTGTAAAACTGGTTTAAACGCATCTAAAGGATGCCCTGTAAGGAAAAAACCTAATAACTCTTTTTCCTTGAGGAACACAGAGTTTGGATCACTTGGAGATTTTACTTCTGGTGCTTTACGAAAATGTTGATTCGTTCCTTCATCTAGTAAAGAGAAAAGGGAAATCACTCCTGTTGCTTTTTCTTTTCTTTCTTTTTGAGCCGTATCATACATGTCATCAATACACATACGCAGTTGATCACGAGACCACTTCGTAAAATCAAATGCTCCCGCTTCAACAAGATTTACGATCATTTTTTTCCCAACCTTCTTGAGATCTACTCTCTCAAAAAAGCTATAGAAATCCTCGAATATTCCTTTATTTTTTCTTTCGTTGATGATCGATTCAACAACTCCTTCACCAACTCCTTTAATAGCACTCATTGCAAAGCGAATACCTGATGTTGTAGCGGTAAAGCTACTTCCCGCTTCATTAACGTCTGGTGGTAAAATTGCTATTCCCATGGATTGGCATTCTCGAATAAACTTTGCAACCTTACTTACATCATCACGGTCACAAGTCATCAAAGCAGCCATCCACTCTCTAGGATAATTTGCTTTTAGATAAGCTGTTACATAACTTAAATAGCCATAAGCTGCTGCGTGCGATTTGTTAAAACCATATGCAGCAAACTTTTCCATTTGATCGAAAATAGCCATGGAGCACTCTTCTTCGATACCATTTTCTGCAGCTCCTTCACGAAACTTCATTCGTTGCTGAGCCATTTGCTCCATGTCTTTTTTACCCATGGCTCGACGTAAAACATCCCCCTCTCCTAAAGAGAAACCGGCTAATGTCTGTGCAATTTGCATCACCTGCTCTTGATAAACCATAATACCGTAGGTTTCTTCAAGAATATCTTTCATCCACGGGTGGTTAAACTCAATAGGTTCTCTGCCATGTTTACGGTTGATAAATGATGGAATCATATCCATCGGACCTGGGCGATAAAGAGAAACTACCGCAATAATTTCTTCAAACTTATCAAGGTGGAGTTGCCGAGCTAGCTCCTGCATTCCAGGAGATTCCAACTGAAAGACTCCTAAAGTTTTTCCTTGATTCAGCAGAGAGAATGTTGCTTCATCATCCAAGGGTAAATCCATCCAATCAATATCAACCTTATGATTTTCTTTAATAGCATTCACACAAACTTGGATGGAGGTAAGTGTTTTTAAGCCTAAAAAGTCTACTTTAAGCATACCTACAGATTCTACGGGCTTCATAGAAAACTGCGTTGCAGCCATTTCAGCATCTTTTGGCTTAAAGATTGGGATATGTTCTGTCAGTGGATCACCACAAATAATAATCCCAGCTGCGTGAATTCCTGTATTTCGAATAGCTCCTTCTAAACGCCGAGCATACTTGATGAGTTCTTGGCCTTCTTCATCATGTTCAGCCATACTGCGTAAATCAGGATCAATTTCTAAAGCCTTTTCAATTGTCATTCCTAGGTCATCAGGAATTAACTTGGCAATTGCATTGACTTTCGAAAGAGGGACACTAAGAACCCTTCCTACATCTTTAATCGCCATTTTAGCTTTCATTGTTCCGAAAGTCACAATTTGAGCGACATTTTCTTGGCCATACTTGTTCAGGGTATAATCAATTACTTTCCCTCTTTTATCCATGCAAATATCAACATCGATATCAGGGTAAGAAATACGCTCTGGATTGATGAAACGCTCAAAGAACAAATTGAACCGTAATGGCTCAATGTCTGTAATGCCGATAAGATAAAGGATGATTGATCCTGCTCCAGATCCTCTACCAGGGCCTACTGGAATACGATGATTTTTGGCCCAATCGATAAAGTCCCAAACAATCAATAAGTAATCACACATCCCTTTCGAAGCGATGATGCTCATTTCATAATTGAGTCGATCACGGACAACTTCCATGGGATCTTTTTCAGGGTATTTCTCTGCGACCTTTTTCAATCTAGAAGGAGTATAGCGTCTTGAAATCCCTTCTTCACATAAACGCCATAGATAAGATTCTACTTCTTTTTTTTGTTCCTCATCAGAATACTCTTTCCCTTCTAAAGTGGGAGGTAGATAAACCGGGTAATGTTTGCTATCAAAATCAATAGCAACATTACAGCGATCTGCTATCTCTAAGCTGCATGCAAGAGCTTCTGGTAGATCTGAAAAAAGAGCTTCCATATCTTCTACAGATTTGAAGTGCAGGTCGTGTGTAGGGTAAGTATTTCGTTTTGGATTGGGTATGCGAGCTTTATTATTTCCTAAAGAGTCTTTCTCCCAGATTTCACATGGTTCACCAGACTGAATATTTAACTGAATTTCATGTGCTTTCCAATCTTCACGCTCTAAATAATGAATATCACTCGTCGCTACAACTGACAATGCTCGCTTGGCTGCCTCTTCTAGTACAGCTACTTCAGCAGATTTTAAGCGCTCTACATTTGCTAAATAATTTTCTCGTAACCAGGGTTCTCTGTCCATCATATCATCAGACATCTGGCTATCCGTCATACCGTCACGTTGTATTTGCAAATAAAGCCGATCTGGATATGTTTTTTGCAACCAAAGCATTTCAGCTTCTATTACTTCATTTTTTTTAGAAAGTAATGCATGACCTAACTCACTGGCAGGTAAACCTGTCATACAAATCAAGCCTTCTGAATATTTTTCTAAAACTTCTTTATCAACTCGAGGACGATAATAAAACCCTTCTAAAAACCCTATAGAAGATAATTTACATAGATTGTGATACCCTGCTTTATCTATAGCTAAAAGAACTAATTGATAAGATACAGGCTTTCCACCTTCACGTCGTTTATCTGTGCGTGATCCCGGAGCTACATTAAATTCGCACCCAATAATTGGTTTGACGCCTTCACTTTTACAAGCTTTATAAAAGTCTACTACTCCAAATAAATTACCATGATCTGTTAAGGCCAGCGCAGGTATATCAAAAGCACTGGCTTTTTTAGCTAAACCTTGGACCGAAGCGGGGCTATCTAAAAGTGAGTACTGGGAATGAACATGTAAAGGAATCCAGGGCACTGTGATTTCTCTCAAAAATAAGCATCAATAATAGAGAATTATGCCGTAAAACGGATAGGAATGAAACCCCCGAATCTCCTTTATTATTAGGTGACCATCGGGGGAAGGAATTAGCATTCAGATTTTATCTTTTTTTTTTTGAAGTGACCACATCGGTAATAAGCATAAAGTAGCTAAAACACAACAAATCAATACTGCTGCAAAAAAGCCGTACCATTCCCAATCTTCAATAATCCTTCCTAGAGGATAACCTGCTGCTGCCGCTCCCATATAGGCAAAACATCCTACAAATCCCGTAGCTGCTCCAGCTGATTTTTTATGCGCAAGCTCTGCTGCCGCCATACCAATAAGCATTTGAGGTCCAAAAACGAAGAAACCAATACAAAATACAATAGCAATATCTAAATATACATGATTAGCTGGTACAAGCCACAATCCCCAAACTGATAACAAAGTAGCTAACGCATAAAGTACGTTTACAGGTCCGCGCTTTCCAGAAAAGGTAACATCAGAAATCCATCCAGCAGCGAGGCTACCAAGAAAACCACCTAATTCGAATGCTGTTATAGATTTTCCTGCATCGAAATAAGTGTATCCCTTACTTTCTACCAAATATAAAACAGTCCAATCATTAGCAGCGGTACGCACGACATAAACAAAGAAATAGGCGAATCCAAGCAGCCATAAATAGGGATTTTTATATATATACTTCTTTAAAATTTCACTTGTTGACAAAGATGAATCTGTATCTTGAACAGATTCCGCCTCATCTTGACGATATTTGGCAACTGGAGGGAGCCCCATGGATTGAGGGGTATCTCGTAAACGATTCCATACAAAAACTCCACATAAGATACAGAGAACTCCTGGCACATACATTGCCATGCGCCAGCCCCAGTGGTAAGCACAGAATCCAGCAATCAGGGGAATAAGTGCTCCACCTATATTATGTGAAGTATTCCATACAGCCCACCATCTTCCTCGCTCCGATTGCGAGTACCAATGAGTCAAATATTTTGCAATAGGAGGCCAACCAAAGCCTTGAAACCAGCCATTTAGTCCCCAGAACAAAGCGAAAAGCCACAAAGATGAAGACATTCCAAAAAGAATATTACAGATACCCGTGGCAATAAGACCGAAAGAAAAGAAATAACGTGGATTAGTGATATCTGAAACAATTCCACTAACAAATTTACTGATTCCATAACTACAATACAATATTGTTGCCAAGAGACCAAGATCAGCCTTAGAAAACCCTAATTCTGCAATCATCGCAGGCATAGCGAATGTGAAGCTTTTCCGGGTAAAGTAAAAAAAAGCATACCCAATAAAAATCGAGTAAAAAGTACGCACCCGCCAGTGCTTGTACGTTTTTTTTACTTGTTCAGTATCTTGTATTTCAGACTGTGGAGCGTCTGGTTTAAGTTTATCAAGTAAACCTTTCACGTGTTATTACCACTCTTTGCCGCTATATCAAAGACTTTGGTTCATACCAAAGGTCTAGCATTATTGCCCAGTAATTTATAAATACCAAGGAAAAGATTGCCAAAGAGACCTTAGTAAAAATTAAATTCGTGCAAAAACACTAAGCTTACGTAAAGTAATTATTTATTATTTGACCTACTATAGCGCCCTATGCTAGAACCTCTAAATAACAGCCTCTATTGGGACCCTTACTCGTCACAGTACTTTTGACTTCATCACGATCTGACTTTGGTGAGTTGAGGCTATTTATTGAACGATATCGCAGCTAATTCTTGATTGAGACTTCTCGAATGGATGAGAAAAATTCCGAAGACGACCTTCAGTTGTCAGATGATGAACTTGAGCTCTTACTGCAAGATGTTAGTTCCCTTGAGGACGAAACAGCTGCTGATGAGCAAGCTCCTTCTGAAAATTCTGATAATCCACAGAATTTATCTAATTCTAAAGTCGAAATTCCAGAAGATATAGAACGGCAAAAGCAAAAAGTCATTGATTTACTATCACAAGTTGCTGAAGAATCTGAAGACCGCGATGAAACTGACGAAGCTCCTGAAGACATTAACATCGAGGATGAGCTAAAGCGAATCAATGAGCTTTTTCAAGAAAATGCAGATGACGATGAGCTTCAAGATAATGAATTTGAAGACCTTGATTTAAACGCCCTCATCGATGAAATAGATTCGATTGATTTTGATAAAGTTGAGTTAGAAGAAGATAATGAAGCTTTAGATGAAACCACTGACAAAGAACCTGAAGAAGATGAATTTCTTTTAGAATTCAACGAAGACGAACAGGTTGACGATACACTTCTACAAGCTATTCAAGACGAGATCCCTCATATAGAAGAAGAAACTCTTCCTTCTATTGAAAATGAAGAAATAGAAAAAGAAGAAGAAAAAGAAGCACTTCCTTCCGACTTATCTGAGCCTGTAAACTCTGCTACTCCTTCTCTAGTTGATGATGAATCTGAAGATGCTTCATCAGATTTTGAATACGAGCAGGAAGATGAAGAAGAGTATTATTACGATGATGACGAAGAAGATCAAGAAGCACAAAAACGCGTACAAACGCGTCGTATGATTACATTAGGCACCTTGATTCTTTTCATTTCAGCTGCAATAGGGTTTGGTTGCTTCACTGTAATTCGTTCTCGTAATGCTTCATATGAGTTAATGGCTGCGCGTGGCCTTGCAGACGTTATGATGGCTCTTGCTCATGCTCGAGTTATGGAATCTAAACCAGATTACGTTCCACCTGATGATCCTGATATTATTGCTCATGAATTAGAAGTCATTCTTAATCCGAGCTATTTAAAGCTTTCTCCGATTAATTCTTCGGCTCGTTTTACAGACCCTTCTTACAATTTGAGAGTTTTTTCCAAGAACGATTTTTCAAAATATGTTCTTATTGCCGAACCGACACCTTCTTTTTTACAACGCTTATTTCCTAAGGCAGCAATTATTGCTACATCTCATGATATGTCTCTGTATAAAAGCAAAGATCTTTATCCTTGGTTGAAACTCTTCATTCGCAATCCTCAGCTAGAAAATATTGAAATTCCTGATATCAACAATCTGTCAAAGCAAGAAGAGCTTGTTCGTCTATCATCTTTAAATGGCAGTAATTCATCTCAGGGATTTGAACCTCCACGAGAATTATCATATGTTCGCCCTGGTACAGAAAACTTGCTTTACAATGCACCTCGTTATTATCGATTTACTAAAGAATTGATTGACCTTTCTCTGAATCTTGATGCTGAAGCGAGCCAACCAATAAGTGATATGGCTAATCGCTTCAACGCTTTTCCTGGTTTGATTTGTTACGTAGCAGGTGAAAAAGAAGTTGCGGAAATTGCCGCTCGAAGCTTGCAACTCTATGCTCCAACATCCCCTCTGCTTGTTGGCCAAGTAAGCCTAGGATTAGATAATCAGTTCATCAGTAATTCCAGTTTAATTAGTGATATTCAATTAGACGAACTACCTAAAAGCCTCACCGAAGCTGTTTCTGACTTTTCTTATGAAGAAGAACAAAAAGAGGAAAGTACAGAAGGTCGTAAAGTTGATGATGAATCACGAATGCAGGAAAAATTTTCTACTCATCATCCATTTTATACAACGATGCTTCAATGGCGTGGTAGAAGAGAAGCTGCTTTACAGCCTTTAGCTTTGCAAATGACACAGCTTGTAAATGAACATAGCCAAGCTGAACTTCCTAATTTTGTTGAACAACACAGTACCTTATTTTCTTCTTATCAATCTGTTGCTCATGAGCAACACGAGTGGATTTCCGATCAACTTGTTGATCTATATGCACGTTACGTACAAGATGCTTCTGATGAAGTTGCTGAAGCATTTTTCTACTCAGTAAGAGCAACATCTTTAGAAAATTATATCCCTAGCTCTCTTAGACAAAGGGAAAAATTATCGGAAGAAGGTCTACCACCTCGTCAACAAGCAAGCAGTTACATAAAAGAAGTTCCTGGCACTCGAGATTTGTTAGAGTTACATGATTTAGTATCAAAAACAATTGTTCTTTTAACTCCAAATAATATTAGTAATCCTAATGAACTTATCTCTTTGCAAGACGAACTTCGTACGGTTGTATTAAGAGCTATTGGGCGTTTTCTCTTGTCTCCTGAAAGCCAATTATCACCAGAGACATTTCAAAGTGAGAACAGAGTTATTCTGGATGATATACTCAGTGCAGCAAATATCAACGATGAAGAAGAGCGTGAGTTTTACCTCCAAGAATTTGATATTTTGATGGAAAAATATCGTGTCATATCTAAAGATCGAAAAACAGCAGTAGAGCTACGTAGGCCTTCAACCCCAGATCCAGAAACAGTTGAACAAAGTGGTGTTCTTCGTGAGGAACTAGCTCGAATTCCTTTAAGTTCTATCAGTGCCGATTCAGATTTATCATACCAAGAAAACTCTGGTCGCATTGGTCAACAAATAATTATAGAGCAACTCTCTCAAAAGCCTAGTACAGAAAGAGATGAAGCTTTATGGGAAGTTCTTAGTTTACTTCAGCAAGACACAGAAAACAACCGGGGTTTATGGGGAGATATTCTTGAAGCGTACCGTATGCTCACAGAAACTCCTAACAAAGAAATTATAGAAGTTGTTTATTCGAATTTAGGTTTTCAATCAGGCACTCCCCCATTACATACAAATATTAGAACAGCATTTGAAGAGTATCTTGTTGCTAAACGTTCTTTATCACAAATAACAGACCCTACTCTTTTTATTGCTCAGAGAGATTTATTCTTGCAAACCCAGACAGAGTCTTTAAAACAAGTCATTGCTGATGCGCAGACAATTCAGTCAAAAACCAGGGTTCTTAATGAGTCATTAGACACGTTTCTAAATAGGCTCAATGACTATGTAGAGCAGTATGAGGTGGCTCGTTCTCAGGGATATTTCGTTGAAAATCGTTCGTACCACAGCATTCTATTAGGTACTGTCGCAGATCAAATTAAGAAAATTGAGAAGCTAAAAAGACTCGTATCAGATGTGACAAAACAGCTTACTATAGCTAGTCGACAACATAAAGCATTAGCTTTACAAGAACTAGCTAGATTAGAAACCAGTGATTCAATCAGCCCAGAAGATGTAAGTGTTCTTCAGCAAAGAAACAACCAAATTCAGTATCCGAATTTATTGGCGGATAATCTTGGCGAAAAGTTACTAAATGCTTTAGAAGTAAATATCCCCTCTAAATATTAATTTTTCTTATATTAAACCTCTGATGCCTACCTAATCTTAAGTCTACTTAGCTAAATCTTGCAGGAGCACTTCTATACAAGATAAGTTAATTAGGGACATTTCTTGGTATTTTAGGCAAAACTCGCTACAATTGTCTGGAATGAAAATCATCTTATTTAGCTAATTCACACGAGTGTGTTGCCAATGAAATATACTATTCCTAAAGGGACATTTGATATCGTTCCACAAGCACAAAATGAAAAAGAACGATGGAAAGATTCAGGACTTTGGCAAAAAATCGAAGAGTTGATTCGCAATACAGTATCAAGTTACGGTTTTCAAGAAATCCGTACACCTGTATTTGAACAAAGTTCTTTATTTCATCGTAGTGTTGGTGAGGCTACTGATATCATCTCTAAAGAAATGTATGAATTTGAGGATCGAGGTGGTCGTTCTATATGCCTTCGTCCAGAAGGAACGGCACCGGTTATGCGTGCTTATGTAGAACGAGCGATGCATCATCACTCCCCTGTTTCAAAATTATTTTACATTGGTCCTATGTTTCGATATGAACGCCCACAAGCTGGTCGTTTCAGACAACATCACCAGTTTGGAGCTGAAGCAATTGGGGTAGCATCTGCAGAGCAAGATGTTGAAATCATTGACTTGCTTTATACTGTGTATAGCAGAATTGGTTTGCAAAATTTATCTGTACAAATCAATTCAATTGGTGACCATAAATCTAGAAAACTCTACAGAGAAGCACTTACAAGTTACTTAAAACCTCACTTGAATTCTTTATCTGAAGACAGTCAAAGGCGCTTAGAACAAAATCCCCTTCGAATTTTGGATTCTAAAAACCCTTCTGACAAAGAAATTTTAACAGGAGCTCCTTCTATATTAGATTTTCTCGGACCTGAAAGTAAGGATCGATTTGAATTAGTAAAGACTCGCCTCACTCAACTAGGTATTCCATTTACAGTTGTTCCATCTCTAGTACGTGGTTTGGATTACTATAATGAGACAGTTTTTGAAATTGTAAGCGGTGAGCTTGGAGCACAGAATAGTATTGGTGGTGGTGGCCGCTATGATGGTTTGATCAAAACACTTGGTGGTCCTGACTTACCTGCAGTTGGGTTTGGTACAGGTTTAGAACGCATATTACAGACTGCTCTTGGGCAGAACGTAGCTTTCACTCCTACACCTGGTCCCATCGTATTTTTTATTCCTCTTGGAGTTAACGCCCTCACCCACTGTGTATCTCTTCTTCACCAACTAAGAGAAGAAAATCTCCATGTAGAAATGGATTATAGCGGTCGAAAGCTAGGTAAGGTTATGTCATATGCTGATAACATTAACAGCCAATACGTAGCGGTAGTAGGAGACCAGGAAATAGCAAATAACAGTATCGAACTAAAACACATGAAGAGCGGAGAGAAAACCGCATTTTCGCTAGAAGGTTTTTCTGAACAGATCAAAAAACTAGCAAAAGGTTAAAGGATTAACAATGGTTCATTATCGACGAACACACGACTGCGGTACATTACGTAAAGAAGATATCGGTCAGAAAGTGACTCTTTCAGGTTGGGTACACCGACGACGAGATCATGGTGGTCTTATTTTCATAGATTTACGAGACCGTTATGGACTTACACAAATTGTTTTTGACCCAGATGTAAATCGTGATGCTCATCGGCAAGCAGAAGAGATGCGCTCTGAGTGGGTTCTATCCATACAAGGAGAAGTTATTCCTCGAGCTGAAGGTATGTCTAACCCAAAATTGAAAACTGGAGATATCGAAGTACAAGTACTAGAGCTTTCTATTCTCAGTCGGGCAAATACCCCTCCATTTTCTATTTCTGATGAAACGATTCAGGTGAATGAAGACTTACGTCTTAAGCACCGTTATCTTGATATTCGTCGTGGAACAGTGGCTGAAAACCTTCAACTACGCCACCAAGTTACCCAGTGCACACGTAACTTTTTAGATCGTCACGGTTTCTTAGATATTCAAACTCCTATACTCGGAAAATCTACTCCTGAGGGAGCTAGAGACTATCTTGTACCTTCACGTGTACATCCTAATTCATTTTATGCTCTCCCTCAATCTCCTCAGCTACTCAAACAGCTTTTGATGATTTCAGGTGTAGACCGCTATTTTCAAATAGCAACATGTTTCCGTGACGAAGATTTGCGTGCTGACCGTCAACCTGAGTTCACTCAAATTGATATAGAGATGAGCTTTGCTTCACCAGACGATTTATTTCCTTTGATAGAATCTCTTATTCAAGAAATTTTATCTAAAACAAAGAACGTAGAAATTCCTGCCCCTTTCCCTCGCCTTACTTATGACGAATGTATTGAGCGTTATGGAACAGATAAGCCAGACCTACGCTTTGCTATGCCTTTAGTACGTATTGATGATATTGCTAAGCGTAGTACGTTTACAGTATTTCAAGATCAATTAAATGCTGGCGGTAGTATCAAAGCGATTTGTGTAAAAGGTGGGGCTGATATTTCTCGCAAGGGAATCGACTCTTATACTCAATTTGTGGGTACGCTAGGTATTAAAGGCCTTGCATGGATGAAGCTTCAAGATTCTGGACTTAGCTCAAGTATTGTGAAGTTCTTTTCAGAAGACCTTCAAAAAGAATTGATCGAACAAACCGGTGCTGAAAGTGGAGATCTTCTATTTATGGTTGCAGATACTCCTGAGCGCTGTAATCAAGGTTTGGATCACTTACGCCGTCGTATAGCACGAGACCGACAGCTTATCGATGAAAACGCTTATAATTTCTTATGGGTCACAGATTTCCCATTATTTGCTTGGAATGATGATGAGAAGCGTATTGAAAGTGAGCACCATCCTTTCACAAGTCCTCATCATGAAGATATTGCTCTTATTGATACAGAGCCTCTCAAGGTTCGTTCATCCAGCTATGACCTAGTTTTAAACGGTTATGAAACAGCATCTGGAAGCCAAAGAATTCACGACAGTGAATTACAAAAGAAAATTTTTGAAACACTGCAATTAAGTTCTGAAGATATCTATGAGAAGTTTGGATTTTTTGTTGAGGCATTACAATACGGTACTCCTCCTCATTTGGGAGTAGCTCTTGGTCTCGACCGTATCATGATGGTACTCTGTAAGACAGAGAACATCCGCGATGTAATTGCTTTTCCTAAAAACCAAAAAGCTGTTGATGTCATGACACAAGCCCCTTCTGCAGTAGCCGAAGAACAAATGAAAGAATTACACATTAAAAGTAGTGCTCCTAAAGAATTAACTTGGACATAAAACTTTGTAAAATTATAACTGATAATGATGTGTGAATCTTCTTGGAGAATGAATCAATGTTTAAAAAAGCTTTACTGCTGAGCATCACTGGCATAGGCATTGGCTTTGCCTTTTTGAGTGCAAGTACTGGGAGTGAATCTAAAACTGACGTTGTTGTAGCTGAAGCTTCTAAAGAAGCTGAAGCCGCTTATCATCCTACTCAAGACGAGATCAATAAGCTTTCAGAAGCATTTGGTCATCTTATTGGTAGCAGTTTAGAAACACCGGGCCTTACTTTTAACCTAGAGAGCATCATCAAAGGTATGATCGATGCTACACAGGGAAAAGAAGCCCCTATGCCTTTAGAAGACTATGAGCAATTAATGGTTCGTATTAATGAAGCTGCATGGGATCAAATGGCTCAGGACAATCTAAATGCTGCCAACACATTTCTGGTTGAGAATGGTCAGAAAGAGGGAATTGTTGAACTCACA
Source organism: Waddliaceae bacterium (assembly GCA_002709385.1). Classification (GTDB taxonomy): domain Bacteria; phylum Chlamydiota; class Chlamydiia; order Chlamydiales. The sequence goes on from PAQS01000031.1 coordinate 24,090, forward strand.
CCACAAAAACTCCAATATGAAGTTCTCGAAGAAGGAACTGGAGCCGAGGTTGTTGAACATACAACTCCTTTGATCAACTACACAGGCACATACATTGATGGTTCTGTATTTGGTAGTACAAATGAAACAGGTGGTCCTATTGACTTATCTTTAGACCATACTATTCCAGGCTTTCAACAAGCTGTTGTTGGGATGAAAGAAGGCGAAAAACGTCGCATTTATATTCACCCTGATTTGGCTTATGGTACAAATGGTCACCTTGATCCAAATGCCTTGCTTACATTCGAAGTAGAAATTATTCGAAGTAATGCTGAGCTTGCATCAGTAGAGGAAGAAGTCGATTCTAATACGGAAGCTCAGACTGAAGAAATCGCTGAGACAACAATAAAAGAAACTACTGAAAAGCTTGTAACTTTGGAAACAGAAAACACCGAAGAAACAATTCGTTCAGAAGCTTTTGAAATGCCAGGACAAGAGCTGGAAATTGCTGAGCTAGAAATTCAAACTGGTCCAGCTCAACCAGAATTTGAAGAACTTACTGCAGAAGTTGAAGAAAGTATAGATTTGGCTCCTGCACAAGCACTGTAAGCTTCATTTATGAGGGGCTATATACCTTTATAGCCTCTCATTCACCACCCCATTTATTTTCACTTCAAATTTTTCTCTCCAATATATTAAAGCTCCGATGTGAAATAAAGTAGCTATTGGAGCTTAAACGAAACATTAGAACTTTTTCATAACTCTTTTTCTCTTTATAATTTTTATCTTTTTCTAATGAATTTTCTAAAAGAGATAAACAATGAATTTTTCTTCTTTTGACTATGGTCAAAAATTTCCCTCTCATAGTGAATTTAACTTAAATACTCCTCTAGAAGAACTTGATCCTCTTTTTCCAGACAATGAAATTCTAGTTAATTCTCATGAAAACTACTATGGCTTTCAAGAAAATACTGACTATTACTCTATTAACAATTACACTTACCTAGAAGAAGAAAAAAGAAATAATACGTATCTCGATTATTTAATTAGAGAAATCGCACTCTTTTCCTTATGTCCTGCTAGTGAGTTGGAAAGCAATATTAAAAAATGTGGTAACGTAAAAAAATTTACTCTTGAATATGGCTCTAACCAAACTAAAGTCGGTGAAATTCGTCGTATTTTAAAAGCTGTAAAAAGTGGACACCCAACATTTTCAGATGAAAAGTTGGATAACATTGTTTACTTATACGAGGTAGAGCATCAACCCTACACTGAAATTGGTAAAAAATATAATATATCTAAAACAACAGCAAATGAATTATACCAAACAGCTAAAATACGAAATCTATACAGACAATATACTTTAAATAAAAATTAAAAAACAAAGATTATCCATTTAAAATTTAAACACTAAGTACATAAAAAAGAAAATTACTTATTTCCTATAAAACCATTTGATGATATGAATACGATCTTTTTATTAAAAATCGGTCGAGGTTATATCATGGTATATTTTGATACTCTTTATTACACAAATCCTGATTTAGACGAAGCATTCGCATTTCAATCTTCAACGACTCATAATATTACTGATGATGATTTATCTGCTCTTTTTCCTTTTCTTGATGAAAATTCACAAGCATCAGAGCAAAATCAACAAAACTCCTCCTATCATTTGCCTCAAATATATAATCCTTCTATACCCGCAGGTGATATAGAAAAAAAAAGAAAAGACTATCTAGATAAACTGTTTAGAAAAGTTTGTCGTTTCTCTATTTTTCCGGTGAGTGAAATAAATTGGAGATTAGAACAATGTGGAAACGATGTAGATACTTTTAGTCATGTATATAATACTTCTTCCTACACTATTTACAAAATTTTTCGCATCATAAATGCTGTAGAAAAAGGTCATAAAGATTTTACAGATGACGATTTATGGGATATTTTTGATCGTCATGAAAACAAAAGACATTTATTTGAAAATATTGCTAAAGATTACAATTACTCTACTTCTTTTATACGCGAGATTTATCAAACAGCTAAAATTCGACTTTTATATAATCAATATACATATAAATTAATTTTTAATACTTAGTCTTATTTAATCTTTCAGTTTTTCCTCCTCAGAAAACAAAAAAGAAGATAAGATTTTTACTTTATATTTTTACTTAGGAAATTTCTATGGGAATAATTATTGGCTTATATGAACCACAAATTCCCCAAAATACTGGAAATATAGCTCGAACTTGTGCTGTGACAGGTTCGAAGCTTATTTTATTCGGACAAGCAGGCTTTACTTTAGAAGAAAAAAAACTACGAAGAGCTGGCTTAGACTACTGGAACTCGGTCTGTATGGGTAACGAAGAAAGCTTAGAAAATTACCTTGAAAATACTGCTCAACCCTTTTACTTTTTTTCCAGTAAAGCTAAACGAAGCTTTTGGGAACAGCCAATGGAAAAAAACAGCTTATTAATCTTCGGTTCAGAGACAAGTGGGCTTCCTCAACACATTACCGATAAATATGAAGATCGCTTAGTTCGTATTCCGATGTTAGAAGGACAAAGATGTTTGAACCTATCGAATTCAGTTTCCATAGCCATTTATGAAGTACTCAGGCAGAATTGTGGCTCAAAAAGTAGTTACAGCCTGAATGATGCGAATTGATCTTAATAGTCCAGTTTCAGCCGCTTCAATCGAAGAAATAGAGTCCACTACCCCAACTCTTTCTCAAGAGGTTCATATTCCTAGAGAAAATGAACCCTGGGTGGACTCTCTCACCCGTTCTTATCAATCTCTTCCTATACCCAATAAGCCTCCTCAAAAAAAACAAAAAATAAAAAAATATAGCAAACTAAGAAGTCTGTTCTATTTACCTTGTCATATTCAAGAAATTAAAGTGGAAGATCTCATTCAATGGCCTCCTGAAAGAATACAATCTTTACACCATCGAATTGCGTCTTATTTTAAAGCTGAAATTCTAGAAAAAATGTCTCAAGAACAAATCTCAGCATTTCACCCAAATACAATGAAGCGTTGGGATCGAGTACAACTCCTATCTGCTTTGCCAAAAATTATACCTGAAAACTTACCTAATATTTTACATCGCCATAATGCAACAGCTTTGCGTCAAATACATAAAGCTCTCTCTGTCGCACAAAAACGTTTTCTTTACACTCCATTTCTTAAAGCAACAACTGTTGCAGCTCTTATGCGTGAGATTAAAAACGCTACAAAAGGTCATCTCTGTATTACAGTGACAAATTTATGGAAAAAGAACCAACAAGCTTGTGCAATTCTTTTTTATACTGTTTCTACAAGATTGAAACGCACTTTACTAAAATTTATGACTAGTGAGCAAATCGCTTTTGGAATTGAACATTTAGATCCATTACTTGCTTATGCACTTATGGGTAAACTTTGCCACGAACGCCAGCGAGAAGTTTTACACTTTCTTCCTGAAGGACCTGTAAGAAATTTATGCTTACAGCGTAAGTATTTATCTGAATCTATTTCACGCTTAGAAGTTGAAATTATGATCAATGAATTAAGACAAGAACTCTTAAATCAAAATCAATCTTCATCAGAAGCAGTAAGTAAATAAATTTATTCTTGACTATTCTTATTCAACTATGGCGTGATTTAAGTATCAGTTTCTTTACTTAGATCGGACGAGAAATGAAAATATTTGGATTATCTCTTCACGCTCAAATTTTTGCTTCAATGATTCTCGGGGTAGTTGCCGGGGTCTTTTTTGGCGAGTTATGTGCTCCTCTTGCACAGCTAGGAGATGTATTCGTCATGCTACTTAAAATGACTGTTATTCCCTATATGAGCTGTGCCTTAATTTATTCTCTCGGCAGGCTTTCGATTAAAGAGGCTAAATTTTTATTGAAAGAATTTATTCTTGTTGTTCCCATTTTTGCATGTACTATTATTATCTGTGTCTACACAGCTAGCTACATCTTACCGTATCCAGAAGCCGCCTTGCATCATAGTTTTGTAGATACTGAGCAAGCCCATGAAAATCTTTTACAACTATTCATTCCGATCAACCCTTTTAAGGCATTAGCTACAGATAGTATTCCTGCAATTGTCCTATTTAGTGTTTTATTTGGCTTAGCTATGCTACCTCTAAAGAATAAGCAAACTCTTTTGAGTAGCTTTCATACAGCTATAGAGGCCCTAACAAAAATTACACAATGGGTCGCTTCATTATCTCCAATAGGTGTATTTGCCCTTTTGGCGAGTAGTACTGGTACTATGACATTTCCACAGTTTGAAAAAATTCGTATCTATCTACTTGCCATGTTAACTGCTACTACACTTGTGAGTCTTTGGGTTCTTCCTAGGCTTGTTGCTTTATTTACTCCAATAAGCTCAAAAGAATTTTTAAAAGAAATGCAGCCCGCAATTCTTCTTGGATTCACAACGAGTAATACAATCATCACTATTCCTCTCATCATGAATTCCATTGAACGAGTACTAAAAAAACATAATATGGGAGATGCTAAGAGTCAAAATGCCCTTAATTCTATCGTTCCAATAGTCTATAACTGTCCAACAGCAGGCAATCTTTTTGCCATGCTCTTCATTATTTTTACCGCATTATTTTACGCAGTTCCTTTTAGCGTTTGGGACCATATTAAGCTTATTAGTTTATCTCTTCCTGTTCTAATTGGGGCCGTAAATGCAACCTTAAGCGGTGTGACTTTTCTTATTGATAATCTCCAGCTACCTATTGATGCGATTAGTTTATATATCGAAACGTTCACAGTGACACGTAACTTTCAAGCCATGGTATCTGTCGTTGGAATTGCTGCTGTGTCTCTCACTATATCTATGGCTTGTTATGGTTCAATGAAACTCCAGTGGGGATTAATCTGGAAAAAATTAGGACTAACCGCAGCTGTATATTTCGTTATTATTGCTTTGGTATCTTTTCTTGGTCCAGATACAATCACACAAAAAGAACCATTTAGTCATTTAAGCATTCACAATCCCGTTTCTTCCCGCGTATTCAAGCAAAGTGAAAAAGTTCCAGAACTTCAAATAGATCCTCAGCTTTCAACAATTGAGCAAATTAAAAAGCATAAAATCTTGCGAGTGGGCTACAACAGTAATGCTATTCCTTTCTGCTATTTCAACTCACAAGAAGAACTAGTTGGTTTAGATGTTGCAGTCATGCATGAATTAGCAAGAACATTAGAAGTAGGAATCGAATTCATTCCTTTTACTTATCAGAATTTAGAGAAAAACCTTATTGAGAAGAAGTTTCATATTGCAATTGGAAGTATTGCAATCACAGAATCTCGTTTGGAATCGATGGGTTTTACAGAACCTTACACAACTGAAAGCCGCTGCCTTGTAGTGAAAGATCATAGACGAGGAGAATTTAGTTCTGTTGAAAATATTCAATCAAAAAAACAACTTAAAATTGCTTCTCTTGAAGGGTCATCCCATGAATCAAAAGCTAAATTTTGGTTTCCTAATGCACAATTAGTACAAATATCAGATCTAAACCAATTCCTAGCCCCTAACTTAGCCGATGCTCTTCTTTGGACAAAAGATGAAGCGATTACATGGTGTTTAATGAACCCGCAATACTCTGTTGTCATTCCTCTACCTCATATTGGTAAAGAACAGTATGCGTATGGATTAGAACAAGGAGATGAAGATTTTACAAGCTATGTAAACTACTGGATCGATCTAAAGCGCTTAGATGGTTTTTTGGAGCAAGAAAAAAGGTTATGGATTTTTGGTGAAGAGAAGCATAGCACTCCTCGATGGTCTATTATTCGCAATGTATTGCATTGGATAGACTAAATAGACTTGAGTACCGCTTTTTATTGCGGTACTCATCTATAAAAGAGCTACTAAAGCGCTGATGAAATTAAGCGAGATAAAGCATCTGCATCTTTTAAACCAACAATACGATTGATTTCTTCACCGTTTTTGTATAGGACAAGAGTTGGAACGGAAGCAATTTCTTCTTTTGCTGTAACTTCTTGAGCTTTATCAATATCTACCTGGGCAATTCGTGCCTTTCCTTGCATCTCTTCAGCTACTTGCTTCAGAATAGGTCCAAGCATTCGGCATGGGCCACACCATTCTGCAAAGAAATCTACTAAAACGACCCCTTCATTAATAAAGCTTGCAAAATTTCCATCATCAAGTTGCTCAATTAGTTCACTTTCAGCCATGACTTCCCCACTCTGACTCGTTATTTTAAATAGGATTCGTATCTAGGATTATACAGTACAATCCGTTTTTCCGCAGGGGAAATTTCTCTGAAGAAAGAGCTTGATTCAAGTAAATTTATACTTTGGAAAAAACATCACTTACTCATTCTTTGCATTTATTCTTGAGTTTTTCAGTGTCTTTTACGAGAGTGAAATTAAAGAGATAATTAGTATTTCAATTAAAAAGAGTTGTTTATCATGAAAAAGCAAATGCGTTTGTTGATCATTGATCCTAATACAGATAAAAATACCCAACTTACAAATGTCTTACAAGAGATTGGCATTACGAATACATCTGTTTTATGTCATCCCGATCATGCTGAAGCACTTGCAATTCAAGAACCTTTTGATTTGATTATATTAGGTGATGTCTTTGTAGAGAAAAATGTCACGCAAGCTATTAAAATTTTGAAAAAAAGTCCTCATACCAATCAAATTCCCATTATTCTTCATACTATTTCTAAAAAAGCTGCTGCAACAAGACAGCTTGTGGCTTTAGGTATAGAGTCTGTTTTACTTGCTCCTTGTGATCAAAATTCTCTTTCTCGAGCAATTAAAGAGAGTCTAAAAGTTGCGAAATCTAAAGAGTATAGTCAATTGGTTCGCAATGCACACTTCTTTGAAGAATTTAGTAATCAAGAGATCAAAGAATTTGCTAAAGTAGCTATTCCTCGCCGCTTTGAAGCTGGGGAAAGTATTATTAGTAAGGGGGACCCTGCAGATCGTTTCTATATTTTACTTAAAGGATCTGTTGAAATTGTTGTCCCTAAAAAAGATGGACACCCCTACCGTTGTCCAGTGGCACAAGGAGATTCTTTCGGTGAACTTGCTATTTTAGATCATACAGAACGCACTGCATGGTGCATTGCCTCCGATGATTGCCTTGTTCTAGAAATTGGTGAGCATATTATCCGTGATCAAAGCTTTACACTACGTCATAAAGTTTTATCTAAGCTTGCTTTTGTACTTGCTGCTCGATTACGAAATACCAATGACGCAATCAAACAAGCTCTTTTACCAGACGAAGAAGTTACGACTAACATGAATGAAAGTGAGTTAGTAGAGGAAGAATTTAGTGATAATGAAGAAATAGAAGAGTTCGACGATACAATAGAGATGGAAAATACCGATTCATCTACAGGAGATCAAAATCCTTATTTACAACCTACAGGAAAAGCCTTAGAAATCAGCGATGAAGTTCAATCTCAAGAAGAATATGATATTTTAACCCGTAAAGTTCTCTTAAGAACAGATTTTGTAGCGGCTAAAGTACCTAATACATTAGGTGATGTCTTCCGCAATAAATTATTTGGTTACCTTACAGGTGGAAAACTTGCAAAAATGAACCCTCATAAATTGTGGAACCCTAAATGGTTTACACCTGGAACTCCCCGCACAAAACGAGCATTGCATTTAGTTGTTTTAGCTAGCCAAGGTGATGAGTATTACAATGAAGCTTATCTGGGCTTACCATTTACTCAAAAAGTTATTGCTATGTCTGACACAGGATGTACAGGTACTTTTTTAGGTTCCGACCAGGCTATTGATCGTTATTTTAAAAAAGAATGTTTAAAAAAAGCTATTCAACTTGATTTAGAAATGCCGATTGATCGTGTTTGGCGTCGTAAAGAATGTATTGAATTTCTCACTCATACAGCAGCAGACGTAAGACCTGATACCTTATTTTTGATTTTTGATCGCTTCGATGGGAGAAATACCCAAATTGCTCGGGAGGCTTTCCCTGATCATCAAATGATCACAGTTCTTTTGGATTTGAATGGAGACCCTGAAAATCCTAGCTCATTTTTTGTTCAGCCTGAAGAAAAGCTCCAAGAAGCAAGAATGTTATGTAAAAAAGCTGATTATGTAGGTGATGGGTTTTATAGTGGACAAAGCTATTTTATTGCAGGGCTCGGAGCTTGCTTTGAAGAAACCGCTTTTCAACAATCTGGCCCTCTGTTTGGAATGATCGGAACTTTAGCTCAAATGGGACCTGATTATTCAGGTGTCACTTGGGGTTCAAAGGGAGGAGCTGAAGGGGCTGTTAAAGCAGCCCGTGCTCTTTATGGAATGGCCGGTGCCCAATCATCAAAAGATCTTGCAAATGCAATCAATTGGGCTGATGGAACCTAAACGATTCGTTCGTGATTGAAAAACGAATCTTATTAGGTTAATATAGATAGTTCTAGCTAGATTTTGCTCGCTTGAAATTATTCTATTTATCTTCTACTGCAACAAGTGCTTATGTTTGAGTATCAACTTAAAAACATTAGAAATTTTTCGATTATTGCTCATATTGACCATGGTAAGTCTACAATAGCTGACCGTTTACTCGAGCTCACTCAAACTGTACAAGCTAGAGAAATGAAACAACAGTTGCTTGACGACATGGATCTCGAGCGTGAACGTGGGATTACGATCAAGGCGCATCCTGTAACGATGCTCTATAAAGCCTCTGATGGACAGACCTATCAAATTAATTTAATTGATACACCTGGACACGTTGACTTTACTTATGAAGTCTCTCGTTCTCTCTCTGCTTGTGAAGGAGCTTTACTCGTTATCGATGCTGCTCAAGGAGTACAAGCACAAACTTTAGCCAATGTACATTTGGCTATTGAGCGAGATTTAGAGATTGTCCCTGTTCTCAATAAAGTGGACTTACCTGCGGCTGATGTAGAAGCTACCAAGCGCCAAATTGAAGAGATCATTGGTTTAGATGCCTCTAATGCTGTTTCATGCTCAGCTAAAACAGGAATAGGCGTAGATAAAATTCTTGAGGAAATCATTCAACTTGTTCCTCCACCGAAATCTCCTGAAGATGACATCCTCCGTGCTCTAATTTTTGACTCTTACTACGATGCTTATCGTGGCGCTATGGTTTACATACGTATTATTAGCGGTGAGTTGAAAAAAAGAGATGTTATTCGTTTCATGTCAACAAACAAGCAGTTTGATGTCAACGAAGTAGGAATATTTTCTCCTGATGAACAACCTGTTGATGTACTAAGACCAGGCGAGGTGGGATATTTTGTTGCGAACATCAAAAAAAGCTCTGATGTAAATGTCGGTGATACTGTAACTCTTCAAAAGCGGCCTGCCCCAGCACCTCTTCCAGGTTTTCAAAAAATTACCCCCGTTGTATTTGCTGGTATTTATCCCGTTGACACCTCAGATTTCGAGGCTCTCCGCGATGCTCTAGTCAAACTACAGCTCAATGACTCAGCTCTTAATGTTGAGCAAGAAAGCAGTACAGCTTTAGGGTTTGGTTTCCGTTGTGGATTTCTTGGTCTTCTTCACTTGGAAATCGTCTTTGAACGTTTAAGCCGCGAATTTGATCTCGACATCATCACTACAGCTCCAAGCGTTATCTATAAAGTCATCATGAATAATGGTGATGAAATTAGTGTGGATAACCCCGCTCATTTTCCTGATCTTACAAACGTAGCACAAGTGCAAGAGCCTTGGGTTCGTGCTAGTATCATGGCTCCAGCTGAGTTTCTCGGAGCCATCATGAGTTTAGGTATGGATAAACGTGGACAGTGTGAAAATACCGAATCGGTAGATAACACTCGTCTCTTGCTTACCTATCGTTTTCCTTTAAACGAGATCATTACAGACTTCAACGATAAGCTTAAGTCTGTAACAAAAGGCTATGGCTCTTACGATTACGAATTTGACCGTTACGAAAAAGGCGACATCATCAAATTAGACATTCGTGTAAACGAAGAGTCTGTAGATGCCTTTTCATGCCTGGTACACCGTTCTAAAGCTGAATCTAAGGGACGCGCTATCTGTGCGAAATTGAAAGATGTAATTCCTCAACAGCTTTTCAAAGTTCCCATTCAAGGAGCTATTGGTGGAAAAATCGTTGCACGAGAAACGATCAGCGCCCTTGCAAAAAATGTTACCGCTAAATGCTATGGTGGAGACATCACCAGGAAAAGAAAACTCTGGGAAAAGCAGAAAAAAGGTAAAAAGAAAATGCGCGAATTTGGAAAAGTAAGTATTCCACAAGAAGCCTTTATGCGCGTTCTCAAAGCGGATTAGGTAGCCATTGGAGGTATTAAGAATCTGATCAAAATCCTCCTCTTCTGTACACTCATGTAAATAAACAGAGGGTGTACAGAAAATGAATGATCATCGTGACAATGAGTGGAAATGTATTGACTATTTGATCAATGGAACCTCTACTCAAAAACTCGCTTATGAAATCTTAAAATCTACAAAAATTCTCGAACACTTAGCTCCCTACCAACCTATTCTCATTGGCACAATCCCTATTGATATAGATATTCTTGGCAGTGATATTGATATTGCCTGTGAAGTTTATGATCCTGGACAATTTAAAATAGATCTAATCTCTTTATTTCCTGACATTGAAATTATACAAAGAAACTCTGTTGTTATAGGTCGAACAAAAATAAAAAACGTAGATATAGAGTTTTATGGAGAAAATAGTCCTGTAACAGAACAAAGTGGATACATTCATATGCTTGTTGAAGCTCGCCTTCTGAAACTAGGAAACGAAACATTCCGAAAAACAATTAGAGATCTTAAAAAATCCGGTCTAAAAACAGAACCTGCTTTTGCAAAGGTATTATCCATTTCCGGAAATCCTTATCAAAAGCTGCTCGAACTTTACCAATGGAATGAACAAGAGCTACTACAGTTTTTTCAGCTTCGGGAACTTTGCAAAAGTACATAAACAGTAATTATTTGATTTTTAATCACTTATCAATCAAATATATTATTCTCAAATAAGGAGTGCTTATGTGTGTATCTGCCCTGACAAAAGAAACGATAGCAATTGACCCTAATCTGAAAGCAGCCGAAGCAGAGCTTCTCCGTTTCACAGAGAGTGGCGGCCGCTTAATTTTATATTTCGATATTAATAAAACACTCATTGCAGAAGACTCTGCTAGTCTAAAAACTGAAGAAACTCTTTTAAACAATATTCTTAGTCAATACTACAAAGCATGTTGGGATGAAAATATTTCCGAGGCAATCACTTTTTATGAATATGTCAAAAACCATTTATATCCAGGATCTAAGCAGGATATAGAAACTAAAAATACATGGACAAAGCTATCTGGAGAATTTATCCAATGGTTACAAAAAGAACGGCATCCTCTTTACCAAACTGTAAAAGATCATTACCAACGCCTTAGTAATCATATTGGAAAGGAAAAGATTTTTTCTTCTTTCTTTCGAATGATAGATCTCATCGAAAAGTGTCAATGTCGGGCAAACATTGTTCTTCGTAGTTTTGGCGACGATATTCAGAAAACGATTCGCCGCATCGAATCTCACAACAGTAAGTGGAAATTCACTTTTATAGCTAAAGCTGAAAAAGGACAATTTGCCACATCAGAAAATAAAACTCTTAGTCCTATACAACTATTCAGAACGCTAAACGAACACTCTTTTTCTGCCATTCAAGACGACTACAACTATTGGCATAAGTCACCTCATTGTGAACAGTTTCAATACGGTAAAGCATTTCTCTTTGATGAGACAAGCCCTAAAAAGCACTGTATCTTCTTCGATGACCACATTAATATTAAACCTAGCTACCCCAAAAATATTGTTGCTCCCATTAGCACAAAAAACGGAACTCTAAACGAAGATACACTTGACGCCCTTATTAAGAAAAATCAACTCATACAAGTAGACACAATCCAAGCAATAGAAAATCCAAATTACTACACCGATAAAATCATCGATTCACTAAGAGTTTTCTTAAATAGTATTGAGTACTCCTTGTAGTAACTTTTTAGCGTATTAATCCCTATCAGTTTCCTCCAAAAATGCACTCAATACTATTTAAGAAAATTCTTAGTATTTAACCTGATTAAACATAAGATATTTATTTACTTAAAAGTTTATTTACTAAAACATCACTTGCTAAAGAAAAACCAATAAAACTATATATAAAATTATAACAGAACAAAGTAAGGATACTATTTTCATGTCTTTCTCCAATAAGTTCTTAGAGTTTTTTTCTGCGATTGCTTTAGCAACTCTTGCCATGGGATACGTACAAGCAAGCGAAGTGGATACAAATCAGAATTCTCCAAGCTCGATATCTGAAAGCAAAGAAATTTTAGAAAAAGGTCCTTTAATTCCTAAAGAACCTGCCCTTTCTGAATTAAAGCAAGTAGAAGAAAATGTTTCTGAAGAAGAAGATTTTTCTGAAAATATGGAAGAAGAAACAGCGCTTCAAGATAAAGATGAAGAAGAAGAAACAAAAGACTCTGTGGAAGAAAATGGAGAAGATATCTCCTCTAATGAGAACACAAATTTAGATCTTACTGAACAAGAAGATCTAACGAATAATTCACTAGAAATCGCTGAAAGTGAAAGTCAAGAAGTTCTTGAAACTGTTGAATCTATACTTTCTTCAGAGATAAATTCTTCATCTGAACATTTAATTGCGATTAATGACAATAATACTCCTCAAGCAACTCAGGTTCTTGACCATTACCACCAGCCTATTCAAGAAAAAAAACGAACAGATGGCTCTTATGAAGTCGTAAAAAAAAATAAAGAAAACCTTTTAGCTGGTTCTATTCTTTTTACCACTGATTATCGTTTCCGTGGACTTACTCAAAGTGATGAAGAACCAGCCATTCAAGCAGAGCTTCATTATCTTCATGATTCAGGTGCTCATGTCGGATTCTGGGGGTCAAGTGTTGATTTTAACGATGGAGACGAAGCTCATGTAGAAATCGATGCAATTATTGGTTATGAATTTACTATCGAAGATTTTGATTTCGATGTGGGCTTTATTTACTATCTTTATCCCGGAGCAATAAGTTCTTTAAATTATGATTACCCTGAGCTTTATGTAAGCGCACAATACCCTATATACGATGACCTAACAGTAGGTTTAAGTATGAGTTACTCTTGGGATTTTATAGGAAATACAGGAAACTGTTTCTATCCCCATGCAAACATTGAATGGACAATCAACGACTGGGCAAGTTTGTTTGCAGGACTAGGATATCAATTTCTTGAACAAGAAACCTCTCCTGGTCTACCTGATTATTTAAACTGGGAACTAGGTATCACTCTTACTCATGAGCATTTAAGTGCTACACTTAAGTATGTAGATACAGACTTATCAGTAACAGAGTTTGCAGATGGAGCAGGCGCTGCGATTATCGGAGAACTTGGCTATTCTTTCTAGTACCTCCAATAATGAGTAAGATTTCAGATTGTCTCACTAAATTTAGTGAGACAATTTTGCAACGAGCTTTTTAATTCCTTCAAACATTCCTAAAAGATTATCCGGCTCCATATAACAAGGAGTCGTATATACTCGATTTGTTTCATCTGCAACCATTTCCGTCACATCAGCTGATACAGCTTTTGCTCCCATTTCTTTAAGTTTAGCATTAAATTCTTCACTTTTTCCCAAGGTCATAGTGACCGAAGCATTTATAGAGGAAAATATTTTCGCTAAAGGTGCAGGAGTAATGCAAGTCGCTCCAATAGGTTTCTTTTGTTCGTAAAATTCCCTTACGATTCGTGATAAATCCCCATTTACGGAGCAATCAGTACCTTTCGCATAAAAGTCAGATAAGTTTTTTGCTGCTCCAAAACCACCAGGCATAAGTAGTGCATCAAATTTTTGCGCTGATAGTAAGGAGAGAGCTTGTACTCTTCCTCTTGCTATACGTGCTGATTCTTCCAAAATATTTCGTGAATGAGATGCATCCTCTTTTTCGTTGAGGTGATTAATGACATCAGATTGTTTTTCATCAGGAGCAAAACATTCATAGCTGTATCCAGCTTGCTCTAAAGCCAAAAATGAAAGGACTGATTCATGTATTTCTGAACCATCAAGATAACCACAACCAGACAAAATTACTGCAACTTTAACCATAAATTCATTCCTCATTGTTCTACTTAATCAAGCTACAGGCTATCCGAAACAACGTTTTTGAACCAAATGATGAATAACAATTCCTATAAAGCTCCATAAAAATTCCTTATTTTCAAAGAAATGATAACAAACTATTTTCATTCAAAATACTTTCATGTAGTCTCTTGTCTTGTTTGCTGTTAACTAAACAGGAAGTATAAGGATATATGTTATGACTTGCGTAATTGTAGTAGGCGCCCAGTGGGGTGATGAAGGGAAAGGAAAAGTTATTGATCTTTTGACCAAAAAAGCAAAACATGTCGTTCGGTCACAAGGTGGAAACAATGCTGGACATACCATTGTTATTGGAGACGAAGAATTTAAACTACATCTCATACCTTCCGGTATTTTACAAGAACATACCCAATGCTACATAGCAGCTGGAACAGTTATCGATCCTAAAGTACTCCTACAAGAGATTCGTCAAATAGAAGATCGAGGAATTACTGTAAAAGGACGTCTTTGGATTTCACCAAATGCCCATGTAATTTTTCCTCACCATCAAGTTTTAGACCAACTACAAGAAAGCCGTAAAAAAGAAAATGCCGTTGGAACAACTGGACGTGGTATTGGTCCTGCTTACGCAGACAAGGCAAATCGATTAGGAATTCGCATTGGTGAATTTACCCATAAAACGTTATTTAGAGATGCTCTTGAACATGCTTTAGCTCTAAAAAATGAAGAGTTCACAAAACTCTATCAAGCTCCACCTTTATCATTTGATGATATTTATCAAGAATATCAGTCATATGCTGAGCAATTGCAAATGTATGTGATGAATGTAGAGAACAGAGTATACGAAGCTATCTCTGAAAATGAGAATACTCTTTTAGAAGGAGCTCAGGGAACTTTTCTTGATATTACTTCTGGTACTTATCCTTTTGTAACTTCTAGTAATACTGTTGCTGCTGGTATTTGTATTGGAGCAGGCTTAGGCCCTGGGCATATCGACCATACTTTGGGAGTGGTTAAAGCGTATACAACTCGCGTTGGAGAAGGTCCTTTACCTACTCAGGTAAAAGATGCTGAAAGTTTTTTAAATCATCAGAAAGATCGTGAAATTGGAACAACCACAGGCCGTAAGCGACGAGCTGGTTGGTTCGATGCTGTTTTGATTAGAGAATCCGTTCGCTTGAATAGTCTCGACTCAATTGCTATGATGAAAGTGGACATTCTTGACAAGGTGGAACAAATTAAAGTCTGTACAGCTTATCGTTTAGATGGAAAGGAATATCAATACCTTCCTTCTTTGACTCAAGATTTGGAACGAGTAGAACCCGTGTATCAAACGTTTCCGGGTTGGATGGAAAGTACAGTCAATGCGCAAACCTACGAAGAGCTTCCAGAAAACGCAAAAAACTATTTGAAAGGAATTGAGGCACTATGTGGAGTCCCCATTAGTCTTATTTCCATCGGACCAGGAAGAGATCAAACGATTCTTCTTAAAGATCCGTTTCTCCAGGAGGAATTATTACGTTCATGAGCAAATCGGCCGAGGAACAGTCTCGCTCTCAATATTTTTCAGAAGATGATTTAGCAAAGTTAGAGCTAAACCGAATTCCTCGGCATGTAGCAATTATTCCCGATGGAAACCGTCGTTGGGCGGAACAAAAACTTCAAAATCTAGGTTCAGGGCATGAAGCAGGTGCAGATGTTCTCATTGACATTGTGAGTGCTGCTAGGGATTTAGGTATAAAAATTCTTACCGTCTACGGGTTTTCCACGGAGAACTGGCTCCGTAGCGAGGGCGAAGTTTCTGTTATTTTATCTGTTATACAAGATTATCTAACAGAACAGTGCCCTCGCATGGTTGAAAGTGGCATACGTTTAGAAACTATCGGTGATCTTAGTCGCTTTTCAGACTCTTTCCTTAATACTGTTCGAGAAACGAAACAAGCTACAGAGCACTGTAAAGAGATTACTTTGGTTCTAGCCCTTAACTATGGGGGGCGAGATGAAATTTGCCGTGCTACAAAGCGTTTAGCTGAAAAATGTGCTACAGGCTCTTTAGATCCAAAACAAATTAACGAAGAAATGATTAGAGAGTATATGGATTCTGCTCCTTGGCCTGATCCTGATCTTTTTATCCGCACCTCAGGTGAATACCGAATTAGTAATTATCTTCTTTGGCAAATGGCTTATACAGAAATTCATATAGAAGAAAAGTTTTGGCCAAGCTATTCACCTCATGATCTTTTGAATGCTGTCATTGCTTTTCAATCTCGAAACAGACGCTTTGGTGAATAGCCAATGAATATTTTTCTAGACCTAGAAGATTAAGCTGCTAGAATAAGAAATACGAATAGATAAAAAATTACTTCATTTGCCCATGTCCAATTCTAAACCTTTTTCAGAACTTAAACAGCGTCTGCTTATCAGCACTATACCTATCTCTATCGTGGTCATGGCTATTTGCCTTTCCCCTTATACTTTTTTTGCTCCATTTCTGAGCCTTACTGTGAGTACTCTCACAGCTGTGGGGATTTGGGAATTTTATCATATGAGTGAAACTAAAGGATTCACGCCAAACCTTTCTACGGGTTTTTTAGCTGCGTTTCTTATTCCTTCCTCTTTCTATCTACTTGCACATTTCGATATAACATTTATAAATCCTTCTTCAGTTGGATTTTTTATTCTTTTTTTATTGTTTGTACAGGCGTGTAGAACTTTTGAAGGTGCTATTGCCAATCTTGCAATATCTATATTCGGTATCGTTTACGTTATACTTCCTCTCTCTTTGTTGTTACCGATTGTCTTTTCTCCTACCGTTCGAGAACATGCGGCTTGGTATCTCGCCTATATTCTTTGTGTAACGAAAATGACAGATACTGGTGCTTACTTCATAGGAAAAAAATACGGAAGAAACAAACTAGCTCCTGAACTGAGTCCTGGAAAGACTATTGAAGGAGCTATTGGAGGAACAGCTATTGCAGCTTTAGTAAGTATACTGCTGAAGCTTTCAAGCGATGCTTTTTCTCAAGAATCAGCATTCCACTTATCGGTTTTCGGAGCGTTACTTTTAGGGGCTGGAATTTCAGCTATTGGTCAAATTGGTGATTTGGCTGAATCTTTACTTAAGCGAGATGCTGGAATAAAAGATAGTAATCAGCTACCAGGTTTGGGTGGAGTTCTTGATATGACAGACTCTTTGATTTTTAGTATTCCTGCATTTTACTTGGTTCTTGAGTATTACAACTATCAACTTTAGTTATGTTAGATTGACCTGGAGTCTTGTTCTTGTTAGACTTCAATCTTTATCTTTAAAAATGAGTTAGGTTAATGATTGTAACAATAGATGGTCCTTCAGGTAGCGGAAAAGGAACAATTGCAAAACGACTTGCGAAAAGTCTACAATTTGTTTTCTTTGATACAGGAGCTATGTACCGAAGCTTTGCCTATGCCATTTTAAAAAAGAATATTTCTCTAAACGATGAAGAGGCTCTTCTTTCTCTTCTCAAAAATTTTCCATTTCGTATTGAGCGTAACGGAGAATTTGAGCAGTACTATTTAAATGATGAAGATGTTACAGATTTGATTCGTAGCAGAGACGTTACTGTACACTCTTCAAAAGTGGCTGTTTTACCTATAGTGAGAGAGGCTCTTGTTCATCTGCAAAGAAAGTTTGCAGAAGGCTGTGATGCTGTATTTGAAGGGCGAGATATGGGAACTGTTGTTTTTCCTAAAGCCGATTTTAAATTTTTTCTCACAGCATCTTCTGATGTTCGTGCTGAAAGAAGATACAAACAAATACTTTCTAAAGACCCTTCTTTTATAGACAAAGTAACAGTAGAAGAAATAAAAAGAGATATAGAGCAAAGAGATACGCGTGATTCTTCTAGAGAACATTCTCCTTTAAGAAAAGCTTCTAATGCTCATGAAATTGATACATCAGATTTATCACCAGAAGAAGTTGAAGACTTGATGCTATCAATTATCAAAAGTTCAGCTAGATAATAAATGCCAGGACCAACGAATGAAACTTTCCTACCGTGCAATCCGATTCGCTTGCTGGCTCTGGTTCAGAGTATTACATCGACATAAGGTATATGGGCATAGCTACCTTCCTAAAGGCCCTGCAATTATAGCTTCTAGCCATGCTTCTTTTTATGATCCATCTCTTCTTACAATTTCAACAAAAAGAGAGCTGCACTATCTAGCTCGTGAAACCTTATTTAGAAATTCTTTTTTCGGATGGTTAATTCGCTCACTAAATGCCCACCCTCTAAAATCTAAAGCAGGAAATTCTTCTACAGTGAAAACTGCTGTAGGGGTCTTAGATCAGGGGCATTTACTCTTGGTATTTCCTGAAGGGAAACGTAGTTGGAAAGGAGATATTCTTCCTCTACAACCTGGTACAGCAATGATAGCTTCTCTTTCTGGATATCCTGTAATTCCTGCCTATTTACCAGGTAGCTTTCAAGTTTGGCCAAGGCATAATAGTATACCAAAGTTATGGGGTCATACTGCTTGTGTCTTTGGGACACCTCTTTATTGGGAAGATTATCAAGAGCTCAACCGCAAAGAAGCTCTTCGTACAATGACTGCTGATTTGGAAGAAGCGATTATTGATCTAAAACAGTGGTATGAAAAGGGGGCTATTGGCCAGCCCCCCTAAATTCTCAACTATGCATTATAAGTAGATGAACTGATGTTACCGCCAGTTCCTGTCCAATTTGTATGGAAAAATTCTCCTCTTGGCTTATCTACTCTTTCGTATGTATGAGCACCGAAAAAGTCACGCTGTGCTTGCAAGAGATTCGCTGGTAAGCGGTCCGAACGATACCCATCAAAAAATGCTAAAGCGGTTCCAAAACATGGAGTAGAAATTCCCCATTCTACAGCTTTCGCTACAGTTTTTCTCCACCCTGATTGAGCAGACATGATTTCGTTCTTAAAGAAATCATCCATTAATAAATTGCTGAGTGATGGATTTTTATCAAAAGCTTCTTTGATTTGTCCCAAGAAACCACTTCGAATGATACAACCTCCACGCCACATTAGAGCAACGCTACCGAAGTTTAATTCCCATCCATAATGCTTCGCAGCAGCAGCCATGAGCATAAAGCCTTGAGCATAGGATACAACTTTAGAAGCATAAAGAGCGTTTCTTAGATAATCAATCCACTCTGCTTTATCACCGTCAAAAGAAGGGACTGGTCCTGCCAACATGTGGCTTGCTTCTACTCTTTCTTCTTTTAAAGAAGATAAATAGCGAGCAAAAACAGCTTCTCCTATCAGTGTTAAAGGCATTCCTAATTGCAATGCATTAATACCTGTCCATTTACCTGTACCTTTTTGTCCTGCTACATCAAGAATTTTTTCTACAAGAGGACTACCATCTGTATCATTGCAAGTAAAAATATGGCTAGTAATTTCAATAAGATAGGAATCTAATTCTCTTTCATTCCAATCTTTGAATACATCATGTAATTCTTTTGCACTGAGTCCCATACCCGTTTTCATGAAGTTGTACGCTTCACAAATTAGCTGCATATCACCGTATTCGATTCCATTATGAACCATTTTCACATAGTGGCCAGATCCTGCATCTCCAACCCAGTCACAGCAAGGATCGCCATTATCAGCTTTTGCACAGATAGCCTGGAAAATAGGTTTTACATGTTCCCAGCCTTTTTTATTTCCACCAGGCATGATTGAAGGACCATAGCGAGCACCTTCTTCTCCACCAGAAACTCCAGCACCAATAAAATAAATTCCCTTGTTCTCAAGTTCTTCACAGCGACGGCTACTATCTTCATAGTGGCTATTTCCACCATCGATAAAAATATCACCTTCTTCCATGAAGGGTAGGCAACTTTCAATCAACGCATCAACAGGATCACCAGCACGAACCATTACCATGACACGTCTTGGTCTCTTTAAAGTGGCAAAAAACTCTTCTAAAGAACGAGCTCCTACTACTTTTGTTCCTTTTGCTGGGCCTTCTATAAAAGCATCTACTTTAGCTGGAGTACGATTATACACCGCAACAGTGAATCCATGATCATCCATGTTGAGCACTAAGTTTTGTCCCATCACGGCCAGGCCAATCAACCCTATATCAGCTTCCTGCATAGTTCCTTCCTTATACATCATTGTTTCCGACGCTTAATTTGATTAAACAAATACAAGCCTCTTAGAATAAATAAAATAGTAAGTAATTCTCTAGATTAACTTCAATGTAAACAATAGAAGTATTAATTTGAAGCTTGGAAATGAATTGGAGAAAAATACTTAGATCACCTATGCTGAGACTTCTTTGTCCTCGTAGCTCAGCTGGATAGAGCGATTGCCTCCTAAGCAATAGGCCGCGCGTTCGAATCGCGCCGAGGACATAACTTTTCTAGTATACTTCTTGTACGTATCTATCTATTCCCAAAGCAATTCCTTTAGCTAAGCTTTTCAGATACTTAGAGTCTTCAATTTTTTTCATTTCAGCTTCATTTGTTAAAAACCCAGCTTCAATCAACACTGCTGCCATATCTGTTTCACGAATCACGGCAAAATTTCCTTTTTTTACTCCTCGTGAGCGTGCTTTTGTTGCATCAATCAAATGATCTAAAACACTTGTTGCAAGTAGCTTTGACCTAAGTCTTCTCTGCTCATCTGTTTTACTATCATAGTAAAATACTTCAATTCCATGAGCTTGACGATTAGGTGCAGAGTTGTAATGTATCGATACAAAAAGATGAGCTTTTTTACTATTTGCCATCCGTGCTCTTTCTTGTAGAGGAATAAACTCATCACTTCTACGAGTAAGAACAGGTTGATAACCTAAGCGGCTTAAATAACTTTTCACCATGAATGTGGTAGATAGTGCCAGATATTTTTCATGAAAACGTGGTCTACCTAAGGAATGGGTTCCATAGTCTTGTCCCCCATGTCCTGCATCCAATACAATACGAACTTGGCGTTTAGAATGAACGCGTTTTTCAGCCTCACTTAGACCTATATACCCTGCATCATATACAGTATGGTCACCACTAATTCCTTTAGAACGACTACAACTACTAAGACCAGCAACGAGCAAAGCGCTAAAGAAAATAGTTTTTAAGTAGTAATGAATCAATACTTTCATAAGCCTACATATCATATGGGATCATTCAATATCGTAACTTAACAATCATGCATGTATTTTTTCCGCACACAATTCAGCAGCTATTTTTTGGTCATTGAATTCAATTGTTCTATGAGCAAACTGTTGGTACGTTTCATGTCCTTTTCCAGCAATAAGGATCATATCTCCTTCTTCTGCAAGATCTAAAGCACGACGAATAGCGAGGCGGCGATCTACCTCAACCTCAAAATCTTTACCTTCAAACCCTGTAAGAACCTCATCACAAATTGCTTGTGGATTTTCGGAACGTGGATTATCTGAAGTTAGAATAACATAGTCAGATCCCTCTTCAGCAGCTTTTCCCATTAGAGGTCTTTTACTACGATCTCGGTCTCCACCACAGCCAAAAACTGTGATCAACTTGCGAGACTTTAATTCAGAGAGACAGCGTAAAACATTTCGAAGTGCATCTTCTGTATGAGCAAAATCTACATATATCTTTATTCCAAGATCATTATCAACAGTATTGAGACGACCAGCTACTAAAGGAGAAGTTTTAAGAACACTTAATATTTTAGGTAGCTTTATTCCATAACATAATCCAGCTGAAATAACGCCTAATAAATTATAGATATTGAAGCGTCCAACTAAGTTCCATGAAAATGGATAAACTTCTCCCTTATACAAGATCTCACACTCTGACCCTGCGCCCGTTAAAACTAAATTTCGAGCCTGGAGGTCAGCTTCTTCATCAATAGCAAAAGTAAATACTGTTGCAGGACAATTTTCCAAAACCTTTTTACACCAAGGAGAATCTTTATTGACTACAGCAACTCCACTCTTAGGATCTAAACCAGAAAATAAGCTAGCCTTAGATTCTGCATATGCTTCCATATTGCCATGGTAATCGAGGTGGTCCTGCGTTAAATTAGCAAAAATTGCCACGTTAAACTGAATACCTTCAACACGGCCTTGGCAGAGAGCGTGTGAAGTAACTTCCATCACAGCTGCTTCACATGTTTCATGAATCATTTCACGCAAGAGCTTTTGATTCGTGATAACATCAGGAGTGGTGTGTGTTGCTTCATAACGATGAGAACCAACAAGATACTCTACTGATCCAATCAAACCACATGGCTTATCTATAGAATCAAACAAATATTTAATTAAATATGCTGATGTCGTTTTCCCATTCGTTCCTGTTATACCGACAGTAAACAGGCTTTCACTTGGGGAATCATAAAAAATCTTGGCTAGGTCTCCCTCAATACTCGCTACATCTGGATGAATAACTTGAGTAACATCCTTGCTAAGAAAGGGATCATAAAGATCGGTTAGTACAGCAACAGCTCCCGCTGAAACAGCTTCAGAAATGAACTCAGCACCATCATAGTGCCCGCCTTTCTTTGCGATAAAAAGATTACCAGGAACAACAAGTTTAGAGTTTGCACAGAGTCCTGTTATTTCAACCTCTTTAGAGCCTTTTATCGATTCAATCGATAGATCTCTAAAAAGTTTTTTTAGCTTCATTCTATTAGGAAAGTTCTTCATTTGTACACCTGTTTATTCACATGGTACATACGCGAGGCTGAAGATCCTTCCTCCACGTACATTATCGCAGCTTATGTAGGAACCAATTATTTTTATATAGCTGACTCAGTATTCCAATCTTTAAATAATTGATTTAATCGTTCTACTTCTTGTAACCAACTCGCACGCTCAACATCTCTTGCTGGGCTACCAGGAACTTTATCTGGTTCTACTCCTAAGTATTCCAAAGATCGCCTAGCTATACGACGAAACACAGGGGCTGCTGCTGTGCCTCCATGGTGACGATACCCTACCCCTGGAATAAAGCCCACCTTTGGCTCGTCTATTAAGACAATCATAACAAACCTAGGATTATAAGCCGGAGCATACCCTATATAAGAAGCCCTATGTTTTTTCCGTGTATATACTCCCCCTTCAACCTTACGAGAAGTACCACTTTTCCCAGCTGCACTGTAAGCTCCTAATTCGGAATAACGCCCTTCACTAGCATAAAGTAGGGCTTTTCGTAACTCTCTAATCACCTCGGGTTGCAAAAGAGGTTCATTTTGTCTTAACGCACACTTATTTCTACGGTTACTCTCTAACCCACGGCCATCTTTTCGGTCTATACCTCGAACTAAAGTAGGTTGCACCTGATAACCACCATTCGCTACTATGGCAAAGGCCTTCAATGCCTGAATACTATTTACCTGGATATTATACCCCATAGCCAGTGAATAAGGTGTAGGGACAGACCACTCTAATTTGCCGTTCGGATGATAGCGACCAGGCTTGGGCACTAAACCTGAACTTTCAGCAGGTAGTTCAATACCTGTTTTGAATCCGAAGCCCAATGTATCAACCAGTATACTACGATACCACTCACTGCCGAGCCTTTCAACAACTCTTTGAATTAAACGCCCCACATATATATTCGATGACTTCTGTAAAGCGTGGTACATATTCATATATTTATAGCGACGTACATCTTTTATCTCAGTTCGTCTACCAGGAAAAAAACCATTCGATATATCAATTTGTTCTTCTGGAGTAAATAAAGCTTCTTCACCCCGAGCTTGTAGTATTTGATTAGCTTGCAAGGCAATGGCTAAAGTTAAAGGTTTAAGAGTAGAGCCTGGCTCATACATATCACTGACAGCTCTAACCTTTGTTTCCTCTATTCTTTCCAAATTATTGAAATATTCTTGATAATTAGGTGGGAAAAAAAATGGATACTGAGCTAAAGCCCAAATTTCACCCGAATGGGGTTCCATCATCACAGCCCACCCACCTTTTGCTTCAGAAATTTCTACAGCTCTTTTTAGCTCTTCCTCAGCAATCGTCTGCAAATTATGATTAATCGTTAGATAAATATCTGCGCCGTCTTTAGGCTCTTTTACTAAATTCCCTAATTCAAAATAATTTCTTGGAGAACGTAATAAGCGCCGAAGACCTTGCTCTCCCTTTAAATCACTATTGAAATAAAGCTCTAAACCACCAGTTGGAATCGCTTGCAAAGTTTCTTCATCTTTTAAATCTCTTATTGTATGTAAGACTTGTCCAGCTAATTTCCCGAATGGATACGAGCGTAAATAATCTTTTACAAAATAGATTGCGTTGGCAGGTATTTTTTTCTTTCGAATATAGGGCTGCCACCATTGTAAGATTTTTTGGCGCGTCTTAGGGCTTAACCAGCGAACTAAGCGTCTACTTCTGCTTTTTTTTTCAAATTGTTCTCGAAACTCATCTTCTTTATCAGAGCTCAAATTCACAATTTCTATCAATTTCTCCGAAATGAAATCTCGCTCATTAACAGGAATACCTTTAGGGTCTACATACAAATGATACTTAGGAATATCTACTGCGAAAGCTTGAGGACTTTCCGGGTGCCCTCTCTCAATAAACGTATTAGAATAAAACGTTCCTCTCCGAAACGCTTCTTTGACAGTGAAATAATGCTGGCTCTCAGCCCGTTTTTTCCACTTGTCTTCTTGGATAACCTGCACATGATAAAACTGTAAAATAAGCAAAGAAAATAGCGTAAGCAAACACAAAGTCAAAATGAGTAAGCGTTTTTTATCAGCTTTAAATTGCAGGTTCTTTGTCATTTATTTCACGATTTTTCTGGCTCTATTTCTGGTGCATATAAAACAGTAATTTCTTTCATTTGCGGATAACTTAAATGGCCATACTCAGGTTTTCGACGTAGCTGCATAAGATGAATCGGCCTCTCAAAA
Source organism: Waddliaceae bacterium (assembly GCA_002709385.1). GTDB lineage: Bacteria > Chlamydiota > Chlamydiia > Chlamydiales. The sequence goes on from PAQS01000031.1 coordinate 49,062, forward strand.
GAATCCACTTCATATTGTAACTCTGTCAAAACCTGCTCTAATTCTCGCAACTCTTTGTTTCTTTCGGGTATTTTGCGACGCAGCTCAATCACTATATTTTGTTGGGCAATATACAAAGCCAAACTAATTCCAGCAAAAGCAATACAAATGCAAACTCGAAAAAACGATGCCATATTTGATTCCGTTATAGTTTCTCCACAAAACGTAGTTTAGCACTACGACTTCGACGATTCACTTTTTGCTCTTTTAAAGAAGGAAGTAAAGGTTTTTTCGTTAAAACTTTTACAAGTTTTTGCCGATTTAACTCGGCATCTGTACCGAATCCAACAACTTGTCCACGCCCCGACTTTTCACGAAACACTGTTTTCACAATACGATCTTCCAACGAATGAAAGGTAATGACACCTAATCGACCACCTGGGCTTAGTAAATCGATAGCCTGATGTAAACCTTTTTCCAACGCATCCAATTCACCATTTACAACAATACGTAATGCTTGAAATACCTTTGTTGCAGGGTGTGTCCGCTGCCCTGGAAATGGTGGGCTAATTTCTTGTATGAGATCGGCAAGTTCACTTGTACGTTGTATTCGCATATGTTTGCGTTTTTCTACAATTCCTTGAGAGATTTGCCGCCACTTATTCTCTTCTCCGTAATCTCTAATCAGCTTCTGTAACTCTTTTTCTGGCCAAGAATTTACAATTTCTTCTGCTGTAAGAGGGTTGTCAGGATCCATTCGCATATCTAAAGGACCATCTCGACGAAAGCTAAAACCTTTTTCAGCTCGATCTAATTGCATTGAAGACACGCCAATATCTAAGAAAATTCCATCCACTTGAGTCAAACCTAAATCTGCAGTCAAATCCTTCATGTCTCGATAGTTTCCTTCAATAATGCGCACTTTTGAAGAAAACATTTCTAAACGTTCAGCACTGAGACTTCTTGCAAGAGGATCTTGGTCAATTCCAACAAGACACTCCAATTCCGAGTGGCTTTCCAAAATAGCAAGAGCATGACCACCTGCTCCTAAAGTTCCATCTACAAATGTACGCATTTCTATTGCGCCGAAATACTCAAGCATTTCTTCGAGCATAATAGATGTATGGTCCGGTTTCCTACCCAACTGCTCCTCCTAATAACGAGCTTTCTCCAATTCTAATTTTTCGAGGATCTAATTCTGTGACTTTAAGTATATGTAAAAATTGATTCACATTAGACCCACTTACACCGCCACTTATTTTTATTCCGCGAGAAAAATGCTTTCTCATCAGAATTAACGCTTCTTCTGTGGCTCCAACTCCAGAAAATCCACTAGATGTTTTTATAAAATCTGCTCCACAAAATTCTGCAATCTGACAAGCCAAGCGTTGTTCATCCTCGTTCAAAACCCCTATCTCAAAAATTAACTTCAAAATAGCATTCTTTTCATGACATGCCTTCACTAAAGGCAATACATCAGCTTCGACCGCACGACTATTTCTAGACTTCAAAGCGGATACAGATAAAACCATATCTATTTCAGATGCCCCATTAGCTAAAGCAAATTCTGCTTCAGCAAGCTTTAATCCCGTAGGAACCCAAGCTCCATCTGGAAAACCAACAACCGACACAAGCTGAAAATTATCTATAAATTTTTTAGACCGAAGAAAGTAATCAGCATGAATACAGTCTTCCGGTCGAATACAAATCCCATAAGGTCTACAAGGTAAAGCAATCGTCTCTTCCATAAATGACCAAAAATCTTTTTCTCTAAGCTGAGCACAACTCTGCCCAGGAAGCACCTTATCTTTGTACTGCTCACTACGTAAAAGAAAAGTATGGTCACAAATAGATGCTATTTCATTTATAGTAAATGTTTTATGATTTGACTGAATGGTCATTCTATTTACCAAGAAACAGATTTAGGAACTAAAATATCCATTCTATCAGAATTTATTACGCAAATCACGGCGAAAAAATATGCGAACCAACAAGAACGCAATATATTTCGTAATGATAGATAATTACTAGTTCCTCTTGTCTCTTACAAAGAGATAAATCAATAAAACAGAAACAATTATAAATTATTTTACTTCTATTCTTAGAAATTTCCGATAATTATAGTGGATGTATGGCCTAAACTGAGGCATCGAGAATTATGACAACCATTGATAAGTTAGATATACAGGTTTACAAACAATATGCGTACCGTATTTCTCAGTACGAGCAAGTAAACCAAGATTATCGCCTTACAGAAGCTCGCACAATTCCAGTACAGACATCCGTGATGAATATCACTCCTATGGTTAAGGAGTTAGATCTTCTTCTAGGAGTTGCACAAGCCTATACACCATGGGCTTTATTTCTCCCGCCAAAGTCTTTTCGCGAACAGCGCAGAGAGCGTTTTTTTCGTGGGCGTGTTGCACCAAGTATTGGATCTAGTGAAAAGCAGCAAGCAGATTTAGCTAAGTTAGCTGCAATTGATTGTGAGTCCGAAGAGGAAGAAGAAGAACGTGATATTTTATCTCGAGTATTGGAACAAGTAGATAAACTAGATGAGTGGCTTGGCTTTATTATTGGTCGCATAGGACAGTTTCTACAGGGGTAAAGATGGCAAATAAAAATTGGAGTGACATTTTAGGTTGGGGTGAAGATCAAGTTGAAGACTTGCGCTTTACTGGTTATGCATATTTGCGACAAGGCAAGTATGAAATAGCCCTAAACTTTTTCCAAGCTTTAGTCGTGCTTGATCCTCTTTCCGCTTATGACCGACAAACATTAGGCGGTATCTATTTGGAAATGAATGAAATTGAAAAAGCAATCAGAGAGCTTGAAAGTAGTCTTAAGTTAGAGCCAGACCATGGTCCGACTCTTCTAAACTTGTGTAAATGCCTGCTACAAAAAGGAAAAGTTAAAGAAGGACTAAAGTACGCTCGTAAATTAAGGAAGAACGAAGACCGCTACATCGCTAACATGGCTAAAGCGTTATTACTTGCCTATTCTTAAATTAAACGACAGCAGTAGACATTTCTAATAACTCACAAACAGTATCTACAACTCTACGAACATCCCCTTCACGCATATCCGGAAAAAGTGGCAGTGTTAGTGCATCGCTGTAAAAGCGCTCCATTTCCGGAAATTTCTCTCTACAATCCCCTAGTAAACGTCTAAAAAACGGATGTCGATAGATAGGGATATAGTGTACTTGTGTACCAATATCTTTTTCTTTCAAAACTTCCATTAGCTCAATCTTTGAAAGAGGCAAACGGCGAAAATCCAACTGAATAACAAATAAATGATGGGCAGAGTGTTTGTCTAAGTTAGCATCTAACAGACGAATATGTTTGTGCTCAGCAAATGCCTTCCGGTAGAGAGCTACAAGTTTTCGACGCTTGGTGACATATTTTTTCATTCGTGACAATTGAGAAAGACCTAAAACAGCCTGGAAATCTGTCATGTGATAATTTCCAGTTAGATCATGAACTTCGTAATACCAAGGGCCTGCTTCTTCAGGGTAATCCCAGTTTTCTGGATTTCTTTCAATCCCGTTATTTCTGAAGCGTACTAATCGTTTGTATAATTCAGGGTCATTCGTTGTAACAGCTCCCCCCTCACCCGTTGTAATGGTCTTTAAAGGATGAAAGCTAAAAACTGTCATCTGACTCCACTGACAAGAGCCGACAGGGGTTCCATCACTATAATCTGCCCCCAGAGCCTGTGCTGCATCTTCAATGATCACTGTATCTGGATCTCGAATACAAGATTCCAAAGACTTCATATCAACAACTGAACCAGAATAATGTACAGGCACAATAATATTCCGCCCTCTTGAATACTGCTTAAGCATTGCCTGATTTAATGCTTTAAGATCGAGATGACCTGTACCACGATCGATATCTAAAAGCTCAAGATTTGCACCTAATAATATGCCACCTGTAACTGTACCAACAAATGTATTGGGAGAAGTAAAAATACGATCGAACTCTCCTACTTGAGCAGCATAGTAAGCTGCATGTAAAGCCACTGTTCCATTAGAAAAAACCACAGCATACTTTGCTTCACATTGCTTTCTTAAAGCTTTCTCAAAGGCTTCTACTTTAGGTCCCCTTGTAATGCAGTCGGCACTTAGGGCCTTACTTATTTCACGTACATCGGCTGGATCTATTGTTTGTCTGCCATACGATAAGAATTTATTTTTTGCCATACTTTATTCCTGCATCACACGCAATAATATTAAAAATCATACGTCAATTCTGGCGTAAAATCAAGTTTAGCTGATAAGCTAACTGTGCTGGGCACAGAGATAATTTTTACAAACAAACGAGTTTGTTCTTGGTAACTAATGATCACTTGTCCTATTAATAAGTACATGTATTGTTTTTGAAGTAAAGAGTCCTTTTCGCGATGAATGAACAAACTTTTGATCAGTATATCCAAACCGTTCGCAGTCTTACGATTCCTAGCGACAACCCGGATACCTCTTTAGAAGAATTATCTAAGCTCATCGACGACCAGTTGCAAACTGTTGATGAAGGAAATGGATACGAGGAGTTTCTCAAAGGAGAAAAAGCCTTTTTCCAAGGACAATACCAGCTTGCGCTTAAACATTACCTAGCAGCAAAAGGCGTCCCTAACTTCCATTTTTTCTGTTATAGAACTTCAGCATTTGTATCCAAAGATCTTGGCCATCATGATAAAGCGATTACCTATGCTCAAAAAGCCTTAGAAATTTATCCTGATGATTACGCGACTCTTGAATTTCTTCGTGACCTTTTCGAATCGAGTGGAGAAGTAGATCAAGCTGCAAATATCCACACACAAATCAACGGACTTATCGGAGATCAAACACAAAGCTCCAATACAGATACAAAAGAACATATTGATACTAGCGTATTGAATGAACAACAATCTGTTTATCTTGGCGAAAGAGAGCTGAGTGACTTAACAACAATCTTTGATACCGGACAAGAAGACGTTGATTTGAGTACGCTACGTGCCCATTCTCTACATGCCAACCCTATTCCCTTCTCTGGAGAAGGAAGTTATGATACGGCATTAGAGCCGGAAGAATCTGCAGAGGACTATTCTTTCCTCGCACAAACAGACAAAGACCCCCAAAGAGATGAGAGTTCTATGTTACACACAGATACCCAAACCACAGACACAAGTGTGACAAGTGATCTTGGCCTGTCCCAAGATCAGCAAAGCGATAGCTACCCTGCTGATCTAGAAACTTCAACAGGGATAAGCTCCACATCAAGTGCTCCAGAAAAAGAAGAGACTTTAAAAGATTTGGTTGATAGCGACTACAATGTTGGCTTAGAAAGCACTGATCGTTTTCTTGCTGATAGCTTAGGGATGGAAATTGATAATAATCAAAGCTTAGAGCGTAGAATCAAGACATATCAGCGCACTCAAGCAGAAGCCATCATAGAATATTTGAAACAAGGACAAAATCCTACTTTTGCGGGAAAAGACTTTTTATTCGTTCTTCACGGTTGGCAAGAAGCCGCTCTTTCTCATATTCGCGGTAACCATAATACCGAAACGTTAATGGAAAGATTTTTGCTTCCAGAGCGTCATTACCAAACAAACGGTGGTTTTTATCTTCGTTGGAATGGTAAAGGGATTGTGATTAACCCCGGACCAAATTTTTTACGTCACTTCCACCAAGAAGGTCTGCATATCCGTGATATTGATCATGTGATTGTTACTCGCAACCACCCGCAGGCTTACGAAGACATTCAGCATATTTATAAACTCAATCAAAGATTAAATGCTGTAGATACAGATTTACACATCATAAATTACTATTTGAATCAACAAACTCACCGCCTTCTTGCTACAACACTTAAGCCTTATTTCAAGCAAGAGCGTAACACTGTTCACTGCCTTGAGTTGTATGTAGACTCTCCAGATCTTGAGACTATCGAGCTTTCAGACGGATTGCTTCTTAAATATTTTCCTTTAAATTTATCTAACGAGCAAAAAGCAAAAGCAACGAATTCTGATACCAGTGATTCAGCGTTAGGCTGTCGCCTAGAACTGAGCTCATCATATAGTGATATTGACGGTGATCGTCTTCGTGCTATCAATCTTGCTTACGTAAGTGGTGCTGCGTGGAATCCAATGATTGCTCAGCACCTCAATAGCTGTGATATTATTATTACTGGTTTCGGAGATACTGGGGTAGATGATTACAGTCGTTTAAAATATAACGACAGTAACCTGGGTTATTTTGGAAACTATACCGTTATCGAAGAAAGCAACCCTAAAATTCTAATTTGTTGTGAATTTGGTGGTCGTGAAGGTGACATCCGCGTTGAAGTCGCAAAGAAACTACGCCAAGAGTACGCTTATGGAGCTCATAATAACACTGTTGTTCTTCCTGGAGATACAGGTTTATATGTCGACCTTAGCACTCAAAAAGTACGTTGCGGTGTCAGCAAGCAATTAGTAGACCCAAGTAAAATTCGAGTTGTTAAATCTAAAGATTCATTTGGGAAGCTACAATATTTATCACCGAACTGTTTTGTCTAAGTAGAATAATTATTTTTTTCCTTCTATGGAGAGATTACCACTCGAAACTTGGTATCTCTCCTTTTTCTTCTCTCTATTTATAATTTCTTTTCTTGCGACCTTAAGGATCGACGTGCTACAGTTTTTCGAGGAACCGGTCAACAAATACCACCTAAAAGTTGTCCACCCTTAAGGATTCTAGCTTATGTCAACTTGCGAGACACGAAGTACTTGGACGGAATTTCTCCGATTTGTACAGCAACGATGCTCTGCCACTGCATTTGAAAATTGGATTTCACCGATCAAAGTGGTGCAAGAGACCTCCGAGGAAATTACTCTTGAGGTGCCTAATGTATTTGTAAAAGAATACTTGCTGTCTAATTACGAAAAAGATTTATGTAATTTTCTTCCGGAGAGAATGCCAGGCAAACCTGCTGTAAATTTTGTCATAGCACCTCCTCCTAAGAAGCGTTTATTGGTTCAGGATTCTTCTCCTTCAAGTACATCTTCTTCTCAGAATGTTCCACAAGATGAATATCGTGAAGTACGCTTGAATCACTTCTATGTATTTAAAAATTTTATTGAAGGCCCATCCAATCAGTTTGTTAAATCTGCTTGTATGGGTGTTGCCACTCGACCAGGACAAACATATAATCCTCTCTTTATTCATGGTGGAGTAGGTCTAGGAAAAACTCATTTACTTCATAGTATTGGCCACTACGTCCGTGAACATAATCGCAAGCTGCGGATACAGTGCATTACAACCGAAGCCTTTATCAATGATTTAGTTGATTGTTTACGCAACAAGTCAGTAGATAAGATGAAACGCTATTACCGTTCTCTTGACGTCCTTCTAGTCGATGATATTCAATTTCTCCAAAACCGTTTAAATTTTGAAGAAGAGTTTTGTAATACTTTTGAGAGCTTGATCAATCAAGGAAAGCAAATTGTTATTACAAGTGATAAACCTCCAGGCCAGTTGAAGCTATCCGAGCGCATGATTGCTAGAATGGAGTGGGGTTTGGTAACAAACGTTGGAATTCCTGATCTTGAAACTCGTGTAGCGATTTTAAAAGCAAAAGCAGAGCAAAAAGGCTTACCTTTGCCGAATGATATTGCCTTTTATATTGCTGAACACATTATGCAAAACGTGCGTCAGTTGGAAGGAGCCGTTAACCGCTTAAACGCTCACTGCCGTCTACTTAATGCGACAATCACAATCGATTTAGTAGAAAAAACTTTAAAAGAAATGATTCAACATGTTCCACAAGAACGGATCTCTGTTGAACAAATTTTGAAAGCTGTTGCAGCTGTATTCAATGTAAAAGTGATGGATTTAAAGGGTTCTCAACGAACTAAAGACATTGCCCTTCCTCGTCAAGTAGCGATGTACTTGGCTAAAGAAATGATTAATGACTCATTGATGATGCTGGGTGCTTCTTTTGGAAAAACTCACTCAACAATTCTCCATGCTTGTAAATCTATTGAGAAGAAACTTGCTAACAACGAAAACTTACGACGCCGAATAAATATGGTTCGTCGCAATGTACGCTAAAATGCAAATATTCATTATTGGTTGCGGAAAGATTGGAAGCGCATTTGCTAAAGTCTTAGCTCCACACTTTAATGTTCTTCTTTATAATCGAAGTTTTGAAAAAGCTCAGGCTTTAGCCAAAGAGACACAGTCAGAAGCAGTCAGTTTGCAAACAGGTTTATCAGAAGCTAACTTTGCTATTTTGGCTTTTAAACCCAAAGATTTAAAAGAATTTTCTTCTAATCTACCTTCTTTAGAAGACCCCTCAACTATATTTTTAAGTACCCTTGCAGGCACTTCACTTAGTACTTTAGAAACCCTTCTTCCTTCATATACACATATACGTGTTATGCCTAACCTTCCTCTTTCCGTTGGAGCAGGCGCCTTAGGTCTGACTACTACGATGGAGCTTACAACTCAACAGAGAGAAAATATTGAAAAACTTTTTGCTCCTTGTGGAAAAAGTTTTTGGTTAAGTGAAGCAAAACTTGAAGCCTTTACTCCACTTGCTGGGTCTGGTCCTGCTTTCATTGCAACAATCATTGAGTCCATGGCAGAAGCTGGGATTGCAATGGGACTGAGTGCAGAAGAATCCTTAGAAATCACTTTACAAACTATGAAGGGAGTCGTTAACGTCGTGCAAGAAGTGGGTAAACATCCTGCTGAGCTTCGCTGGGATACTTGTTCTCCGGGAGGAGTAAGTATTGCTGGAGTACGGCGTATGGAAGCAAAAGGACTTCGCTCTGCTGTAATAGAGAGTTTCCTTGCTACCTATGAAGCACTTCTAAAAGATAAGTAGTTTCCTTCAGAAAGCTGACCTATCATAATACTAGATATTACTTAAGATAAAATATAGATACCTGTAGTTTGTAAAATTTTCTCTTACTAAAGGTATAAAATTAAAAAAAAGGAGCATAGTCATGTTCAAACGCTACAGGCACTCCTATGAAGACGATACAGCTATAGGCACTGTTATGGAAAACACCAGTCAGGCGGCTTCTCCTCATCAGGCAACCATGAATAGACCTAATACCGAGAAAGTTTCTTATTCAAACGATGGCCCTACACATTTTCATAGTAACTCAGTATCTGAAGAAGAGCTTATAGAACCTTCTTTTCGAGAAGAAAATACTGCTAAAGAGCCGGAGCCTATACCTAAACAAGAATCATACTGGTCTCCCCCTCTATTTGGACAAAACGAATCTAACGAGCCTATAGAGACAGAAAAACCAGAAACAACTTTAGGTGAAGGGGTTCTTTTTAAAGGTGAACTTAGCTTTGAACGATTACTTCGTATCGACGGAGTTATGGAAGGTAAATTATTTTCCAACGGTAAGATTATCGTAGGCGCAAGTGGTAGTGTTGCTGCAGATATTACTATGCGCGAAGCAATTATCGAGGGACAAGTAGAAGGCAATATTACAGTAGAGCGCCTTGAGTTAAGAGGTAAAGCATCCGTATACGGAGATATTTGCGCTCGATCTATTATTGTTGATGAAGATGCTACTTTAGTTGGACACGTCAGTGTAAAACCCACTGAAAGAGAAAATTCTTATTAATTTTTCTTATCAGCGATGCAAAGTGTCATCGCATAAAGAGCTTTTGGATACAACCTACGTAAAAGAGTTCCACAGCTATTTAGTGTTGAACCTGTTGTTAATACATCGTCAACCAGTAATACTGTTGCATCTTTTATGTAGGTTTTATTAGTTAAAGCGAAAGCTTCATGATTCAAATTTAAGCGAGATTTTCTTCCCATAGCCGCTTGGGGAAGCTCTCCTCCATATCTTTTCAAAGCATGAACCACAGGCCTCTGAAGGTATGTTCCAAGAGTTTCTGCAAGTAGAAAACTTTGATTGTAACCACGGAAAAGTTTTCTGCTGAAAGGAATCGGAACGGGTACAATATAATCTGGTATTGGCCAAGATAGACGATAAAATTGTAGAGCTAAAAAAGCTCCAGCCCCTTGAGCTATTTCAGGAAATCCCTGGTACTTCATTTTATGGATAATCATTGTAGCTGGAAATTGATATTCCATCGCAGCAGCGATAGATTGAAAAACCCCCGGTTTTTTTTGACAATCCAAACAGACATTTTTGCCTTCCCATTCCTGGAAACAAACTTGGCATCGCTCATCTGGATTAATTAAATCCAAATGCTCACTACAACGGGAACAGAAAAGTCCTTCTTGCTGGCTCAAAGAGTCCATACATGATGGGCATTGATATGGGAGAAAAAAATCCCATAATCCATAAATCCACTTATCTAATTTTTTCGTATAGATCACAGGTTATTTATACCTCCAATGGCTACCTAATCCGCGCTTCCAGTGCGTTAGATGAGGGTGAGATTTAGGGTATTTTTCTGAGCTCATGTTTTCACATGGGCAAAGGAAAATGCTCTAAAGATTACTCTTATCTAGCGTGCTGGAAGTGCGTTCGTTTATACCTCTTAAAATTGTTTAGGAGGGTTTCCAATGTTGGATCAAACAATCGTAATCTATCTCAGTTATATGGTTAATCTTTTTTATCCTATGACTTAGTCGCATCAGATGCAGCTTGCATAGTCCATCTATAAACTTACGCGCCTTACGAAGCTCGCAGGAGCTGCGCTTCGCCGCGTAAGCTCATATCTAAACCATGCAAGCTGCATCTGATGCGAGATTAGGTAGCCATTGGAGGTTATACCTGATTCATTTCTATATCTTCTGAATTCACAACATCACTAAATGGAAGACAACATGCAAGACTTGCAGTAATTCCCGCGGTAGCAAAAATAGTAAAATTAGAAATCATGAACATTTGAATAGCAGCATCTGCTTCTACCGTATGTAAATAAGTCCAAGCACCAATAATTGGCGGCACAGCTAGAATTGATAAGGGTTTAAAAGACGTTGCTAGACGAAAGTACCATTCACGGTTAAGTGTAGTTTCTTGCTCATGATTGCTCAATAGAGAATTTTGCGTATTATTATCTTCTTTTTCAGCAGAAAAATTGTCATATAAACCTGCTACTAGTCCACTTGTAGAACCAATAATACAAGCGCTACTTGCTCCTACAATTTGTACCGAGGCTAAAAGCTTCATTAAAGTACTGGACTGGCTTGCAACAACAACTGAAGAAGCGATGAGAACAGGAATAGCAACTGTAAAACAAAGTGATGGTATCACCGTTGCTTGTCGACATTGAAGAATATCTTGGTAAGAAGATTCAAAACAGCCTTTTAATCTACTACAATCATATTCTCGATCTTGCAATATCATATCGTCTACCATACTTCGCTCTCCATCAATATTTTTCTTATTTTATTTTTAAGAAGTGCTAAAGTGTATCGATAATAGTCTTATCTCACAAATAGGAGACTTTTTTAGAGAATAGTTTTTTTCACCCTCCGATGGAGAGTAAATCGTATTAATAATACCTCAATAACTAGAAGCTTCCTTCTTGTTCTTGAAGAGATTCTAGAATCTCAACATCATCAATTTCTACTCGTTCTGGCTGTTTTTGTAGAGTGTATTGAGGATCTCCAAGATCGCCATGAATCGTAATCGTAAACAACTCTGCTAACTTGAACAGAAGATTGTATTGTTTCATACGGATACGCATATAGAGATTTCCAGAAAAATCCATGTAAGAGCTTGATCCATTTTCTGCCAGATAGAATTTAGATAATTTTCCATGGCTATACATATCTCTAAACTGAGTAAAATTCAGACGTCCATCGTTTACCTGAAATTCTACATGCCCTTCTACAGGAATCAGAGATTGTGTTGTCAATCCTATACGAGAAAGGAGCTCTGATGGCACTTTCACTAGAAGATTAGGATCTTGCTTTCGAGACTGATTTGTGAATGTTAGAGAGCCTGTACCACCAAAAGACCTTTTATTTGATAAGCTTCCTGAAAAATCTTTTAATTCAGCATAAGGTACCATGAGAGTTCGTGGAATATGATTTTGCTCATCAAGTTTACGCAGTAAACCAGGGATTAGATTTTGAATTCTTACCATAGGTACATTCAGCTGCCAATCACCATATTCATCTTTAGCTAAAGATACAGATGTAATTTTTGCAGATACTCCTCGGTCTTCTAATTGTAATTTATCGATATGTAAGCTTTTATCTCGATAATCAATATCTGCAGTCATTTGATCAAAGCGAAATCCTCGTAGCTCAAAATCATTACCAGTCCATTTACCTTTGAACTCAAGATCTGGATACTTATCGAAATCGAGAGCAAAATGCCCTTCAAAACGGTATCCATCTCCAAACCCAAAAATTCCTAAATTTTCCGCGAGGAACTCTGGCAAAAGTTTCTGGGCTTGCCACATATGAAGATCAACAGTTCCTTGTAGGTTGATTCCATTATATGTAGGTTCTGTAGATAAAGCATGACGTAAATTTACTTGCATACCAGATAGACTACCTACAGCTTTTCGAATAGCAATGCCTTTATCATTTTCATAATTCCAATCAACTACTAAAGGTTCTGTATTTGCTCCCATAGCTAAGTCTGGGTGCTGATCACTAAGAATCATTTGTCCTTTATGGAAATCTTCAGTGGGCAAGCGTAAAGCTGCCCAAATATCTTTTCTCTGAAAACGATACTGACTGAGAACGTAGAGCTCTTGAGGGTTATAAGTCAGACGGAAGTTTTTAAGGTTATGTTTTGTATTAAAAATGCCATAAGTACCAGGCTCTAGCATTAATTCTAGCGCCATATAATCACTCGAACGGCGTAATTTTAAATCTCCACTAAAAGTGCCTTTTTTACTTACTTCACTAAGAACATGATCTAAGCCATTACTCATGAGAAGAGGCCATTTAATTCTAAACTCTCGTCTGAGAGACTGGAATTGCTCTCCTGGAATAGAAAAATCATGAATTTCGAAAGCAAATTCATTTCGCGTTGGATGATATAGAAGAGAAGATAGATGTAAATTTAGAGACGTTGCTAATCGTCCAAATTCTTGTAGTTCTATCTCTGTATCTTCTACTTCAATTCCTCTTTCACTTGAAAAGCGCATCTGTGTTTTCAAATGATTTTGTAATCTAGCTCCTCCAATATGAAATGCCTCAAGTTCAGCAAGAACATTTCCTCGAAAATAGAGGTCTTCATTTTTAATAGGTAAAATAAGCTCTAAAGCACCTGTTCCTTTAAGTTTTCCTTCAAGTCCCCAAGTTTTGAGAAAAGAAGCAAAATCAGGACTATTTTTCAATTTAGCAAAATCAATATCTAGGTAACTAAGATGGGCATCTAGACGTCGAGGACCATCTAAATATTCTCCTTCTAATCCTACTAAAGCACCTTCTCCAGCACTTAATCCAAGAAAGTTAATTGACCAACCCATCGGATGTGAACGAAGATCTGCAGAGAGGCTGTAAGTACCTAGTTCTGCTTTATCTACAATCCACCTTCCTCGATAGTATTTTCCTTGTAGATAAACATTTTCCCAAGGAACTCGATTGAGCTTAACATCTGCCCCAATCCCACTAAACTGTACCCATTGATTTAAAGGATCAAAAGTCAATTTCCCACTCAAACGTCCATGAAGAGGATAAGCCATAAGATCTTTCAAGCCATCGTCTTTTAAACTTAACAATCCTGTTTGAGAAAGACGATAAAGATCATGAACTAGGCTATCTAGCTCAATGATTGGTTGAGCCGATAGGTTTACTAATTTTTCATAATTTTTTATTTGAACAGACTGAATATTTGGTCGTATTTGTCCTAAATAAGTATTCTTCCGATCAACTGTAACAGTGCTTAAACGTGTACTTTCGTCTTCTAATAGAGGTGTTTCTATAAGAAAAGCAAAACGAGCAAATTCTTCAGCACCATCTAGTAAAGCAAGGTCAATATCAATACGATGTTCCTGAGAAAAATTAGCTTGGGTCTTGCGAGCAAGGATTTTATAAAGTTTTTGGTTCTGTTCATCCCCTGCCGTTACAGTCCCTTGCACTTGGTCAAAGAGTAAATTTCTTGTATCGTGTTGGTATGCAAAGTCAAAAGCAAGTTCAGGTAAAACTAATGCTTCATCGATGACTAAACTTCCATCCTCTAAACTTCCTTCAACGGAAAAATCTAAATCCACATCTTCTTTTTGAATGAGCATATTCAAACGAACCTGCCCTGGTTGAGCAATTACTTTTCCCTTCAAAGGAAGATCAAGTATACGAGCATCAACAAAATGTGAAATCAAATTCTGTACTTGAGAGGCTTCACCAATGGCCTTATGAACATCGATATCTAAAGCAACTTTTCCTGTTTCATGAAAATCAAGATCAACATTACCTTTTAATTGAATACCTTCGCAGATTGTTTCAGCATCCGATATATGTAAGCGTTTATCTAAAATGGTTAAAAGGCCACTTGCTTGTTCAAATTCAAGTCCATATTTTTTCTCATAAACCCAGCCACCACTAGTAGGGATAAAACCAAACTGTATACGATTTTTTAGGTCAAAATAGTGCCTTGCCCGAATACTTTCATCTTTTGGAGATTCACTAAGAGAACCAACATGTTCTACGCTTACTTTAATGTTTGGAGTATCTAGAATGAGATCTTCAGCTTCATAATTCAGAACAATACTCTCGTGATCAAAATTTCCACGAACAGCACCTTTTCCACTAATTGCAACATCTTTCGTTGGTCCCCTAAAAACAAAAGGCCCTACATATTTCTCTACTGATACATCTTTAGCTACAAACCAACCATTACGGGCTACTAAACCAGAAACTCCAAACTCTCGATCTAAACACCATTCTTGTACAGAAAAAGCGACTCCCATCAAAGGAGATGAGGCTATACTAAGAGCTGTTTTTAAAGTGCTATAAAGTCTTTGGCTATCACGAGAATTACTTGCCCAATCATGCCATAAATCTCTGGAAATTCTTTGTAACCCAAATCCAAATTCAATAAAATCTTCTTTCAGACTAGGCTCTTTTACATGAACATTTCCACGAACTTCTAAACCTGAAGCAGCTCTTAGAACAGCACAAGAAACTCGAATAGAATCATTTGCAAAAGCCGTTTCGATTCCTTCTCTCACTGCTTCAGGCATGATTTGTGCAAGCTCTAAAGGTGAGCCTTTTAGATCCATTCTTACGATTTCATCAGGAGACATCAGGTTTAAATGAATAACTCCATCTAAGCCTGCAAAACTTGCTTCGGTAAGAGAACTTTGTATCAGTCCCCTCCTAATTTTTAAATGAGACTCTATATTTTGAAAATCCCAAGGAAGCCCTGCACCTGCGACTAAAAATTTTCCACCTTCTAAATCTAAATCTAATTCCAAACTACTCAAAGGATGTGCAAAAGATAAATCCAGTGTACCTTTAGCTTTTACTCTATCAATTAAAGTACTTATCCCTAAATTTGGTAGAGAAATATCTAAATCTTTTATAGATAGCTTCTGAATCGTACAATCTTTTACTTGAGTTTCATTTTTAGAAAGTGAAGCATTGAGATCGATAATACCGTTCTCCCACTGAAACTGATCTATAGTAGGCCAAACGGTATGTATAAGTGACTGTACAATAGAAAACTCTTCGCTCGAGATATTCTCTAGATCTAAAGAAATTTCACTTTCTATTTTCTCAGATTTCAAACCTCTATGCACAGAAACTGAAGCACTTTCTTCTCGAGAACTAGAAAAAAAACGCGCTCCTAATTGATAACGCAATTGTTCTTCAATTTGCTCCCAAGCTCCTTCAAGATGTATAAGAGATGGTTTTTTCTTTAAAAGCTCTTGATAAACCACAGCATCTACTTCTAATGTGAGCTCTTTTTCTGGATCCCAACTTAAAAACCCCTTAAGATTTTTTAACTCAAGCGAAGTGATTCCTTTCTTAAAAACCCTCAAAGAAGCATTTTTTCCAATACGAACAACACCTCTTCCTTCTTGGTTTTTGTCAAAGTTTCCTTTTAGATCTGGTAGAGACAGTTTCAAACGATCACGATAGATAAGTTCTGTATCTTTCGCTACAAAATGTCCTGTAATTACTGTGGGTGAAGATGCCTTCCAATTGAATTCTAATTCTGTTTGCACAGAACCATTTAAAGCAGATAAATCTTGTACTGATGAAGGAGCAAAAAAGCGCGTTGCAGCAAGAAGAACTGTACACGCTAAGTCTTCAGAAGCAATATGAAGCTGCATTGTGTCTTTTTGTTTTTCAAAGTAGGAGTTCACTTTTGCTGTTTGATCGTTTGAGTGAACTGTTAAATTTGCTTTACCCTCAATATTATCTAAAACGGACGCCCTTAAATCTAAATCGATAAATATTTGCTCTTCAATGGGAGTACTTCGATCAACAAAAATTCCTTTTGCTTGCTCAACTTTTAGACGAATATTAGGGAGACGAGAAGAAGAAGAACTTCGTTTAAATAATTTAGACAAGCCATCTTTTGTTTTCTTTTCTAAATTTAACGAAGCATTTTGTATTAAAAGATCTAGATCTAAATTTCCTTCTACAAAAAAACGGTAATCTAATTCGAGTAACGGCAATGTTAATGTAAAACGATCATTTCCATTACTTCCTTCCCACTCTACTCCTTCTAATAAAACATGTCTCCAGCTTAATCGACAGTTTTCTACAGATAACTCAGATGTAAAATCTTCATGAGTAATTGAGCCTAAATAGTGCCTAACAACAGAGACAAACAGTTGCTCTCTATATATAAAAACACCTGACAGGCAAACTGTTAAACTTAAAAGAATAACTAAAAAAGCCTTACGAACCATGAAATTTTATTACCTTACGTGTATCGTAGTTTTATCTTTCGGCCTACACTTACTCCGCTAATTCCAAATCACAATATGCTTAATCCAGAGGAAGTTTCCAATAGCAGGAGAAGACATCAAGCCTAAGTTTATTTAAATTTATTCGCACATTAACATATATACTAATACCATGCACCTTTCTGATCTAAACACTGTAATCTATTTATTCAGATACTTTTTTCCACTGAAAAAAGTCTAATTTTACCTACAGTCTAGAACATATCCAGCGTTCACTTACTTAAGTAAGTGCAAGCTCTATTTTTCAGTTGACTTTTGGATACATTCTGATAGTTTTGAGTCAGGAAAAAACCGGATTTGGAACCGACACTATGCTCAGGAAAATTCTAGATTTCCAACTCTCTCTGACAGAGAAAGGTAAACCTTTACATAAGTTACGACCGTTGATTACAGCGGGCGATACCTTTATGTATGAACCTGCGATCAATACCAAGACTGGTCCGCATATAAGAGATGCTGTGGATTTGAAGCGGTGGATGATTGTGGTGGTTTTTGCCTTGCTTCCATGTATCATCATGGCCATATGGAATACAGGCCTGCAAAAGCTTCTTTATACAAGCGGTGATTATCGTTTGATGGATGAATACTTTGCAGCAAGTACCTCATTCCAAACTTATATTGACTTTTGCATGAAAGACAACCGCTTTCTTAGCATATTGCAATTAGGCGCCTTAGCATTTTTTCCCGTTGTTTTAGTTTCTTATGCAGTGGGTGGATTATGGGAAGGTTTATTTGCTTGTGTGCGGGATCACGAGATCGCTGAAGGATTCCTTGTAACAGGTATTCTATATCCTTTAGTCCTACCTCCTACTATTCCTTATTGGATGGTTGCTGTTGGGGTAAGTGCTGGTGTTGTGATTGGTAAAGAGTTATTTGGTGGAACAGGAATGAATATCCTGAACCCAGCTCTTACTTGCCGTGCCTTTTTGTTCTTCACTTTTCCTGGAAAAATGTCAGGAGACGTTTGGGTTGGAACGAACCCAACAATCGTTAAAAACAGTCTTTTAACGATGAATGAAACGTCTGGTGCTGGAGAACTTGATGGTTATTCTCAAGCGACTCCTCTTGCCTTATTTAATATTGGAGATGACATCAAGCGTGTACACGTAGATGCTATCGCATCCAATAACTTAGGCACTCAAGTCAATAATTATGAGGTCATTCAGACACAGTTTTCCAAATGGAATGCAATGGGTGAGCAGCAGGCTTCTCTTGGTCAGCTTTCTCCTGAGCAAATGAAAAACTTTGTGACGACTTCCATCGAGCAAGGTGGTTTGGGGCTTGCCCCTGAGAACTACCAAGCTGCGTATGAATTTTCTGGTCTTCATTATGGAATTGGGCATCTTACAGACGCAAATTTCTTTTTTGGAAATCAGTTAGGTTCTATGGGTGAAACATCAACCTTTGCTTGTTTAATTGGAGCAATGATGTTGATTTACTTTGGTGTCGGTTCTTGGAGAACGATGCTTGGTATGCTCATTGGAGCTTTAGGAACAGCTTTACTCTTCCAGTTTGGTGCTGATTATATTGGTAATGATGGTGGTGCATGGAATCCTGCACGGCTTGCTTTCCCAGCTTATAAGCAGTTGATTATGGGAGGATTTGCATTTGGTTTAGTTTTCATGTCTACAGATCCAGTATCTGCTCCAGGAATGAATTCTGCCAAATGGTTATATGGAGGGCTAATTGGCTTAGTTGCCATTGTCATACGTTATATCAATCCAGCATATCCAGAAGGGGTTATGTTAGCGATTCTCTTTGGAAATTGTTTTGCTCCTTTAATTGATTATTATGCAGTTAGAACCTATAGGAGAAAACGTCGTGTCGCAGTCTAAACATGGACCAAGCAACGCATTCACTATTGGATTCATGATATGTTTATGTTGTGGATGTGCGTTGATCTTAGCCGTTCTCTCCAGCTCGTTAAAAGAGTTACAAGAAACAGGTGAAATGCTAGAGCGGAACAAGCAAATGCTTATGTCCGCCCAAGTATATAACACTTCTGGTTACTTTCAGATAAAAGCAGAAGATGGAACATTTGTCCCTGCAAAGCATATCGGTAATGGTATGCTTGAGCCTGCAACTGAGAATGACCTTGCTACTACAGAAGATGTATTTGCTGTATTTGAGCGTCGAATCAAGTCTTACCTCATCAAAGAAAATGGCGAATTTACGACATTTAAAGAAGAAGGTATTGATGAAAGTTCTTACACTAGAGAGCATGAAGGAACAGGTTACGCTAACCTACCTCTTAAGCTAATCTATGCTGTTTTTCCTAATGAAGATAAAGAATTTAAAGACTTGAATAAAGCTGAGTCTTTTGTATTCCCTGTATCTGGATTTGGCCTTTGGGCTGCTATTTATGGCTACTTAGCTGTTGCCAACGATGGTTACCATGTGGTGGGAATTTCTTGGTACAAGCATGGAGAAACTCCTGGATTAGGTGCTAATATAGCAGCTCCTTGGTGGCAAGAACAGTTTGAGGGTAAAGTGATTTTTCAAAAGGATAAAGCAGGCAATGTAGATGTTGCAAATGCTCCAGTTGGGATCACTGTTATGCGAGGAAAAGTTTCGGAAACTTTGGGTGATAGCCCGAAGGCGCATAGTGCTGTAGATGGCATGTCTGGTGCTACACTTACAGGAAATGGAGTCACAAAAGCTTATAAAGAGACTCTAGCTCCTTACCGCCCATTTTTGCTTAGGGTGAATGAACATTTTAAAGAAACAAATGCATCCTAAGAGTCAACGGAGGCAAATCATATGAGCGCTGCCGAACAGCAACTGAAAGGTTACTTTGTCGAGCCCCTATGGAAGAACAATCAGGTATTGATTGCCATCCTTGGAATCTGCTCTGCTTTGGGAATTACATCTGGATTACAAACCGCTATTGTGATGGGAGCCGCAGTAACATTTGTCACAGGCTGCTCCTCGCTTCTCGTATCATTACTTAGAAAGTTTACTCCAGACAGTGTACGTATGATCGCACAGTTAGCGATTATCTCGACATTCGTTACCATGGTTAGTGAGCTTCTAAAAGCTTTTGCTTTTGATGCGTGGAAAGAATTGAGCGTATATCTTGGTTTAATCATTACAAACTGTCTTGTAATGGGAAGAGCTGAGGCAATGGCAAAAAACGTTTCTCCTCTACCTGCCTTTTTAGATGGTATTGGAGCAGGACTTGGCTATGCTTTTGTCCTAGTTATTGTTGCTTTTATACGAGAAATCATGGGTTTTGGCCAGCTAATGGGTTATCAGGTTATTCCTGAGTCATTCTATGCTACCGCTGAAAACCCTGATGCTTATAGTAATTTCGGAATTATGGTCTCACCACCAGCTGCCTTCTTCATCCTGGGGGCACTGATTTGGATCGCGAACGCCACTAATAAATCGTGAGGAACGAGCTCTATGTGGATGGGAAATTATGAACCGTTAAATTTACTTGGACTGCTTATACAATCCGTGTTCATTGAGAACTTTCTTCTCGCGAACTTTTTGGGTATGTGTACGTATCTAGCTTGTTCTAGCCGTTTAGCAACCGCAAACGGTTTGGGAGTAGCAGTAGTATTCGTGTTGACAATAGCAGGGATCCTAAACTGGCTTGTCCATGCATTTGTGACTGGACCAGAAGCTTTAAGCTGGCTTAGTGCCATTGGAATTGATGCTAAAGGGGTAAACCTTGGATTCCTAGAATTCTTAGTGTTTATTTCAGTTATTGCCGCATTCGTCCAAATTTTGGAAATTGTTATTGAGCGCTTCTCACCTGCTTTATACAACTCCTTGGGAATGTACCTACCATTGATCACTGTAAACTGTGCTATTTTAGGTGCTTGCCTTTTTGCTGTAACAAGAAACTACCCATTTATTCCAAACACTGTGTACGTAATGGGCTCAGGATTTGGCTGGTGGATAGCAATTGCCTTGATTGCTGCAATCAGAGAGAAGCTTGAATACTCTCACGTAATTCCAGGACTGAAAGGTATGGGGATTACTTTCATTATGACCGGTTTGATGTCTATGGCTTTCATGAGCTTTACCGGAATTAAGTTAGCTAACCCTACAGCTGATGAGCCTCCTGCACCTAAAGTACTTAATGTACAAGATACTGCAGCGGCTCCAGTCTATAAGCAGAATTCTACAACTTAATGATCTAGCCAGGCTAACATTCGTTAGCCTGGCTTCTTCTAAAGTCATATTATCATATCCACTCAATCACATTTTAAACCCAATTTCTCAACTACTTTTTACCTATTGTAGCCTTCAAAAAACGTAAACATAAAATTTTACTTAACTTTTTAACCTTAAATTCGTTATACACGTAAAAAAAATTTAAGGAGTTTAAGTATGAGTAGTTTTTATGAAAACCTAGGATTATCAGAGCAAAGTGATCTAGGTAAATTTTTTGTAGATGAAAACTGTAAAAGCATAGAAAAACTTCCTAATCTTATTCGCTCTAAAATGGAGAGAGTTTCTCATTTTCTCAAAAGTGGAGGAATATGGATCAATCATCACAATGTTGGACAAGAATTAAACGCATCTCGATTTACTGTTAGAGGAACAAAAAACGATATATCCTCCCTTGAGTCTGAACTTAACAGAAATATTTATCCTGGTTTTACCGAAAATGCCTATCGCGAAGGAATGGAAGAAAGCCTTAGTGAATCTATAAGATTTAAACTTGAGTTTTTTGAAGAATTCTTAAAAGCCCCGAATACTGTAGGATCACTAGCTCCTAGTTCAGATGTACTTGCTAAAGCTATGGTAGAAGAGATTCCTTCAAAAAATAAGGAAAGTGAAATCGCGAGAAGGTGTTTAGAGGTAGGTCCAGGAACAGGAGTTTTTACTTACCAATTACTTAAAAAATTGGGAGAAGAGGACAAGCTTGTACTTGTTGAATTCGATAAAAAATTTGTAAACATTCTACAGAAACGATTTGGTCACTTAGAAAATGTTACAATTGAATCTGGCGACTTTGCAAAATATAACGAAGATGAAAAAGAAGAAAAATTTGACTACTGCTTATCTGGCCTTCCACTACTTGCTTTTTCTTCTGATATGGTAGAAAGAATGTATCAATCTTTCGAAAGAAATATAAAACCTTCAGGAAAACTTATTTACTTTGAGTACCTTGGGCTTCCTTCTGTAAAGCAATCCATTGCAAATAAACTGAATAAGGCAAATGCAAAAAATTTGACAAAAGTCATTAAAAATAAAAAATCTAAGTACGAAAAGTATCATGGAGTTTCCAAAGTAATATGGAATAACATTACTCCCGCAAAAGTCTGTACCCTTACGTACCCTGAGTCTTTAGCTGATTAACTTGGAATAGCTCACCACTGAGTCACTGAGTTTACAGAGAGTATGGAAATACTCTTAAGACCTCCT
Organism: Waddliaceae bacterium; assembly: GCA_002709385.1. Taxonomy (GTDB): domain Bacteria; phylum Chlamydiota; class Chlamydiia; order Chlamydiales. Next base: position 71,275 of record PAQS01000031.1, read on the forward strand.
CAAGAAACTCTGTGACTCAGTGGTAATAATTAAATAAAGCAATGGAATAACATTACTCCCGCAAAAGTATGCACCCTTACGTACCCTGAGTCTTTAGCTGATTAAGTCGTGGAGTAGCTCACCACTGAGTCGCTGAGTTTACAGAGAGTATGGAAACACTCTTAAGACCTCCTCAAAAAACTCTGTGACTCAGTGGTAATAATTAAATAAAGCAATGGAATAACATTACTCCCGCAAAAGT
>PAQS01000032.1 GCA_002709385.1 Waddliaceae bacterium
CATTATGGCGTGGTTGGGCATGTCTAAAGTCACTTGTTGAAGGAGCTCGTTTAGTCATGCCTATCAATACTTAAAAAATTTGGGTAATGACAAGGGCTTCAGCCCGGGGTACCAAAGGTATAAATATGACGCCACGGCAGTGGCAAGACATACAACGTAGATCATAAACTCAATGAGCGAAAACAAAAAAAGCCAGTTAAAATATACATTTTAACTGGCTTAATACCGATGGCCGGACTCGAACCGGCACCTTATTGCTAAGAGCGGATTTTGAATCCGCCGCGTCTACCAATTCCGCCACATCGGCTTGCTTGGTGGAAATGTAAGTATATCCCGCAGACGGATTTGTGAAAAGACTAAATTAATTTAGAGACCCCGATGGCTTAAGATAATTATGAGCTTGATCCCATGTATAGCTCACACGGTGCTCACGATCGCGGTCATAACGGACCTGCACTCCAATATAAGGGAAAGGATGACGGTTATCCCAATCCCTTCCTTCATCTTCTAAATACAACTTAATAAAAATCTCTTTGTTATACCAAGGCTCCGTCAATACATTCATAGAATCCTTTTCATAACGAACAAATTTTTGATAATCCGGTGCATCATGGTAGCGAGGGTTTTGCTGATAAAACTCCATAAGGGCTTCAATAACGACTTCCGCTTCGTTCTCTAAACCTTGTACGTAAAAATCTACCTCAGCTCCGATCATATGCTTAGAACCACGATTGTAAGGAGATGGGTCAGAATAGGTATTGTGAGCGGGACAACGATGACCACAGGTAATCACGACTTTTTTACCCAAGCGAGCCTGTAAATAGTTCAATAATTCGATAAGGATAGGATAAATAAATTCTTTTCCTTCAAGAAGTGGTAAACCATGTTCCTCCCAACCACCACAGTCTTTGTAAACAACAGGGTAAGAACCCGAAACTTCCTCTGTGTGAATAGGATTATTTGCAGAACCATGACAACGGAAAAAATCTATAGCAATCTTAGGATGCTTACCAATAAATAAGTTGTCCCAAGGATAATGAGGAGCAACAGCTAACTTAGGAGAAGGTAAAAGAAAATCTTTTTCTTGATTTAGCCGATCGATTTTATCGATACGGTGCTGCTTGTCTTTGTTTACTCCGAGACGAAAATCAGAGAGCTCATTGCAAGACGAGCAAAGAAAAAACAACAATAAAATAAATATGCGCATAGCCAATAGTAACTCTTGAAGACACAGAGAGGTTCCTATAGAGTAATCTATACCTTCATAAAGAAAATGCCAAATGATGATGAACTGGATTGAAGAATATCAGCTTTTTTTATTCGACTTCGATGGTCTCTTAGTAAATACCGAAGATTTACACTATCGCGCATATAAAGAAATGTGCGCTAATCGTGGCTTTAATCTTGATTGGAGCTTTGAACGCTATTGCCAAGCTGCCCATTACGGTGCACGAGATGTAGAAAAACAAATCTATGAAAGATTTCCTGCTTTAAAAGAAAAAGAACCTCACTGGCCAACACTATATGCTGAAAAAAAACAGGCATACTTAAATCTACTTAGAAAAGGACAAGTAGAACTGATGCCAGGAGCAGAGAAAATGCTTACGCTTCTAGAAAAAGCTGAAGTGAATAGATGTGTAGTAACCAATTCAGCAGAAGAACTCGTATCTACTATTCGTAAGCAAAACCCAATACTAGACTCTATTCCTCACTGGATTACTAGAGAACACTACAAAGAAGCAAAGCCCTCATCAGAATGCTATGAGTATGCGATTGAGCATTTAGCTTCTAAAGGTGCGGCAGTCATCGGCTTTGAAGATAGTCCAAGAGGCATCACAGCTTTGCAAGGGACCCGTGCAAAGGCCGTGTTAGTGACCAAGATTGCTTATCACGATCACGATACTTTTCTTGAACCTGACACGCTTCGCTACGAGAGCATGGAAGATCTTCTAGAGCTGGATATTTTACCTGTATAAGAAATAAGCCTTTAGCAGGAGCTGCTATACCTAACTTACGACGATCGCGGGCGGCGAAAAGAGCTGGAATCTCTTCTACTCTTCGCTTGCCCGTAGCAACTTCTATAAGTACACCAGTAATGTTTCGAACCATTTTGTACAAGAAGCCGTTTCCTTCAAACTCTAAACGGAAACCACCTTCTTCCTCAATGACATCAACGCGGTATATTGTTCGTACAGAATCCCGGCTAGCACTGCCTTCGTAAGCTGAGTTAGCAAAACTTTTGAAGTCATGGGTCCCAACAAAGCATTGAGCTGCTTCTCGCAAAAGATCCATATTCACAGGTCTACGCACATGCCAACTATAATGACGAAGAAAGGGGCTTTGTGTAATGCCAGTAGCTACATGATAGTGATAAATTTTACCCACAGTACTGTAACAAGCATGAAATTCTTGTGGAACTTCTTTAATAGTAAGTACACGGATATCGTAAGGAAGCAGGCCGTTAACACGCTTTAAAAATTGAATAGGCTCTATTTCTTCTTCTACAGAAAAATGTGCTGTTTGCGCTTTGGCATGTACTCCAGCATCTGTTCTTCCAGATCCTTGTACATGGACAGGAACACGAAGCGCTGTTTCCATCGCTTTTTGTAAAAGCTCTTGTACAGTTGTTGTATTGGGTTGGATTTGCCAACCTCCATATGCACTACCATCGTAACTAATAAGTAAGGCGTACTTCTTCATGAATCACTCTCTGAGCTGTGTCCCAGTCATCGGGGGTCGTAATTTTATAGTTACGGTATGAACCAGGCACGATTTTTACTTGATGCCCAATCGATTCTACCAAGGAGGCATCGTCGGTGACTTCAATATGATGCTCGTAACAATAGGAAAATGCTTTTTCCAAAAGACTTTTTTTTATCACTTGAGGGGTCTGGATTTCCCAAAGCATAGAGCGGTCAAGGGTAGCTTCTACAAAACCATGACCGTCTTCTTTTTTTATCGTATTCTTTGCTGCTGTACCAAGGACAGCTGCTCCATATTCAGAGCCTGCTTGAATAACAGATGAAAGTTCTGTAGGAGCGAGAAAAGGTCGCGCAGCATCATGAATACAAAGAAGTTCACTGTCTTTAGAGCTGGCAAGGAAACCTGAATAGACTGAGTCTTGACGTCTCAACCCAGGATCTGCAAATACAACTTGTGTATGGTAGTTCTCTAAAAGAATACTTTCTCTAAAATCTTGCGGACAAACAAGAATAATTTCATGAATATCAGGAGATTGATCAAAAAGTTCTAAGCTATACTCTACAACTCTTTTATCACCCAAATTCAGAAACTGCTTTGGCTCTTCACTTCCAAGGCGAGCTCCTTGTCCGCCAGCTAACAATATGGCACTAGTCTTCAAGATCGATTGATTCATCTTCTTCCTCTTCTTTTTCCAGCTCAGAAAGTACCACGATCAAGATTTCTGGCGGAGCAAGAAAACGAAAAGGAAAGGGGCTTCCTACTCCTCGTGTAATGAAAAGATGTTTGCCGTCTACTGGGTGAAGACCGTAACGATAAGATGAGTTTTCCAGGCGAATAAAGCGGTCCCGTAAAAAAGGAAGGTTAATTTGTCCAGCATGACTATGTCCACTAAGAACTAAGTTAGCAGGATGCCCTTTAAGCAAAGAAATGGCATCGGGACTATGTGCTAAAACAATCCCTGAATATTCAGGAGCATAGTTAGCATAAGCAGCTTCTACATCAGCATGCCCACTCATGTGATCGCCAAGTCCACAAATGTTCAATTGAGTAGAGCCTATTTCTATCTGGATAGTCTGGTTGTTGAGTAAGGTGAATGGGCTTTCTTCAATAATCTCCATAAGTTCGCGATGAGGAGATAAATTTGCTACAGCCGGAGTATGTTTCCCTGTAAGTTTACTGCTTTGGAAAAACTTATGGTAAGCTCGTACCCAAGGGTTTGGTGCTTTCTTTACAAGATCATAATCACCTTCATTGTTAGGTGACACGTATTGCTCATAATCGTGGTTACCTAAGATACAAAAGCAGCCGTATTCAGCAGATAAAGAATTGAGAAAATTCGAAAGAAGCTCTTTATTGTGTAACTTAGAATAAGTAAGGAAATCACCAGTAAAACAAATAATATGGGGTTCTAAAAATAGAATCCGATCGCGCAATTTATTGAGAAAAGACTCCCTCGTGTAATCGTTTATATGTAAATCAGAAAAATGTATGATGCGGAGTCCTTGTAAATCTTTCGATAAAGTAGGGAATACAAGATTAAGAGTACTACGCGTTATAAGTCTTGGCTCAATATATCGAGGCCAAATACCTAGAATACTTGTTAAAAAAGGAACGTGATTCCAAAGAGATGCAAGTTTATTTTTTATTTTTGAAAAAAATGTAGATGACATCCGCAATGCCGAGTAATTGATTATTATAATAGCGAATATTTTAGCATTTAAGTGTAATATAGTAAAGATTCTAGAATTGATTTAGTTTTTAATGTTTTTTATTCAGGACTCAAAAAAGAGAGCCCTGAATATAAGTTTAATTAAAAATTTTTATTGTTGATTGAAGTTCTTGAGAAAGGCCGTGAGTGATGAGGTCCGGGTCTTGTTCAGGACGGTCACTAATAAGTAGATAGCTCCAATTCAGGCCTTTTTCTTTTACTTTTTGTAGTAGGCATCTTGCTAGTTGGTTCATAGGGCTATCTATTACACCAAGTTTGCAAGAAAGATTAACAATATAGGCAGTTTTTTCATTTTGAAACAAAGTACCTGTTGCATTGATTTTATGGTTCGTATCAAGAGTGTAAAAATGAGTTAATACTCCTTTACTCAACTTATGATTTAAAAAATTTCGGAAAAAAGGAAGTTCTTTACTTGGTTTTTTTCTATAAGCAGCTGAAAAATCTAACCATGAGAGAAATTCTTCATCAGTTTCAACTTCGTGAATTTCTAAGTTTTCGATTTTTATTTCTTTATCTAAGAAGACTTTTTTACAGGTTATTGTATTTTTTAAATCGAGACCTATTTGTTTCAATTTTTCATTAGTTTTTTTATCAAACTCTTTTCCTTCCATCCATACAGAAAAGGGGAGTTCTACCTCTCTATAAAAGTTCTGTATTGTTTTAATAGAATGGACAAGATTCTGAGAGGGGCTTGTATTCATAAAAACAGGGTTTGCTGCAGCAAAATCCTCTTTGCTTACAGCACAAAGGCAATGTTCTATTTCTTCTAAAGGTATTTGATGCATTTCATATACAAATGCTTGGCAGTAGCTAAATGGTACTTGCGCTTGATTGAGCTTCGTTAAAAGTGACATTTCTTACTCCTTTGAATTGAATGAGGTTTAAAGAAGAAGAAAAAGTGCCATGGGTGAGGTTTTTGAAAATACTGAACCAAGTACTTAGTAATTATGTTTTTACAAGATATTACTGAGAGTTTCTTCGAAAAACTCCATCTCATTACATAGTTCAGCGAAAGATTCTATTTCTTTTTTAGAGTAAAGGCAGAGTTTGTTTTTTAAATTTTCGATATAAAATTCACAGGTTCGAATAGAGATGTTTAGTTTTTTAGAGAGTTCTTTTGCAGTGATATTCTCTCTCAAATGGTAGAGGCACTCTTTTTCTCTGCTAGAAAGTTTTAAGAATTTTGTCTTTTCTTCTTCAGATACAAAATCACAATGTAGCGTTGTGTTAGGAGGAGTGTTCGGAGGAGTGTTCGGATTTTTTTCTATTAAGGACGAAAGTTTTGGCGCTTCCTCTAAAAGCTTATTCAATAAGTAATCTAACTTTTTTTTGAAAAAATCTTGGTAGCATTTCATGAGTTTTGGTTTATTGATTACCAAGTTAAAAAACTTAGAGGAATCTTCTCCGGAATAAAATCCAAAAAAGTCCGTGTAGGTTTTTTTACGTTCAATAGAAAGAACTCCATGGTGAATATGAGCACTATTTTTAGCATCTTGAAGAAGTTCTGCTATAGAAGCTTGTTTCCCATTGCCATCAAGATATGTGATACTAGTTTCAAACTGATCGAAGTTTTTCAAGAAGACTTGGTTTTTCCAATGTCCAGCATCTATATAGCGGTAAGCCCAATCGGGACGGTTTCCAATGGCGATTACTCGACCATCTTGGTTAATACGATGGTAATTAAAAAGTTCTACACCAAATTGTTCACGAATAGGCTTTGTTGTTATTTTTAAAAGATCAAAATTTGCTTCACAGTCTTGAGGAATTTTTTCCCAATTTTTTATTAAATGATCCATGGTTTATGTAAACTGGATGAGCTTTAGAAATATAGGAGAGCAATAAAAAGTAAAATAAAGATAGTTAAGTTTCCAAACAAACTGAGGTTAAAACTCAGTTTATTTGGAAACTATAAACTTAAAGAACAGCTTATTTCTTAGCTGGCTCTAGGTTTTTAGAAAGAAGGGAATTCATTTTGAACATGTCTACAGAATCCTTAGAGCCAAATACTTTAGCTAGCTTATCATCAGGATTGATCATACGCTTCGCATTAGGATCTTGAAGCTTGTGCTTCTTAATATAAACCCATAACTTTTTTACAACTTCTGTACGAGGCATAGGACCTTTACCTACAACAGCCTCAAGCTCTGGGCTTAATCCGATTGGTCTCATGAACGCTGACTCTTTCTTTTTTGTTGTCACGTTCTGCTCCTTCTATTTTATAGGATTTAAGAAACTCGCTTCAATTCTTTGTCATTTTAGAAAATTAAAGACAAAGGAAAATCACTGCAGCACCTTATGCAGCTACACTAAGGCATTTCTTGTATCTCTAGGGAATATTTCTAGTCAATTTAATTCCGTCTAGTTCAAGAAATACAATCATAAGCAAAGTGAGAATAGTTATTGTACCATTTTGATTATAAACTGGATAAATGATTTATACCAGAACTTGATTAAAAGAACTGATTTCGGCAGGCTGGGAGAGAAATTAGCAAGGCTTTATTAGGTTAGGAGCGAGTGAAGAATGCAAGCTGAAGATATACTGCTTCCTTTTACTGAAGAAATTGAATACTTGGAAGAATTGCTTGAACAACTTGAAGAGGCCGATAGTATTGAGGAACGTTTAGAGATTTTGGATCAACAAAGTCGAGTTCAAGAGTATTTAGTTGAATCAGGTCCTGTAAATACTTTTCTCCATGGATTAAGCCCAGAGTGTAGTTATGCAATTAAGTCAATTATTGTAATTGGGCAAGCTTCTATTGTTTTTCGAATTCCAGAAAATTATCCCGAACAGTTCGAGGCTTTAAGAGAGTTATTACAAGAAGTCTTATCTATTGATAAGCACTATGGCTTTTTAGGAGGAATTATTGGTTATCATCTGCAGGTTTTACGTTTTTTAGCAGAACGAAATGGTACAGATTTACATGAAGAAGAGCAGTATTTACCTCCTCCTACTTTTGATATTACAAAAGATTCATTAGAGCGTCGACATGCTATTTTGGAGGGGATAGAAGGACTTACTTGTATAGCTGAAATTTACGTAATTGGTGGTGCAGGAGATAGATTAGGCTTGGTCGATAGTAAAACAGGGGAATCTCTTCCTGCAGCGTGTTTACCCTTTTGTGGTAAAAGCTTATTGGAAGGGCTGGTACGGGATTTACAAGCGCGAGAATTTTTGTATTTTAAACTTTTTCAAAGACGCCTACATACACCGCTTGTTTTCATGACATCGAATGAAAAACATAACCATAAAAGAATTCGTGAGATTTGTAAAAAAGCTAAATGGTTTGGAAGATCTGAAGATGAGATCATGTTTATTACTCAAGAGTCTGTTCCTGTATTAACTGAAGAAGGAAATTGGGTTTTAGAAGAAACATTAAAATTAAAAACAAAACCTGGTGGACATGGAGTAATATGGAAACTTCTGGAAGATAGTAAGGCTTACGATTGGTTAAAACAAAGAGGTTGTAAAAAAGCTATTGTTCGGCAAGTAAATAATCCTATTGCTGGTACAGATCATATGTTGTGCTCTTTTCCGGGGTTAGGGATTCGTTATAACAAAAAGTTTGGTTTTGCTTCTTGCTCTCGTTTGGTAGGAACTGCTGAAGGAAGTTTAGTACTTCGAAAACGTGTGGTAGAAAATAGTCGTCGTTATTGTTTAAGTAATATTGAATATACCGACTATGTTCAAAAAGGAATTGAAGATACACCTTCAGAAGAGGGAGGGAAATACTCAAAATTCCCTACTAACGTTAATTTACTTTTTGTGGATTTAGATACCGTTTCTAGTCTTACACATGATGTGCCTTTGCCAGGTTTATTAATTAATATGAAAACAGATGTAGAGTGGATTGATGCTAAAGGAGATAGGCAGAAAAATAAAGCTGGACGATTAGAATCCACTATGCAAAGCATTTCAGATTATATTGTGGATAGAATCCCATTAAGCAAAAACTCAAATAAGAAAAATGAACTATGTTCTTATCTCACAATGAATGCTCGTGAGAAAACAATTTCAGCTACAAAAAATTCTTACCGAAAAAATGGTGGTATTGAAGAGACTCCTGAGGGAGCTTATCGTGATTTACAGCGCAATCATCAAGAATTATTAAGTGATTATTGTGGAGTAAGCTTTCTTGATCATAGTGGTGAATATCCAGTACATTTATTTTTTCATCCAGCTCTAGGGCCTCTTTGGAGCATTATTCAGCAAAAATTTCGTGGGGGAAGTATTTATCCTCATTCTGTCATTGATTTAGAAATTACTGAATTAGATTGTGAGAATTTAGAACTTGATGGGCAATTACATATTCAAGCTCAAAACCTTTTGGGTGCTGATGGAGTGTATGGAAAGTCGCTTGGTCGTTCTTATTTAAAAAATGTCAATATCCGTAATCAAGGAATTAATCGAAAAGTCAAGCATTGTTTTTGGAAAAAAGAAATTGAAACAACTGAGTCTTGCTCAATTCTTTTAGAAGGGAATTCTGAATTTCATGCTGAAAACGTTGTTATTGAAGGTAATCAAGTATTTCGAGTGAAAGATGGAGAAAAAATGATTTTGGAGTCTTCTGAAAATGGATTTACTATTCATACTGAAAAGCTTTTAAAGCCTAGTTGGAATTGGAACTACTCCGTAAATGAAAACTTAGAAATTATCTTATCTAAATGACATTTCACCATCGCTCTAAATAAATTCTGAGCGATGGTTTAAAATTTAGATAAAAGCTAGTACTGAGGCTGGAACAATCCCAGCTTGTGTTGCAGCAATCCCAGCAGCTGTTGCAGCAAGAAGAGCAGCTCCTGTTAAAGTAGCTTGAACAGCTTTATTATCTGTAGCAAAAATAGCACCACCGGCGCCAAGAGCAACAATCGAGAAAATAGTAGCAAGACCTGCTGGAGATTGTAGGAGCTCTGAAGCATATTGTAAGTAAGGTGTAACTTTTGTAAATAATTCCTGTGCAAGAGCTGATACTTTAAGCCAAGTTGCTTGTCCGAAATGAATAGAACTATGAAAAGCAGACTGGCTAGAAGAAGCAGCACTACTTGCTAAGTTAGCACTTTTCTGCAAAGCGTACTGGGAGTTATTAGAAATAGCTTTTACAGCTGTGCATAAAACATCTTTACTGTTGTTTAGGAGTGTAACCGTTCGGTTAGCTAATAAGCCGCTGATGTTATTGATTTGTTGGCACGTATGTCCTGCCCATTCTTGAATTGGAGCGATGTTCATTAGAGTTTTCCCCTTCTTAATTTCAATTCAACTCTTTTACTGTGCAATCTGAGAAAGCGAACTATAAAAAAGCTTGGGATTTGTTGTAAACGTTTTACGCTGTGCTATTCAAAAACCATGAAAGCATTATTTTTCATAAAAAACTCATAACGTTTAATGAAAGGACAGCCAAAGCAACTCGTTTCAAATTGAGAGCAGAAGTCGCGATGAATTTGAAGGGCTCCTTGTTCTGTTTCCAAGTTTTCTAGTGCTCTTGAGTTAGAGAAAAAGCGTTGTCCAAGATAAGCCCATTTACTGCTTTTTGAAGAGGGGAGTTTACTATAAAGTTCACAGAAAATTTCCATTTCTTCTTTAGAAGAGCGCTTACGAATATCATGAAGAATAAAAGGAAATATAGCGTTAACAAGAATTTCATTTTTTATATTGCTACCCAAAGAAGAAAGCTTTTTTTCCTTTTGTTCAAAGTGAACGTGAGTGTTCCAATAGTGATGTTTGTAGCTAGGAATTTCATCATGTAGGCGCTCTAATAAGTGTTGAGTTGAGATGGTATTCCAGTAATCACGCCAGGTTTTAAGAATTTTTTCCTGTAAGAGAGGAGCTTGAATGTCTTTAATCAAGTGACAAAGATAAGCAAGGCGGCGTATGGGGTGATGAATGGGGCGAATACCGGATAAATCGAGTTGATAACAACGATATTCCATATTGATTTTAGGCCATAAAAGAGAAAGTTTTCTGTAATAAGAGGATTCTTTCCAGCGCTCCAAGTACTTGGAAGTAAAAAAGCCGCAAGAACCTAAAGCTTGAGCAAGTAGTTTGTCTTCAGACCAAAAGGGCTTATCGTATAAATCTTGGAAAATTTTCCCAAAGATTCGTGCATTTTTAGGAGAGCCTAAAGTCATAGCAAGTCCCATTGGAAGAGCAAATTGTTCAGGAATATTTTGATTCAGTAGAAGGTTTCGTTTTTTAGATAGACGCCATAGGGCAGCCGAAAGAAGTAATGCATCTGTTTCTTTTTTAGAATACTTTAGAAAAAGGTGCTCTGAACAATCACCACTTTTTACAAAGCGTTTTTGAGGATATAAATCTAGGTCAATAAGCGATGGTATAGATTGAAGAGAGACAGTTAAGTGAGGGGCTAAATAGGCAGTATGAAATTCGCCATATAAAGGATTAGGGTTTCTTCCTTTTTCAAGGACTAAGTGTAAAATAACTTTTTCGTATCGAGGGTCTTTATGGTGACCATGTTGGGTCCAACCTTCTTCATGAAGGTGAATTTCTACATCACCTCGTAGGTCTTGCTTTCCAATGCGTAAATGAGCAGCAAGAAAATCAGGTCCGGCTTGGCGATTCCAAATGCCAGGTGAATAAACTTCAACCTTTAATCCATCAGAGGTTTTAAGGTCTTTTAGCATGTTTTGATCTAGCCAGATAGCTTGTAAGTGCTGTTCTCGGATCAAAGGGGCTTGCTTCTCGGCTAAGAAGTCATGCGCTCGTAATAATTGGGAGTAATCGACTGTATTTTTCATCATCATTCCAAAAAGAAATGACCATAGACAGCTTGCTTTTTTAGAGCTGCTCATTTTTGACTTTTATGGATTTTCCATATAAATTTGATCGTATTTACTTATCAATTATAGAGGCATAATAATGAATGAAGAGACTCAAGCCAGACTTAAAGATATTCGTGAGCGTTTAGAACACATGTGGGGGTATCTTTGACTTGGCTCAAAAGGAAACAGAATTAGCCAAGCTTGAAGAGCTCATGGGAGAAGGAAGTTTTTGGGAGAATCAAGAGGAAGCTCAGAAAGTGATTTCTCAAAGTAATGATTTGAAAGCCTGGACCATACCTTATAAAAATTTAAAAGAACGTTTTGAAAGTGCAGAAGGAGTTCTTCCGGAAGCGGCTGAAATGGGTGATGATGAGTTTATCGCAGAACTTTTGGGCGAATTAGATCACGTTGAAAAAGAGCTAGAATCTTTAGAAATTCGGCGTATGCTCGGAGGTGAATTAGATAATAAAAATTGTTATCTACAAATTAACTCCGGAGCAGGTGGTACTGAAGCTTGCGATTGGGTAGCAATGTTATCTCGTATGTATCAGCGTTGGGCAAGCCGCCAAGGTTGGAAGAGTGAAGTTGTAGATGCTTTAGATGGTGAAGTTGCTGGTATTAAAAGCATCACGATGAAGATTGAAGGTCAGTTTGCTTATGGGCATGCTAAAGCGGAAAAAGGCGTACATAGGCTTGTACGTATTTCACCTTTTGATAGTAACGCTCGACGTCATACAAGTTTTGCCTCAGTGGATGTAAGTCCTGAAATCACTGATGATATTGAAATTGAATTACGTCCTGAAGATATTCGGGTAGATACTTACCGAGCATCTGGTGCAGGAGGACAGCACGTTAATAAAACGGATTCAGCTGTTCGTATCACTCACGCTCCATCTGGTATTGTTGTGACTTGTCAGAGTCAAAGAAGCCAGGTACAAAATCGAGAAACTTGTATGCGGCTTTTACGGTCGCAGCTCTATGAGAAAGAGGTTCTTGAGCGTGAAGAGAAAATCCGCTCTCTAAGTGGAGATAAAAAAAAGATTGAATGGGGAAGCCAAATCCGCAATTATGTGTTTCAACCCTACACACTGGTAAAGGACACCCGTACCAAGTACGAAACAGGTGCGATTCAAAGTGTGATGGATGGTGAAATTGACGAGTTTATCAATGCCTACTTAAAAGAGTTTGGATAAACAATATGGCGAATCCTGCCTCTGGCTCTGATTCTGCTGGGTCTAGTGACCAGCTTTCTATACGCTTTACCGTTCCTGAAGACGCTGTTCCTATGAGAAAGTGGTTTGATGAGCCAGGAATCTTACGTCAATATCCATGTGAAAAACCTTCAGAAATTGACGATACAGTAAAGCGGTGGATTTCTTTCTACCGCTATAGTGCTAGTTTAACCGCTGTAATTGGCGATGAAGTAGTAGGAATTACAAGTCTCTATCTTTGGCCATATACTAAATTGCGACACCAATGTCAGTTTGGAATTATTGTTGATCAAGCTCATAGAGGGAAAGGAGTAGGAACAGCTTTACTTACAAGCTTAATGCATGTTGCAAAAGAAAATTTTAATATAGAGCTTTTACATCTAGAAGTGTATAAAGGTAACCCTGCTTATCGTTTATATAAGCGGTTGGGTTTCAAGGAGTTTGGTCGTCAATCCCATTGGATAAAAGAAGCTGATGGGACTTATGTTGGTCGAATATTTATGGAGCGCTTTCTATAAGAGAGTTGGAAGTATGCATATAGACTTGATCAGAGAGCAGGTAGAAAATCGTTCAGGCTTGCCGTTAGATTTACGTTTTAATGAGAACCATTCGACTTTAATTAGTGTGAAAAGAGAACAAGGGTTCTTAAAAGCATCTGTACATAAAATGTTTTTGGAGGCACCTACACCTGTTGTAGAGGCTCTTATCCGTTATTTATCTAATCGTAATAAGAGAATGAGCTCTGTTCTTCGTCGATATATTGCAGATGCATATAAAGACTTAGATTATAGCCATCGTGTGGACCCTACAAAAATCATTACAAGCGGACAGGTTCACGATCTTGAAGCTATTTATAATGCTGTTAATCAAGAATATTTTAATGAAAAATTGAATCTTCGAGTGACTTGGTATGGGCGGCCTGTTTTATCTAAAGGTCAGAGAATAACTTTTGGCTTGTACTGTGACCCTCTACGTTTAATCAAAATTCATCGTCTTTTGGATAGAGATCTTTGCCCTGAGTACGTGATTTCATTTATTGTATATCACGAAGCATTGCATCACGTTCACCCGCCTTTTGTAGATAAGCAAGGAAAATCACGTATTCACAATTCCCAATTTAAAGAAAAAGAAGAAGCTTTTAAGTATTTTTCTGAAGCTAGCGCATGGTTAAAAGATAACTGGGATTTATTTTTCCACGCGGCTTAAAAGAAGTCTTGGCAATTGAACTCTGCATACTTTTTGTTTTTTAAGACAAGTAGTTATACAATTGTGAAACCCACCACAATAATAATGTTAATAGTTTAATCAACAAACTTGTCTTATAAAAATTCAAACAGTCCAGTATACAGAGTCCGGTAACTGATTCTAAAGTTCACGAAGTAAACCATGCGAGTGAATTTTCCACAAGTTATTCGAAACAAAAAGTTTCTATAAGCTAGAAAGCTGAATTAGATTCGGGTATGATAGATTATTCTGTTGAATGATATTAGACACTAAGGTGGAAGTATGGCTGGTCATAGTAAATGGGCAAATATTAAACATAAGAAAGGAAAAGCAGACGCTAAGAAGGGAAAGGTATTTTCTCGTGTAGCAAAAGAAATTATTTCAGCTGTTAAGGTGAGTGGTCCAGATCCTAAAGCCAATCCTCGTCTCCGTCTAGCTCTTCAAAAAGCTCGTGCGGCTAATATGCCTAATGACAATGTAGAGCGTAATATTAAAAAAGCTTCTAGTGATGATCAAGCATCTTACGACGAGGTAACTTATGAGCTGTATGGTCATGGTGGAGTTGGGATTATTGTGGATGCAATGACAGATAACCGTAATCGTCTTGCTTCCGAAATCCGTATTGCAACGAATAAGCGTGGTGGATCTCAGGCAGCTCAAGGAGCTGTATCATTTAATTTTGATCGTCGTGGTGTGATTACAATAAGCAAAGACAAAGCTATTGAAGACGAACTATTTTTACATGCCAGTGAAGCTGGAGCCGAAGATTTTGACTCTACAGATGAAGCTTTTTTGGTGATCACAGAACCTACTCAGCTCTATCAAGTGAAAGAAGAGATAGAAAAGTTGGGGTTTGAAGCTGATGATGCGGCACTCGTAATGATTCCTAAGGTTACTGTTGATTGTGATGAAGAAACAGCGAAGTCTAATCTTGCTTTGATTGAGTGGTTAGAAGAGATTGAAGATGTAGACGAAGTGTTTCACAATATGAGTGACGAAGAGTAGAACCCTCAGGTCACCTTCAATAGCCATCTAATCTCGCATCAGATTAGGTAGCCATTGGAGGTAAAATTTGCTACATTATTTGACTTCCTTTGGTTTTATTAGGAAGTCAGATGTTCGTTTCTTTTTCTATACCCCATATTAGTTCCGATTTTCTTCTTGATCTTGCAAAAGATTATTCTGAAGATGAAGGGACTTGTTTCTTATTTTCAGGCGGAGAGGCTGATTCTGCTCAAGTATCGATTTTAGGGCTTTTTTCTGAAAAAAAAATTGAAGGAAGTTCCTGGGAAAGTCTAGAAAAAGACTTGGAATGGAATCATCTTCATTCTTTTCCAAAGTATATGGGGTATTTATCTTATGAGATGGGGGCTACTTCAGTTCGAGATAAAAATACTCCCTACACACCTTCTCTTTTTCCTTCGTATCAGTTCTATCAAGCTTCTGTCATTGTGGTATATCGGCGAATAGATTCTTCTGCAGAGGTGTATTGTAATTCTTTATCGAAGATTTCTCTTGTACAAGAGCTCATATCTTCTCAAGATTTGAAAGTTCTTTCTCGAAATATTTCTTCAAAAAAAATCCCACAATTAAGCTCTTGGGAATTTTCTGAAAGCTTAGATTCTTACAGCAAAAAAGTGGAAGAAATTAAGGAATACATTCGAGATGGGGAGGTTTATCAGGTCAACTTATCTCAAAATATTGAAATTGATGGTGAAGTAAACTCTTTTCTTGTTTTTAGGTCTTTAATAGAGAAAAATCCAGCACCTTTCTCTGCTTTTATTCGTACAGATCAAGGAGCTATTGTTTCTTCATCACCGGAACGACTTTTGAAAAAGCAAAAGAAAAGTTTAGAAACTCGTCCTATAAAAGGCACTTTTCCTAGAGGAAAAACTCCTAAAGAAGATAGAGAAAACCGAGAGAAGCTTCTTCAATCTGATAAAGATCGTGCGGAATTGCTGATGATTACAGATTTAATGCGAAATGATTTAGGACGAGTAGCTCGATCTGGATCAGTGAAAACAGAGAAAATCTGGCATTGCGAAGAATATAGTAACGTTTTTCATTTGCTTTCGATCATTACAGCCGAGACGGATGAAGAATCTTCTGTTGAAATATTGCGAACAGTTTTCCCTGGAGGCTCAATTACAGGCTGCCCCAAGCTTCGAGCAATGGAAGTTATTCACGAGTTAGAACAACGCCCCCGTAATGTGTATACAGGATCTATTGGCTATTTTTCAGGAGATGGTGATTTTGATTTCAACATAGCAATTCGGACCTTATGGGTTGAAAAGAGCAAGATCAATGTACAGTTAGGGGGAGCTGTGGTTATCGACTCTGATCCTAAGAGTGAATATGAAGAAACTCTTCATAAAGGAGCGTCAATATTTGAGGTACTACGTAGCTTATGATGATATTTTGTGATGGCAGTTTTATTGATGAAAAAGAAGCTGCACTACCTATCACAGATAGAGGCTTTTTATTTGGTGATGGGGTTTTTACTACTTTACGTTTGGAAGATGGCAACTTGTGGAATTTTCAAGCGCATGTTTTGCGTTTAAAGGAAAATTGCCAGAGATTAGGAATACGTTTTCCTTCAATCCATTTGGAAGATATACAAAAGTTAGCTGTACAAAACGGAGCAGAAAAAGGACTTTGGAGATGTAAAATCATAGTCACTGGTGGAGATAGTCGGTCTTTAGCTTTGGAAAAAGAAAGGCTAGGAAGGCTATTGATTCGTTTGGCTCCTTATAACCAAGAAGGATACAAGGATCTTTCTTTAGGGGTTATGCCTAGTTTATACCAAGGTGCTTTGCAAAAGATTAAATCGCTATCGTACCTGGACAAATTGCAGTTAAAGCAAAGAGCTATCGATAGTGAACTTGATGATATTCTTTTGTTCTCTGAGGAAAAATACCTATTAGAATGTAGCTTTTCGAATCTATTTTGGGTAAATGGAACAGAGCTTTCTTATCCAGATCCTTGTCTTAATTTTTTACATGGAACATCTATCCAGCACCTACTTCATTCTGTATCTAAGATAGGTTTTTCAACTCTTGCAAAACGGGCTTTACTTGAAAGTTTAGAAAAAGAAACGCAGGTTTATACCATCAATTCTCTACAAGGGCTTCTTCCTGTTCGTTGTATACATGGTAGAAGCTTCGCTACTAATTTCAAGCAGTGGCAAGAAATCTCTAGAGTATATAAAGAAACAATGCCTCTTACGTATATCGGAAAAACTGCCATAGCCGAAAGCTTGCAGTGAAAATGACTAAGGCAGCAAAGAAAAAAGCTAGAATAGAAAAATACTGAGGAAAAAGAATCAAAGCAGCAAACGCAATGAAGCTTTCACTGCGTTCGATGATTCCAGGGCTATAATGAAAGCTTTTTTCTGAGGTGTTTTTGCTTAAAATTCCAACCCCTAAAAAAGAGCTAATACAGAGTAAAAAGCTACTAAGTAAGAAAAGGCAGGGAATAGCTCGTAGAGAAGGATCTTGAAAAAATAGAGCAAGAACAACTCCACACTCCACAATTCGATCAGAAATAATATCAAATAAAGCTCCTTTTGGAGAGCTAGCGTTCAAAGCACGAGCAAGTGAACCATCTAAAGTATCTAAGTAGCCAGAAAACAGTAAAAAAAAGAGCGCTGTCAGGGGAAAGTTCAGAGTAATAAAGGGAATAGCAATCATCCCTGTACATAGAGCGAAAAAAGTAATTGTTGCTGGAGAGCAGTTTCTCTCCTTTAGTTTTGGGATAAGAGGTTGAATACAGTACTTTTGATAAGATGAGCGAAAATAACTATCTAACATAAATCACTAGGAGGAGTGTTTTTAGGGAAAAGTCCCAATTTTTTTAAAATGAGTGGCATTAAGCTAAAAACACCTAAAGCACCTAGAGCGATTTTCATATTGCTATTGAGAATACTTCCTATACTAAATTCTTGTCCGCTATCAAATATTGCATTAAGCCCAGCACCAGCCTGACAAAAAACAAAGCTTCCAGGGCTTACCCCAACTAGAGTTGTCCAAAAAAATGTAAAAAGAGGGACCCCAAATAAAGCAGGAGCTAAATTTACTAGCCAAAATGGAAATAAAGGAACGAAACGTAAGAAAAGCAAATAACTTACTGTATTTTCTTCTAAGCCTTTTTGTAGTCTGTAAATCGAAGGACCTGCAGTCTTTTTAAGAATATCCGCCAAAGCGAATTGTGTGATTAAAAAAAGGCAAGTAGCTCCTAAGGTAGCTCCAGTTATAGTAAATAAGGTGCTGTAGGGCTGTGGAAATAAAAAACCTCCACTGAGAGTAAGAAAAACTGCACCAGGAATAGAAAGAGCTGCAACCACGATGTAAAGAGTCGTATAAATCAAAGGGGCAAGAATGCTATGTGCGGAGACAAATTCTTTAAGGGCATTTCGATTTTTTTTGAGATTTTCAAAACTTAAATATTGAGATAAGTCAAAGAAGTAAATAAGGAACATTACAAGAAGTAGAAAAATAAGAGGAAAAGTTCTTTGTATTTTCATCGACTAAACAGACTCCTAATAGTTCCTAGAATAGTTTCTTTAAGCCACAAATCAGCAGCCTTACGAATGGCTAGGCTGTAAGTCGGGTAGGGATGAATCAGTTTAGCAAGTTTTCTTAGGGGAGTCTTTGTATGCATAGCTAAACTCAGCTCGTTCAACATTTCGCCTGCCCGAGGAGCAACAATTGTAGCTCCTAATATTTTACTGCTCCACTTTTTAGTCACTACTTGTAGAACCCCTTCCTCTCGTCCTTCACAAATGGCACGATCTACTTGCTGAAAAGGAATAGTGTAGGTGGTTATTTTATGTTCTCCATATTTCTCATGAGCTTCCGATTCTGATAAACCAATGCTTGCAAGCTCTGGGTCAGTATAGGTTACTCTAGGAATGGCTTGCTTTTCATCAATTTTACTTTGGAAAAAGCCTGGGATAAGAAGGCTGGTAAGGACAGAGCGTGCACGATTTTCAGCAATATGTGTGAATTGTGCAGAACTACTCACATCTCCTACAGCGTAAATATGTTTCTGTGAACTACGTCCATAAGAGTCGGTAATAATTCCCAAGTGATTATTTTGTATATTTGCAGCAGGAAGATTGAGTTTTTCTAGATTTGGTCGGCGCCCTACAGCAAATAAAACATGATCAATTTCTATTACTGTACGTTTCTTATCGCTGCGTGACTCTAAATGAATCACAGTTCCATTATCTGATTTTTCTAGTAATTTGCTTTCGTGATTCAGATAGAGCTGCAAACCTTCGTTTTCTAATTGTTTTTTCAAAATTTCTTGGGCTATTGGAGCCTCTCGACTAAGAAGCTCTGGCATAAACTCAATCAAATGGACATAGGATCCTAAACGTTGAAAAGCTTGAGCAAGTTCTACTCCGATAGGTCCACCACCAATAACAGCTAATCGTTCGGGAATCTTTTCTAGTTGAAAAATCGTTTCATTTGTAAGGTAAGAAATTTTCTCAATTCCGGATATAGGAGGGATAAAAGGATGGGAACCGGTGGCTATAACAAAACGCTTTCCTTCAATTTTTATTTTGTTTCCGTCGGAACAAATCACTTCAATATGATGAGGGTCAAGAAAGGAAGCTTCACCTGTTAGGCAATGAACTCCCAATTTTTCCAATACTTCAGGTGTTTCATGAGAGCGAAATTGCTCCACGATATTACGGCATCTTTGCAAAGCAGCGGAACAATCTATTTTTTCAAAAGAAGTATGGATTCCATATGCTTTAGCTTCTTTGATCATGTATGCAGCATGAGCTGAGGCGATAAGAGCCTTACTAGGAATGCAGCCAAAATTTGTACAGTCACCACCGTAATTGCCGCGTTCTACAAGAAGAATATCTTTTCCTGCCGCAGCAGAGCCTACTGCAAGCACTAAACCTCCAGCTCCAGCTCCAATAACAACTGTAGAGTATGATGTCTTATTCATATAATGATATATTTTTAAAGAACCCCTTATTTACTCTATAAAAAACAATTGAGTTTGTCAAAGAAGCAGTTCATTTGAATTCTTATAGTAAGAGCAGTAAAATATCTCTCCATAGCCACTAGGTGGTCTATAGTCCCTCATAAAACATGTATTTTAGGAGATAACAATTGAGTGGAACGGCAGTGAATCAAGGAAAAACACGCACAGCAATTTCTCCCGTTAGGGAGCAGGATTTTCCGGAGTGGTATCAGCAGGTGATCAAAGCGGCTGAGCTAGCTGAGAATAGTCCCGTTCGCGGATGCATGGTGATTCGCCCGTGGGGTTATGGACTATGGGAACGCATGCAAAAGCATTTGGATCAAAAAATTAAAGATACAGGGCATGATAATGCTTATTTCCCTCTTTTTATCCCTTTAAGTTTTCTTGAACGTGAAGCTGAGCACGTAGAAGGCTTTGCTAAGGAATGCGCAGTCGTTACCCATCACCGCCTTGAAGCTAAAGATGGTAAACTTGTGCCAGCTGGTGAACTAGAAGAACCGCTTGTAGTGCGTCCTACTTCAGAAACTATTGTTGGAGATTGCTTTTCTCGTTGGGTTGAATCTCACAGGGACCTTCCTTTGAAAATCAACCAGTGGGCAAACGTTGTCCGTTGGGAAATGCGCCCTCGTCTCTTCCTCCGCACCGCAGAATTTCTTTGGCAAGAAGGGCACACAGCCCACGCAACAGAAGAAGAAGCTAAAGAAGAAACACTCATGATTCTTGAGTTGTATCGATCTTTTGTTGAAGATGTGTTAGCAGTTCCTGTAATTGTAGGAGAAAAATCACCAGCAGAGCGTTTTCCTGGAGCTGAAAATACTTATAGTATGGAAGCGATGATGCAAGATCGAAAAGCCTTGCAGATGGGAACTTCTCATTACTTAGGACAAAACTTCTCGAAGGCATGTAAAATTCAATTTACCAATAAAAATGGAGAATTAGAGCATGCTTACACGACTTCGTGGGGAGTAACAACTCGCATGATCGGTAGTGTGATCATGGTCCATGGTGATGATGATGGAGTTCGTCTACCACCACGAATTGCAGCTAAACAAGTGGTTATTTTGCCTGTTATACCTAAAGAAGAGTTACGTGAGCAAGTTTTAGCTTATGCTCATAAAGTAGCTGAAGAAATTCGCCAATCTAGTTTTCATGGTGAATCTGTACTCGTTCATGTAGATGATAGAGATTTACGTGGTGGAGAGAAAAATTGGCAGTGGATCAAGAAAGGGATTCCTCTTCGTATTGAAGTTGGACCACGCGATATGGAAAATGACGCCGTTATGCTTTTCCGTCGAGATAAAGCACACAAGGATCGTCTATCGCTAAAACGTGAAGAACTTGCTCAGAAAGTTCCAGAAATTTTGCAAGAAATGCAAGATTACTATTTCAGACAAGCGAAAGCATGGCGCAGTGAACATATTTATGAAGATATCACTGACTTGGCAGAGTTAGAAACGTTCTTTACTCCAAAGAACTCTAAGAAGCCTGAAATTCATGGCGGATTCGTGCGAGCTAAATGGTGCGGAGAAGCAGGAACTGAAGAGGAACTAGACAAGTTAAAGCTAGCTATTCGTTGTATTCCAATTGAACAGAGTGGAACACAAGGTACTTGCATCATTACAGGCAAACCGGCAACGACCGATGTGATCATTGCCAAATCTTACTAAGAAAAATTGACTATCGCATAGGGATCCAGTGTTGACCAATGTTGAGACTTTCCCTAGCTTTTTCAACTTTTCGTTTGTCGATGACGTTCTCTAGGGCGCAAGAAATCTTACGCTCTAGAGACTTCTCGTATTCTTCCATGAATACCCACTCTTCAGAAGTAAAATTTTCTTTGTCTTTTGCATAGGAAGCAAGCTGGTCAAATTGGATACCTAGGCTTCTCTCAAACTCTTCCATTTCTTTATTGAGTGTCTCGTTTTGGATCTCAAGTTCTTTGATTCTTTTATCGATTTCTTGATTAATGGCTTCTTGGTTTTTTTTTACTAACATGGCGTCCTTTCCATTTGATCCATTGAGAAAGTTTAGCATAACTAATGAAGAGATAAAAAAAATCGCTCAAAGTCATTTGAGCGATTTTAGATAAACAAAGAAGCAAAAAATAGACTATTTTTTGTTTTCAGTTTTGATGTCGTCTACATGATCATCTTCGTGACGTTCATGACGAGCTTTTTGTTTAGCTTTTTTGCTAAGATAGTGATTTTCTTTAACAGATGCCTGATGATCTTCGCTTCTTTTCTCTTCGCGCTCAGCGGCAAAAGATTCTTCAGTACTTAACGAAGGGCCAGTTGTAAAGCTGTTTTCTTTATTGTCTGTAGAAAGCTGTAAAGCTGTATCAGTGTGCTCATCAGTACTTGTACTAGACTGTGCAGATGCAAGAATAGGACCATCTTTTTCAAAAGTAGGTTTTGTATCTAACGAATGTACAGTTTTATTATTTAACAAAATAAGCTGGGCAAGAGAAGCTATCTGTGCAAGAAAGTCCTGCTTATCAGCTGCTGTAATTGTACAATCAGCACCCGTTTTTTCCTGGATTGCTTTTATAACTTTTTCTGTGTTTTCAGGACGCGAGCTATCGTTACTTTGCTGAGTTTCATAAAATGTTGATGTTTGCTGATCTCTTTTGATCACAACAAAGTGAGAAACATCACCAAACATTTCTGCTTTTTCAGATTTTTCACTCGCTTGAGATAGGAAATATGTAAATAAGTCGAAGATTTGCTGTTCTACTTCTAATTCAATAAGCTGTTCTTCGTATCCTAACTTAGTAATATAAAAAGTATCATTCAAATCAAATGGTTGAATCGCCGACATTGTTTTACCTATTTAATTATTAATAATTATCTATTTTGTAGTTATATATTATTATCTATGTGTTTAATAATCAATGTTGTTATAGATATTTTATTTATATCTTATTCTATTCTTAACATCATTTATCAGAGATGCAAAAAAAAGAGCTAGAGGCTATGATTTGACCGATAAACTCTCCAATTTAGCTACATTTTATCTGTATTTTTGCAGTGGGGTAGCTCTTTAACTTTTGAATTGTTCATATATCATGATGTATTGGTCTTATTTTTGTATTCCTTTGCTAGCTGCTTTGATTGGGTGGGGGACGAATGTATTAGCTGTAAAAATGCTATTTCATCCAAAAAAGCCGATTAATTTAGGGTTTATGACGATTTCTGGTGTGATTCCACGTCGCCAAAAAGCTATGGCAGATGCGATTGCTCAGATTTTTGAAGAGGAGCTTCTTTCTCTTAAAGATCTTTTGTTTCTTATTGAGTCGGTAGATATTGAAGGTCACGGAAGTCAATTGGTTGATGAAGGCATTGATCGATTTGTTGTGCGAATGAAAGCTAAAATTCCTATGGCAGGGATGTTTCTTACTGGTCCTCTTTTGGCCGATCTAAAGGCGCAAGCAAAAGAAGAGTTTATTAAAGTATTGCCAGATTTAAAAGAGCACATCAAATCTCATATGAATGAGCATTTGAGTATTCAGGATTTTATTGCAGACAAAATACGAGCATTTTCTCTTGATAAACTTGAGCACCTTGTAATGAAGGTAGCGAAGAAAGAGTTAAGTACTGTCGAGCGTTTAGGCGGAGTTCTTGGTTTCTTAGTTGGTTTAATCCAAGTTTTATTGATGTGCTACATCTACTAGGGCTTTTTTATTTCGTCTTTTTAGTACAGCATCGGCTTTTTTATCCATAGCTTCCATAAAAGCCTGTCTTTTGCCTTTTCCGAAGTAGGATAATCCTCCTAGGTAAAAGAAAGAAGAATTTAAAAAATCTAAGGTATTTCCCTTTAATTTTTTAAAAAAAGGCTTAGGTGTATTTTCCGTAAGTTTTCGGTATTCTCCATTTATTTTGAATTCTTTTCTGAAATTCTCAATCACTTTATTCGTCATATAAGCTTTAAACAGGTTATATAGATCATTACCCAATACTCCGTGTAACCAAGAAGAAACTGATTTATACCAGCAGGTACCAAAGCGTTGTTCTTTGTAACAGCGTCCTCTTTCAAGGTTTTTTCCTTTGTATAGGCGTAGATGAATCAATTTATAGACTTGAGACATTGTGATGGGAAGCAAACCGTTTGAAGAGGAGATGAGAAGATAAAGCAAAGTAGGAGAAAGATCTTCTAGAGTAAGTGAACGATAAATTTTAGATTGGTATCTGTGTTGAGGAAGTGAAAATCCATTTATTTTCCACGCAGTGTCGTGTCTTTCTAAACCTATACCTGTATTGATAATAGAAAAAGAAAAAAGATTATTTTCGTGTTTTTCTATCTCATACAAAACGGCGTGTCCTTTACCGTTTTTTCCTTTTCCCAATAGATAGCCACCAGGAACTAAGGTAAGTGAAGCTTGTCCTTTTTTAGAAGGAGAAGCTTGAGAAAGTTCTTTAAAAATGCGTATGGCTTCGTAAACGTTGGCTTGTGAAGCTTTATCTAAATTTTTGTTTGCTATGTGTACCATTGATATATAATGGTGCTGAGCAGATTGTTCGGCTTTTTTTAGAATAGATATAGTTGAGTTTAGTCTTACTGTAAATGGAGAGTTACTTGGGTATTGCTTTGCAAATTCTTCTAAATAACGTAGCTGTTCATGAATACCTATGTGAGAGTTGAGACCTACATTAGAAACATAAATATTTTCTTTTCCGAATATAGAAGCAAAAAATAAGGTTAGCTGAATCCATTCTAAGCGTTTTTTTTCCCGTTTTTGTTGTACAGGATCTAATAGAGAGAAGTTTGCGGGTAACGAGTAAAATCTTTGATTAGTTTGTGCGCTAAAGAAGGTTAAAGATTTTTTTGTAATTGTAAATCTTTGTTTTGCTAGAAAGTGAATGATTGTATCTAAAGCTTCTAGATCTACAGTGGTTTGACAACTGGGACAAGACCAAACTTTACATGTTTTTTTATGTTTATCTATAAATTTTTTTGTTTGAGAAAGTTCGTTTTGTATACGTAAAAACTGAGGATGATGAGAAATTTTCCAAAAATCCTCTTCATTAAATAGTAGAGAAGATAATTCACTTGAAAGCCTGCTATGAAGCTTACTGTAGTATGGCCAGTGTATTTCTTTTTTTTTCGTTATTTGTTTTAGGAGAGGGATATTTTGGGTAATAGCTTCAAACCATGTATTAGCAAAGTTATTCCAAGGGCTATCTTTTTGCTGCCTTGTGTTTTCAAAAGTAGATATTATGTGCTTTGTATTGTTGTAGGCAAAAAGAGAAATCATCATTTTAGTTTAAGTGTAAATTAAAATTCTGCGTTATATAAAATGGGGGAATTGCCGTCAAATTAAAAAATGATGATTTAGGGATAGCTCTCGAAGATATCCCTCTTTTTGTATTTATCCGTACTTTTGGTATGCAACAATATTGTATAGAGGTAAAAAGTACAGAGCGTTAGTGAGAATGCCTGGTTTTGGACTACGGTCTTCAGCAGGTCTACGTAGAACAGTATCAGCTACGTGACTGACTAAATTTTTCACACCTACTCCCATAACATATACAGAAACAATAGAACCAGCTCCAAGTAGTACAGTGATTGTCGAAAGTGTTCTTGGAATTGAATATGAATGATCGTTATTGATGTAAGTATCTCCCAGGTCTTTAGTTTTTGAGTCTTCTTGCGAAAGGGCTGGGTGATCGTCTGTGTGGTTTTGCTTAATTGTAGAAGATTCTACTTGCTTGTTTTCAAGTTTCATGGATATTCTCCTTGCGTTAGCTTTTAACAACGATGGCCTTGATAATGGAAAAATGCAGCGATATTGACTCCTGGTATAAAGTAAAGACAATTTTGTAGGAGGTTCGGTTTTCTACTACGTTCTTCGACAGGTTTAGAAAGAACGATATCAGCGACATTATCAACGATATTAACCACTCCCATTCCCATGAAAAATATAGAGCTAGCAGCAGTGTATGCAATGAATTCAAGACCTTCTCTTATCTTACTTTTTTCTGTAGAAGACTCCATGGAGCTGATGTATTCATGAGCTAATTTTGTGCTTTTCAAATCTTCTTCTGAAAGAGAGGTTTTCTTTGAAATGCTAAGCTCTGGGCTAGAGTTACTTCTGCTAATGTTTTCAGTCTTCATATGAGTTCTCCTTATTTAGGGTGAAAAGAAAAAATAAACAAAAGATTATGTATATGTTTTATTTTTGTCTATCCGTTCCTAGAAAATATTATGGAGTAGAAATATGGTAATAAGAGGGGATGGAAAGTGGTAGATATGCTTTCAATAGCTTACATGGAAAGCATATCTGGAATCGTTTATGGATTACCGTGTTGTGCCTCATAGCTTTGGCGTACCATAAGATTGATTCCCGGTATAAAGTATCCGATATTTGTGATAAAATCTGGTTTTGGACTGCAATCTTCAGCTGCCCTAAATAAAACTGTATCGGCTATATGGCTTAACAAATTTTTGACCCCTAATCCTCCAACATATATCGAACTAACGGAAGCTGCTCCAACTACAGCAAAGAATGTTTGAATTTTTCCTGGGTAAATAGATAAATTTTCATTATTCAAGTAAATATCTCCTAGTTCTTTAGTTGTTGAATCTTTGTCGAAATGTGTAGTATCTGTTCCGTTATATTCCGCGTTGGAAGCAAATCCATCAGTTTCTCGAATTTCCATATCTATTCTCTTTAGTATATTGCTTGAAAAATGATGAGTTCAGTCGAGGCTCTTCAAATAGAAGAGCCTTGAACTGTAAGATTTAAGATTCTTTAATGGTGTTAGCGATAATTTCATAAACGGTTTCGCTGAGACCTTCCGTATTGAGAACACGGTCTAAGTGCTGCTTCATGAGCTGTTTTTGTTCTTCATTAAGCTGTGGGTATTTTTTGAATACAGTACTTAATCTTGCTGCTAAATGAGAATTAAAGCGATCGATCTCAATAATTTTATCAGCAATCCAAGCGTAGCCATCACCAGTCTTAGAATGGAAGCACGCTAGGTTCGCAGCAAATGCAAAGTAAAGAGAGCGTGCTTTATTTGGGTTTGTTTGATCAAAAGCAGGGTTTTTCTCAAGCTTTTTAAGGTCGTCTAAGACATTGAGGCGAGGTGAAGTTGATTGCGCAGAAAACCATAATTCCATGGCTTCTGGACTATTTTTAAAAGCCTCTTGATAGCTTTTAAGAGCTTTATCTTTAGCTTCACTTTCTCTTCTACATAACAAAGATAAAGCAGAGTAACGATCGCTCATATTTTCTGCTTCAAAGAATTGTTTTTCTATGAGGTTCTGGTAGCGATCATCTGTAAAGCTTGCAAGATAGCCAAGCAAAACATTTTTCAAAGAACGTTTACCTCTTGATTCAGCAGAGATGTCCTTTCCTTTTGATGATGCATGTAAACTCTCATATTGTTCTAAGAGAGTACTTTCACATTTCTCTGCAAAAGCACGTATCAGACGATTCTTCTGTTCATAAGCTTTAGAAAAATCAAAATTTTTCGTGTTTTCTGTAATACTAGCTACTGTAGGTAGAGAAAGAGTGACTGCTTTATAAGAATTTTCTAAAGAAGAGTTCTCTAGAACTTGCTCAAAAGCAGATAATATATGATCTAAATTTTCACAGGCTTCTTTATGATTCGTATCTTCCATCCACTGAGCTAGGATTTGTTGGGCCATACGCTGACCAGAATCATAACGATTAAACCCATCGCTATCGTGAGCCAATAAAACAGCTAATTCATCTATAGAGTATTCATAGTGAAGATTAACTGGAGCAGAAAATGACCGTAGAAGAGAAGGAATAGGTTTGCTCTTTACATTGGTAAAAACAAATGTTTCTTCTGCTTCTTTTACGATTAGTGTACTTTCGCGAACAGGTAAGCCATGAGAATCTTTTAGCTCCATTTGCTCTCCTTCTTTGGAGAAAAAAGCTACGCTTAATGGAATAAGAAAAGGTTTTTTATCTTTCGTTTCCTTTGTGGGACGGCAAGACTGTTTTACATGTAATTTTAGTTCTTCCTTTTCTTGCTCGAAATCCATAGTGACTTCTACTTGAGGGGTTCCTGCTTGGTGTACCCAATTGCGGAACTGACTCAAATCTACTTTAGTATTTGCAAGTTCCATACAGGATATAAAATCTTCTAGCGTTGCAGATTTACCATCGAATTGGTCAAAATATTGATCAGTTCCTCTTCTAAAACCCTCTACGCCGAGAATTTTTTGTAGCATGCGATAAATTTCTGCACCTTTTCGATACACTGTAGCTGTATAAAAATTGCTGATATTTACATAAGAATCGGGTTGGATAGGGTGAGCATTGCCTCCTGCATCTTCAATGAATTGAATATTACGCAAATAATTCACGTCATTGATACGTTTTACATCTCGTGAATTATGATCAGAGAAAAACTCTTGGTCTCTAAACTTGGTTAATCCTTCTTTCAGACAAAGTTGAAACCAATCGCGACAAGTGACTCGGTTACCTGTCCAATTATGAAAGTACTCATGTCCTACAACCTGTTGTACACCTTCTATACTAGAGTCTGTAGTTAGATTTGGGTCTGCAAGAAAACGTCCGCTATTAAAAACTAAGAGACCTTTATTCTCCATGGCACCAGCATTGAAATCATTGATTCCTACCATATTAAGAATATCTAAGTCATACTCACGGCCATATTTCTCTTCATCCCATTTCATTGCTTCTTTAAGTGAATTGAGAGCGAACTGCACTTGATTTTCATTTCCTTGTTCTACAAATGCTCTTAAAGTAACTTTTCGTCCGCTTTTTGTAGTAAAGTGATCTTCTTTAGAAGCTAAATTTCCTGCAATGATAGCAAAAAGATAGCTTGGTTTAGGAAACGGATCCTCAAAACTTACAGAATGTCTTCCACCATCTATTTTAGAACGAGCAATTTCATTTCCGTTAGACAAAAGAACAGGGCATTTTTTTTCATCTGCAATGATAGTACAACGATAACGACTGATGACATCTGGCCGGTCGAGAGAATAAGCGATACGGCGAAAACCCTCAGATTCACATTGTGTACAATAAATACCTCTAGACTGGTACAAGCCACTCAAACTCTTATTTTTTTCTGGATAGGTACGAGAGGAAATACAAAGTTTGAATTCTTGATCTGAAGGTACGTTCAAGATTATTAGTTGATCGCCATCCACAGAGTATTCAAAAGGTGCAAGAGAACGACCATTTAAGGTAATTCCAAGAAGAAAAATTTCTTTACCATCAAGAACTAAAGGTTCCGCTTTATCTGTATTAGGTTTGATTGTGTATTCTGCACTTACGTCTGTAAATCCATCTTGAATATCTATAGTCAATTGAGTGTCTGGAATTAAATACGCGGGAGCTTTGTAGTCAGATAAGTAGGTTTTTTGCGGTTCTTCTGAAGCACATTTGAAAGAGTTTGGACTGTTAAAAGACAATGCATCCCAGTGTTTAGAAGCATTTTGGAAGATCTGTTCAAGATGAGAATTATTGTTTGTATTTACTTGACAGTGAGAAAGAAGCTTTTTTCCTTGTTCATAGTCACAATCGAATAAATTGTTTCTAATGATCGAAATAGAATGTGTTAGTTTCCACAAGACAGTTCCTATTAGGCTGTTATCTAATTTAGATATATCCCACTGATACCAACGAGTTTTTCCATTTCCGTGGTATAGAACATCTAATTTCTCAGCAAGATGCTCTGAAAAAAGGGAAGGAGAGTTTGAAGTCACTTGAGTATTCATAGAAAAAATCCTAGGCGAAAACAAAATGATGAAAAAAATTGGAGTCTAGCAAGCGACTTGAATTGAAACAAGAGGATTCAGATTTGACTAATTGGTGAAATTTTCAATGATGACTGATTTAGAAACTCAACGACGCTCTTCAGAATAGAGCGTCGTTGGAAAAGATTTTGGACTTACCTTTTGATCGTTTCTTGCATTCCAGCCGGTTCAGATTTTCCTACGTAGTCACTGATTTGGCGAAGTTGCTCAATATCTTTTGCTTCTTGGTAACGAAAGTTAGCTTCTTCTTCAATGCGACCTTTAACGAGAATAGCTAATCGCTGTGTGTTGTCTCTGCCTAAAAATGCACGAGAATCTTCTATAAACTGAGAAAACGTTAAATTTTCTATAGCTTGGATTCTTTCTTCTATGCGCTTAAAGTTTGCCTCGTGCTCGAAAGCTAACTCTTGTAGAAGAGAGACCATTTCACTGGGATTTGTTGGGGTTTGTTTGAGTTCATTGAGAATACTAGCACGAATCGCTTCAAAGCGTTCTTCTGAGAATTGGTCCGTTCCTAGCTCATGTAAAAATGTTTCAAAGAAAAGCTCAAATCGAGCAAGAAGATCCCGAATATCATGAGAGTTAGAGAGAATACCAAAAAAACTGTAGAGCTGTTTTTCAATTTCTTGGCTAACGTTCCATACTTCATATGCTGTCTGCTGTTTTGTACGAAGCTCTGAAAAGAACGGTTGTTGTATAGCTTTTCTTAAGATATCTAATGCGCCTCTCATGGTATAGCTTGCAGGACCATTCTGAAGCATAAGAAGTACTGCATTTCCTTTTCGTTCGACATTTTTTACGATGTAGTACGGACCATGACACTCAGGAAGTACAATAACTTCTCGGTCCTTATGTTCGGACTTAGGGTAAGGATCATGGTTAATAGCAGCGCTTAAGTTTTCAAATGCTCTACGTGCATTCTCGTCACTTATATTTCCGAATACAATACCCTCAATATAGGCTTTGTTAAATACGTACCGTTGGAAAAGAAGCAAGTCTTGTAAGGAAAGTTTGTCTAATGCCTCTGCTTTTTCTTTTTTAGTCACATACTTAGCAAACAAAACAGAGCGTAAAAGATCTAAGCTCTGCTTGAGAGGATTTTCTTTATCATAGTTGCTATATTGTTGCTTCAGGGAGTCATGATAAGTTGTAAATTGTGACTCAGAAGGAGCACAATTTTGAATTTTTTCTAAAACTTGATTAAAGAAAGTTAGTGCCTTATCGCTATATCCAACGATGTGAATCGTAAATCCTTTTGAATCTGCAGTGACTTCATAGTGAAGGCCAGCTAGATTTGCAGGGTATGAAAGAGTGTTAAGTGCTTCGTTTATACTGCGTACATGCAGATCGGCAAGTACCATTTTTTCTGCATCACCACTATCAAGATAAGCTGCTTTAATACGAAAACGCATATCAACTTGCGGTATTTGAAATAGGTGATCTTGTACGAAGTATAATTGTCCGAAATCATGATCAATCAAAAGTTCCGGTGTTGGTATCCCAGTTTCAACTTCACCTGAGTACAGTAATTCGAGAGATTTAGGCACAAATGGGTTGGGAGCCGGAATCCCAATTTCAGCTAGTTCTTGAGTATTTTCCCAAGCAGTCAATTTATCTTCAGGAATGACCTCTGTACTATATGAAATATTGTACCACTCTTCTTTCATGTCAGGTTGAATACCTGTAAGTGTGTAAGGGGCTGTAAGAATAAATTGGCAATTTTTTGCTAAGAGTTCTTGTGCAAATTTTTGTACTTCTTCAGGGGAAAAGCTTTGAGGAATCAATGTAATAAGAGGATAAGTACTGAGTTCTTCTTCTTGTAGCTGACCTGCATGCATGGAAACTACATGAAAAGGTTCAGACCTGGATTGATAAGCATATCCAGCCTTAGCCATTGTTTGTATTTCTTCAAAGATATACTCAGGAACAAGCTGCTGTTTTAAGGGAACAATTGCTTGGAAGCAGCGTTTGATGACATGTTCAAGCTGAGCAAGACCTTTTTCTGTTAAATCAATTTGAATGCTGAATAAATAATTATCAAAACCAACTCTAGAGCCTCCGGCATAGAGGACTTCAGCAAGGTTTTCTCTTTTTAATTGAGCAAGTAAGCTATTAGATCCTTCATGTCCTAAAATGTGAGCAAGGATTTTTCCAGGGTCACTTTCTGGCATATGTGCAAAACGCTGAGGTAGCTCCCAGCTTAGCTGTAAGCGCTTCATGTCTTTAATAGGAACAACGTAAGTAAGCTTTCCTTTACCTTCAAGGCTTAGAATTTTGCTATCTGTATGGAACTGAGATTTTTCGTTATTCTGTATATGAGAAAACTTATCTGTAGCCAATTGCTGTAATTCATCAATGGAAAGTGGAGAAAGTAAAACCAGCTTCATTAAGTTGGAGCTGTAGTTCTCCAAGAAAAAACTTTTAAGTTTTTCTTGATCTAGCTGTGAAAGAGTATCTTTATTTCCTACTGAAAAACGAGAAAAAGGGTGTTCTGATTCGCTAAGAGCTTTACTTATGTAATGATTGCGTGTGTCGTCATTTTCATATTTTCGAGAAAATTCTTGGTCTACAGCAAGAAGTTCTCGACTCACACCACTCTCGTTAAACAAAGGATGCTTGAAGAATTCTGAAAAACGATCTAACGCTTCTTCAAAAGCAGGGTGCTGGATTTGAAACATATAGTTTGTGTGAATATGACTAGTATATGCGTTAGACATACCCCCATTTTCTCGAATAAAACGATCATACTCAGATTCTACAGGGTATTTTTCTGTTCCTAGAAACAACATATGTTCCAGAAAATGGGCTAATCCGGGTACTTCTTTAGGGTTGTGCCAAGAACCCACTCCTACAGATAGAGCAGCTGCTGATTTTTCTACTTGTGGATCAGAAATAAGATAGACTTCAAGAGCATTGGACAAACGCAATTTTCGTGTTTGTACTTCAGCCATACTAGGCGTAAGAATTTTCAGCCCTGATTCGTCATCAACAATAGATGCTTGTGTTATCTCAACATCTTTTGTGCCTTCTGGATCGTCTCCGTATAAACAAATCGTGCAGAGGGAAAATGCAATGAACTTAAATAAGTAAAAAGTAGTACGGCACATGAATAGTCCCCTATAAGTAATGATATATAGGCGCATACTACTAAAAAAGGTTTGAAAAGAACAGAAATACTACTGTGAAGAGTGTATTTTATTGAAGCCCATTTGTATTTTCTTTTCTATTTCTTGAGCACGCCATTCTTGTGCTGCTCGTCTATCTGATTGAAGAGATTCTGGAGCAGATTCCATGTCTAATTCTTCTCCAAGATATGCATAAGCACTTGAGTAAGAAGGGAGCCTCGGCTCTACTTCTTCGTCTTTAAAATCGTCGCAAGGAGGAAGAATTTTGTGAGTTGAAAGAGAAAGTGGGAAGAAGTGAGTTTTTACTTTAGCTTTGCTAGACATAAGATAGAACATTTGAATAGCTTTAGGGTCTAAATGAGAAATCGTGCGAACAACACCATCGTTATCTGCGCGGTCTCGTCCACCACTAGGAGCTACAATAATGCATTTAGAGCCTTCTTGAAGGAGAGAGCTCATCACTTCCATTGTACGTTTGTTTTTTTGTTGTTGATCAAAGCGTGCTTCGGGGTCTTCATTCATACGCTTTTTCGAGGTAATACAAAGAAGATCTCTACCTCGACTAAAAGGAACACTTAAAGGATCTTGGCAAACTTTTGTTCCAGAAACCCAAATACAGTGCTCCGACAAGTAAGGAAATTCTTCAGAAAGCAGCAAGCTAAGAATCTGAGGATCAGCCTCAATTTGGTGATTGGTAAAAAGAACAGCATTTTCTCCAGAATGAATGAATGCATCAAGCTTCTGAAACTGTTCTTTACCGAGAATCTCTGATTTTTCTTGGTCGAGAAGAGGACGAAAAAAATCGAGGCCAAATTGATAGTAATCAATAGCGCCACTTCGTTCTGCAGGGTGATAAGGGGTAAATCCGTAAGGAGATTCTAACTGTTTTTTGATTTCATGGAGAAACTGAAGGAAGCGATTTTGAATAAGTTCCTCAGTTTCTCCTCTGGCTTCCTTGGAGTATTGATGATAAAAATCAAGAATCACCCTGCTCATTTGCTCAGGAACAGAATTCTCAATTTTCCACTTCTCAAGAAAGTCACTAAAACCCATGTTTTTAGACCTCAATAGGTTTTTGTGTGATTGTTGAGTAAAACTCAAAAGTATTTAAGTGGAACTCATCGTTTTCACCAAACTCAAGGTGAGCATTCATATTTTCAGCAATAGAGGCTAGATGTTTTTGATCACCGCCTTTCTGCAGGTACTTATAAAGATCAGGGTGGATATCCAAACGTAGAGCGTATTGTTGAAAATGGCCGACAACTTTCTTAAGCTGTCGCTCGATTTCAATAGATACACTCTCGTGTGTTTTGATCAATCCTGTAGCAGTACAATAAGGACAAGCAGTGAATAGAGTTTGAGTGAGAGAGCCTCTGTGCCTTTGACGAGTCATCTCAACCAAACCAAATTCACTCATTCCAAGAACGGTACATTTAGCCGAATCTTCTTTCATACACTCTTTAAGGCGTTCGAGCACTCTTCGTTGGTTTTTGCGAGATCGCATGTCGATAAAATCGCAAATAACCAGCCCACCTACATTACGAAGACGTAACTGCCGAGCAATTTCATCTGCAGCCTCTAAGTTTACGCGAACGAGAGTTTCTTCTACATCAACACCTTGTGCATTGTTACGCCCAGAGTTTACATCGACTGTATGCATTGCCTCTGTGCGGTCAAAATACAAGTAACCACCACTGTTCAACCAAATTTTTCTTCGTAGTGCCTTAGAAATTTCACGTT
This sequence comes from Waddliaceae bacterium, assembly GCA_002709385.1. GTDB lineage: Bacteria > Chlamydiota > Chlamydiia > Chlamydiales. The sequence continues at coordinate 34,269 of PAQS01000032.1, forward strand.
CTACACTGAAGCGCTCGAACATAGGAATTTTGTCTCGGTAAAACTCAATCCGTAAATTATGTTCTGTAGCGAAACGTGAGTAAATGCGTTTGCATTGCTGAAATACTTGGTAATCGTCAACTAAAATACGATCGAATTTTTTATCTATAGCTGTCAGTAAAGCTCGCTTAACAATGTCAGATTCTTCATAAAGAAGAGCAGGACCTTCGCCTTCTTGATAAGAATCCATTACCTGCTGCCAAGTTTTACATAAGTCTTGTGCTTCAGCAAGAAGTACTTCAGAAGAAACATGGCGACTGGCGGTACGACAAATAAAACCTGTAGGCTGATCTGTTTTGAAAGAGCGTATGGTGCGCTTTAGTCGATCACGTGCACCACGATCTTCAATTTTCCGAGAAACTCCGCGATGAGTAGAGTTAGGTAAAAGAACAAGGTAGCGGCCCGCAATAGAAATCTTAGAAGTGAGGCGAGCACCCTTATTTCCAATAGGCTCTTTGATCACTTGAACAAGTACTGGTTGATCAACTTGAAGAGCTTGCACGATGTCCATATCTTCTGCTTGTTCAGGCTGGTCATCATCCCACTCAAATTCAATACCAAAACGCTCTGATAATTTACGGGCGTTCTCTACAATATCGGAAATGTGAATAAACCCATTTTCTCCTTCATTAATATTAATGAAAGCAGATTGGATGTTTTCCAAAATATTTGTTACTCTACCGCGGTAAATGTTACCGGTTAACTGGCGCTCTTGTTTGCGTTCGACAATTAGATCATGGAGTTGGCCGTGTCGTAAATGCGCGTAGCGGATCTCCTTTGACTCGATGTTCAGTAAAATTTCTTCCATCTAAGCACCACTTTCGTTGGGAATATCATGAACCAGTAAAGACATTTGCAAAAAATATACTATGAAAAAAAAGCAAGCTGTCAAGACTCTACTGGTACGGGTAAGTTATTTGCATCATAGACACTCATATTAATGTAAAAAATGGATCTTTTCCACATAAATCCCCCGAAACATTTCCAAATCAAAAATCCTAAAATATTTTCACACAAAAAAAACTTTGATGAGTCCATCTGAATGAATTTACGAGTAAGAAAGAGGGATGATTAGCTAGCCATTGGAGCTTAAAGACGCATTCCTTTTCAATCAGAACAATAGGAAAAGGAATGCGTATCAATTAATCGTTTTGATTTTCTAGAAGAGAGAGGCAAGTGAGCAAGCATTGTCTTTCTTTTTGCTCTTGATACCATGCCTTAGCTGTTGAGCCTGGAAAGAAAAATGTTGGAAATGTTTTTCCATTATCGTCGAGTTTTTGTATTACAAAATCAAAAACTTCTTTTGATTTTTTCCGTTTCATGATCTCCTCAGGACTAAGTTCATCTTCTAGCTCATCATCGTACCACTCTTCGCTTTCATATTCTAAACCCTCTATAAAATCTTCTTCAGTCCAAGAAAAACGTTTTGCAACCTCTTCCAGTGTAGGGCTTCCTTTAGTTTTTTCTAGTTCAGTAGATACATAGTGAAGTGCTTTTTCTTGGCATTCTTCATTTTTCTCTAAAAAAAGTTGAAGCATCTCTGCAGAGCATTTTGTAACAAGAATTCGGAAAACGCTTTCTCCAAAAGAATTTTTTGTTTGAATAACTTGTTCTTTATTCATATAGCGAATTAAAAGAGCTACACAGTCGAAATGGTTTTTATATACAGATGTGTATAGGGCGTCTTGAGTAAACTCATTGAGTTGTTCGGGAGATAAGGATTTTAATAATATAGTTAAAATTTCTTTGTGATCAAAAGATGAAGCTAGCTTAAGAGGGTTATGGTTTCTTTCTCTTAAATGAGACAAAAACGGTTGATCGTGTTCGCAAAGCATTTGTACTGTTTCTGTAAAACCATGGTGAATGGCTAAATCTAGTAGGCTTTCTTGCTCTTCTGTTTCAATAAGAAGATCTTTTGGATCAGCTAAATGTATCAGTTTACGAAGAAGGGAGTGGTCATCTGCTAAAACAGCAAGGTGTAAAGCATTTTTTCCTTGGAAATTGTGAATACCAATGGTGTAAGAGGGAACTTTTTCAAGTTCGTTTTGCCAGTTTTCTTTTTTTTCACCATTTGTAATTCTCCAAAGGTTTTTAAGTTGAAGATCGAGCTTTTCTTGTTTCTCTTTTACTTCTGAAATTTTTAAACGAATATCGTCGCTTACATCATTAATGAGTTCCCCTGCAGGTGAACCGTCCCACCAGTTTTTATAGCTTCTAGCACAAGCCCAAATATTATTTATGCAGGTTTGAGGATGAACTGAAGCTTGATTCGAACGCCAGCTAATACGGCTTTGGAGATCTTCTATACGGTAAGTTCCTTGGCTATCTAATAGTTTTTCATACTCTTCAAGAATATTTACGAGTAAATCTTGGTATTTTGTTTTAAAGATATTGATTTGTTGTTTTTCGCTTTGGTCGTATCCAAGGATTCTTTGTATGTAAGGATAGCTTAAATTTCTAATTTCACTTTTCATCGATCAAAGGCCTCATTTTTCGTTAATGAATAGGGAATATATGGTCTTTTTGTGGACCATCTTAAGTCTTGGTTTAGGATGAAAAATGCTGGAGAATAATGAAATAAACGAATAAAAAATAGGGCTTATGAAAATTAATTTTTTTCAGGGTCGCCCTTTTGTGCAGTAGGTAGGTTGATCTTAAAGCAAGTATTGCCTTCTTTACCTGGACTAAGATTTACGGATCCACCTGCTCGTTCGATAAGTTTTTTAACAATTGTAAGGCCTAGTCCAGTTCCTTCCTCGTTCTCTTTTGTTGTATAAAAAGCATCAAAGATTTTTTCAGGATCAGCTAGTGATAAGCCTCGCCCTGTGTCTTCTACTTCAAGTTGAAATTCTTTAGGTGAGTGAGGGGGTAAATAACAAGCTCGTACAAAAATAGTACCCTCACCGCCCATAGCATCCCGTGCGTTTGTTAATAAATTCAAAAGAATTTGATGCAAGTCTGAACGACTTAAAAGAATAGGGTAGCTATCTGTAGGGAGAGAAAGTTGTACTTTTATTCTACTTCCTAATGAACGTTTACTTAGATGAATGGTATCGCGAATAGGTTTAATAGGATCTAATGCGACACCTACAGGGCTATCAGCTCTAAGAAAAGATAAAATATTACTTGTTAAAGAACATGCTCGTTGGATGGTGTCATCAATAATATTTACATGCTTCATTTGGTTTGGGTCTTCTATCTCGCTTTTTAAAAGACCGGTATAGGCAAATACACTTGTGAAAATATTATTGAGATCATGGGCAACTCCAGCTGCAAGAGATCCTAGTGTAACTAATTTATGAGTCTGTAGCTCACCTTGTATAGGGGGGGAATTCAGCTCTTGCTTTTTCACTGCGAGAATTTGTATGGCGGATCTTTGCTGAATTGCAATGAGATGCCAGATCGCAGATTTTCCAGTAAATTCTATTGCGGAACAAGATGCTTGTTCTTGTGTCATACATGTCTTCATAAGTTCTGAAATAGATTTTTTCTGTTCAGAAGAGACATAATCAAAAAGAACTTGATTTTGAGGAGATTTAGGCACTCCTAATACGTGCGTAAAGAACTCTGGAGAATTCGTTAAAATACGGCCGTTCTCGTCAATATTGACCCAAAAGCTTATGCCCAGCTCTTCTAAGAGTTGGCAAAGCTTACTGTCATTACCCAAGCTGTCTTCTACTAAAAATTTATCAATCATAGTTCTACATATCTCAACGATTAAATATGCATAAGTTCGTCAATGTCACATTGTTGCCAACGTGTAGGTAGATCTGCTCTTTTTCCGTCTTGTGTGATAATCATGACTCGCCAGCGTACTTGTGTGTCTTCTGTTAAAGAAGCTTGTACGGTAACTCTTCCTAATGGGGGAAGTTCTCCTAGATCAAATTTTTCTGTAGAGAGTTGTCCGTTTGCAGTACGTTCAATAATCAATTTGGCGTGATGCCAAGAAAAATTGTTGCGGTTTGTAATCATCCAATCGGTACCTTCAAGATTTGGACGATAAAAACACTTAAAACGAATACGACTTGCCTCAGCTTGCTTAGAATTTCTTCTTTGGTCTGCGTGTTCATGGTAAGCTCGAGTTGCTCGAGCAAGAGCAATACCTCTGTACATAAAAAATGGAAGAACTAGAAGATATAAAGCAGTCGTAAAAGGAATTGATTTTAGCAGTAAACTATTTGTTACCAGGTGGCTATGTCCGTATACAGGAATTACCACAGTACATAAGATCCCAATGAAGAAAGAGAGAAAGACAATAATCGTGTCTTTTCCTTTTATGTGTTTGCCGGTCTGAACGAGCTCACTCATTGGAGTGCTCCTTTAAGGTAAACTGCGGGTACTCTAGATATCGGAACGAAGAAGAATAGATAAAGAAAAATTTGTTTATCATTTTTAAGGTAAGAGTCTTGGGTGGATTTGTGAGGATAAAACTTAGCTAAAAGAGGCTTAGTTTTTGTTCTTCTTGCTATGGATTGATTTAGCTCTTAGATATCTCGATTTACCTGGATAAAAAACACTAAAGTGACTATAGTAAAATGTTTGAGAATCAATCCCTTTAAAGTATTCCAATTGTGACTGATTTTAAGATATTTACAGAGCGTCTAAAAGACGGAACGATTCAAGAAGTTTCTGAAGAGTATTCAGCTGATTTCTTAGATGTGAGTGAAGATGAGTTGTGTCTTAGTCACTTAGTACAAGTGACAGGAATGGCATATATAGCTGATCAAGATCTTATTATGTCTCTTGAAGCGAAGACAAAGGCTACATTACCTTGTCGGGTGTGTAATAAAGATTGTGCGATCCATCTTGAAACCCCTCGTTTTACTTTATGTGTTCCGTTGAGTGAGATTGGTACAGGAGTATTTGATTTCTCAAAGGATTTGCGGGAAGCTATTTTATTGGAAATTCCCGTGTTTGCAGAGTGTGAAAATGGAAACTGCCCTGAGCGTGGTGAGTTGGAACGGTATTTAAAGAAACCAGTTGAAGGCAAGAACTCTTCGACAGAGACTTGTGGTAACGCGTTCGCTGGGCTTTAGGCAAATTATCTGTTAAATAAATTTTATCTTACTTTAAGAACTTTCCCTTATTTTTCTTCTTTCTCTTAGTGAAAAGTACTGTGAAGGTTCGTTGGTATTAAGGAGTATTACCATGGCAGTACCTCGTAATCGTCATTCAAATAGTCGTAAAAACATGCGTAGAGCTCACCACGCTAAAAAAGCTAAAAATATCGCTACTTGTGATAACTGTGGTGCACAGAGCCTACCTCACCGTATTTGTAGTTCTTGTGGACAATACGGTGGTCGCGCAATGCAGGCTGCTGTTAAAGCCTAACATTAGGGCTTTGAGTTTTGAAGCTCTGTGTAGACCTCATGGGGAGTGAAACAACTCCCTCTTGTTTGATAGAGGCAATTACTTGTTTGCTTCCAATTTTGGAAGATACAGATCAAGTATTTCTTCTTGCTACAAATGAAGTTATCGCAGAGCTTAAGCCTCAATTCCAAGCTAATCCATCACTAGAGTGGCTTGTTGCAGATCAATTTATTGCAATGAGCGAACTTCCTCTACAAGCAATCAGACAAAAACCACAATCAAGTACAGCTCTTGGAATTTCTTTGTTGAAAGAACAGAAGGCCGATGTATTTGTTTCAATGGGGAATACAGGTGCTTTGATTGCTCAGTCTGTTATTGATCTACGTTGTTTTTCAAAAATACATCGTCCAGCATTGATTGCTACGATACCTAGTAAATCAGGTCCTGTTGTTGTTCTTGATGTAGGGGCGCAAGCTGTAGCAAAACCTGAGCATTACCAACAATTTGCCGTTCTGGGTGCCATTTATTATCAGCTTCGTTATGCGAAAGATTCTTCTGATATTTCTGTGGGCTTGCTTAATATGGGAACGGAAGAAGAAAAAGGGACAAAAGAAGTCGTAGAAGCTTATGAAGCTTTAGCGGATCTTTTCCTTGAGCAACCTTTAAAAAATGTACAATTCAAAGGAAATGTTGAAGGAACCCAGGTTTTTGAGGGAGAAGTACAGGTTCTTGTTACAAATGGATTTACTGGAAACGTTTTTTTAAAAACAGCTGAGGGAGTTGGGAGTTTTCTCTCAAAGCGTTTGAAAAAGCTCATAAATGAAGAGCAAGATACTTGTTCTGAGCGCTTTCTTCAAAAAATTAAAAATATGACAAAAGCTCTTGATCAAGCAGAATATCCCGGTGCCATACTTTGTGGAGTAAATGGCATGGTGATGAAGTGTCATGGCTCTTCAGACTCCAAAGCTCTTTACAGTGGCTTAAAAGAAGCTGTATTTCTAGCGAAAACAAACCTTCATGCTAAAATACAAGAAGCAGTTGAAGAGTTTTATCGGTCAAAATAGTTATAAAGCCAGCCAAAGATATACAAACAAATAAATCCATCAGTAAATCCCCAAGCAGCCCCAATCAAAGCACCCAGGAAGGATAGTGAATAGCCCGGATAAAGGTCTATAAACATACTAGTCCATACCACACCATAGCCAAAATATGTGGCAAAAAATGTCATGAGAAATACGCTAGCACTCCAAAAAACACCACCAGCCAAAGCAAGACTTTTTGCACGCATAAGAATCTCTTTTTTTTGGCAGAGGCACGTAAGGTGCCTCCTAGTTAATTATTAGCGACGGTCGCGCCAGTCGCGATAGTCGCGCTCTGCTTGTTCCATTGCTTCATCCATTTCTTTTCCTGCTTTTTCAGCAGGCCCTTCTTTTTCACAAGCTGTAAAGGCAAGTCCCATAAAAAAGGTTGAAGCAGCTAAGATGATGTATTTAATAATATGCATATATTCCCCCTAATTAAAAAATAAAATAATTTTTACTTGTATATTGTTGAATATTGGTTAATTAATGTCAAAATTAGTTGGTTTTGCATTTTATTAATAATGTACTATTGTTCGTTGTTTAATAGAGGGTATTGTATGTATAGTTCATCTTTAGGTTATGAAACAGAAATTGGAAATAGTTATTATAATAGCCAGTCGCAAGAGACAAGGCCATACGCCTTGGTTTATAAAGGTCCAGGAGTAAACGAAGCCTGCCATGATAACACAGTTGAGGCACTCTCTCGTCTTATTAATAATTCTGTCGTCAAAGGCTATGACTCAAGCTATGTAGAGTCGGGACAAGTACCCAATGGGTCTGTTTTGTTCATTCCCGGTGGGCATGCACTTGATTTGGATAGTGGTTTGGGAGAAAGAGGATTCTCTGCTATAAAAAACGGTTTGGATAATGGAGTATATGGTGGATATTTTGGTACTTGTGCAGGAGCTATAGCTGCTTGTGCTTACTATAATATTAATGGACAGAGCTATCCTTCGACAGGTTATTTTCCAGAGCTTGAGGTTGCTGCTGAACTTTTACCAGCAACAACTCCTCTTAAATTAGAGCGTATGGGTTACACAGGTGATGGCTATTCTGCTAATGAATTTCACGGTTTACGGGCGGCAAGTCCATCTTTTGAGATTATGCCAGAAAATGAAACAACACAAGTTGTAGCTAAATATTTAGATGCAGAAAGTGAGCGCTACAAGGCTGCTGTTGTTGTAGATTCAGGACGTTATGTTTTAGCGGGGCATCACTGGGAAATTCCTCAAGATTTTTCTTATGGAGGATTTCCAGACTCTAAAGGAAAAGATCTCATTTATTCTAGTCAAGCTGAGCAAGATCGTTTGACTTGTTATCTTTGTCAATATTTAGGACTAGACCCTAAAAATCCTCAGTAAACATGAATTCTTCATGCACGCTTTAAAAAAAGCGTGCTTTTTTCTCTTCCTTTTTTTCGCGAAAAAAATGGAATTGTTACGAGATCTATTCTTTTTGAATTCACCGTTTTGTAAATCTTTACAAGATATAAATAATAATTTGATTTCAGATTAATATTAGAATTTTAATATGATCTCTCAAAATCAAGTAAACGAGAGATTTTATGACTATATCTACTACACCTGTAAATAACGAACTTAATCAATATTCAGACGTAATAAGCACAGTAAAAAAGCATGCCTCCTATGCTGGTAGCGGGCTTGGTATTACGCTTTGCTGCCATCCTTTCGACCTTTTATCACATAGTATAGCTTCAGGAAGAGCTTATCCTGTTTCTTTGGAAGACTTTAAACAGCGTAATGTTAGATCTATCGTTTTTGGCCTATATCGCGGAAGCTTAACATCACTTAGTATCAATGCTGGAAAAAATTGGTTTTCTCTCTTCGTAGCAAATAGCGTTGGTGAAAAAATAGAAGATTCTTATCAAAGAGCCTTGGTAAGAGGGGGAATAATAGGGACCGTAGACCTTTTAGGAACTCCACTTTCCTGTATTAAAAACCAAGTTCTTGTGGGAATGTACAAACCTAAAGAAGCACTATCGTTAAAAAATCTTAAGGATACACTTAGCTTGAGTCGAAACGCTTTTTGGGTTTCAGGAGCAGTTAGGTTTTTATGGCCGGTGTTGTATTTCAACACTATGGAAGCTGTGATACAAGATGAAGATAGTAAATTTCACAAAATTATTGGAGGTATGGGGGCTGGTGCTTTAACAGCTTTTATTTTACAGCCAGCTCAAGTTGTAAAAATCAATCAACAAGTATCTGGTCTTGGTATGAAAGAATGTATCAAACACCTTGCTTCACAGTCAGGAGCGAAAAGGTTCTTGTGGGGTACGCCTTGGGCTATGATGGGCGGTACAATTTTTGGAGGAATCTTTGCTCATTTACTAAAAGATCCAGAGAAAAAAGCATAGCTCTATTCCCAATAGCTACCTAATCTGAATTTTCCGCGTTAGAAGAGAGTGAGAGTTGAGTTTGTTTAGGTAGTCATTGGTTTCTAAAAAGCTTGTTTGTGGAAACTATCAATATTTTCACGCTCAGCTAACATGTGTTTTTCAATGGTTTCTGTTTTTAAGATTTCTCCCTCTTTAGCTTTAAGGGGGCTTCCTAAATGTAAGTCTAATGTAGCACCAATTTTAGGAATTTTAAAGTGATCCCAAGAAGATTCCAGTGTTCGATAGCTATTTCCAACCCAGGTAAAGGGAATAATATAAGCTCCAGATTTTTGCGCAGCGTATGCGATACCTGGTTTAATTTTTTTTCGGGGACCGCGAGGTCCATCTGGAGTGATAAGAAGAATTTTATCTCGCTTTAAAGCAGAAACCATATTTCGAAGAGCTTCAAAACCTTTTTTCTGACTTGCACGGATCACTTCTTGTCCAGAAACCCTCTCTATAAGTGAGCGTAAGACCTCTCCATCACGGCTATGGCTCACAACGGATGCATAAGACAAGTGAGGAGTAAATTTGGTTACAAGATAAGGAACCATCAACAAATCTTGATGCCATAGCATTAAGATACAGGGATGGTTTTTAGCTAGTTCCAGATAACGATCTAGTCCATGAACCCGAATTTTGCAGGTGAGTTGTAAGATTCTTAAACTATTGTAAGCGAAAACTGATAAAGCATATGGAAGAAACTTACGTTGCCACCAGTATTTAAACTTCTTCATGAACTACCTCACATAATGCTTTTGCAGCTTCATGACTACCAAGTTTTATACCGAAGCTATCAAGGATAAGCTTACAGTCATTTTTGCACTTGTTATAGTTTTCTTCCTTTAATAAATCTGAGAAGCTCTTAAAGATCGATTCGACTGTAAGGTCTCGGTACATATGCTCTCGATAAATTTCTTTTTTAGCTACGATGTTAACACTACAGTAGAAAGGGACTTGTGGTCTTATAATAAAACGGACAAATTGTGCGTTTATCCAAGACACAGGGTAAGAAACAACGGTAGGAATTTCATGCATTGCTAACTCTAGAGTTACCGTACCACAACAGGCTAAAGCAGCGTAAGCATGCTCCATAAGGCCGAATTTTTCTTTAGAACTAACTAAAGTAATTTGCTCTTCCCAACCCTTTTCTTTAACAATAGACTCTAATAACTCACGAGTATGTTCGTTCGCGACAGAAAGAGCAAAGCTATAAATATCATCAGAATTTGCAAGTTGTGTGCATACATCTAACATGACAGGTAGATTGCCTTTAATTTCACTGAAACGGCTTCCAGGAAATAAAGCGATCAACTTTTTATTTTCACTAAGATGATGGGATTCTAGCCAATTTTGTGAGCGGGCATGTTGTGAGATAGCAGTCAGAATAGGGTGCCCTACATAACGAGCATCTAGCTTTGAATCAGAAAACAACTTTGGCTCAAAGGGAAAGATACAAAGAAGAAGGTCTAAAGTGTTAACTAGTGTTGTTTTGCGATGAGCGCCATGAACCCATATTGAAGGACATACATATTGTACAATCTTTCCCTTGAAGCCTCTTTTTCTTAGTGATTTAGCTAAGCGTAAATTAAAGCCAGGATAATCAATTAAAATAACAACCTTTGGCTTTCGCTCTAAGATGGAATCACGGATTGAACAAAACGCTTTGATAAGCCGGGGGAGAGCTAGGAATACATCGGTAAAGCCCATGACTTTAAAATTTTCCATAGGCATCCATGAAGGAATATTACAGGCACGCATTTCAGGCCCTGTTACTCCTTCAATACTCAATTCAGGTGCAGAGGCTTGAAGAGCTTTGACTAGATGTCCTCCAATTACATCACCACTAGGTTCACCGCTAAAAATAAAAAAATCAAGAGGGGGGTTCTTCATATTAGGCTCTATTCTGTGGTGCAGAGATTCGCTCTTTGACCCATTGTGCTCCTGCTTGGAAGATTTCCGTTGCTGTTCCATGTCCTTGATGACCAATAGAGGGGCTTATGATCAATTCTACAGGAGCACTTCGAACACCTTGCTTATAGGATTCTTCAGTCAAAGACTGTATAAATGAATAACAAGCATCTGTGCTAACCATTAAATCTCGATTACCTATGTAGTAGCGAAGGTGCTTTTTAGTTAAATCTACAACATGCTTTTCTAGATCTAGCGATTGAGTTAATGGGTCTTCTTTTAAGTCTTTGAATGCTTTTTGAAAAGTCAGACGAGTCATTGGAGCTAAGCCCAAGACGGTTTTGATGCGTTCGTCAGCAGCAGCAATATGAGTGGCCATAAAGCCTCCGCGAGACAATCCAGCAACAGCTATTGCTTGTTCGTCTACCCATCCCTGAAGGATCAAAAAATCGATAATTTCAAGAGCTTTATCTACAAACGCAGTAATGAGGTCATCTCCATTTGCAATCGCGTGGGCCCAACGAGGGACTCCTTCTTGATTATCTAGGCCGTGACCATGACCAGGAAGATCGAAACTGAAGATACGAATTTTTTCATCTCTAAGTGGGGTACAAAAGGTATTGAAGGGAGCTTCAGAAAGAGTTTGTTGACCACCGACACAAAAATAAAAAATAGAGGGAAGAGCGCCCTGGGCTAAATCAGGACCTAAAGTATAAATACTGAGGTCATTTGGACTATCAATTCTACTGACTTGCTGCATAGGTGCATTCATATCTAAGCTTTTTTTGATCGACTCCGCCGCCGGCGACGCTTGCGTACAGCAGGGGCTTTATAGTAGAGATCATGCCACTTGGCATAAACTCGCTTTAAATCAGTGTCTACTTGAGAACGTAAGTACAAAAAGGTAAGGGCTAATTGAGAATCTTGGTTTCGAACTAACCAGTTCTTAGGCTTCTGTGTGCTATGAATAGGAGTCAACCTGTACTGCCACATCATAATCATTGTTGTTAAAGCTCTTAGGCGCTTAGGAAAATTACAAAAAGAATACCCCATCATACTACGAATCAAATCGCTACAAAGCTCACCTAATTGCTCCACATTAGGAGAATCCTCTTCGGTAGAAAAGTTCTTCTCTACCAAATCTTCTAAAATAGGAAAACATAGACAGGCGCACAAAATACTCCTATCTAGAGCTAAACTTTGATCACGACAAACACGGTCAGCTGCTTCTAAAAAACGATAAATACGATGCCCTTTTGAAGAACGAAGATACTTGGCAAGATCAGGAATAAGTAATTCCATGATCCCATTTTCCGTCATTAAATCAAAAAATGGTTTGGAGGCACCTGATTCTAACATCCTAAGAATTTCTTCTAAAATACGAGCCGGTGCAGATTTTACGATTTCAGCCTTACATTCATTGAGTGCAGCCTCTGCAGAATCCTCCACATGAAAACCAAAACGTGCTTTGAACTTTAAGAGGCGAATCATACGGACAGGGTCTTGACGAAAACGAACAACAGGATCCCCAATACTTCGCATCAAATGGCGCTGAATATCTTCCATGCCCCCAACAAAATCAATCACACAACGCTCAGTAGGATCATAGTACAAGCCGTTGATCGTAAAATCTCTACGAAGAACATCTTGTTCAGGCGTTCCCCAAGTATTGTCCTGTGTAATCAAACGCTCAGCATCATCACCCGCACGAAAGGTAGAAACTTCAATAATATGTTTACCAAAACGAATATGAGCTAAACGAAAACGACGACCAACTAAAATACAACGTCTGCGGAAAAGTTTTTTGATTTCTTCAGGACGAGCATCTGTCGATACATCAAAATCTTTTGGGGTGACGCCAGCTAAAAGATCCCGAACACCGCCTCCAACAAGATAAGCAGTATAACCAGCATCTACTAATGTCTGTAATACAGTTAAGGCATCACGATTGATCTTTTCGTGGTCAATTCTGTGATTTTCAGCGGTATAAATAACTGGCAACACAGAGACTTATTTCCTTGGTTATGAAGATACTTCGAGAAAAAATAAAAAAATCCCGACAAAGAGTTCTACCAACTCTAAGTATTTCAGATTAACAACAAGTAAAAGCTATTAATAGTTAGCTATGTATAGAATATGTTGATCTTAGGTTATTGAATAGCTGCTTATTAAGTCAAGAGCATTGATTGTGATGGTTTGCCAGAAAAAAATTTGATATATAGCAGGCATAAGAACAATTACAAAAAATAAGTTTCACATGCTTTTATTTAATAAAAAAACGCTCTTTTTCCTTCTTTGGGGAATGTTATTACTTTTTTTACCTCTTCTTTTGCAAACATGGGAGATCACTTCAGAAGCAAGTAGCAATCTTCTACGTTTTTTTATTGCTCTATCTATTCTCTTTATTTTTATTGAGAATCTTGCGTTTCGAGTAGGTCTTTGTTTTTTACTTTTTACAAGTGCTCTAGGCGTATTTATGCCTAACAAACTTGCTGTCATGTTCGATGATTTAGATCACAGTATGCGAGACTTTTTTTATTCAATCCGGGGACCTAAAAAACCAAGTGGAGAGGTAGTTATTGTAGATTGGGATCATAAGAGCCTGCAAGAGGGAGGGCAATGGCCTTGGCCTAGAACAAAAATTGCAGCAGCACTGCGTAAAATTCAAGAAGATGGTTCGCGCGTTATTGGATTGGACGTAATTTTTGCTGAGCCCGACCGAATGTCTGCAGGTAAATGGATACAACGTTTAAAAAATTTAGGACTTCAAATAGAAAACCCTAAAGATAGTAAAGATTTTCTATCTCAAAACAATGGACTTTCAGTTACTCAAGAACAAGTACGGAAATTGATTTTCGGAGAGTGGAGAGAACGATTAGAGCAAGAAGATCCCAATTTTTTTATTGATGAAAGTACAGGGGAAAAAGAACAAGAGTCAGCTCTTATTACTAAATTTTTAGAACGTCATCGAGAAGAATGGGAATTCTATCAGAAACAAAAAGAAGAAAGAGCCTTAAGAGCTGGAATGCGACTTATGACTCAACCTTATAGTGTACCTAATGATCCAATGAAGGCCATGACACGCCTTTCTAATGAACGCTTTCTTTTTCGTAATGAAGCAGAAAAAGACTTGTTACAATCTGATAGCCAGTTAGTCATGGATAATGATTATGAATTCGCTCGCGTGATTAGGCAAACAGGTACGGTACTAGGGGGAATGTTTTTTACAGAAAGCAGCGATGCAGGACGAATGAGTACCTATGTACCTACAAGCTCTTTAACAGAGCAGGATGGTTTAGTGATTAGCGCTGGTATTTCTGGTGCAAGGGCCATTTTTCCTGCTTTACGTAGAGCTTATAGACAAGTACTGAATGTTCCTATTATTCAAAACCTGGCCTATCACCAAGGAATGCTAAATATTGTACCGGATAAATCAGGTTCGGCACGGTGGTACACTATGTTAATGGAGGCTCCTATCTATCAAGAAACTCTTGTAAGAAAGAAGGGGGTTACGGAAATCGATTATTTCGATCCTGAAAGTTATGATACTAAAATTATCCCTACATATCTTTGTTATCCTAGTCTTGCTTTAGAAATGTTTCGAAGAGCAAAAAACTACGATCGTGTTGAACCAGCTGTAGAAAATGGACAAAGAGGCCTTCTTATTAGAAGAGAAAAAGGCTTTCAATATGATGAATCAGTAGATTTTTCAATAGAGTCTTCTCAAAATGAATATTTCATTCCTTTAGACTTTAAAGCAGATTTACCCATTAATTTTTATGGCTATGGTGGTGCTTGGCAAACAGAGTACAAGCATGAAGCAGATTATTACTTTCCTTATGTCTCAATGATTGATGTGATAAAAGGAGAGTTTGAACCAGGAACTTTTAAAGATAAGTATGTGTTACTCGGCTCTACAGACCCTACTTTAAGTGATCTAGTTGGAAGCCCTTTTCGCTCTGCTTTCCCAGGGGTAGAAGTACATGCAACTGTATTAGATAATTTGATTCAAGAGGTATTTTTGCGTGATTTAGGTCTTTTAGGAAAAGTATACACCTTACTTGCAACATTGACTTTTGGGTTGATTTTCACCGTTATCTTATCACATACCACAAGCTTTTTACTTGTGATGGGAATCTCAATGAGTACTCTTATTGGAATTCCTTTATACAGTTACTGGGGCTTAGTATATGGCCACTTTCTTATTGATTTCGTTTACTCTTGGCTTTGTTTTGCAGGGCTTTTCACCATTGTAAGCTCTGTGAATTTTTTCATCGGTTCAAGAGAAGGGCGTTTCCTCACCAAACATTTTACTAAAATGGTATCCGCTGATGTTTTGGAAAAGCTACGAGATGATCCTGAAGGGGTTTCTTTACAAGGACAAAAAGCCGAAGCAAGCATCATGTTTTCTGATATAAAAGGCTTTACCAGTATTTCGGAACAAATGGATACCAAAGACCTAGTAACAATGCTTAATGATTATTTTACACCTATGGCAAAGGTTATTATGAATAATCATGGCTTCATTGATAAGTTTATTGGTGATGCAATTATGGCTTGTTGGGGGGTTCCTTATCCAGATGAAGAGCATGCAAAACAAGCGTGTATTTCTTGTTTAGAGCAACAAAAAGAACTTCGAGAACTTTCAAATCATTTCGAAAAAAAATATGGTGTGAATGTAGAAGTGCGAATGGGGATCGCATCGGGAGAAATTTCTGCTGCTTTAATGGGGTCTGAAGATCGAAAAAGTTATACTGTAATGGGGGATGTGGTCAATCTTGGCGCTCGTCTAGAGCCGGCGTGTAAGGATTATGGAGCAGATATATTACTGAGTGAAACAACGTATCAACTAGCTAAAGATGTGATTGAAGTTCGTTGTGTAGATAAGCTTCTTGTAAAAGGAAAGACTTTGCCAGTTAGGGCATATCAATTAATGGGCCTAAAGGGGAAGCTATCTTCTAAACAAAAAGCACAAATTGATTTATTCGATAAGGCGATAGAACTACATTGGGAACGTAAATGGGAAAAAGCTAAAAAATATTTAAATGAACTCCTTGAGATCGTTCCAGATGATTTAGCGGCTATCAATTTAAAAAAACGTATTGAATTTTATGAAAAAAATACTCTTCCCGATGATTGGACTGGTATTTTTGAGCGAAGAAGAAAATAATTCTATTTTGTTAGCTCCAACAATACATTAATTAATTTTCTAAAATTAATTGGTTTGGGAAGAAAAGATGCAAAGCCGATATCATCGTAATCATCTTGTTTTCGGCTAAAATGCCCAGACATTCCGATAACTTGTGTATTTTCTATAGATGGTTCTTTTTTCAATTTTGCCATTAATTCAATTCCATCCATTTCAGGCATCATAATATCAAGAAGTATAATGGAATAATTTTTGTTTTCTCGTATTTTCTCTAGTGCTTGAAAAGCACTTTGTGCTTGCTCTACTTCCATGTTGAAATGCAAAAGAACTTGTCGCAATGCAAAAATATTTCTGAGATCATCGTCTACAATAAGAATTTTACAGTTTTTAAGCTGTGCTAATTCACTGTCAGATAGTTGGATTTCTTTTTGTTCTTGATAGCTTTCTCTAGGAGCTTTGTTTTCATCAATAGGCCTCAAAAATGGAATATGAACAATAAAAGTAGAACCTATGCCGACTTGGCTGAGCACTTCAATTTTTCCACTAAGTAAACTAAGCAGCTGTTTGGATATGGTTAAACCAAGGCCTGCTCCTTCTGTTAGCTCTTTATTCTTAGGCATACGAGTAAATCGGTCGAAAATAATATCAAGATCTTGAGTGCTAATACCAGGACCAGTATCGCTTACTTCTATTACTAACCACTTTTGTTCTTCGCTATCTAATTCACTTTTAAAAATAACAGAAACAGATCCACCAGGATTGGTGAATTTGACAGCGTTACCGATGACGTTTCTTAGAATTTGTTCAAGTCGATACTTATCAACAAAAATAATATCTTTTTCATCAAACTCAGAGCTAATTAAAAAATCAATCTCCATTTCGCGACATTCGGACTGATATGAATAGTGAATTTTATGAACGATATCTTTAATCAAAATCTTTTCAGGAGATGTTTTGATCAGTCCTTTTTCTACTTTACTGTGATCAAGTAAGTCATTTACTAAGTTGGACAAGTCTTGGATGGAATCATTCATAACATTAAGGTTATCTAGCTGATTCTTGCTTAGGTTTTTTTCCTTGTTTTGCATGAGTTGCTGAGTAAGTAGGACAAGGCTATTAAGTGGGTTGCGTATTTCATGACTCACATTGGAAACGAATTGTGATTTAAAACGATTCGCCATGAGTAAGGCGTAGTTTTCTTTTTTTAGTTGCTCTTGTTCTTCAAGACGTTTTTGAGCTTGTCTACGTTCCGTAATATCAATAACAGAAGCCACCACATACATATTGGTGGGAGTTTTAATTGGAGTAAGACCGATTTCTAAAGGAACGGAACTTCCATCTTTACGAATTCCAAATAGATCTCGTCCAACTCCCATAGAACGTTGCGCGGGTTTATTTATAAAGCTCTTTCGGTAGTCGACGTGCTTTTTCGAAATATCTTGGGGGATAAGCTTTTCTACTTTTGAACCGATAAGGTCTTTTTGTTCGTAGCGGAATATTTCTTCCATTTTTTTATTTGCAATGACAATTGTTCCTGTCTCATCCACCATAATCATTCCATTAGGAGCGGCATTAAGGGCAATACGGAATCTATCATCAGATACATCGTGGTTCTGTTCATCTGGAGAAAATAAGTCTGTTTTTGATTGGAGGTCTTTTTTCAATCTTCGGGTAAAGATGAAGAAAAACAATAGGGCTAGGGAAGCTCCCATTAATGCTGATCCGATGACAAGCCAAATAAAATTTATCGTATTTTCCATGTTTACTATAAGTGGTATAAGGGGTTAGTTGCGCTCATAAAATATGATGAGTCTAATACTGTTTGTACTATTTTTTACTTCTCATTTTTGATATTATATATTTTGGTGTTTTGAGGAATTAATTATTAATTTCTTGCAGGAGAAATAAATGAAAAAGCCATCCGTTATGCTTGTTGATGATCAGCTTTCTAGCTTAATCGCTCTGGAGCAACATTTTGAAGATCTTAATGTCACGATTAAGAAGAAGACATCAGCTTCAGATGCGTTAGAAGAGTTACTCAAGGAAAAAGTTCACTGTATTGTGGTGGATTATGCCATGCCTGATATGAATGGCATGGAGTTCATGAAAATTGTGAAAGGAGATCCAGAGTTAAAACATATTCCAATTCTTTTGGTTACTGGTAAAGTCTTTAGCAGTAATCAAGCTGTTCAAGCTCTTCAAATTGGAGCATATGACTACATGACAAAGCCTGTTAATATATGTATTATTAAGTCGAAGATAGAGCTTATGGTTAATTACGCTGTGTCGCAACAAAATTTTGAGTATTTGTTTTCTCTTTGTAGAAAAACACTTACAGACCAACAAATGGCAGATCTTGTAGAGCCTTTGTCGGGTTTTAATCAAGACTTGATGGAATAGCTAGATGACAATTGAGAAAGAAGAAGTAAAAAATGGATCACCTCTTTATGTGGTTGGAATAGGAGCTTCTGCTGGAGGCTTGGAGGCTATTGAGGCTTTTTTTGAGCATATGCCCCAAAAAACAGGTCTGGCATTTGTTGTCGTACAGCACCTTTCTCCCGATCATAAAAGCTTGATGGATGAATTACTTTCGCGCAAAACATCGATACCAGTGTCTATAGTAAAACAAGACACGAAGATCACCGCGAATCATATTTACTTGCTTCCAACCAATCAGGAAATGATTATTTCGAATGGACACTTCTTTTTATCAGAAAGAGATAAATCGATAGGAATTTCCTACCCAATTAATACATTTTTTAAATCTTTAGCTAGTGATTTTCAGCACCGTAGTATCGGAGTTGTTCTTTCGGGTTCTGGGGCCGATGGAACAAAAGGTATAGAAGCGATACATGATGCAGGGGGATTTTCTATTGCTCAAGAGCCAGACTCTTGTAGTTTCCCCGATATGCCTCGGAGTGCTATTTCTAGTCGATGTATTGATCTCATTTTACCTCCGAACCGTATGGCTGATTCTATCATTCGTTATTCTCAAACTACAGAAAGAGTTTCCCATCATTTACAGCTTGGAGCTCCTGAAGTAGATGAAGGACGCTTTGGAGAAGTAATCCTTCTTTTAAGAAATCGGTTCGATCTTGATTTTTCTCAATATAAACCATCTACAATTACTCGGCGTTTAGATCGTAGATTAGTAGCTAAAAAACTAGAAAGTTTACAAGAGTATTTGAATGTACTTCTTACAGATGAAGAAGAATTACAAGCACTCTATTTTGATCTTCTTATTGGAGTGACGAATTTCTTTCGAGACAA
>PAQS01000033.1 GCA_002709385.1 Waddliaceae bacterium
AAAAAAAAGAAAAAAAAGTTTCTTTTTCTGTTCACGCTGAAAAAATAAGTCGAAAAGATTTAGAGAAATTGAAGGAGTATTTTCCAGCTGATGACTTTAGCTGTCAAAATCAAGACCAAAGAAAAGAGATTGAGAGGGCAATAGAAGATAAGCAGGTATTCTCTTTTCGCTCGTTCACTCGTATGTTTTGCAAGGTTTTCAATATTTCTTTAAGGAAATATGAAAAAAAAGTTAAATGGATAAAATTTCAGAGTATCCCTTTTAAAAAAGAAGATATGAAAATGGGAGAATTAATTAGTGAAGAGATTCAACGGTTAGAGATGAGAAAAAAACAATATACTTTTTATGAAGTAAAGAGTTGTAGTTTTGATGACACTTTAGAAAACTTTCGAATTCAAGATCACTATTTACCGTCTTTTTATTCTATTGTAAAAAGTTCTGATGAAAAACATATGCAAATTCAGGAAAAAATTGTTGAACAACTTTTAGATGATCTAGAAATAAATGGAAATAATTCTAAATATTTAAGTGAAATAGCTTATCTTTTTAAAAGAAACGGTTGCGAAGTTTACAAAAATAAAATTATCGAAGAATCAAGAAATCGTGGAATTTCTTTACATGAAGTATATCATTTAAATCTTAATGAAGTTGAGCTTGATCTCATTAGGAGATATCCTGAAGAGCTTAAATATTTACCCGAGTTTTTAAAGATTTACTCTTCTTCTGAAAAAGTAGCAGATGAATGCTTTGAAAAGGCTAAAAAACTACTTTTATCTATACAAGGAAAAAATTCTCTTAAAAAAGAGATTCATCGTGCTCATATAAAAGAAGGAGGATCTAACCTTTCATTCCTTCTTGATTGGATTGATGCAAGTAAAAACTGTGCACGTTACGAAAGATTTGCGAATCAGTTAATAAAGAAAAGTGGAGGAGATATAGATAGTTCTAAACTAAGCGTAAACGAATTTTCTAAGGCTTATCAGTATAGCAAAGGGATATTTGTATTTAAAAAGTTAGAAGAAAAAAAAATAATTCCTGATTGTTTTGATAAACATTACAAAAATATGCAACTTTTAGATATTTATTTTGAAGCAGTAAAAAAAGAGTTGAATCAATTATACCAGCCTGGTGATACAGTTGCTATGAATTGGAAAAAACATAGAAATTTTATAGGAACAGAAAGCTCTTTAGAATATTTTATTGGAAGTCAATTTTTAGAGTTAGGTCATGTGATGATGCTTGCTTCAAAGGGTGAAGATAGCAGTAAAGTCATAGATCTACAGTTTACAGGTTTACAAGATCCCCGTGAATTGAGTTTTGTTCCCTCTATTTGTTCTGATGTTTTTCGGATAAACATAGAAGGCTTGATTCGAGATGATGAAGTAAAAAAGAAAATATGTAGTGTGTGCGGTAAGGATTGGAAAAATACATTACAAAATTCTTTCACAGAAGCCATGAAGGAGTATATTAACTGGCGCATTAAAAAAGATTTTTCTTCTCAAAAAGTAACAAGAAAGTCTTATGTAAGACATGTTCTTTCTCGCTTTAAAGAATACTGGAAAAAAGAAAAAAAAGGAGAAGGTTCTCAATCAGATCTTGATCACTTTCTCGAGTCATTCCAGAGTAAAAATGAAATGCTTTGTTTGGGGCTCAACCTTGCTGCCTATGCAGAAGTTACCAAGGCAATGAATGTTTATTTTCACGAGGAATTAAACTGGGAAGAAGAATATCTATTCACAGCTCCTTTTTCTGACAGAGAATTTCTAGCTATTTCTCCAGATGATTTTTTAAAAGCATCACAAGAAGAAGAAAGTAAAAAACTTTTCACTAAAATAGCCCCTCCCGAAATATTATCTAGTGTAGTCGATCTATAAACCTTATTTATATCCCTGAGTCGCTTGCAAAATAGTGAAGAAGGTAGCATTTGTTCGGTTTGAAGATTTTTTTTATGTGTTTTTGTAAACGTCTCGAGGAGGTAAAGGCTCTCTTTGCGTCTTAGTTTCTTTGCCTCGCCGCGTTTAAATTACTTTTCTTAGGTTTGTATGAGGGCCAATAGGAGAATGTTAAACGCGGCGAAACCAAGAAGCTACGGCGCGGCGAAAGAGTATAGTGGGGTCTATTATAAACTCTGTCTTATCTCTAGTCGCTTGCAAAATAGTGCAGAGGGTAACATTTGTTCGATTTGAAGAACTTTTCTATGTGTTTTGGTAACTATCTCGAAGGGATAAAGACTTTCTTTGCGTCTTAGTTTCTTTGCTTCGCTGCGTTTAAATTCCTCATTACTATAGGTGAAAATGATTCTAATGCTTAGGTTTTGGCATTATACTCTATTTTGAGCGAATAAACCCGCTACAGCATCAGTGAAAATATTTAAATCCATTCGATAATCAGCACTTGCTAAAATGCGTTCATCAAAAGAACGTGGTGTATACTCTTCTTTAAAGCCGTTAAAAACCATAGCAGGGACTTCACCAGATTGAACGTCTCCTTCGTGAATATCCGTGGGCATTAGAGGATTGAGAACAAGTGTTATATCGTTTCTTGCACAGTACTTGTTTAATAGACCAATAAAGTTGCGATCAAGCCATTCAATACTTTTTACTTTTTCAAGAAGATCCCCTTTGTAAGTACTTGCCCAGAGATAGGGTAAATCCAGTATGATGAGATCGTGTTTGGATAATTGTTCGTCTAAATTTTCCAAAATATGATCTATATGAGCATACTTTTTCTTCTCTAATCCAAGTTCCCATGTATTGATTTTGAGTAAGCGAGATAGCCCCCTAATACTATGAGAAGAAGGGTAAACGAGGATTTGTTCTGGGGCCCATCCTTTTAAACCTATTTCTAAATCAGGTTTTTTTCCTCCTTCGAAAGGTAGAATAGCATTGATAGGATCTTCTTCTAGATCTAATCGTAGTTCATTGATCTCATGTAAAGATAAGTGGGTAGCTACTTCTTCTAGTAAAGATTGCCATTCTTCTTCGCCTTTATAAGAGGGAAGTTCGCGCCATTTTCTTCCTAAGCACTGAATAGGATTGATCGTTGGTTCAGAAAGATGTTCATGTAGTGTCGAAGCAGACCCAATCAAAAGAGCACGAGAGGCGCCTAAATGTTGAAAGCGAAATCCCTTTGGACCTAAAGATTGATTGAGTTCAGCACATAAAACGCGGCACTCACTTTCATTTGTGAGAGCATCGGATACATCAATGACAACACCCTCACCAATAGAGATAAAACGTAAACAGTAAGTAACTTCTTCTTCTTTTAACTTTCCTCCAGCAGCGTATAGTTCTAATGGAGCAAGAGGAATGCGTGTGTTTGTACTTTCTCCTCCGAGTAGAGCCATCAACGAATCTTCTCGTCTGCCTGCTTCTGGACTTTTTAGAGCCCATATTTCACTATGCGCACAAAGTAGATCAAGGTTTTCTGTTTTTGCTTTTTGTAGGGGTGTTAATCCGCCTAAGTCGCGAAGAGTCCGATCACAAAGTCCTGTTAGCAAACAAAATATTGCTTTCATTGAGAGAGTTGTCCTTAGAGATGTATTTTTGAGTAAAATGAACTTATGTATGTGTCCGCAAAAAAAAATATCTTGCGGACACGGTGCTATTTAAATTTATGCATTTACTAGAACAGAACCTACGATGTGGCCTTCTTTGTCCAATGTTCTTGGCTTCGCAGCTTCACCATATTTTCCTGCTTTATAGTCTGCAGCCATTTGCTCAAGAGTAACAAAAGGCACTTTATCTGCATGCCCTGCTTGTCCAAAAGATTTCATTCTAGCTTCACACACCACTTGCATAGCAGCACGAGCAGGAACCATATATTTTCTTAGATCAAACTCAGCAGGGTTTTCTTGTAAAAACTGGCGGATCGCAGCAGTCATGGCTAAACGGTTATCTGTATCTACATTGACTTTGCGTACACCAACTTCAATACCTTTCTGAATCGCTTCTACTGGTACTCCATAAGTTTCAGGGATGTTTCCGCCGTATTGATTGATGAGCGCAACGAGATCTTGTGGTACAGAGCTGCTTCCATGCATAACAAGATGACAATCAGGAATCTTTTCATGAATTTCACGAATACGATCAATAGCTAAAACATCGCCATCAGGTTTTCTTGTAAACTTGTATGCTCCATGGCTTGTTCCAATTGCAACAGCAAGAGCGTCAACACCAGTTCTTTGCACAAAATCAATCGCTTGATCAGGATCTGTTAAAAGCTGATCTAAAGTCAATTTTCCTACAGCACCATGGCCATCTTCTTGATCACCTTCACCAGTTTCTAAAGAACCTAAAACTCCTAATTCACCCTCTACCGATACCCCAACAGAATGAGCAAAATCAACAACTTGGCGTGTAACGGCAACGTTATACTCATAAGAAGCAGGAGTTTTGCCATCTTCCTCTAAAGAACCATCCATCATCACGCTTGTAAAGCCTTGTTTGATAGCGCTTAAGCAGGTCTCTGGGCCATTACCATGATCTTGGTGCATGACAATAGGGATTTCAGGATAGAGCTCCGCAGCAGCAAGCATCAAATGACGTAGAAATGCATCGTTTGTATATTGGCGTGCTCCACGAGAAGCTTGTACAATTACAGGACTGTTTGTTTTGCGGGCAGCCTCCATAATTGCTTGAATTTGCTCCATGTTGTTTACGTTAAGAGCTACTACGCCAAATTGATTTTTCTTCGCATAGTCAAGAAGAGGGCGCATGGGGATTAGAGCCATAGGGGTCTCCTGAAAGTGAAAGTTCTAGAAAGATTGCTTACAGTAGAGATTACTGAGGACCCCTTTAAAAGATCAAGAGATGAATTTGTTAGACTCTAGACCTGTTTAATATTTTGCAAGAATACTGAAATACGACGAAGCAAAGATACAGTGTAGTAGGATGATAATTA
The DNA here is from genome assembly GCA_002709385.1 of Waddliaceae bacterium. Taxonomy (GTDB): domain Bacteria; phylum Chlamydiota; class Chlamydiia; order Chlamydiales. Next base: position 4,903 of record PAQS01000033.1, read on the forward strand.
TTTTGATTGAGAGTTATAATTGAGTTTGTTATTCAAAATGAAGACTTAAGGTTAATGATTCATGTCGGAAAAGCCAGATTACACAAATCGTTTAATAGGAGAGAAGTCTCCTTATCTTTTGCAGCATGCTCGCAACCCTGTAAACTGGTTTCCCTGGGGAAATGAAGCTTTTCAAGCAGCGCAAGAAGAACAAAAACCGATTCTTTTATCTATTGGCTATGCAACATGTCATTGGTGTCATGTTATGGAAAGGGAAACATTCAGCGACCCTGAACTGGCACAGCAATTAAATGAAACCTTTGTATGTATAAAAGTTGACCGTGAAGAACTTCCAGCTGTCGATAACCTGTATATGGAATTTGCTCAAGCAATGTTATCAGGAGCAGCTGGTTGGCCTTTAAATATTATACTAACTCCTGATCTTGAACCTTTTTTCGCTGCCACCTATTTACCACCCAAAAGAATGTCTGGAATGCTAGGTGTTCCTGATATGATTGAGCGTGTACGTGAACTTTGGTATGGCGATCAGAAAGAACATGTAGTCGACCAGGCACATAAAATCGTTGAAGCCTTTGCGCAGGCGGCCCAGTATCAAGGAAATTCTCTGCCTGAAAAAGGGGTTTTAAAAGATAGTATCTTGCTTGTTTATAAAATGGCTGATCCGCTTTATGGAGGCATGCGAGGGGCACCTAAATTTCCTGTAGGATATCAGGCTCGTTTATTGATCAATCATGCAATAGAGCATGGAGATGGAAGAGCTCTTTACTATGTTGAGCGAATGTTGGAATCTATGCGTAAGGGAGGAATATACGATCATTTAGGTGGTGGTTTTGCTCGTTATGCAACAGATGAAGCTTGGCAGATTCCTCATTTCGAAAAAATGCTTTATGATAATGCTTTAATTGCTGAGGCTTATCTAGATCATTGGCAATTGACAAATGATTTCAATAGCCGTCAGGTTTTAGTTGAAACTCTGAACTATCTCTGGAGAGAGATGACAGGTTCAGAGGGAGGGTATTACTCGGCAGAAGATGCTGAATCAGAAGGACGAGAAGGGTATTTTTATACTTGGACTTATCAAGAGATTCATAAGTGTTTAGGGCCTGAACAAGGGCGTATTTTTTGTGACTATTTTGGAGTGAGTATTGAGGGTAACTTTAAAGGACGAAATGTTCTTGTTATTCATCATGAAATCGAAGAATTGGCCGCTGAATATGATTTGACTTTTGAAGAACTAGAACAGCAAATATCAGATAACAAAAAAACTCTTTGGCAGATTCGAGAAAGACGTATCAAACCATTTAAAGATGATAAAGTGCTCACTTCATGGAGTGGGCTTTTAATTCATACTATGGTTCGTGCTGGGAGAGCTCTCGATGATGCACGTTATTTAGATAGTGCAAAAAATGCAGCTCAATTCATTTATGAAAATTTGTGGGTAGAAAGCCAACTTTATCGACGTTGGCGTGAGGGGGATTATCGTTTTCATGCTGGTCTTGATGAGTATGCTTTTTTAATTCGTTCTTTGATTACTTTATTTGAACATGATTGTGGGTCTCATTGGTTACAATGGGCCATCAATTTAACTGAACAAGTAGAACTCAATTTCAAAGTTGAAGATGGTGCTTATTATTTAACAGGCATACCAGATTCTTCTCTTTTACTAAGGCGTTGTCAGTTTTCCGATGGTGCAGAGCCCTCTGGTAATGCTGTACATGCAGAAAATTTGTTACGCCTCTATTCTCTGACATTGAATAAAGGATACCTTGATCGTGCTCTTGATGTATTCATGGCTACGAAGAAATTTTTAGAAACGTATCCACTTGGTTATTGTTATCATTTGATGGTTCTTCAGCGTTACTTTACAGAAAGTGAAGTAGAAATTGTCATTTCATTCAATAAAGATGAAGAGCATAAAGAGGTTTTACGCCGCTTGATTTTTCATCGTTATTTTTCTCATAGCACGGTGATTTGGAATCGTGTTACAGATAAAACCCTTCATCAAGCAATTCCTTTTCTAGAGCAGATGAAACCAATTGATGGTAAAACAACTCTCTATGTTTGCAAAAAAGGTTCTTGTGAAAAACCAATCAATGAATTTAGTGAGATTGTAGCTCATATCGAGAGCTTGTGATTTTTACTTTATAAGAAAGAAAAGTAGGAAAAAATGGAACTCGTTCTTGAGGCTTGGTTGATTTCATCATTGATCATGATTCTTTTATGGTTTTTCTATCTCTATAAAGATGAACCATGTGTAGTCGATATTGGATGGGGAGGAAGTATTGGGATTGCTTCTTTTTGGATCTACTGTTCTGCTCCAAATGGAGGGTTTAGACAAAGTGTTATTTTATTTTGTGTGCTTTTTTGGAGTATCCGACTTTCTTCTCTTTTGCTTTCACGCTTGTTAAAAGGACAAAAAGATCGACGTTATATTGCTTTATCGAAGTATTGGGGAAAGGGTTTATGGTGGAAATATTTTCTATTTTTTCAGGCACAGGCTTTTTCGGTAGGACTCTTAACAATTCCTATTATTTTGTCTTGTTTAGTATCTGATTTAAATTGGACTTTTTTCGATAGTTTAGGTTTGTTATTATTCTTGTTCGGAATTTCAGGTGAAGTGCTTGCTGATCACCAAATGCTTGAATTTAGAAAAAATCCTGATAATCGGAAAAAAGTATGTGAAGTTGGACTTTGGTACTACTCTCGTCATCCAAATTATTTTTTTGAGTGGATGATCTGGGTGAGTTATGCAGTGATTGCAATGAACCATCCTTATGGGGTCATTGGATGGATAAGTCCCTTAGCAATTTTAATAAGTATTTTGAAAGTAACAGGTATTCCCCCAACGGAAGCAAGAATGATTGAAAGTAAGGGGGAGGCTTATAGAGAATATCAACGTAGCACAAGTGCATTTATTCCCATGCCTAAAAGGAGACCATAATGAGTGCTTGGAACATCATTTGGCACAGTCGAGATCTTCGCGTAGAAGACAACCCTGCATTAAACCAAGCAGCATCTGGCAACGTATTACCTATTTATATTCATTGTCCTGAAGAAGAAGGAAAATGGTCTTCAGGAGCAGCTACTGATTGGTGGCTACACCACTCTTTAAAAGAGTTGAGTCAACGTTATGAAGAACTTGGAACTCGACTGGTGATTCGTAGTGGACCTGCTATGCAAGTTCTTGAAGAGCTCGCAAATGAAGTTCCTATTCAGAGCGTTTTTTGGAATCATCACTACGAACCTGCAGTAAAAAAAAGAGATCAGCAAATTGCAAAAAAATTGGGAGCAAATGGAGTCCACGTAGAGTGCTTTGAGGGAAATTATTTACTCACACCTCAAGAGCTTCTTAATAAGTCAGGAAAGCCCTATTCTGTATTCACTCCATTTTCAAAAGCATTTTTAGAGTTTCATTCATGGAGAAAACCACTTCCAGCACCCAAAATAAATCAGAAACATTCAGTAAAATCTGATGCAATAGAAACCTTAAACTTGCTTCCTAAACTAGACTGGGCTGATCCGTTTTCGGAAATATGGCAAGCGGGCCGTAAGGGGGCTTTAAAGGTTTTACGTGAGTTTAGTGAGGTGATTGAGCACTATAATGAAGATCGTGATATCCCCAGTATTTTAGGGACTTCATGCCTTTCACCATATCTTCATTTCGGTGAAATATCTCCCCATGAAATTTGGAAAACATTCGCTGCTAGGCAGGATAAGTGCCTTCCTTTTCTTCGACAACTCATTTGGAGAGAGTTTTCAAATTACTTTCTTTTTCATTCACCAACAAGTACCGATTTATCTTGGAAAAAAAACTTCGAAAAGTTTCCTTGGGAGAAAAACCCAGAAGGCTTGAAAGCGTGGAAAAAAGGAATGACAGGTTATCCAATAGTAGATGCCGGTATGCGTCAGCTTTGGAAAACAGGTTGGATGCATAATCGAGTTCGTATGATTGTTGGCTCTTTTCTCGTGAAAGACTTATTCATTCATTGGACCGAAGGGGCGCGGTGGTTTTGGGATACTCTTCTTGATGCAGATTTAGCAAATAATACAATGGGTTGGCAGTGGGTTGCTGGTACCGGAGCAGATGCAGCACCATACTTCCGTATTTTTAACCCTGTTTTACAAGGGAAAAAATTTGATCCAGAAGGAGACTATATTCGACGCTGGGTTCCAGAACTCAAAAAAGTTCCTTCAAAATGGATTCATAATCCTTGGGAAGCACCAGAGCCTCCTTTAGATTATCCAGCCCCAATTGTAGATCACTCTGATGCAAGAAAGAAAGCGTTGGCAGCCTATCATAAGCTTAATCAGTCGTAGCCTCGAAAATATTCAGCCTTGCCTCCTGCAATAAAGGAGAATCTATGCGGTACCCTTTAATTGTTAAGTGATTGATGCGGTACTGCTCTTTAGCATTTAAACCAGTACGTCCAAAAATCATCCAATTACCCTCCTGAAAATACTCAGTGTCAAGCATAGGGAGTTTGCGTTGCCTTACTTCTGCATTATAACGCTTCAACTCGTTAAGAGTTTTCATCATAAGGTGATGAAGCTGCTTTTCAGGAATCCCAGATATTTGTTCAACTCGTTTAATAAAATGAGCAAATTCATTTTTTCTTAAGTTATACCCAGAAAATGGATTGAAAAACGTCACATGAAACTGTTCGTAACGGCCTGTTTCGGCTGAAACATAGATTTCTATAACTAAATCTCCTTCCATTGGAAATAAGAGATGGGTCATGTTTCTTTTTGTAGTTCGCATTCCTGGCTTAAACTCAACGTTTGCCGCAAGTTCAACAGAAGCAAAACTATACAAAAGTATAATTAAAAAAAGTAATCTAAAATAGCTCAATATAACGCTCCTTTTATTCTCATTATATTATCGGCAAAATTCTGAATGCTTTTACTGAATTAAGTATTGGGGTATACAGCAGGTAAGATGCCAAAACCTAAAACATCGCAGACCTTTGCCTATGTATCCAGAAACCAAAACGCATAAAACACCTAGTGAAACAGCAGTTGTGACGAGGCAGGTTGTCATGCCACAACATGCAAACCCTTTGAAAACATTGTTTGGTGGTGTCCTTGTCTCTTGGATTGATCAAGTTGCAGGAATGGTAGCTGTACGTTATGGAGCTTCTCCTGCTGTTACAGCAAGTATTGATCATATTGATTTTCAAAAACCAATTTATGTTGGTGATATTCTCATACTTAAGGCTTCAGTGAATTATGTTGGGCGTACTTCTATGGAAGTAGGTGTAGCTGTTTCTATTGAAAACCCTTATTCGGGTGATGAGTATCAAGCGACTAAAGCATTTTTAACTTTTGTATCTCTTGATGAAAACCGGCAACCTCGCCCTGTTCCACGTTTGCTTCCTGAAACAGAAGAAGAAAAGCGACGTTATCGTCATGCACAAATGCGAGCAGAGGCTCGTCGTGAATTAAGACAAAAAATGAGCAATGGAGAACTTGCATGAAGGTAGCGCTATTTCAATATGATGTATTGACAGACCCCAAACAAAATTTGCTGAAGATACAAGAATATGCTGCAAGTCTTAAAGGGAAGGGGGTAGATCTTCTTGTACTTCCAGAGTTGTGTTTATCTGCTTATATACCTGATTTAAGTACAATTACTTTTCACGAAAATGATGAAATTTTCCGTTCTTTAATGGAGTGTGCAAAAGAGTTTGGCGGGTATATTTTAGGAAGTTTTATTATTCAAGATGGTCATACACGGCATAACCGAGCTCTTTATATTGGTGCAGATGGGATTGTAGCTCGCCGTGATAAACAGCGACTATTTACATATTGGGAAGAGCATAATCATGTTCTCCCTGGTTTGTATACAGATAGCGTTGAAGTCCATTCTTGGAAAATTAGCCCTTTTATCTGCTACGAACTTCGTTTTCCAGAGTTATTCCGTGCTGTGAAGGGAAACCATTTAATGATTGTGATCGCCCAGTGGCCTAGTTCTAGAAAAGACCATTGGTTGACTTTGTTAAAAGCGAGAGCGATTGAAAATCAATGTTATGTCATTGGCGTCAATCGTGTAGGCGTATTTAAAGAAAGAGAATACGCCGGAAATTCTGTATTGTATGGTCCTAAGGGAGAAACAATATTGCAGCTAGATGGGCACTTAGAAGAGCTTCAGATGGCTACAATAGAAATGGAGCCTTTAGAAAAATATAGAGAAGAGTTTCCTGCGCTTCGTGATGCAGAGTTAGTGATCGTTGAAAGTTTTAAAGAGGGAGGGTAAGTAGACCGCAACCCAGTGATTTAGGGCCATTTTTTTGAAGAAGAACACGAGAGAAGTTATGAAGAGAAGATCTTTTTTAAAAGTGTTCCAGGAGATACGTTATTCCAGGGATTATGAATGCTTAGAGCCTTACATGGATGCAGAGCTCTGGAAAAAAATGAAGGAAGAAGAGCGTACAGCGCTTTCTGAACTTTTGCTGGTTTGGGGTGAAGATCTCCTTATGCGGCGTGATTCCCGTACTTATACAGTTCTTGATTGCGCTACAAATCTTTACCCACAAGATGCAACTCTTGCTTTTCAGAAAGCTGAAATTCTTGCAATGGATTTAGATCACATACGTAGCTTATCAGCTGCAGCTAAGGCATGTTCCGAAGCAGTATCACTAGATAAAACACACTTTGAAGCTTGGGTTTTATGGGGGCAAGTCCTCGTCTTTTTAGCTATAGAAGATGAACGTTATGAATATTTCTCTTTAGCAGAAGAAAAGTTTCAGAAGGCAGAAGAGCTTTGTGAAGATCATGAAGGTGATAGAGGGGTTTTTCTCTGGCGCTGGGGGCAGTGTTGGGATTGCCAAGGGCATGTATCCGGAGAGGTACATGACTATAGCATCGCCCTTGAAAAATACCGTGAAGCGGATAGGTGTGGTCTTGACTTAACAGCGTTTCAGTTAGATTATGCAAATGTTCTCGTGAAAATAGGTCAGCTTCTTGGAGAAGGAGAAGAGTTTTTTCACGAAGCGATCAATGTCTATCAAAGAGTGATTCAGCAGGACCCTGAAAGTTTTGATGCTTGGTATGACCTAGCACAAGCACAGGCTCGTTATTATGAGTTGACTTTGAATCCGATTGCGTTTCAAGAAGCAGATCAAAGCTATTCCGTTGCAGCGGAAATAGAAGAAGATGCTCGAGAGCTACTTTTAGATTGGGCGCAGCATCAACTCAACTACGGAAAATGGCATCGTGATTTAGGTTATTTGGAGTCATCTCTCCAAAAACTTGAGCTACTTTTAACTTATGAACCAAGTAACTTATTTGCTTTAGCTTGTCATGCAGAGGTTTTATTACTTCTAGGAGCGGAGCAAGAACGTCTAGATATGCTTAAAGAAGCAGAAAAATCTATTCAGCAAGGACTAGAGCAAGCTCCTGATGATGCAGAGTTTTGGTTTCTTGCAGGTTTAGCACAGTTAGAACTCGGCTCCTACTTTACAGATGAAAGCATGATTTATCTGGCTATTGGACGTTTTGAGCAAGGGCTATCCATAGAAGCGAACAATTATCGCTTATGGCAAGGCTTGGCCATTACGTATCATATGTTAGGAGATCTTCAACGTAGCGAAAAGTATCTATTGCAGTCTCTAGAGTACTTTAGTAAGGCTGCCGATTATGGTCCACGCATCCTCTCATTTTATTGGGGAGAAGCGGCAACAGTGCTTCTACGTTTGGGAGAAATCACAGGGGAGCAGCATTATGTTGAAGAGGCTATTGTTCGCTTTGAAGGCGTACTAAAAGAGCTCAATAAGCATCATGATTTAGTAGATGTAGACCTTTTATACAACTACGGTGTTGCGTTGGATTTAATGGGTGATTATAGCGATGACCCTGCTTATTACCGCCGAGCTATTCAAATACTGAATGAAGTTTTAGAACTCACTCCTTCTATGCAGGGAGCACGCTATAGCCTTGCTATTGCGTATTCTCATTTGGGGGAAGTAAGTTCGGATCCTGTTCAGTTCGATTTAGCTAGGCAGCATTTTGAGCAGTTGTTAGCTGTCGACCCTGAAGATGATCTCGCATGGAATGACTGGGGGGTTACACTATTGAATATGGCACAATGTGTCATAGATCCTACGAATGATAAAGCTTTAGAGAAAGTATATTTAGAGGCTGAAGAAAAATTCACCCGCTCTGTCGCTTTTGGGGGATCTCAAGCTTATTATCACTTAGCGTGTTTGTATTCATTGAGAGGAATGTATCCTGAATCTTTGAACCTTCTTCGACGTGCTGAAAGCTCTGGTGTATCTTTAGATATGCAGGAAATTTTGTATGATGAATGGTTAGCAGGCTTACGAGAAACGGATGAATTTAAGGCATTTATTAATCAGCGTAGCGGAGAACCTAGATAATATTCATAGGCGCAGTCATTTCAGGCTGCGTCTATTCTATATCTTGTAAGTACATTTGAATCATATTGTATAAGACTTTTGGAGAACCCAAAGCGTGGATTGCTAGACAATTATTCTTTGACGACCAAGTCATAAGATCTCTCCCCTGACCAGTGTCATTTGTAATCAGCCAGTTATGATCTTTTGACTCTCTCAAGATGCGCTCTGCTGTTTGTGCACAACAAATAATTTTGTTAGATAGCTCTAAATAATAGTTACGTCCTTCTTCCGAACTTAAATACTCTATAGTGTTATGAAATTCTTCCGTTGATGAAGGAAAATATTGAAGTTCTTTTTCCGGAGGAGAGCCCGCTATTTTAGGGATAATTACTTGAGTACAGATCTCGTTTGGATTTTCAGGATCAATCCAGGCTAAAATAGAACCTTGAGACAAAGGGCTTTTTTGAGTAAAAGGAGTCTCTTCTTTTTGATAAACGAAATATACAGGAAAATTCGCTAGTTGAAGATCAATTACTTTAAGGGCTAAATCCATCACTTTTGTTTGATGGCTATAAGGTTGAAAGTGACGTAAATCTAAAAAAATAGTTTTTAGTTTGAGAACAGAGCAAGAAATTGTTGTAAATTCGTCAAATCGTAAGAAACTAATCTTATGTAAAAGCTCATCAACAGCAAATTCCCAATTTCCAGAAGTGGTACTTTTGATTAAAAGTCTAATTTCATCTGTTGATAGAGGTCTATTTACCGCAAATGACATATTGTTTCCTGTTTTAGTTTTATTTTTTTATTATTCCGTTATTTGTTTTCTTAAGGATAAAGTTTTTGTTAATTGAAAATAAATATTTATTCTGGGGTTTGAAAGAACTTGTTCATTGTGTATGATAGTACAATTGTTTTCCTTAACACCACAACAAAGGTATAGACAATGGCACATGCATCGGCACGTCATATTTTGGTAAAAACTGAAGGCGAATGTGAAAAATTAAAGAAGCGTATTGAAGACGGTGAAAAGTTTGAGAAACTTGCAGCTGAGTTTTCTAAGTGTCCTTCTGGGCAATCTGGTGGCGACCTAGGGATTTTTGGTCCTGGACAAATGGTAAGAGAGTTTGATGAAGTTGTATTTAGCCAGGAAGTTGGTAAGGTACATGGTCCAGTTCAAACACAATTTGGTTATCACCTTATTGAAATCACTATGCGTGATGCCTAAAAAAAAGAGCCGCAAATGCGGCTCTTTTTTTATACTCTTCCTTGACGCTTTCGCTCGAATTCTTTGAGTAAGCGTTTTCGTAAGCGGATGCTGTTTGGGGTTACCTCAATCAGCTCATCGTCTTCAATCCACTCTAAAGCCGTTTCTAGAGTGTGCTTTCTTGGTGGTATCAATACGATGGCGTCATCTGTACCAGATGCACGTACGTTGGTTAGCTGTTTTGCTTTGGTCACATTGACAACAAGGTCGTTGTCTCGTGAGTTTTCTCCAACAACCATTCCCTCGTATACTTCATCAGTAGGGTCCACAAAAAGAGTTCCTCGTGACTGAAGGTTAAAACATGCATAAGCGTTTGTTTTACCTGATACACCTGAAACAAGGGCTCCTCGATTACGGCTAGGAATGGTTCCTTTCCATGGCTGAAAACTATCTAAAATTGAAGTAAGAATTCCAAGACCACGAGTCAAAGTAACGAAATCTCTTCGATAACCCATAAGGCCGCGTGTAGGAACAAGAAATTCCATGCTTGTAATGTTGTGCTCATTCGTGCTTAGGCTTTGCATTTCACCTTTGCGCTTAGAGAGCTCTTCAATTACAGCACCACTGTATTCTTCCGGTACTTCGATGTGTACAGATTCGATAGGCTCATTTTTCACACCATCGATCTGTTTTACAATAACCTGCGGCTTAGACATGCTTAATTCATAGCCTTCTCGACGCATAGCTTCAACTAATACAGCAAGGTGTAACTCTCCACGTCCAGAAACTTTTACAGCATCCTGGCTTCCTTCAATTTCTTCAATACGTAAAGAAATGTTTGCGCGTTTTTCTTTTTCTAATCGGTCACGTAGTTTATTCATGGTTACGTGCTTCCCTTCTTTACCAGCAAAAGGGCTGTTGTTTACCATGATGTTTACGGATACGGTAGGCTCGTCAATAGGAATAGGAGGAAGCTCAACTGGGTGATTTACGTCACAAATGCTATCTCCGATCATAATATCAGGGAAGCCAGCGATGGTTACGATGTCACCAACTCCAGCTCTTTCAAGCTCTACGCGGTTGATCCCTTCGTAAGCTTCGATACGAGTGATTGTTCCACGATGTTTGTTACCAGATCGGTCAACACGAACTACAGACTGGCCTTTGTAAACTTGCCCTTCTAAAATACGTCCACAACCTTGACGCCCTACATACTCATCATAGTGCATAGTAGCTGCTTGCATAAGGAATGGATTCTCTAGATCTCCTGAAGGAGCTGGACAGTTTTCGATTACCGTATCGAGAAGAGGGTCCAAATTTTTACGCTCATCATTGATATCACGGATTGCATAGCCGTTGAAACCAGATGCATAACAATAAGTGAAATCTAATTGCTCGTCAGTAGCGCCTAATTCAGAAAAGAGGTCAAAAGTTAAATCAAGAGCACGATCAGGGTTTGCGTGTGGACGGTCAATTTTATTTACGATAACGATTGGGCGGAGTCCCATTTGAAGAGACTTGGCTAATACGAATCGAGTCTGAGGCATAGGGCCTTCTTGAGCATCGATCAACAAAAGAACAGAGTTGACCATTCCCAATACTCGTTCAACTTCACCAGAAAAATCCGCGTGTCCTGGAGTATCAATTACGTTAATTTTATAGCCATCATAAGAGATACTCGAGTGTTTAGAGAAAATCGTGATTCCACGTTCTTTCTCTTGATCATAAGAATCCATTACCCTTTCTGGGACACTTTCATTCTCTCGGAATACTTTAGATTGTTTTAGAAGAGTATCTAGAAGAGTCGTTTTGCCATGATCGATGTGCGCAACAATGGCGATGTTGCGAATTTTTTCCGGTTTATACATGTCAATTAATTATTTGTTTAGTGATTGATGTGAAAATAATTGTAAGGCATAAAAAGGCTTTTTGTAAAGAAATTGAATTAGAAGATGTTTTTTGAGCTAAGTTACTTAACCTTGTCAAAGAAAGCTCTTCTAATATAGACTCTGTAGCAGAGATTTTGTTCTCTTAAAGAGCTTTCTCTGAATTAAAAACATTGTGGTTTTCAATATATTTTTTTTGAGGTTAGAGCTATCTTTTCCCCAACATTAAGTGGGTGATGGATATTTCAAAACCGGAAAAAGCAGGAAAAGTGCTTGTTTTTGTTTCGAAGAAGGTTTCTAAGCTCCATTTTAAACAGAGCATTTTATTGTTCTTCACATAGAAACTAGGGCTCGCCTATGACTGAAGAAAAAGAAGTAGATTCTGTAGAAGAAGAGCAGTACTTTTCTGCGTCGGGAAACTTGATGGATACCCGCACGAGTCATCTTGATGACTATTTAATGGAAAAGTTGGAAAATGCTTTTGCTCAAGAATCTCCTCAAGATTTCGACCACGATGTAGCTAAAATTGCTAGTGAATATAGTGCCATTGACTTGGCTTATGCTGTCGTTTGTATTCCTGCTGGTTCTCGGCATGTTGTTTATGAACATCTGGGTGATTCAGATGATCGTACTCATTTTTTGATTAATGCCGATAGTACTACTCGATCAGCAGTTTTACGTCAGATAGAAGAGGTAGATATTGCAGAGTTGGTAGGGCGGATGCCTGCCGATGAAGCGGTGGATGTTTTGGACGAGCTACCAGAGCGTAGACGTCGACGTGTATTTGAACATTTAGAATTTGAAAAAGCAAAACGTATTCGTGAGCTGCAAAGGCATCGAAAGAATACCGCTGGTCGTTTGATGACCAATGAATATTTTGCTTTTTCAGGTGATGTTTCTATGGCTGAGGTGCGTGATAAGATTCGCAATAACCCAGCTATTGAATTTACAAGACAAGTATTTGTCACAGATGAAATTGGAAAGTTACAAGGGGTTGTTCCTTCTCGGAATTTAATCATTAATCCTCCCACACAACAATTGCGACAAGTAATGCGTTCGGTAACTCACAAGGTTTCTCCCGATGCGACTCGTGAGGAGATTGTGGATTTAGTGGAGCGCTATAAGATTCCAGCTCTTCCTGTAATTGATAGTAATGGCCGGCTTGCAGGAGTTGTGACTTACGAAGATGTCATTGAGGTAATGGAAGACATCGCAGATGAAGCGATTGGGCGTTTAGCCGGTACAGCGGAAGATGTGAGTGAGCACCAACCTGTATGGCGTAGGTTTTTAGCTCGTGCTCCATGGTTGTTAGTCACTCTTATAGCAGGTCTTTTATCTGAGCGATTGATGTCTTACTACTCCATCCGAGTAGTTCCTTTTGTTTTACATTTTGTTCCTTTGATCACGGGTATGTCGGGTAACGTTGGAATTCAGTGTAGTACTGTCTTAGTTCGTAGTATGGCAACAGGAGAACTTTCTTCTGGTGGTAGAATGGAGGCCCTCGTTAAAGAGTTAACATTGGGCTTAATGACAGCAACTGTTTTTGGCTTAATTAGTGGTTCTACCATTTATATGGCCAATCATTTTGAGTTCTATCGTGAAGAATACGACCCTTACGTTGTTGGTACTATTGTTACGACAGGGGTTTTTGGGGCTTGTATTTCAGCAAGCTTTTTAGGAACTGTTGCACCATTCTTTTTCGCTCGTATTGGGATAGATCCTGCTGTAGCATCAGGTCCCATTATCACAGCATTAAATGACGTTACCTCAACACTTATGTACTTTGTTGTTGTTACTGTGGTTACTGCTTTGCTTTTCGTTTGATTCTCGTTTATGAGAAAAAAACGTAATGAGAGGTGAAACACACTGAGCTATAGAGTTCACTGAGAAGAAGAGTTTCTCTGTGTTCTCTGTGGTTCAGGGGCCATAGCGATATTGCTCAAATGTAGAGTTGATTTCCTTGCAAGTTTTTTGAAAATCTAAATGAGCAGCAGCTTGCTTTTCTACAAAAACACGTTCTAAGGCAGCGTTTTCTGTCATATAATCTTGTTTTGTATTGCAGATTTCAAGAGAATGCTGTGTTTTTAGTTGGGCTAAGGTGATTTCTCGCCTTTCTTGAGCATGAACAAGTGAAGCTCGTTCATAAACAGATAACTCTTCTTCTTGAATTTGACCATTTTGTGTGAGATAGCATTCAATTCGATTGAATTCGTCTTCTGTCTGAGTTAATAAATCTTTGAATTTCAAATCACTTCTTTTTAGAGACTCATCGCGAGTCTTTTTTGTGTACTCTTGTAGAGAGGCATGTTGCTCTTCAGCTTTATTTAAACGTAGATGGCGGTTTTCTATTGCAGCTTCGTAACGAGCAAGAAGAGGCCGCAAATCTTGTCGATTTTTTGCATCAATAAGAAGAGGGTTTTTATAGAGAAAGTCGCGATATTTTTCGACAATAGCCACAAAATTCATGGCTTCCATTTCTTTATAGAGACGATTTTGTAAGAAGGTAAAGCTACAAAGGTTTTCATGTAATAACTCTGTTCCGTACTCTTCTATAAGTTCTTTTAATGTTTGAGGGCTTTTATCTAATTCATTTTCAAACTGTTCTCTGTAAGTATCAGAATTCAGTACTCCACTAGTAAATAAATCCCAAGAATACTTTTTTAGAATATCGGAAATAAGGAAAGCGGAGTTGTTTTGTTCTCTTTCGAAAGCAAATTTGATTTCTTCTGGTGATAAGATTCGCTCTTGAATGAGATTACTTACTTTGTGCTGAGTGAAAAGGGTCTTGAGAGGAACTTGTTTTTCAAACAAATCACGACGTATAGACCTTCGTTTTTCTTTGAAGAGGTAGTTGTCGAGGGATTGAGCTACAGTTCCAAAAATAAGAGTGATAGCTAGTAATGGAATGGCTGTGAGAAACCTGCTTGAGTCGGGGAGTATTGTAGCACATGCTGCAGTAAGCACCGCACTGACATTAGCTGAGGCAGTGAGAATGATTTTTGCTATACGAGCTACTTTAAGGCGGTTGACGCTATGTTCGGCTACCTGGTCGATCCATTCAATAGAGCTTGTTCCCCATGTACGATCACGCTCACCCTTTATCAAGTCTTCATCTTCAACAGTGGTAAAACCGTATTTGGGAACTTGTGTAAGAGCCATTTTTCACCTCGAGAATATGGAGAATAAACGTTAGCAGAGAGAAGGATTTGCTGTGAAGTCTGAAAGAAGGCTTCTTAATATGAAATTAACTCCTAGCTAATAAGGAATAAATGTAGAGATGGCACCATAGAATTAGCTCAAATGAAGGAAGGGAGATCATTCTATGGTTCATCCAATCAATCATACAGAAGGTAATCAATGGGGTCATTTATTTGGTGGAATTGCATCTAGTGTAGGCATTAGTCAGGTAATTGGTACAGGAAGTTTAGTTTATTTAGCTCTTCGTTACCTAAGTGCAAGTGTTGATGAAGCTGCTATTTCTTTGATAGAAGGAGGAAGTGATTCTATTGTTGCTAGAAAAGACTATAGATACTCCTGTGTTGCTCAAGAAAAAAAGCAAATAACGGTCCGTTTAAAGGCATCAGTTTTATCTCTTATTCCTTTTGCTGGGGTACTACTATCAGGGTATTATTTGCAAAAAAATAAAGAATTTGTGCATGGCCCTGATCATTTTACCTCACATACAGGTTGGAGGGCTAATTTTGAATCGTATTTATCAAATTTAGTACCAGGATTTCCTGGTAAGTTAGTCAAATATCGTTTTTTTCCAAAATCGGCACTGTTTGATTTTACTTCATTTAGAAATAGGAAAGAAAGATCTACAGAATTACAAAAGAAAGTATTTGATAAGGTTTATGGTGAAAATGTTCCTAAGTATGAAAATATTTCTATTGATGTAGACAACGGAAAGAAAGATGGAAGAGAAATTGATGGAATTATTTGGCGCGCAGAAAAAGATTCAGAAAACAGACCATGGGTTGTTGTTTTCCATGGAAACAAAGGAGACGCTGGTTTAAGCACTCTTTATGCTGATCAGTACCTTAAAAAGAACTATAATGTCCTCTGTGTGACGATGGGGGGGTATATCGGCAGTGATCAAAAAATTCGTCAACCGACTGAAGAATCAATGATTCAAGATGCGGATGCAGCCTTAAATTATGTAAAAAATACACTTGGAAGTGAAAATGTGATTGTACATGGCTCTTCCATGGGTGGAGGTTTGGCTATGACAGCAGCTGTTTTACATAAAGACGTTGTGAAAGCTGTGGTTGCGGACCAAACATATACACGTTTAGCTGATGCTGGAGCAAATCTTGTTAGTAATGCGATTAAATCTAAATTTAATCGATCGTTACCTATTCCTAAAGCTCTTATTTCAGGTTTTTTAGGGTCTGTATTTGATGCAGGAAAAATTGTTCCAGGAGTTAAAGATGAAAATGGTAACTTTGTTTTGACAGATGGAATGAATAACGTCCGAAAAGCAAGTCTTCTTAAGAACTATAATATCCCTATTATCGGAGTAAAATCGACTCGTGATTATATTATGGGTGGGGGATTTGTTAGAGGTGATGATGAGAGTGATTGGAGTTTAAGAAATAATGCAATGGATGAAATCCTAGAAGCACGTTATGGGAATGAATCTGAAAATTACCTTCTATCACACGATGAAGGACATTGCCAAGAGCTTTTTTCTCGTTATATAAATAAGGAAAAAGACTATGAGCGAGATCATGAGCTTTGGACAGGTATTACTACTTTACTTGATACCGTTCTTATATCCTCTAGGTAGCTGTTGGAGCTTATATAGAACAGTACGATCTGTTACTATTGGCTGATATGAGAAAGAAGAGTCGATAGAATAGTGGGCGAAAAAAAAGTAAAAGCAAACACTGTAGGTGAAAATTGGGATTTATACCTCTTAAATATCAAGGTAAAATTCTACAATTTTACAGAGTACCTACGTGTGTGTTTTTACTTTTATTGGCTTCCTAAGTTCGCTTTAAGCGATCTCTTCCTTCTCACACAGTATTTACTATCAAACCCTTTTCGAGTCGCTCGCAAATTTCTACAGAAGCATGGAGTGAGAGATCCTTATTCATATGGAGAAACCCCTTTAACTACACTCAAAAAAATCGCTAGAGAGTGTGAACTTTCTGCAAATGATCGTTTGTATGAATTGGGTTGTGGACGTGGGCGCACGTGTTTTTGGTTAGCAGATTTTGTTGCTTGTCGTGTAACAGGTCTTGAATTGGTTCCGACTTTTATTAGACGGGCAGAACGAGTACTAAGCGTCTTTCCTAGAAAAAACCTTTCTTTTCGTCAGGCAAACTTCTTCCTAGTCGATTACTCTGATGCTACAGTACTTTTTATCTATGGTACTTGCATGGAAGAGGATGAAGTACTTCATTTGATCCAAGTTCTAGATACTCTTCCTCTTCACGCACGTGTCATTACTGTAAGCTATGCATTGAGTGAATATGAAGGGGGAGAAAATTACCGCGTTTTGAAAAGTTTTTCAGCTTCTTTTACTTGGGGAGAAGGAACGGTCTACTTACAAGAGAAACAACCTGGAAAACTTTTTCAATGAATTCATTGCTTATTTGCTTAGGACTAACGGAGGTGAAAAGTTTTCATCTTCACCCCCCTTACTTGTAAGAAGGCTTAGAGATTGCGGAAAATGTTCACAAGGACTTCGTGTTTTTGTCTAACAAGCTCTTTAATGGTTTGCATTAGTTGTTGCTCTACTTGCTTGCTTGACTGTTGCTTTGATTGAAAGTCACCACTCTGTGTCTTATGAAGATCAGAGCGTAAGTTACATACGTTATTTTTTACTTGTACATCTTTAGCAACAGGGTCAGCTGTCAAAGTGACGATTTGTGATCCACCTTGGGTTGCAGAATTGATTGCTTGAGGAACTTGAGCAGCATTTAAACCAGAAGCTAACCACTTCCCTCCTATAGGATCAAGTGTAGATTCAAGACCACTCTTGAATGTTTCACCTGGAACAAGTTGTAGGCCAGCTCCAAGAAGCATTAAGCTAGCCCCTGTAAGTTTAATAGCTGTTTCCCAAGAACCTTTTGTGTTCTTGTTCATTTCTTCGATATCTTGTACACGTTCATCACTCAAGCGTCGAGAAGTGAGCTGATCCAAACGACCCAACTCATTCATTAAACGTTTACAAAGAATCATAATGATTTCGATTTGTGCATCGAGGCTCTCATTGATACTTTCGCTATATAGGTCATCTTTGATCTCTTCCAGACTCTTTAAGCGATTGCTTTCACCTGTGTGGATACTTGTACTCATATTCGACATGTTATTTTCTCCTTGCTCCACGATTATCTAAACATTGTTACAACGACTTGATGCTGGCTACTTGCTTCTTGAGCTCTTGTTGAGTATTGGTCGATGTAGCCCTGGTAAGCCTCTTGAACTTTTTTAATTGCTTTTTTCAAATCATCTCGACTCACATCCATTTTTCCGCCAATCAAAGTTAAATCAGCTTGAAGGTGGTCGCTTCGTTGTTTGTTTACAGCTTGGACCCCTGTTGCAGCCCCGCCGGTAATTAAAGTACTGCCTTTTATCACACTAGTGATTTCAGCACCAGCAGAGACAGACCCTCCCACCAAAGAGATAAGGTTTGTCATTGTGGTGATCAAAGTTGTAAGAGTTTTGATACGTTGAAAATGATTCTCTTCTTTTGTTTGATCGCCAGAAGATAAAATTTGAGCAGCCTTATGCTTTGCAGCATCATTGCATATTTGATCGACAGTAGCAGTCAAACTTACCCCAACACTTAACCAAAGACCCACAGCAAAAGGAGTGACAGCACCACCACTTGCGACAGTTGCGCAGGTTGCTGCACATGCTCCCAATAGAGAGGCTGTAATCGATGCAGTACCTTGTAGGTCGCTCCAGAAACGGTTGTCTTTTGCTCGTTTAAGGTTTTCATCTAAAGCTTTTCGTTGTTCTGCACGTTGACAATCGATGTCTTCTTGGCGATTCATCACAATCATTTTGTTTGTAGAAACGCCGAGCTCTGCAATTTCGTCACCCTGTACTCTTCGTGCCTCAGCAATCAAAGCATCTAAATTCCGGTCCAAAAACTCTTGCATCCTCTGCAAATTTTTTGAGTCTTTGAGGATTTCAGACATATCTTCAAGAATACGATTATAGCCTTCAAGCTCGTCAGAGTGAGGAGGTCGTATATTTTTCTTTTTTGCATATTGCTTGCTATAGCGGCTGGTACTATCACCACTAGATTTTTCTATTTTCTCAATGCCGACTTCATGGTCTTTATTGGTGATAAGGCCAGTTAAAGCAGAAAACCATCCACTCATAACAGCTGTAGGTGTAATGATTTCTCCCGACGCTTCTTCTATCTTTTTTTTCTCGCTGGTACCTGATAGTTTACGTTCTGGTTTTGCCTCTGCAGGAAGAAGGGTGTCTTTTGTGCGTGCATCAGCACTTGCCACATCGTTTTGTTCTATGAGTTGATCAAGGTGAGAAAAGTCTGTTTCACTAACGTGTGATAGTTTTCCTATGCTGTTGCCCATGATACTTATCCTTAAGTTCAAGTTTTTTGCCCCAAACTCGACGCATGAGCGCAGCTTGTTGCAAAATCCATTGATGTTCCTGTTTTTGCAGCTTTCCAAAATTTTCTGCTGCACGAAGTGCCTTAGCTGCATCCTGAAATTTTCCAAGAGACAAGTAGCATTCTGCCGCATGGAAATGGGGGGTAGGGTTTTCTAGTTCAAGTAGACAAGCGGAAGCGTATGCTTTAATCGCAGATGAAAAGTCTTCTAGATCTTGCTGTGCTTTACCTAAGCCTAACCAGTAATCCTTTTCAAAGGGATCAGCGATAGTAAGAATGCGATACAAGTCTGTCGCCCTGGAAAAGTCTGACTGACGATGGCAGTGACGAGCAAGAGCATGAATCGCATCTAAAGCTGGGGGAGAAATAGAAGGCAGACTAGCCTTTGATTCCTCGGGCTGCTTGCTTTTTAGCTTCATCTAATACCTTTGTTGTTGCTCGAGTAAGCTGCCAAACTTCGTAACGCTCATTAGTTAGACGGCTCAACGTTTGAAGTTGCATCTCGTTTTCTGTATTGAGATCTTCAATTGTCATGTGAATGTTCTCAATCAAACGATCTTTTTCTTCTTTGCTGAAAACGTATTTCTTCTTTTCTATATCTACACCCATCTTACGGGCTTTTTTGAGAACGTCTTTTACTTCGTTGTCTTTTTCACAGTTAAAAGAACCATCTTCTTTCGTCATTTTGTTGATGAGTTTAATGACGTTGTGCAGGTACTTCACATCAGCCTGGCGCTCACGTAACTCTTCGAGTTCTTTATTACTTGTTCCTTCGAGATCTCCGATTTTTCTAGAATTTACGAGAAGAATAAGATCTTCGAGAGACTCATTTCGCTTACTTGGAGGGGGAGGGTTATCCACGCCTGTAGGACCAGATATATCGTTGGAGGCGTTTGATTTTGATTGAGACATAGTCGATTCCCTCTTCCTTTGTTAAACAGAAGCTACAAAATAACAGCTAAGCTTTTTTAAGGTAAATAGTTAGAGATATTTCAAACAAACTTATCTCGTATAAATTGTTTGCCTTAGAAAATGATCAGAGGGCCACTGAGTCCTCATATTTTCTCTGCGATCAATTTTTAACGACTTAAAATACATACAATCTTCATTTCAAGAATCATATCTTGAAATGAAGATTGTTTTTAAATGTAAATAAAATTCACAGTAGTGACAGTAATAGGAAGATCTGAATATACTCTTTTTATTATTCCATAACATTATTCATAAACTTTTCTATTTTGGAGACGATTAAGTTATGACGAGCACATCTAGTCAGGCTCGTGAATCTTGGGGGTCGCGTTTAGGATTTATCCTTGCGGCAAGTGGATCAGCGATTGGCTTGGCGAACATTTGGAAATTTCCCTATATAGTAGGTACAAATGGTGGAGGAGCTTTTATTTTAACCTACCTTATTTGTACGTTTTTGATTGGTTTTCCTGTGATGATGTGTGAAGTTTTAATGGGACGTACCACACAATCGAGTCCAAAAAGTGCATTTAAAAAATTAGGTGGTAAAACTTGGGGTTTTGCTGGAGCTTTAACCGTTTTCACCGCTCTATTAGTGACTTCTTTTTACTCTGCTGTGGCAGGGTGGATTTTGGGTTATTTAGTTGAAGCATTACGAGGAACTTTGCATCATTTTCAAGGAGCTGCAGAGGCTGTCACTCATTATGATTCTCTCGTATCGCACCCTTTATGGGGCTTAGGGTTTCATGCTATTTTCTTATTTATTTGTACTTTTGTCGTTTTACGTGGAGTTCGTGGAGGGCTGGAATTAGGCAATAAAATCATGATGCCTATTTTATTTTTGATTTTGTTGTTGATTGCTTTGAAAGGAATGGCTCTTCCTGGTGCGAAAAAAGGTCTTCATTTTATTTTTCAACCGGATTGGAGTCAATTGAGTCCAACGGCAGTATTATTAGCGCTGGGGCAGTCCTTTTTTACTTTGAGTGCAGGACAAGGAACAATGATTACATACGGCAGTTACATGTCGAAAAAAGACAATCTGCCTTTGACGTGTGTACCTGTTATTTTTGCAGACGTTATCATTTCCGTTCTTGCATGTATTGCAGTATTTACCATCGTTTTTAGTAGTGGTTTAGAGCCAGCTGCTGGACCTGGCTTACTGTTCCATACATTGCCTTTAGTTTTTAGTCAGATTCCTGGAGGATATCTGATTGGAATTTGCTTTTTTCTACTGGTTACTCTTGCTGCAATCAGTTCTGAAATTTCAGCAATGGAAGTTGTTGTTGCATATTTAGTTGATGAATGGAGTTTAGCAAGGAAGCAAGCTGTGTCTATTGCAGCTTTATTAGCCTTACTTGTAGGTGTTCCGAGTGCCTTGTCTTATAGTCTCTTAGAAGGTTTTCAGCCACTATCGATGCCATTTGTATTTTTCATGGATTATCTATGTACAGGTTTATTAATTCCATTAGGTGGCTTTTTAGCTGTTGTTTTAGTAGGATGGACATGGGGATTTGACAACGCGTTCCAGAAATTGTGTCAAGGGGGCGAAGAGTTCTTTGCTCGATGGAGTTTTTTACGAACGTATTTTCGTATTTGTATCTGTTGGGTATCGCCATTATTGATTGTTGTCGTCTTTATGCATGCTATAGGATGGATCTAGTTTGACTGAGTCGTATATTCAGTCCACCTTGAAAAAGGAGGACCAAGCTTTTGAGCGCCCTTTGAGGCCACAGACTTTGGGAGACTTTCTTGGGCAGGAGTCCTTGCAAGAAAGACTTGAAGTGCTTCTTGGTGCTGCAAAAAAAAGAGAAGAGCCTCTTGCTCATGTTCTCTTTCATGGTCCTCCTGGCCTAGGTAAAACCACTCTTTCTCATATTATGGCGAAAGAGATGGGGGCTCGAATTGTGGTGACCTCTGGTCCAGTTATCGAAAAACCCGGCGATTTAGCCGGGCTTTTGACCAATCTAGATGAAGGTGATTTTTTATTTATTGATGAAATCCACCGTCTAAACCGTACAATTGAAGAATATTTATATCCTGCTATGGAAGATTTTTCATTAGACCTTATGATTGATACAGGGCCTAATGCTAGATCTGTACAAGTACAATTGAATAAATTTACTTTGATTGCTGCCACAACTCGTTATGGCCAGTTAAGCTCGCCATTGCGGTCGCGATTTGGTTTTACCACTCGTTTGGATTACTACCAGCCTGAAACGATTCGTGATATTCTTTTGCGCTCAGCCGCGTTGCTGCAGTTTTCATTGACTGTTGAAGGAGCTATGGAAATTGCGAAGCGCTCAAGAGGTACACCTCGTATAGCCAATAATTTGCTTCGTTGGGTTCGGGATTTTGTAGAAATACGAGCAGTACAAGTTGTTGATGCGGAAGTCGTAGACAAAGCCTTACAGATGTTAGATATTGACGAGTTAGGCTTGGATGAAGTGGATAAAAAAATACTCGATGTCATTATGGAACATTATGACGGGGGTCCAGTAGGGCTTAATGCCATCGCTGTTGCTGTAGGTGAAGACCAAGCAACAGTCGAGGTGTATGAGCACTATCTGATTAATAAAGGCTTTTTGAGGCGGACGCCTCGTGGGCGTGAGTTGACGCCTTTAGCCTATCAACACCGAGGAAGGGAACTCCCTACTTCGGGATTGGAATAAGTAGTGATGGAGTTGAGGAAATCATGAAAGCAAAAGTGTTGTCGCTTTTTTACCTGCTTCTAGTAGCAGGAGCGTTTGTAGATTTGGGAGCTTGGGAAGAATCAAAAAGTTGGCTTGGAAAACAAACAGGCCCTGTAGCCCCAAAAATTAAAGTCTTAATCGCTGAAGATTTAGATGGTGTGTACTTAGAAGTTACAGGTGGATACAATGTGTATGACCCCAACACCCACAAAAAACTTGCTTCACGTTTTTTGAAAAAAGGCTGCTTTATGCAACCAATGCGTGGAGGAATGAAGTGGGGGGAAGAATTTCCTGATGTATTCCAATTATTAGTACAACCAGATCACCCTAAAACCACGATTCTTGTGAATGGCACCCAGTATAAAGGGGCGATGTATATTTACCAGATTCAAAGCAGGTTATACGTTGTGAATGAAGTCGATATTGAAGACTATGTAAAAACACAACTTGCTGCTGAATATACACAAGGCTTAGATCAAGAAGCAATGGCAGCTGTTGCAATTGTTGCACGAACAAATGCGTACTTCCAAAGTGCAGCAAGACGCGAGAACTTCTGGCATGCAGATGCAAAAGAGCTTGGATACCGTGGGATTGCTTCTCATAATGTAAATCCTGAAATCACAAATGCTGTTGACTCCACACGTTACCTTGTAATGGTCAACATGAACAACAGAGATTTAGATGGTACATTTGCAGCAAAGGTAACAGGGCATAGCGCAGGTCGCACCGTTCCTTATCACATCATGTACCGTAAAGACGGTGCAGCGCCAACAAAAGGAGTGACAGCTCCTTATGCAGCGATGGATAAAGCAAGTTCGTCATGGACTTTTTCTGTAGCGGTTGATGACGTAGCACGAGCACTAAAAGTTTCTCGTGTGGAAGATATTCAAGCTCGTATAGATGGAGAGTCAAAAAAAGTACTTGCGGTGCAAATTAACACAGGAAACTCAAAAGAGGAGTTTTCCTTCCATGATTTGCAAGAAGCCCTTGGAAAAAATCGCTTAAGAAGTAGTGACTTTTCGATGGCTTTGAAAGACAATGTACTGACTTTTAGCGGAATTGGAGATGGCGATGGAGTAGGGCTTTGCCTATTTAGTGCTAAGGTTCTTGCTTCTAAAGGAAAAACTGCAGAAGAAATTTTAGAGCAGTTTTTTCCTGCAACACGTCTGGAATTAGTGGACTCAGAGTATACGCGTTCCCGTCATGTTGCAAGCTACATGAAAGAAAAACAACTACAGAGAGCACAACAGCTTTAATTTTGACACGACACTTTTGCAGGGGGGCCGCGAAGAACTAAAATGTTCTATCGCGGTCTTCCGTATTTTCAAGGATGAAAAAAAATGACGAAAGACCTCTTTTCAATCGATGCTTATCATTATGATTTACCTGAAGAGCTAATCGCTCAGCATCCCTGTTCACCTCGGCACGATTCTCGGTTGTTGATTGTTGATCGTAAAAAAGAAAGCTTCCGAGAAATTCGTTTCATGGATCTATGCGATGAAATGCAAGAAGGGGATTCTTTCGTTTTTAATAACACAAAAGTGATTCCAGCTAGGCTTTTTGCAAAGAGATCCACTGGAGCAAAAATCCAAATATTTCTCCATAGACACCTGGGGCAAGCAGACTGGGAAGTCCTTGTAAAACCAGCTCGAAAAGTCATTGTAGGCGAAACCTTGTTTCTAGATGGTGATATGGAGGCAGAGGTCATCGGAGCCGCTGATGATGGAGTGCGACATCTCAGATTCTCTCAGCCAGAACGCTTAGAAGAATTTCTTCATCAACACGGACAAATTCCTTTGCCGCATTATATAAGAGGCGGACAAGAATCTCCTGAAGATCGTGAAAATTATCAGACCTTATATGCCAAGCATTCTGGCGCTGTCGCAGCACCTACAGCAGGATTACATTTTAGCGAGGAAATGTTACAGCGTTTACGAGAGAAAAAAGTTTATCAGACAGAGGTGACCTTACACGTAGGTCTGGGTACATTTAAGCCTGTTCAATCTGATGATATTCGACAGCACAACATGCATAATGAGTTATTTATTTTAGATGAAAATGCAGTGAGAGAGTTGGGACAACGTGACCCGAATCGTCGCCAGATTGTAGTAGGGACAACCTCTTGTCGTGCTCTAGAATCTGCCGTAGACTCTAATGGAATGTTTCATGCAGGTTCCTATGAGACGGATATTTTCATTTATCCAGGCTATCAATTTCGTTATGTAGAAGCTCTTCTTACAAACTTTCATTTACCCAAATCTACTTTGTTGATGTTGATTTCTGCATTTGCTGGTTATGACTTGGTAATGGAGGCCTATCGCTATGCAGTAAAAGAGCGTTTTCGCTTTTTTTCTTATGGAGATGCCATGTTATTGCTCTAGATCACCTGTGAGCATGATTTCTGGGTTGAGTAAAAATAGATTTTTGTTGAGTATATAGAAAATTTTTACATGTTCTATTATGCAGACTCGATTCTACTCTAAATTTTTTTCTTATCTTTTGTTTCGAAAGTTCTGCCCTGCAAACTTCACGACACTTTACTTAGCCCGCGACTTGTACCCAAGGAGAGTCCATGCTACACATAGATATAAAGTCCGAGTATCCACCCTTAAACGTCCCGAGTGATCAGGTAGAAAAAGGGGAAGAAGACACAAAACAAGACTTACTGAAAATCCATTTTATCGACTTGAATCTCAACCCTAAGTACCGCGCGTCTAGCCGTCGCCGTGTCTCAGGAAAAAGCAACTTTACGGCTTCTCTGATCAACTTACACAATTCTCCCACACTACACGAAAAATTTTCCCTTGAGAACAGCTCTGGAATAGAATTAGCAAAACGTATTAAGCATCATAGTTATATTGGGATGCAAATTTTTTACTATATGGCTGTTGCTTACTACAAAACAGAAGCTTTTATAGATCGGGATACAACGATATTGCAACATGGGACTTCTTACTGTAAAAACTGCCAAGCAGCACACTCTTGTATCCTTCCAGCTGTAAAAGATAATTATTGGGATCAGCTCATAAATAAAGTCCAAACAAAAGGCATGGATGAAGAGCTTGAGTCGAAATTTCTACTTTATGGCGCTAGTCCTGAAATTATCGATGAAATCTACAAAAAAGGCCTCAATAGTAACCGTATTCAAGCTTTAGCATCGAGTGTGGATGAGTTAGCTAAAACGCATATGTTGACGTTCTCTAAGCATTTATTTCATGAAATGAATAGCACAGTAGAAGCTCCAGCTATCGTAAATATCTATGATTGCAAAATCGAGAAGTATATGAGACCGCAGGCAGAGAGCTTATTAAATGAAGTCGCAAATGGCTTGCACCCATACGAAGCGTTAAAGCGTTACCAAAATCTTTTAAATGACTTTTTCGAAAAAAGTGCCAATGAGACAGTAGATCGTTTGCTGTGTTTAGAGGAGCTTGTAGATTTAGAAAATGAACTAGCTGAAATAGAAGAAGAAATTTTAGATGAAAAGACTGTAAATGCTGCAGATACTGTAGGGAAATTTATGGATATTTCTTCACGTATTCGTTTTTTACGGCGCTATGTACTTGATACAAAAGATTATTCCCTTTACGTAAAAATCAATAGTAATTCTCCAGGACATAATGATGTATTCAATTATACCCTGCGTAATTACGGGGTTGATTTGAAAAAAGTCGGAAATCTTAAGTCGAAAAACGCCATTGTTTCTTATTGGAAAGGTTTAATGAAAACAGCTCGTAAAGTTCCAGATATGCCAGCAGAAACTTTGCGTATTTTAGAAGATGCAGCAGACTATATTAACCCTAAAGAAATACGAGAAGCTTGTATCGAGTTTTGGAAACATGTGGATTGGGCTGCCATGGCGATGTACCGTGGAAAAACAAATCCAAATTCTGAATTGAAAGCTTTAAAAACCCGCTTGCAAAAACTAAATTCTTGGAATGGTTCGGAAGCAAAAGAAGCCTTATCTAAGTTGCAAGATGGGCATTTTGTTCTTGAAGCAAGAAAAGAAGGGAATCAAATACCAGCCTATGACCTTTTATCTTTTCGTTGGATAGATGGGGAAAGAGTTCCTATGAATGAAGAAGAACTTTTAAAGCAACAAATGGAAATTCTGACGCCTCGTTACGATGTAGAATGGCGAGCGCCCATAAGCAAGAACTAGTCGTTGCACAGTCGAAGTAGAGTTAGCTACTTCGACTGTCAGCCTTGAGGCCTATAGAGGTAAAACCTCACGATTGCTTAAGTGTTTATTTCTGTAAGAAGAAATTTTTTCTTTAATTGTGAGGTTTACGGCGTTTTGAAGCTGTGCTATTTCTGATCGTACGTTTCGCACTTCATCTTCAGCTACACATAATTCATGTAGAGTAATGCGGCTTGAAATAGCATCATGATAGTTTCTTTTTGTGAATGTGCTAATCATATTTGGGACGAATGCATGTTCTGCAAGTTCTGCTTGCCAAATACGTTTTCCCTTTTCATGAGTATTGACTGTATGAGAAATGAGGCTTGGAACTTGACTGCTCCACAGAAGCTGATTAAGTATTTTCCCTTTGTGGTGAAGCTCTTGCAAAGCAGATACTGCTGATCGATTAGCAGTGTAAGAGCTGTAGCTATTGTATTTTCCGTGAAGAGTGCGATTATCACTCCATGAGTCGTTTCTTTCTTTCCATTGTGCTGTGCTTAAGCGCGACAACGCATATCTAGCTGCATTATCTACACTATTCGCAAGATCGCGGACATTTAAAAGAATATCTAAGTGCTGATCACTCATTCGGAGGAACTGAATGAGTTTAGAAGTATAAAATTGAGAAAACTGGTTTTTTTCTGATTTTACAGCATCGAAATCCGATTTTGCCTCTACTTCTTTCTCATATAATGCATTGAGCTCTTGGATTTTGGAACGATCAGCAAATGAGAAAAACCCAACGAGGCTTTGACTCCACTTGGGGAAATTATGAGTAAAACGGGTACCAAAATTACTATCGTTGTACTTCGATTCTAGGGCGTCTTTTGTTTCAAAAAATATTTTACGGTTTTCGTATACGCGATTTGTGAGATTTTTTAGCCTTTCTTCTTCTTTCATGAAGGGAAAAAATGCTGTGTTTTCTTGAAAATCAACTGATTCTTTTGGAAGCAATTGAGGAGAAAGAAGAGGGCTTGAGCTCATAAAAACCTTCGATTTAAGTTATTGAGAAAGAATATTTTAAGGGTCTGGTTTTTATTGTCAACTAAGAAGTAGAAAAGGTGGAAAGATATTAAAGATTACAATAAATATTTTGAGTCTGCTTTTTCATAAGTTTTGATTTGTGTTGTATAATAATCATCTTTCTTAACTGTGCTAACTTCGTACTTGCGCTTTTCTATAACAGAGTTATCCTTTTCAATCTCTACTGTTATAGGGGCTTTTGTTAGTTGATAACCAGTATCTAGCATCGTATTAGCTAATATATGTGCGCGGTGTTCTGTAAAGTCTGATTTAGCAATATGACCTTTTTTTATTTGATCTTCAACGAAAACACATACAGCAAAGGCCCCCCCATCGATCTTCATTTTTTTACCGGCTAGTTCTTTCATGTTTTTTGGAAGTGTTTTTTCATCCTCTGATATTTGTACAGTAATCTGAAACGCTTTTTTCTTCCCGACACAAGAATCATCAGGATCTAAGCGGGACTTAGATAAAACCAGACACTTTCTAAAATTATATATTTCAGGTTCTGATATATTATCTTGGTTTAAAAAAAATCAGTTATTGCGGTTTGAAGAGTGTAGTAAATAAAATTATAATCAAAACCGTTTATTCTAATGATTTCTTTTTCTTATAGATCTACGGGAGAATATTTAGATTCATGTTTTGTTTTATTTTTGACAAGTTCAATAAAATTACTTCCTAAATCTCTATAACTCTTTTCTTTATCTTTACTAATATCAGCATCAAGATTACTCAAAATATGTTTCCATTGATACTTAGTTATAATTGTTTTCTCCTCTGTTCCTATTTCTACAGCTAGTGAAAGACGGGAAGAGATGAAAAAGGAAGTAAGGAAATCAAGTGATCTACTATTCTATTAGTAGTTTTTCCTACTGATAAAAAACCTTCTCTTTTAAAAGTAGAAGCTTCATCTGTAATCTGAAGATCTCTTGCAGGGATAAGAAGTTCATCGTTTCCATCTACTAATCTTCTTATGATGAGTTGAGGATTAATATTCATGAATTACGTCCTTTTTTACATATTATAAACTGTTTATTATTAAAAATGGAGTGGTTCTGTTTTTTTTGTTTAATTATTTTATCTTTTAAATATTCAAAAAATACTGTTATCGATAGTCGTGATATTTATTTATGACTTATTTATATTTTTACCCCCGAATACTTGAAATTACCTAGTTCGACGAGATTAGGTCACCATAGGGGGTTTTAGATATGTTCTGTGTTTTTAAAAGTAATGTTGAATAAGAAGACATTAAGTAGGTAGGAGAATTTAGTACAAAGAACTCTTCTTTTTCAAGAAAGTCTTTAGGACTATCTAAACCTGTGTTAGCAACTTGAACCCATGTAAGGTTTTCTGGTGCTTCAGGGAGGTAAACGAGGGTCTCTTCTCCTTGTGGGTTGAATGCAATGAAGAGAGGATCATCTCCTTTTGGACTGTAGAGAGTACAAGCAATAAAACCGTGGTCACCATCCCAATTAGGAATTTGACCGTGAGATCCATGCCAAGCAATATCTGAATCATTCAGAAATTGTTGACGGTGGAAGTGAGGGTGGTCTTTACGAAATTGGTTTGCTAATTGAACAAAGCGTAAAAAATTGAGATCTTGTTTTTTTTCATCCCACTGAAACCAATTGATTGGTCCATCTTGACACCATGGATTATTATTTCCAAAGCAACTATGTCCATATTCATCGCCCATTCTAAACATGGGAGTACCTTGAGATAGAACTAAAGCAAGATGGAGATTTCGCATTTGTTTTGATCGAAGTTCTTGAGTCTTTAAACAATCTGTTTCGCCTTCTTCTCCGCAGTTCCAGCTGTCATTATGGTTACAACCGTCTCGATTGCACTCTGCATTATGAAGGTTGTGCTTTTCGTTATAAGACACGAGATCTCGAAGGGAAAATCCGTCGTGTGCGGTAATGAAATTGATAGAGTGATGAGGTAGGCGATCTTGTTGGTATAGATCTTCTGATCCACAAAACACACGAGTGAAGCCGCTTACGCTTCCTCCTGAACCTTTGATGAAGCGACGAATTTCATCACGATACATGCCGTTCCACTCAGCCCAAACACCCCAAGAGGGAAAAGACCCAACTTGATATAAACCTCCTGCATCCCAAGGTTCGGCAATCAGAAGGCAGTCTGTGAGCAAAGGATCTTGTGCAAGTATTTCTATAAGAGGAGGTTTTGCTAAAACAGACCCGTTACTGTCGCGACAAAGAATACTTGCTAGGTCAAAGCGGAACCCATCTACTTGCATTTCGCAATACCAGTAACGTAAGCAGTCTCGAATAAGCTCACGCATAACAGGATGATTGCAATTAAGAGTGTTGCCGCAACCGGAGTAGTTGCAGTGTCGACCTTTAGAGTCCAACATATAATAGATAAATTCATCAATACCTTTAAAACTCTGTATAGGTCCCCCAGTACCTTTTTCTGAGCTATGATTGAAAACCACATCTAAAATTACAGCGATACCTGCTCGGTGTAGCTCCCTTACCATTTCTTTAAACTCAAGAACAGGACTTTCGACTTTTTCTCCATGAGCAAAGCGACGCATGGGAGCAAAAAAGCTCATGCTTGAGTAGCCCCAGTAATTATAAAGAGGAGTTCCTGTTTCAGGGTGTATTTGTCCATATTCGCATTCATTAAATTCAAACAGAGGAAGAAGTTCTATTGTATTTATTCCTAATGACTTGAGATGAGGTATTTTTTCTATGATTCCTAAATAGCTTCCTGGACATAACGCTTTGCTTGAGGGGTCTTGTGTAAACCCTCGTACATGCATTTCATAAATCATAAGTTCTTCACGAGGAATGTTTGGACGTGTGATTCCTTGCCAGTCAAATTGATTAGGGAAAGGTACATAAGATTTAATATTTTCTAAATGTGTCGCATCTTTTACTTGTTCGTGCCAAGTTCCCCATTTTGTAGGTGATCTTAAGCTATGAGCATAAGGGTCTAAAAGCCACTTTTGAGGAGTTTCATGTGCAGATTGAATTTGGTATGCGTAACTCCAGTTTTTGGGAATGTTATTAATGGCGATGTGCCATACGTCTCCAGTTCTGTTTGTGTTAGGACAGAGAGTAAAAATTTTTTCAGGAGATTTTGAATTGTGCTCGTTAAAAAGACCTAGGGTAACCGTTTTGGCTTGCGAGCTGAAAAGAGTGAAATTGACCCAAGAACCTTCCCGAGTTGCTCCGAAAGGATGTGGAGTACCGCTTTGAAAATCTAAGCTTTTTCTTGTCTTATCTAGGACCATTTTTTCCCTCGATTCATAGTAACTAACTTTATAAAAACACAATATTAATTTTTTACAAAGCTGAGTGTGGAAAATAGACGGAAGAATTAATTGATAGTTACTTCTTGTTCATAATATTAGAAAAAGCGGAATAATCTCTTGGACGTATATGTAAATTTGGATAGAATTGTTTTTGACAGTTTAAGATAGTTTTTTGATTTAACATTAGCTATTACTCGAGCGCTTTGGTTTGACAGGGGCATTGCTTTTTGCTATGTTACTTAGCTTATAAAGCAAAGATTGTTTTTCGTGTGAAAACCTGTCGAGTTTCCAAATTCGTGGCTTGGCTCGGATTGTTGTGAATACAGCTGAGAATTGTTCTACGAGTTAGAGCCACCGTTAGATTAGGCTAATTGCCACAAGTTAGATTGTATTTTTGGAGGAAATCCTATGTCATTTGAGAACGCCAAAGCGAATTTGGTCGAATTTGGAAAGGAGCTAGGCCTGGAGGGGTTGGAGTTCGATGAAAACAACACCTGTATTCTAGGTATTGATGATGAGTTTTCCATGCACCTTACGTATGAGCCAAACTCTGATCGTCTATACCTATACTCTCCACTTTTAGATGGTCTGCCTGCTGACCTCAAAAAGCGTTGCTACCTTTACGAGCGTCTGCTTGAAGGAGCTATGCTTGGTGGCCAGATGGCTGGTGGCGGTGTTGGTGTTGCTGTGAAAGAAGAGTTGATTCTTGTTCACTGCACACTTGATATGTCTCATGCAGTTCCTACTGCACTACGCGCATTCGCACCTCTTTACGTAGAGACTGTAGAAAAATGGCGTAAGCTTTGTAAGGATTTATCAGAAGGTCGTACTGTATCTGACGATGAAATTGGTCTACCAAAGCGTCCTGGTGATCCAAGCGAAACAAAGTCTATTGCTAGCCCAGATGGTGGTGCAGGTGGCTCGTCTAAAGGTGGCGATGCTGGCGGCTTACCTCGTCCTGGAGCAGGCGGCGGAGGCTTTATCAAAGCATAAGCTTTGTTCAGCTGTTTGTAAGTTAAAACCCGCTAAATTTTATTTGGCGGGTTTTTTGATGCTTTGTACATAGTGATTGATAAAGCGTTTTATGGTAGCTGAAGCTCCTTCACTTCCATGAAGAACAAGCAAGTCACCGTTTTTTAGGAGCTGGGTAGCTTCTTTGATGTGAGAAGAAAAATACCGTCTCAAAAGTGTACGCATTTCCATTAAATTCCCATTGATTTCTAGCTTTTGCAAAACACCTCTTTTGCTTCGTATTGCTTCTCCAATATGAAAGTTTTTTAGAGTTTCAGCGACACTAAGCGCTAGTTCGAGTTCTAATTGTTGAGATTTCTGTGTAATAGCTGCTATTTCGCTATTGACTAAGTCACAAAACGCTTCTTTGAGTTTTTCTTTTTCTTCTGTTTCCATAACTGTGTTGCGCAATTTTCCAATTCGACGGTCAATTTTTCGCAAACGAGATTTACTTCGCTTTTTAAGATGATTGACAAAGTAATCATTTTCTTGCTGACTCGATTCTTCACCAGCATCGGCGTCTAAAAAAGTCTTAAATAGATCTCTTGTCTCTATTTTAGCTCCAGGATCGAGTTTAGGAGCCTTTCCCTTCTTTGCTTTACTTTTCGGTTGAAAAGGCTCTGCTTTAGATGTTTGAATTTTACCTGTTGAAGAGTCAGTCACCAATATTCCTTATTTATTCAAATCACATTTATGAGTGTTTTAGCATAATAGGAGGTAGTTTCAAAATAGTAACTCATGTTACGCAGACGACTGCATAGCCTTTAACTCTTGAATAGCTGCCTGGATTACATCACGGTCCTGAAGATAAGTTAGATGTATTCATCTCATCAATTTATCAGACTTTACGTAATGGAGGAAAATATCTTTATGCGTCATGTATTCGCACAAGAGATTTCTGACAGTACTAAGAGTGCTCGTAAATAATAAAGTTATTGAAAAGTGCCGCAAAGCGTGTTTCCTATGCTTTGCGGTTACATCTTTTAGGAAAAAATGTTATCAATTTATTTTTTTTCAAAAACTACCGAGAACTTGAAAAGAGGTTTTTTCCAATGACAATCTCAGGCACTTTTCCAATTCACGCATACGCTTATCTCAATAGTTCTATTAACCATCAAAATGCATATGGTGATACAGCTCTCCATGAATCTGCTAAAAACGGCAACATTCAAGAAGTTAAATTTTTGCTGACTCATTCAGATATTGATATTAACATTCAAAACAAAGGCGGTGATACTCCATTAACTTTAGCTGCTTGGGGAAAAAACATCGACGTAATGGAGTTGTTGTTGGCTCGCCCTGAAATCAATGTAAATCTTTCATGCAATCGTAAATGGACAGCTCTATACATAATGATTTGGAAAGACAACTTAGATGGAATAGATCTTTTACTCGATCATCCTGATATCGATGTGAATCTTCAATGCGAGTACGGTACAGCATTACACTTGGCTATCGACCGTAATAAAACAAAAATAGCTAAGCTTTTACTAGCACGCTCTGAAATCGATGTAAACCGTAAAGACGAAAACGATGGTGATACACCCTTAATTCAAGCGGTTTATAATAGAGGATTAAGCAAATCCATAAGTCTTTTATTAACTCGAGATGATCTTGATGTAAATGTTCAGAACCACAAAGGTTACACAGCTTTACACAGAGCGGCAATGAGAGAAAATATAGAGGCTCTTAAAGTCTTATTATCTCGCTCAGATATCAATGTGAATCCTCAAAATAGAAGAAAAAAGACACCTTTACATAAGGTCGTGAGGCAAAATAATATAAAAGTCACAAAAATCTTATTAAAGCACCCTGATATCGATGTGAATGCGAAAAACTTTTTTGACTGCACACCTTTACACGAAGCTATTTCGGAAGATTATACTGAAATCATAAACCTTTTACTGAATCATCCTAAATTAGACATCAACAACCGAGGTGTATGTGGTCGGACGCCTCTACATGCAGTAGTTGTTAAAAATAATATTCAGGTAATGCAAAACTTACTGAATCGACCTGAAGTCGACGTAAACTTGTTTGATGAATATGACAATACGCCATTACATATAGCAGTGCATAACAAGAATAAAGAAGCTTGTTTACTCTTATCTAAACACGAAAAAATTGACTTAAGTTACTACGTAAACAGTAAAGGTAAAAAGTGCTGGAGCTGCGCAGGGAAAAATTTTAGCAAAGAAGAAAATTCATTTATCCGAAAAGTTTTTGAAAAAAGAGATGAGAATGAA
This sequence comes from Waddliaceae bacterium, assembly GCA_002709385.1. Classification (GTDB taxonomy): domain Bacteria; phylum Chlamydiota; class Chlamydiia; order Chlamydiales. The sequence continues at coordinate 39,349 of PAQS01000033.1, forward strand.
AAAATAGACGAAGATTCTGATTAACTCTAATTTTTCTAAAATTGAAAAGTACCGCAAAGCGTAGAAAACGCGCTTTGCGGTGACATCGAACTTGAAAAGAGGTTTTACATGAAAGCGCTTAAAGATTTACTCACAGTTACTTATCTTACCCCCGATGGTGACTACGCTAACGGACAAGCTTTCTGTGCCATATATGCAAGCACAAAAAATAGAACTTTTAAACAAAATCCTTTTTCCGTTTTTACTCGGAGGGATCTAGGCATTCGACTTGTTATACTACTAAATACTGTCTCGATACAATTGCGATAGTAGCCCAGCGTCTGCTTGTCTTCATATGTTATGTTGACGTTTAAGATTTTTTCGTCGTTTAGCAAGTAGCCGAATTTGCTCAATTTCTAGTAGAGTATCTTCAAAATCATAATCAGTATAAGCACTGTCTGCTAAGATGGTAGATTCTGCGTCTAATGCTAAAGTCAGATTTCGACATGCGCTTATATCTGTATGAGAAGCAGGAGTAAAACTAAATTCTAAAGGTATACCGTCTGTATCGACGACCATATGCACTTTGATACCAAAAAAATACTGCTTACGAGATGCAGAGTAGCCGTGATATTCCTTTCCAGAAAATATTTGTGCTCGGAAACTTTTATGATTTTCATAAGCTTTGACTGGAAAACTATCTACCACAAAAAGTTGATTTTGCGGGTTTCTTAAATAGACTTGCATAGCTTGAAAAACCATCATCCATAGATGATCAGGTATGCTGTGGATTCGCTGTATCAAGCGACTGTAGCTAAGTAAACTCATAAACATCTTTTGATGTGATGCAAATAACCTGGCACGTTTATAGTCTCCGTAACATGCACTTGCAGCGTAAATAGCAAAGGTCATGATCTCTGCTGTAGTCATCTTGCACTGTATATCATCACGAACTCGCAGTACCTTACAGACTCCGTCA
>PAQS01000034.1 GCA_002709385.1 Waddliaceae bacterium
ACCACTATACCCTTCTCTTGGCGCCTTAGTTTCTTTGCTTCGCCGCGTTTAAATAATATGCTCTAGAGATCCATCATTATTAATGGAAATGAGATATTGTATGAGGACTAATAGGAATCATTAAACGCGGCGAAACAAAGAAGCTACGACGCCACGAAAAACACAAGAAGATATGCTTCCACCCAAGGCTCTTGTAAAAAGAATAAAAAATACAAATTATTCCAATCGAACAATTTCCATAATTGAAAGAACATTTCTGGTCTAGACAATGGGGGCCACTATACCACTATACCCTTCTCTTGGCGCCTTAGTTTCTTTGCTTCGCCGCGTTTAAATGATATGCTCGAGATCCATCATTATTGAGGAAGATCTAAGCCGCAATTTCTGTTAAAAACGCTTTCTTCACTGCAGGAAAGCGTTCTTTTTGTTTGTGATCTTCTGGACAATAACGTAAGCGATTTCTAAGAAATACCCCGGTACGCTTCTTATCAATTTCCTCTAAGTACAGTTTTTTCTGTTCAATCCAATAGTTGATACTTCTTAGGTTTCCTTGCAGTAGAGCTGCCTTAAAAAGTAGCTGTGAAAGCTTCTCAAATTCAAGGTTGTTTAGCCCTAGCTGATCTATTTTTTCAGGAAGTTCTTGTGTATGAGAAGCTAGTAAAGAACCTGAAGTATCAGTTAAATAAAAAGTTTTTTCTTCTTCTTTGAAAGTCTTTTGCTTTTCTTTATCATCCATATGTTTCTTGAAATCAGAAGCTTCTTTGCTTGTTAGTAGAGCAGAAGACCAATTTCCTTTACTATCTTTAAATAAAAGTACTTCATGAATTGGTTTAGAATCAGGGTGTAAAAAACGGAAATAATCAGGCTTGTTTCCCCATAAAGTTAATAAATTATTACTTACATATGTTCTTGATTTATTAAATAGCGCTAAAGAACTCACCCATTCATCTCCAGCATGACCCATCACATTTGAAAGAGTTTTAAACTTTTCATCGTATATACTTCCTCTTAGTAGAAGATCGTTTATATCATCTACTAACCAAGGCGTTTCTTCAACGAGAGCTTCATCAGGAATATCAAACCCTTCATGTTCCTGATCAATATCAACCTCATCATCTACAGAAGTATCTTTACTGACCTCTTGCTGCTGATCCACTTCAAGCTCTCCACCACCTTTTTCAACGTCTGCAGATAAAGGAACTTGTTCTGGCATTCCTACAGAAGAATTTAATTCTCGTTCTTTTATCGCGTTTAGATCACTTTGGAGTTTCGCACTTTCACTTTCTGTAAATAGACCGCTGGAATTTATAATTCCCATCAAATGCTTAATTTCAGCTTCTAATCCTTCATCTGGAGTACCGAATTTACCTAAACGTCCCCACTTCTCGAAAAAACTTCCTTTATCTTGTTCTATGAGTAAAGATCGAGTTTTTTCCATGATCTTAAGACGTTTAAATAATGTTTCAGATGTACGAATCTTACTTTCTACAAGCTCAACAGCTTTTTGCTTCAATAAAAGCTTTGTTGCGTCATAGTGTCCTCGTTTCTCCTCTTCACTACGATAAATTTCAGTCCAATAGAACAAATGCCTAGGCGTTAAATCCGCATCCTGTGCTATTCCCATTTCATTCTTGATAAAGGTTTTCATTTCTTCAGATAGAATAAAATCTAGATGCTGCCCACCGATTAGAAGCTTTCTCATCCGCATGGCTGCTTGCGCAAGAATTTCTCTATCTACATTGGGTCGGAAAAGCATACAGGCTCTTGAACCGTACGGTAAAGGAAGATCAGATCCTACACAGTGTACTTGGTCAAAATAAGCCAAGACCTTGTCTTCTAAAGAGTCAACAGAAACCCCACAAGCTGAAGCTATTGCCTGAGGACTCGTTCCTTCAATCAATTTAGGGCTTGTTTTACCCGCCTCTAAAACGGCTAACTGTGTTGCCCCTGTCGGAGTTCCTTTTTCATCAGTTAAAGGGTGGTAATATAAAACAAACTTTTTACCTAGATCACTATTTGTATGGATAAAATTCGCCATACTTTGAGCTACTTCATGATTACTTACTCCACGGAAACGTGCCCCTACATCAATAATAGCACTGTGGTTTTCTGTCCAAGTATCTGCCTCTAAAAGACCGTCTAAAAGTTTTTCTGGATCATTTTCTTCTGCAAGAGTCACTTTATTTTTATCTGAGCAAATACCTCGAGCTACTCTATACTTCGATACAGGATCCCACTTTACCTTAGTATCTCCCCAGCCAGAAAAGCCTTTACCTGTTCCTGAGTAACCTAAAATCTTTTTCACCATTGCTAAGCGGTCGGCTTGAGTCCCCATACATTGTTCATAATGCTCATGAACATTAGAAAAAACCTCTTCCTGAAGGTAATCATAAAGAAGATTGCGTGCATTTTCTTTTTCTAGATCATTGCCTTCTCTTCTAAGCTTTTCCCAACTTTCAATCAATTTTTCTGGTTTTTTTTCTATCACCTCATGTAGCTCTGAAACACTTAAACCAGTAGCTCTTAGTAATCTATTCACCCCACCTTCTTGTAGGGTTATTTTTTCACAGTATTTCGCGAATTTATACTTGTCAGCTCGTTCATCCCACTTCCAAAAATAACACTGTAACGTTTTATTGACTGTTTCCCATGGTGTTTTAAATTCTGAACGGGGTTTAGGAGTTCCATTTCCTAAATAAGGCACGGCATAGCCTCCATCACCTACTCCATACTTAGCTCCTACTCCCGAACTAAGAGCTTGAACAAGGCAACCATTTTTTCTTAGTTGCATGCGATAGAAAGCCAAAGTATCTAATAGAGACGTATCTTGAGTTTCTACCTGAGCAGCTTCTAGCCTTTTAATCAGCTCACCCACTTTTCCATTTTTGTCATCTTCTCCAGCAAAATAGATCTTTGTTAAAAATTCTTTTATCTCGTTTTCCGAGTATCTATTACGATCCTCTAGCTTTAAAGTCTTCCACACTTCGTTTGCATAATTTTTACTATAAAATTCACGTATAGCAGGTAAAATTTCGTTATTATATTGATCAACACTCAAACTATCTTGTTCATTTTCCTGAATCAATAAAGCTAGGTCTTTACCATCAACTTGAATCTTTCCAGAGTAAATATCTTCATATAGCCTTATCGCCTTCTCTACTCCACTCTGATTTAAAGAATCATAACCCTGGAGAGGCAGATTTAACATCTCTCTAAAGTAAAAGATACTATCAAACTCATCATAGACAATCGCAGCATCATCTAAAAAAAGTTTCTCCATGTCTAAAAGAGTTTGTATTGTTCCATCGTCTTCAACAAGTAGCTCGTCTTCATCAAATGACTCATCATTATTAGGGTTGTTTCTTTTTTCATTATCTTCGCTTTGTAACTCTGCCAGTTTTACCCGAATCATCAAGCGAATCATCAATAAGTCATTAGGACGCGTTGCAACAACATTTCCATTCTCTTTTGCCGCCAACAAATTACTATATTTTTTCTTTAAGAGTTCAGGGTTCGAACAGTCCGATCGATCTAGCGTGAAGTTATATAAGCTCTTATGACAATTCTCTCTTAAGGATTTTTGTAAGTCGATCGATCCTGATGGAAATAAGCCAGGGGTCATACAAACGACTGATAATTGTGCTTCGCCTTCTTTCGTTTTTGTATTGAGTGCCGCAAGCACAGGGTTCATCACTTTTGATTTACCAAAGGACATAACAAGCTGTAAAACTGAAGAAGCATCTTCTCTTTCCCCTAACATACGCTGAATCGCATCAATTTGCTCGGGATACATCATGATCCCACCTAGATACTCAAAAGCAAGTAGGCGGATACTTTCTTTAGTATTGTAACTACGCTCTTGGTACACCACTTTCCCTAACTCTTCTGAAAAAAGCCTCCACTTTTCTTCATCAATATTATTCCCACCAGAACTAAGTGAATCCAGCTTCCTTAAGGGTTTTTGGCATCGTTCTATTTGTTGGATACAAGTTTTCAACTCCATCCACTGTCTAAAGTCTTCTTCGATTTTAGACCATTTATCTGAACCAAATACTTTCTCAGGTGAACCAGAGAGAAGAATTTGCACTAAGTCATTCATTTCTAAATAATCTGAACTACGACCTAATCGAGAAAAAAGCTCTTGTCTATTTTTTGATTGATTCATATCGATAAGAAGCTGTTTTTCTAAACTCTCTATATGCTGCTCGCTATTTTCTTTTAAGCTCCTCAACCCTTTTCTAATACCTTCTAAAGACTTTGTCTCTATTTTATAACTTAGCTCTTTGAAGTTATCTGATCCTTCTTTTAAGTCATCTTCAAACTCTTCTATGATGCTTTTACTATGAGCACCATTGATGTTTTCAGAGATATCTGTTCTCTCAAACTTCTCGCCCTGAACCTCCTCTTGTTTTATAAGCTCACTTGTAATCATGCTTCTTAAGGAAACTTCGGAGTATTTTTTAGCTACAATGCTATCTGGTAAGCCCTCAGGTTTTTCAAGTAATTTCGGGTGTTTCCAACCCGAAGAACTTTTCTCATCTGCTTGACGTAGGGTTTTAACATTATAATTAGCAGGAGAAAGTCCCATACCTTGTAAAATGACTGCCGGATCAAATTTCCTTGAAATACTTGAAAATTTGCGAAGATTTTTAGCTTCTTCACAAATAGCCTCTTCCATTTCCTCTTTCTTGAAATGTAAAGGAAGAGTAGGGTCGTGATATTTTTTTTCATTTTCAAGAAGAAGGCCTGCTGCCATAATCCTTAAAGCAGCAGCTTTAGGGCTTTTATTCCCCCACTTCCCTAAAGAAACAATACGATCTAATAATTGAATTTCTTTTTTACTGTACTCACGAGTTACTTGCGCCTTCCAAAGCTCGCTAAGAGCTGCTTCATAACCGTTTCTAGGTCTATTCAAATAATAAAAAACAGCTCTTAAAGAATCTTCTGTTGTCTCAGTTTTAAAGCGCCAGTCTGCTCCAGAGCTTTTTACTTCCATTAAAACAGAATCGGGTGAACCAGCTCCTTCTTTCTGAGCTTGTAAATGCCACCCCTTCCCTTTACACCCACGATAATTTGTTTTCATGAAAGTAGAAAAGTCACAGTCAGGTAATAACATAAAAAGACCTGACCTAACTTTTTCTCCTTCACTATCAAACTCTGTTTTCTCAAGCAAAAGGCTACGGGAATTATTACTACGGATTACACGATCAGGTTCTTTTACCAAGCGTATATTTGGACTATCTTCTAGAACCCAATCATTATGTTGATCTCGAATAAAACTGATTAATTGATTTTTTACTGGACTTTTACAGTGAAGAGTTATTTTGCAGACATCACCTTTTTTATTTTTATAACAAAACAAATTATTGTATCTTGCAAACTCATTAAAAGGTAATAAATCTATTGGCAATTTATTATTTACTTTTTTATCTTCATTATTTTCACAAATAAAGTATTCTCCAATTGGAGCGACATAAAGATTTTTATCTTTCTCATCTTTTTCAAGTAAACAGCGAATATTATTGTTTACAACTTCATACTCGAAAACCTGCTTTGATTCTTCCTGGGGTGAATAAGCTTCACTCATTTTCGATGATAATAAAACTTTATTTGTGTTACCAGAGTGTTCCCAATATGTAAAATTCTCTCGTAAGTGTTCAGGAAGATATTTTCTATTTTCATAGTCTTCCCCTTTCAAAATATACCGAACACCACCAGTAGGATCAATTTTCCCATGGCTCATTCGCACACAAATATGATATTTTCCTCCGCGTGCTTTTACTAAGTACAGGCCAGAGTACTTTGGGCTAAGTATTGTAAACTCTCTAGAAGGATTTTGGCTTTTAACTTTCAGCTCGCCTTCAGATCCAATACTTTCGAAACCAAGAATGTCTCTTGTAAATACTGTTTCTTCTTTACTTCGATTAAATTCATGCAATTCTCCTCTCAGAAGATCTATTTGAACATTTCCATCTCCACTCCGTAGAACAGTTGAGTTTGAAGCAATATTTTTGCTTTCTTCAAAATTCACTCCTTCCAAACCAATAACACTTTTAAAAGAGTTGCTTAGATCAGAGTCTCTTAAAAGTTCCTCACGAGTAATATCAAAAAAACGTTGTATTTGTAGCTCAGCTTCTTGTCGAATATTCCCTTTACGGTTTCCTTTTGAAGTTTTCAAATACAACCCAAAAGTTTGCAACCAAAGCTTACGTTCCTGATCTGTGAGCGTTTCAATATTTACATTTTCAAACCCAGCAATAGCCTCAGTAAGCAAAGATCCAATACTAGTATCTAAACCTGTATAAGCCTTTAAAGGTTCTACATCCTGAGGGATCTCTTTTTGAATTTTTTTAATTTGATAAAAAAATCTCTCTCTTCTACTAAATTCTTTTTCATAAAAAAGATTTTTCACCGAGGTATTTTTGTACTTTAAATCGCTCAAAGCACCTCTATATATCGTCCTGCATAAACGATGAAAAGACATCAATCGATAAGATAATAAGTGCAAAGCTTCTTTATCTTTAGGTTCTCTTTTTAATTCTGCTTCCAGCTCTTTTTCTTGTATTTCTAATTCTAACTCAATAAAAGAAAACCACTTTTGAACCAGTACTGAATCTTTCGAAAGCTCTTTCAAAAACTCTTTACTTTCAAGATTTTGGAAAATATTTTCACGACTTTCCTCTTCTCTCATTGTTGAACTGTAACGCGTAATATCTCCTAGAACACGATGAAAATAGATATTTTCTAAGTGAGTACTTTCTGTTCCTATTAAATAGACTTGTTGAAAGTTATATTTAGTTCCTTTTTGTAACTGCAGAGCATCTTTAACAAGCTCTCCTTGTATTTTCGAAGGGAGCTTTTCTTGTCTATTATTATCGAATAAGTGCCCGTCAACTCTTTCTTGAGAAATCTTTTTACTTAATGATTCTTGAGAAGGGTCAAGACTTTTAACAGTAAGAGTTTCACCATCTTTTTTCCATTTTGTTTCAATTTCAGGGGCTTTATCCTTTCGAGTCGTAAGCGTTGTTTCAGTACCTGGATAAAACCTATTCCAATTATTGTCTTCACCCCCAATCGCCCACATACACATATAACACATGTCTTTGAGAGCAAAAATATGTTCTGTGTTTTCTATTTTTGATAATTTATTAAACTCTTCCGTTCCATCTCTTTGGTAGTTATGCTTGCTCTTTTCTATTTCCTGATTTTCTAAATCCGATAAACAAGTAGAAAACGAACCAAGAGTAGAAATAGATTTAACAGACTGCTTATCTTTTTGGTAAGGATTTATAAATGTTCTTGTTTGAGAATCTGTACGTTCTTGATAATTCCAGCACCTTTCGGATACCCCCCAATTCATCTCATAAACATCTCCCCATGGATTAGTATAATGCCAAAGTTCTTGTACATTAAAAGATATTTCTTCAAGACCATAACCAGAATCAACAATTTTTTTATTGTAATTTTCAATTGCATTTCGTATATCTTTTGTTATTTTGTTATGAGAATATGAACTGGTTTGGCTTTGTTCTTTGCTAGCTTCATTTAAAGAAAAAAGCACACTTTCTTTTGCTTCTAAAATACTTGAATCATCATCCTTACTCATTGCATCAAATTTACCAGAATTGTTTACAAAATATTCTAAAAGCCTCTTAATTTCTATTCTACGCTCATTATATCTTTGGCAATTTTCTTCAAACCTTTTCTTGTCTACTTCCTGCGCTTGAGGGAGCTTTTCTCTGACATTGTTATAAAAGGTTTTATTCAACTCCAGCATCTCATCAAAATCTGCATAAAGATCATAACCTAAAGATTTCATCAATAGATACTCAGAGCTAGACTTTTTCCAATCTTCTAAAGAACTGCTATATTCCGCTTTTTCTTCTACCCCTTCAGAAAACAGGGGTCTTTTATTTTTTTCATCCTCTGAAATTGAATCTTTTTTGAGTTTTTTCAATACTTGCTTCCACTCATTTTCTAATTTAGGGTTCAATGCTAAGTCGCTTTTATATCGATGAGACTTCTTATAACTTTCCAAAAAATCAGTATAAATTGGATAGCTTCTCAAAGCACTTCCTGCTTTACGTTCAAGTTTTTCATCCAACTTGATAGCAAAGGAATAAGAAATAGCATATAGCTTCGCTATATCCAAAATTTGTATAGCTGTAGGCTCCTTAAAGACATGGATACAATCACATTCCACCTTCATTGCTTCTTGTAAAAGTTCTATCAAATACTGCATATCTTCTTTCTCAATTTCCTCATCCAGAAAAAGGATTTCTCCTGTTTCGTTCATAAGACTATTGATCACTTTTTCACGAAGATAGCTTGTAACTGTTAAAGGTTCTTCTATTTCTCTTATCTTCTGAAGAACACTGGCGATATTGTTGCATGTTTCATTAAGGTTTTTACCTACTTGGAAAATAGGAAAAGATTTTACTTCTTTTATGTCGTCTTCTTCTGAAATATCTGTAAGAAGTACTTTTTCATTTTTATTAGGAAATTGAACAGAAAAATTGCTTTCATTTACATCGTTTTCACCTTCTATATTTTTATTAAGAAAGGTTGTTTTTTCTGTTTTTAGACTCTCAACTTTTGTAGGGAAACCTTTTTCCAATTCACGTGAGGACTTTTGGAGTTCAGGCAAAGTTGCAGATAAGACCCACTGTTGCTTTCTTGTTAAACTTGATACTAGATCGTTTTTACTGAATTCTTCTGTTAGTTTTTTCAATCCTTCCTTCAGCAAAGATAGGTGCAAACTATACTCAGAAGGAGTAAAATCGTTACTTTCTCGTAATAACTTTGTTTGTGAGGTAAGAACGCTTAAATGAGTCATTGCTGCCTGTGCTTTATACCAGCTAGATTCATTGGCCACTTTATTTTTCTTTTTTAATCGGAAAAAGGCAAATTTTCTGTATTGTAAATCTGATCTTCCTATAAGAGACTTCTGTACTACATTCCAAGAGGATGTTCGAGCTCTCTGTTTCTTGATAAAGAATTCATCTGGGATAGCAGGTTCTTCTTCTTTTCCTGCAACTGTTTGTATACAGTTATATATGTGATCAATCGCTAAATCGGCTTCTTCTACTTTTTTATTTTTTGCTTCATTTTCATCAGTTTTTTTTAATAACTCATCTAACTTATTAGAATCTTCATGTACTGGCTCTAAACTTAGATCTTCTACTTGTTCTGAAGTTTTCTCCTGCCTTTCTATCTCTTCAAACTGAACAAGAAGAAGATTTGTTAATAAAAGCTCAAACCGATCGCTCTGAATCCCAGTGTATGTTTTAGCAACTGAATATTTTTCCTCTGATTCAGAACCTTGAGATTCGTGTTTTTCAATCCCATGACCCGTATTAAAAACTGTGAAAGAATAAATTTTCTCTCCTGATTTACTTGGAGAACATTTCACTTCATAAATCAAGTTATGATGATATTCCATATTCTCTACTGTAAACCTATAACCTCCTGGAAGTAATAAACTTTCTCCTCTTTTTAAATTTTTAATCGATTCATGCCATCCAACAAGCAAGTCATCTACTTTAGATTTTTTCTCATTTCCATCCTCCATATTCTTCGCTTCCTGAAGTGCTTCACTAGCTTTAACAAGATCACTGTAAAGATGTATTAATTTCTTATTTTGAAAAGGATCTTGTTTTAATACCTCTAAAAATAGCTTTGTTGTATCTGCAATAGAAACCGAATCTTCCAGTGAATACCTATTGCCTGGCACTCCACCAAACTCTCCCTGTCCTTCACGATTACCTAATACCTGAAACGCAAGCTTAGGATCTTCTAAAGATTGAATGGGCTCTTTATTAAAAAGAGAGTACTCCTTAACTGCTTCGGGAACCGGACGGTTATTTTCTTCGAGAGATGCTGAAGCCAAAATTTCAAGGGTTGATTCCACATAAGCATCTTCTTTACTAAGACTACCTTGTAAATACCCCTTAAACTCATCACTTCGAAACTTTTTTATCTTTTCTGGATCTTTATCAGATTCTGTTCCTACAATATTTTCGACCCCTCTCAATATTGAGGACCCTAACTGGAGAACAGGACAAAACAAGCGGCAAGTTCTAATGACCACAATATCCCACTGCTTGATATTTAGCTGATTGTTCTTATCTTCTTCTTTTAAAATATAGGTAGTCCCCAAGCTATTACACTCTTCTTCCCATTGAGCTCGTTTCTTATCTAAAAAATCAGCACAACTATGAATAGGACTAAAAATTCGATGTCTCAAATTATCAAAGCTAAAACCAAGCATTTAAACACCATTAAAATAAAAAAATAAAAATACTACTTATTTTAACAATAAATATTTTTATTTACATTATTGTTATTGTTTTTACTTGGAAATTAAAGAGATCAAAAAGAGAAACTTAATTAAAAAGACAGATAATTTTTAATAGCGACCAAAACCTTCTACTACATAAGTTGTTTAGGTCGCTATCATCAATTACATATTACTTTGAGATTGAATCATAATTGCAATAGTCACAACTGCAGCGACGAATTTTTCCACATCCTGCATAAATAAATCTTCATCTGCATAAGAACTTTTCACATCTAAATAAAAACCCAAAAAATTTGTGATGATTTTTCTAAGTAAAGCAGTATCTTCTGTTTCTGGAATTGTGCTAAGAATATCAAAAACTGAATCCGCACTTAGATCTTCTAAATCAAGATCATTATTTTCCATATACTCACCGAAATACTTGAAGCCTTCTTCAATAAAATGAACAATGCTTTCAGAATCTTCTAAAAAGCTTTCGATGGTTTCCCTCTTAAACCACTGAATAAATTTTTCTTGGCAAAGCCCCCCTTCTTCCAATGAAGGATAAAAAAAAGACAAAATAGAAACTACATCTGGAACTTTATCCATTAGAATTTGTAGAAAATCGCCCCAAGTCCAGGAAGAATTTCCGTTATTAGATTCTACACTCACTTCTTGTGATGCGTTGAATTGAATAGGAGTAATATGAGTCATAATGAACCTTACCTCAGTCATTTGGAAATATATACGTATCAGACAGCAAATAGATGAGCTACCTGAAAAGAGATAATAAAAATTTATTTAAAACAAATGAAGAGTTATTTTCTTTTCTAGGTCAAACACTTAGATTTTTCAGCTAAGCTAGAGATAGATAAAGTTTTATGTTCTATTTAAAACCTGAGACATAAAAGAGATAAAAACTAAACTAACAAGATACAAAACGATACTTTTCTTTAATCTATCACCTCTTCCTATAAATTTTTGTATTAGTATTGTTTTTAGATTCTATTGACTTCTAATGTCTTGAAGGATATCATCTTTGACGGTCTAGAACTGGATCTTTGGTTTTTCAGGGATAAAGGCCAAAAGATGAACACTTTTTTGAGGCGTTACCGTTTTGCAAGGTATTGATACCAAACTTTCTGAAACTAAAACTCTCTTCAAAATCCCTTCATATGAGTGGAAGAAGGTCCTTCCTCTTCTTCTAATGAAATTCTTAGTCACTCTCAACTTTTGCGTTCTATTTAGTACAAAAGACACTTTAGTAGTAACTGCAACGGGGGCAGAGGCCATTCCAATTTTGAAGGGATGGATTGTTCTTCCATCAGCTTTTCTTGCGACCTTGTTTATTTCCAAATGTAGTAACAAGCTCTCCAAGACCCGACTTTATTACGCCATACTCCTACCGTTTATGGCTTTTTTTTTGCTCTACGGCTTTGTCCTTCATCCTTTCCAAGAAGCTCTCACTCCTCATCAATCAGCTGATGCTTTGGCATCCTTTTTAGGTGAAAACCGTCAACATTGGGTATCAGTTTATCGCTACTGGATGAACTCCTTATTTTTCGTCTGCGCTGAACTTTGGGGTGGGCTTGCTATCGGAATGCTCTTTTGGGGCTTTGCCAATGAACTAAGCCAAGTTGCCGATGCCCGTAAATACTATGCTTCTTATTCTGCGTTTGGTCACATTGCTACTTTGTTAACAGGACCAGTACTCGTCTTTTTTACCCAATATCTGGCTCCAAACGACTTTACTCTGAGCATCCGCTACCTCATGCTGCTATGTGCCAGTATCTGTATTATTCTTATGGCAATCATTCACTGGTGTGAGCGAAATGTTCTAACAGACTCTAGACTTTACACTAAAGAGCAACAACAACGCCTGAAAAAAGAAAAACCAAAGCTTTCACTTTTTCAAAGTTTACGCTACCTATGTAAATCCAAATACTTGGGCTTTCTCGCGATTCTAGTACTTTCTTACGGTCTTGCTTTCAACATGATTGAAGTTACCTGGAAGGCAAACATCAAACTTCTTTATCCAAATCCAAGCGACTACCAGTCCTTTATGGGGGTTGTTACCTCTGCAATTGGATTTACAGCTTTAGCATCTACCATTTTCGCCTCCATCACTCTGCGTTACTTCTCTTGGCGTTGCACCGCTTTAGTGACCCCTTTAATTGTGGGAATTACAGGAATCAGCTTTTTCTTAGCTTTCACAGAGCAAGATCTCCTCAGTAGTTTTACTACCATGCTAGGAATAACCCCTCTTGCTTTAGTGGTATTTCTCGGAGCAGCGCAAAACTCTTTAACCAAGGCTGCGAAGTATACGTTTTTCGATACTTCTAAAGAGATTGCCTATATTCCTCTAGACGCAGAGTCTAAAGTAAAAGGCAAAGCCGCTATCGACGTCGTTGCCGCCCGCTTAGGCAAATCAGGCTCATCTTGGATTCAAATTATTCTGATTGATGTTGCAGGAGCAGGCTCCGTATTAGGAATCACTCACTTACTTTTTCCTTTTGTAATTATAACTTTGGCTATGTGGATCTATTCTGTATTCCGTTTAGGTACGTTATTCTCAGAGACACAAAAAGAAAATTCCCAAGAGGAAATAATTTCTGAAGCCAATCCACTTATTCAAAAAGCTTCTGCTTAGTCTATTTTTACCTCCAATGGCTACCTAATCTCGCATCAGATGCAGTTTGCATGATTCAGATATGAGCTCAGAAAAACACCCTACATCTAACGCACTGGAAGCGCGGATTAGGTAGCCATTGGAGGTTTTATAGAAATTCTCTTGTCAGTTCTGAACAGGACCTGCTTTAATGGAGGTCCTAATCCGCACTGGCAAAAGGATTTCTATGGAACGCTTGATTAGAGACCTCAAAAATCACCTCGAAGGAGATGTTTACTCAGACCAAATCTCCAGACAAATCTACAGTGTAGATGCCTCCATCTACCAAATTGAACCACTCGTTATTGTTTTACCCAAAACCAAAGACGACATCATCACCACCTCTATTATTGCGAAAAAACACCAAGTTCCCTTAATCGGACGAGGCGCAGGGACCGGCTTAGCTGGAGGTTGTATTGGCAAAGGCATCATTCTTGATTGCTCCAAGTACCTCAATAAAATCCTAGAAATCAACTTTGAAAAAGGCTATGCACTCTGTGAACCAGGAGTTGTACAAGATCAGCTCAATCAAGCTTTAGCTCCCCATGGCTATCGATTAGGACCAGACACCTCTACAGGCAACCGCGCCACAATAGGTGGGATGGTAGGGAATAATTCATCAGGAGCCCATTCCCTCAGATATGGACGCACCTCAGAACACTGCAAATCCGTAGAAATGGTTCTATACGGAGGCGATGTTCTTTCTTTTTCTTCATTAGGACCAAAAGGTTGGGAGAAGAAGTGCCAAGATCCTTACGTAGAAGGTGATATTTACCGCAATCTCTCACGAATTCGAGATAAATATGCAGAAGAAATCCGCACACGCTTCCCCAAACTTCGTCGACGAGCCTCAGGTTACAACTTAGATGAATTACTGCGTGAAAAAGACATCAACCTAGCCCGCCTCATCGCAGGATCAGAAGGAACCCTCGGCATCATTACCGAAGCAAAACTTAAAATTAGCCACAAGCCCGCCTATACAGGAATTTGCGTATTAGAATTCAAAGACCGCATAGAACCGTTTCGTTACACAGAATACTTTTTAGACTTTCAACCTTTCGCCTTAGAAGTGATCGATGAACAACCCATTCAACTTGCACAATTAGCTCCTAGTATGAAGGGGCAAATGAATTGGTTGAAAGGAAACCCTAGCTCTCTTGTTATTGTAGAACTCGACGCAGAAAGCAAAGAAGAGCTCGTAGAAAAGGTCGAACATTTCACAAATGAGGTGAGTAAACGGGAAATTGGCTATGCGCAAACAGCCCTTACTAATAGCAAAGATATCTCCCAAGTTTGGGCTTTTCGAAAAGCTGGACTTGGACTAATTATGTCCCGACGAACACAAAGCCGAGCCATTGCATTCGTTGAAGATATCGCGGTAGCCCCCACACAGCTCGAGTCTTTTATGACTCAATTCCTTCAGTATCTCAACAAACAGAAGAAGGAAGCAGGATTTTACGGGCATATGGGAGAAGGTTGTGTACACGTCCGGCCTTACATGGATATGCGCGATCCAAAAGATATCGAACTCATTAAAACAATCATGCTCGATGTTGCTGATATTGTACTTGCCCATGACGGAGTCCTCAGTGGAGAACATGGAGATGGTTTGATCCGCTCTTGGACTCACCCTAAAATGTTCGGAGAACGTCTCTATACTTGTTTTCAAGAAATCAAAGCGACTTTTGATCCTGAAGGACAAATGAACCCTGGAAAACTCGTCGATTCTCCTCCCGTCACAGAAAACCTACGTGACACACCAGATACAAAAGTTTGGGAACCTCAAACTTTTCTAGATTTTAGTGAAGAAGGTGGTCTCGAATTTGCCAGTGGTATGTGTAACGGTAACGGTCAATGCCGTCAACGCTCTAACTTAATGTGCCCTAGCTTCCAAGCTTTCGGTAATGAACGCCATAGCACTCGAGCAAGAACGCAAGCGCTTCGGTCTATTTTCCAAGGAAAACTAGATGCAAAAAGCTTTAGCAGCCAAGAACTCCATGAAGTGCTCGACTATTGCCTAGAATGTAAAGGATGCAAAAAAGAATGCCCTTCACAAGTAGATATGGCAAAAATGAAGTCAGAGTTTCTTTATCACTATCAAAAAGAACATGGAATTTCTCTACGTACCCGTCTTTTTGCCTATGTTGACCAATTCAGTCGTCTTGCATCTCTTACTCCAAGCCTAAGTAATTGGGCTTCTTCATCTCTTCCTGCAAAGTGGCTTCTAAAAAAAATAGGGATTCCTTCTAAACGACAACTTCCTCCTTTTGCCCAAAAACGTTTTTCACAGCATCGAAAAACTCAAAAGCATTCCCAGAAGAAGCTTGTTTTACTAATCGATACATTTACTGAATTCAACTATCCAGAGATAGGGCTCGATGCCATGAATATTTTTCATGCTATGGGTTACGAGGTCCTACTTCCCCAATACCAATGCTGTGGACGTCCAGCTATATCAAAAGGTCTACTCCCTTATGCAAAAAAGAAAGCAAGCAAGCTTGTAGAAACCCTGCTCCCTTACGCAAAACAAGGTTTACCTATTGTGGGGCTGGAACCTTCGTGTATTCTCACTCTTCGAGACGAATACAAAGCTCTTCTTCCTTCTGAAGACACTCGCCTAGTTGCCAGTATGTGCTTCAGCTTAGATGAGTTTTTAGATCAACATCGAGAAGATACCTTCTCTCACATAAAATGGAAAAATGACCAATCCTACCGAGTACGTATTCATGGCCATTGCCACCAAAAAGCTTTGGTTGGAATGGACCCAAGTCTCCGAGTTCTAAAATCTATCCCAGGTTTCCAAGTAAAGGAAATACCGAGTGGCTGCTGTGGAATGGCAGGCTCTTTTGGATACGAAGAAGAGCATTATAAAATGTCTATTGCCATCGCTAAACAACGTCTTGTTCCTGGCATTCAAAAATGCAGCGAGAATACGTTAATTATTGCCAGTGGTCTATCTTGCAGAAGCCAGATAGAACACACAACAAAACGAGAAGCTCTTCATTTAGCGGAAGCAATTGCGAGACAAATAGATGAAACGGCTAAAACTTAAACCCTATAGTATTCAGTTACATATCACTACTGAGCCGGTGACGGCACTGAGAAGTTGTGCTTGTCAACTCTTCTCTGTGTACTCACCGGCTCAGTGGTGAAATCATAGAACTACTTACTTTTTTTCGAACTTTCTAATCGAGGGTCGAGCCTCTGCATGATGTCACTCACACTGCTTTGACTAAAGCCTTTATAGCCTGATTTTCGCTCCAAATTTTCTAAATGACTACCTACAGCTCCATTTTTCAAAAACTCAAAGCCTTGTTCTTCTGTAATAAGTTGTTTGTTTAAGAGCCATTCAACACGTTGAGGCTCGATTTTCCAAACCTCTCCTTTTGTGAAGCCCTGTTTTAAATAAGGAAGATTAGCGAAGGGACTCATCATTTCTATTCCATGGCTCGCCAAATCATCTTCGAGAACTTCATAACGGAACTTGCACTCTAAATGGTGCATCCCTCCTCTCAAGAGTGAGTCACCATGTAAAGCGCACCAAAGACCTACTGTCCGTAAATGATCTAACTCCTCTAACGGCTCACTACTGTAATCTGTATCGACTTCTTCTGGATCCATATCTAGATCTAAAAAACAAGTCACTCCACAATTCCAATTTTCTACAACTTGAGCTCCCCAACCAGCTTGCTCACCGGCATGAAAGCCTTCTCTACAATGGAAACCTAAAATTTCCATCGTCCGTACAAGGTGTCTCATAAAACGTCGAGAACTGCGAAATGTGTGATGATCGTGATTCGCCCATCCTACTCCTACTGAATCCTGACGTCCTTTTTGCACTTGTGCTGCATAATTACGTGCTTGCCAATATTCTCTCTCACACTCCATTACCACATGAGCCGCCATGTCTTTGCCAAGCATTTGAACCAGTTCTTCGGCCAGCTCCATCGTACGATACATGCACTCTTCTTCTAGCTCAGGAACCGTTTCTCGGTAACGCTTCTTCCATAGCTCTTTTGCCGCAAAGTACGTTTCTATGTGCCCTCGTTCTGGATAAGAAGGCTCCATAGTTAAACTACCTCTACGCTCTACAACCCATAAAGTCACTCCACCTTTAGAAGAAACACAAGAACGTCGAAAAGCACTAAAGGGAGCTCCCTCTACTTCAGCATCATATCCTTGCACCTGAAGAAAATCGTGAATATCGTCTACTTTAACTCCCACCCCAGCTACCTTAGGGATTTCACTATCTTGTAACACAATCGCTGGAAACATCGCCCCATAGTGGCGAAAAACCCTATAGGAAGAGCCTGCATCATCTGCTTTAAAACCTAAGTTTCTTAAGTCTTTTTCTGCCTGGCTATCATGACCTATTATAAAGTGATCAACCCAATGGAATAAATCAGTACTCGTTTTCTTTAATAAGTCCTTTTGAAGGCGTAGAATATCTTCGTTAGATTCACAACACTTGAATAAATAAGAACGTAATAATGTTTCAGCTTCAGGGTGACAATCCCAACGATATTCATTCGTATCACTCATAACTTTTCTTTCCTTCACGGAGTACTTTGTTATGATTGACTATAGTTTATTTTAGAATTTCTCACACAAGAGTAAATCTATCACTTCCGAGGCGTTTGCAAACATCTCGGGGATTGTAAAAAATCTTCTTCGCGTCTTAGTTTCTTTGCTTCGCCGCGTTTAAATGATACGCTGTAGATTCATCATTATGAGAGGTGAAAGTGGTTCCTAATGCTTAGGTTTTGAAAAAACTCCATCATGGATACATTCTACAGGGATTCTTTCACAAAGATCGTGAATTTGAATTTCTTGAGATTAGATATCGCATGAGATCTAATAGGGGTCATGAGCAAAATAAGAAACGCGGCGAAGCAAAGAAGCTACGACGCGACGAAAGATACCATGAACTGCTCTTCCCCCAGAGGTGCTTACAAAACAGCTACCAAGTGTGATCACTATCGAGGTGAAATGAAATGTAGTCTTTGATAGCACTTTCGAGGCTCATTGTACGAGAAACAGCTTCTCCTAATGCTTTACGAGTCTTTTGCATATCAGCACAAACTTCAGCCTGACTTTGCATGCTCATATCTTTCGGTGGATCTATGTATTCCACTTGATAAGGCTTAGAAAGAGCTTGAAATACAGCACTTGCTACAGAGTTCCAAGACTGTGGGGTTCCCGATGCAATGTTATAGATACCTGTTGCATCATTGGATAAGAATGCTGCTATCATCCTTACGGCATCTTTTACATAAATCAAGTCTCGCTTCTGTTCACCATCTCCATAAAGATCTGGGTTTGGACTTTTAAAAAGCTTGAGTACGCCTTCTTTTTGAACCGTCTCAATGGCTTTCGTAGGCACACTACGAGTGACTCCTCGATGCCATTCATTAGGACCAAAAACATTGAAAAAGCGTAAACCTACCACTTGATTTAAGACTTCACGGTCTCTTAACCATAAATCAAATAGCTGCTTTGAATAAGCATATGCTGTTTGTGGACGAGGTAACGCAAGCTTTTCATGATCATCTGAATATCCATACTTACCACTCCCATAGCAAGAAGCTGAAGAGGCATAAATCATCCGGTGATTATTTCTTAAAGCATATTCAGCTAAACGCACAGAAAAACGAAAGTTATTTTCCATGAGATAGTCCACATCACACTCTTGCGTACTAGAGCATGCACCCAAATGAACAAAAGCTTGTATATCTCCCGCATCATGCTCAGATAACCAATGGAAAAGGTCATGACGGGAAATAAGATCTACAAAGGACTTACCGATAAGGTTTTTCCATTTATTACCTGTTCCTAAATCATCAACAATCAAAATGTCGCAAACACCCTGATTGTTTAAATGACGAACAAGAGAAGAGCCTATAAACCCGGCTCCTCCTGTAATTACGATAAGTGGTTTATCAAAAATTTTCATAAATCCCCACGGAACTGAGCTGCAAATCAAGGGCTTCTTTTTTATACCATTGCCCTTCTTCTCGGTGAATGAATTTTGCTTGATAATAGTCCAGATCCGGAATTGTTCCAGGAGTTCCCCCGCCTAAACAGAAAAATGATGTGCCTGATCCACTCATCAATACAAAATCAAAACCTGCACTCATCAACTCTTCTTTGATTTCTTTCAGCTGAGGACGCAAAGAGAACGCTGCTTTTTCCAGGCTGTTAAAATATTGTGGATTTCCATCTAAAAAATACTGAAGTAGTTCTGTATTATCACGGATAGGAGATTTGTTCTCTTCCAAATCAAGCTCAGCGTATACCTTAGCTGTAGAAAGCCCAAAACGAGGTTTTACAATCCATAGCGAATCATTAGGAAGTGGTGCTTGGTTTTGAACTGTTATTCCTTGACCTGTGCATAGAGCACAACCATTAGACAAAAAGAAAGGAACATCACTACCAATATCTGCTGACCAGGCAATAAGCTGGTCGATAGAAGCCGGATTTCCACAAAGCTGATTAAGCCCCCATAAAACAGTCGCTGCATTGGCACTTCCACCACCTAAACCAGCTTCAATTGGTACTCGCTTCTCTAAGTGAATGGATACTTGGGGATTTAAACCACTCTTCTCACGAAATTGATTAAGAGCTTTTACAATCAAATTATTAGAGTCTGTAGGAAGATTAGGATCACTACATGTAAATACATCACGATCATTTAAATCGATACGAATCCAATCACCCAGATCAATCGTATGCATCAGTGTAGAAAGGTTATGGTAGCCGTCAAGTCGCCTTCCCATGACCCTAAGATATAGGTTAATTTTTGATGGTGAAAAGAGCTCTATCATTGTCCTATACAGCACCTTCTTTGTTTTTATCCAAAGAAAGTCCTTTACCTCCCGCTAGCACTCATTAGGATAAAAAAAATCCCCAGTTCATAAGAACTGGGGCTTTATCAGAAGAAAATCGATAAAACGACTATGCCTCTTCAGTAGCTGCTTCAGCTTCTTCCGCTTCAGCTGATACTTCTTCTACAGTTTCTTCAGGCTCATCTTCAGGAAGAACTCCGCCTTCAGGAATCACTTTCAATGTGAAAGTAGCTTCTACTCCCTCTTTGAAGTTTACAGGAATCGTATGAATCCCTACCTTCTTAATTGGGTGAGCAAGAGTAACGAACTTCTTATCAAGTTCGAAACCTTGAGCTTCTTTCACGATCTCAACGATATCAAGAATCGCAACAGAACCGTACATATGACCGTCTGGATCAACCTTACGCTCACAGCTAAAGACTTGTCCATCGATTTGTGACTTGAATTGCTCAGCTTCTTCTAAATCACGCTTCGCTTGCTCAGCACGAGCGAGTTGTAGACGTTCTTGCATACGCAAAGCATTGCGATCTGCAATCACAGCAAAACCCTGTGGCTGAAGAAAGTTACGAGCGTATCCACACTTAACCGATACAATGTCACCACTGCGGCCTAGAGCGTGTACGTCTTCTAAAAGCAAAACTTTTACATTTGCCATATTATGTAAGCTCCTTTTATTAATCTTCTGCCACAAATGGAATCAATGCCATGTGACGAGCACGCTTGATAGCTTGTGTCAATAGACGTTGATAGTGTGCTGAAACTCCAGTAATGCGACGAGGAAGAATTTTTCCACGTTCAGTAATGAATCGCTTAATGTTTTCTACATCTTTGTAGTCCACAATCTTCACGCCAGAAGATTTCCATGGGCAACGCTTTTTGCGCTTAGGACGTCCGGCCATTTTTCTACGCTTTGGTCTTACAGTCATGATCTACTCCTTACGCCTCAGCTAATGCTTTGAATTCAAGATTCTCTAACACGCTTTCTGCACGAAGAGTCATAAAACGTACAAGGTCTTCGTGTAAGTGGTACTCATTCCACATTTCAGCAATCGCAGAAGGAGCTACTTCAAAGTATACTAAGAAATAGTAACCTTCACGGTGACCAGAAATCTCATAAGCAAGCTTACGACGACCCATCTCAATCATTTTTACAATTTCGCCATTACGCGACTTGATCCCATCAAGGACCTTCTCTAGAGCATGACCACGAGCTTCATCGCTCAAACGTGAGCTGATCACGTACATGCCCTCATAGAGATTTTTTTGTTCATCTGTGCTCATTTAGCAGTCTCCTAGAACATCGCTACTAGAATTTTTATTATCTATTTTTTCTTGGCTCATCTTACGATTCACCTCATTCATTACCTGAGATAAAGGCTCGCCTTGCACAATCCGCTCAATGAGCTTTGCTGCACGATCTAATGATAGGCCCAGCTCTTCGCTCTCCTCTCTACTAAATCGCCCAAGCACATGCTTGGTCAAATCATCACCTTTCTGTTGCCCAATCCCTACCCTAAGGCGAAGATAAGCATCTGAACCCAGGTGAGCTTGGATGCTTTTTAAACCGTTATGCCCCCCAGTACCCCCTTGCTTTCGCAAACGAAGAGTGCCAAAAGGCAAATGGATGTCATCCAAAACTACCAGAACTTCCTCAACAGATAATTTGAAAAAGTCTAGAGCTTTTCTCAGTGATCGGCCACTTTCATTCATATAAGTTTCGGGAAGAACAAGATAGATTGTGACCCCATCTATCTGCCCTTTAGCCACCTGACCCAAAAAACGCTTATCTTGCTTAAAAGTCCACCCATGAACTTCTGCCAAACGCTGCAAGGCTAAATAACCCGCATTATGACGCGTTTGAGCATACTTTTCGCCAGGGTTTCCTAATCCAAGAAGTAAACGAATTCGAGACGGTGTATGCATGTCGTCGTTAACGCTTCGCTACAACAACAGCCACTTGCTTCAAGTCCATCATGGGCCGAACCCCTTCAGGTATGTCAATATCACTGAGTCGCTTAGACTGCTTAATTCCCATCTTACGAACGTCGATAGAAAAAGAAGAAGGTAACTTCTCCACTTCGCAGCGTACGCGCAGCTTACGGATAACAGGACGTAAAAACCCACCCAATTTTACACCAGCACAGTCAGCTGCACCTGTGAAATCGATTGGTACGTTTACGTTTACAACAGTGGTTTGTTCCACTTCCTGGAAATCCAAGTGCTGCACATTGTATGTGGTGACTTGATACTGAATATCTTTAGCAAGAGCTTGGCGCTCTTTTCCGTCCTCATCCACCAAAGTGAGAACTGTCGTCGCCAAACGGCCTGACTTCAAGCTACGCATCAACGCTCCAAACTCAGCTTTGTCGATAGAAATCGGCTCGCTTTCAGTGTTTTTTCCATAAAGGACTGCAGGAATGCGATCCTCTAAACGCGTTTGAGTGCGGTCGCCTTTTTTAGCAATGGCTCTTTTTTTAATATTCAACTTCATTATCGTAAATGCGGCGTAAAATCCCTTGCCTTACAGACAAAAAGAAAAACGCCTCCCTTGCGTTAAAGTTCATAATCTAAAGAGTAAAAAACTCTCTATAACAGTTATACCGTAATTCCCCGCTCATCACGAAGAATCACACTCCCAAACCTAAATATTTATGTTACTTACGTGTTGGAGCCGTACGATAGAACCGCCAGACCAACATAGCATAATGTATCTTTTTTGGGGAGATTTAATGGTTTGACAATTGTTTTTTTTCCTTCTCGCGCCAATTCTCTAAATCAAACAAAGAAGAAATAGATGTATCTTGTAAAATACAACGAACTGCTTCAGCAAAAAGGCCTGCAGCAGAAATAATACGTATCTTCTCGTGATGAAAGCCAGGTTCACGAGGAACACTATCACTCAACAAAATAAACTCTATTGAGCTATTGCTGATTTTCTCGAGAGCCTTACCAACCAAAAGCCCATGAGTAATCGCTGCAATCACACGCTTTGCTCCAAATTGTGTACAAACATTAGCGGCTGCTGCTAAAGTGCCTGCGGTAGAGCAAATATCATCAGTCAGTAAGACTGTTTTATCTTTGACATCACCAATTACAGTACTCACTTCAACTGTTTCTGCCCCAGTGCGTTTCTTATCTACAATAGCTATATGTCCACCAAAATGATTAGCAAAAGCACGAGCAAGACGAATCCCACCAATATCTGGCGCAACAACGACTACATCGTCCTCAATCCCCCATTTTTGCAGAGCTAGAGACAAAACCGGACGCGCATACAGATTATCTAAAGGTATATCAAAAAATCCTTGCAACTGGTCAGCGTGCAAATCCATAGTCAATACACGATCCACACCAGCCGTCTCCAAAAGATTTGCCACTAAACGCGCCGTAATAGGCACACGAGGCTTATCTTTTCGATCCTGACGGGAATAACCAAAGTAAGGGATAATAGCAACAATTCTTCTAGCCGACGCACGCTTGAGCGCATCCACTAAGATCAACAATTCCATAAGATGGTCATTCGGACTCCCATCAAGAGTCTGCGCAATAGACTGCACAACAAATACGCTACGACCTCGAACATTTTCGAGAATCTGACAACTAATTTCTCCATCAGGAAATTGCTCTAAATGCACTTTCCCTAAGGAAACATTAAGTTGACTGGCTATTTGAAGACTAAGATCAGGATGAGATGTTCCGGAAAAAAGGATGGGAGTCTGTTGATTCCATTCCATAATGCGTCACGCGGAACTTGTGGTTGAAAGAATTGGGGTGGCAGGGATCGAACCTGCGCATGGCGATACCAAAAACCGCTGCCTTACCACTTGGCTACACCCCAGTCGACGTAACATGTACGTTGAATGAAAGCCAACTATAACCTGAGCTTGTTTTTTTTCGCAAGCCCTTCGATGACTTTTTTTCGAAAAAACCTCTCTAAGTCCCTGTTAAACAAGAATTTTCAGATAATCAAAGCAAACAATTTAAGCATAAAGCATTTAAAAACAGCTGCTTATAATTTACACTCTTTTCAGTCAAAGATTAATTTTTTAAAAAGAAAAACTGGATTCAAAAGATATAAAAAGTAAAAAAAAGTTAAAAGAGATATTAAAACAAATATTTAATATACTAATTATATAATAACCTCTATTACACCTTTTAATAATCAAGGAAATGAAATGTCTAGCAACTCAATTGGTGACGGCAGCTCAACACCGAAAGATAATTTTAGATCCTTTTTGGATAGCTTAGACAAAAACGTTACTTCTTCCTCTGCCGGGAATAAAACTCAGCAAAAACTCTTAACTTCTACTGCAATCGCATATTTAGATGGTGCTAATTCAACAATACCTGAGGTCAAAGACGACAAAAAATTAAAAGTTAAAATTACTCTTTCGGTTAATGACAAATCCGGTAGTGAAATCAAAAAAGTAGAAGTTATCCATACATTCAAAGTCAACGGCCTTAGTAAGAATCAAGACAAGAAAACACGCCAGCTGCGAGCGCTAAGTGAAGCCGCAGCACAACAACTCCAATCTAACGTTCAATCATATATCGGAAAAATACAACGACACCCAAGTAGTGATTCAGTGAAAGAACAAACTAAAAAACGCTTGTTGGAAGGAAGTAAAACAGGAGGAGTTCATAAATCTGTTTTATCTGCAAAAAATATTAAAGTTTTCACCCGAAAAGATGGGAATATCGATGCTGTATTTTCTTCAAGAGGAATGCAACAAATGGGGGTAGAAAGGGTACGCTTAATATCTGGAAGTGCTTTTAAAGAAATTAACCCAGAAAACATTGATTTGAAAGGAAGAAAAAAAACAGAGAAACAAATAAAAAGACTCGCTCGTGCTCTTTTTGGTGTTCCAAAATTTAGAGCAAAATCTATTAAACAAGAAGTAGAGTTCCCCCCCCCCCCCGAAAGGACAAACAGAACCTAAGTCATTTTCCATCGAAGACCTCATAAATAAACCTACTATAAACTTTGATGAAGAAACTCTTAGCGAAACGGAAATGCAAGTAGTGTTAGATAGCGCTTCAGAAAAAGGAGGAATTATAAAAGTTGCTCCTTTCGTTAAACACGGAAAAATCCCAAAAAACATCAACTCTGAAATAAAAGAAAAATGGGATTTCCTCAAAGAGGCTGCCACACTTATGATTTCTTTAGAACAGAAAAAAAATCTTCCAGATGAAAAAGATATTCAAATTTTTGAAAGACTCACAGAAAGAACTCATTTTGATACCGAATGGCAAAAGCTTTTAATGACTCCCATTATTGAACATTTAGCTAATACCAATATTGAAGATATAGACCTAGGTCTTCGGAAAAGCTTAAGCGAAAACTATGGAAAATTAGCTATACTTGTTTATTCCTATTCAGAGAAAGATATTCCTTTTCATCTCGATGAAAAAAATATCAAAGAACCTATCTCAAAAAACATAGGTTTGCTTAATCGTGAAATTAAATCAATAAACAATGGTCGAAATCGCAAAAAACGAGCGTCGAAAATACTAAAAAAAATCAAAGATATTAGTAAAAATATTAATTCCATTAACAATAACATTGATCTACTTAATGATTTATCTTCTATCATCAAAAATATAGAAGAAACCCCAGGTTTTATAGAAAAGTTATCCGATGAAGCTTTCAAAGACTATGAAGATATTTACGACAACTTAAAAAAATTAATTTCATCAGACTTAGCTCAAAACCTTCCTCTCATGAGAATCGATAATCACATTCGAGCAATAACAAACTCGCAAAAAGAATTGAGTGATGCCCAGATTTACAAACGCTTGACATTGATTACACCACCGCTCCCACTTAATTCAATGGAAAATCTACAAACAGCTGTTTACTTAAGCAAGCGATTAAACACGTTAAAACAAAATATAAATATTAAAAATGAACAAAAAGAAGTTTTGCTTGCATGTGAAGAAATTTTATGGTCTCAATCCATAGAATTTATAACTAATCAAATGAATTCTCCAAACCTTCCAAAAGAAGAATCAAATAGACTTTTAGAGCTTTTATCGGAACTACTTTCTTCTAAAAGTTCTCTATCATATGACATTCTACCTAAGATTAGATTTATTATAAAAAACATAAATAAAAAAAACATCAGGAACTACAAGTTTACACAAAAGGCACTTACAAGCATTTCCAAAAATATTAAAATAAATAATGAAACAAAAACCAATGAAAGAGCAGAAGTTTACTGTTTTTTACATCAACAACAACTAGAATTAATAAAAAGCTTGAACAAATTACTTGAAGAAGAATCTAAACAATCTCCTATCAATACAAATACAACAATAGAAATTATGGAACTTCTTTCCGAAGTTACAGGCATGAAAGAGTCCTACGAGGATAAACAACCCCAGAATCCTCTCCAAGCTTTTCAAAACTCCCAACCTTTACGCGATGAGTTTATTGAAAAAGCAACTTCTGAAGATTTTGATAAAAATACCGCAAGAGACAATATAGGAGAAGCTGTCACAAAAACTGTTGAATTAATAAAAGAAATAAAAAACAAGATTCTGAATGAAGTTACTGATGAGAAGACCAAGATCCTTTCACCAATAAGAACCTTATCTTACAATATTCATGTTAACCAAACAAAAACCTTATTTGCTTCTTTTGGCCTTTCTCCACTAAAATATATTGGTTCATTTGAAGAGGAAAAAATAGAACAAGAAATCCAAGAGTATTTTACTGGATTCATAACGAAATGCGATGAATACATCTCAGAAAAAAACAAAAGCCTTATCTTACTAGAGGAAAAAATAGAACAAGAAACCCAAGAATACTTTACTGGATTCATAAAGAAATGCGATGAAGACACCTCAGAAAAAAAGAAAAATCTTATCTCACTAAAAGAAATAAACACAAAACTAAATTTATTGTACTTTTTTCATGAAAATTCTGGTAAATATGTACTATCTGAAACTCAACTCATGGTTTTAAAAATAATCCAAAACAAAATAATAGATTCTTTTGAAGAAAACGACACTCTAGAAGACAAAGAAGCAATAAAAGAAATCTCAGATAAGTGGAACAAAATCTTGAATCCAAGCTAGAATGATACCGTAAGTCAGTATTATTTCGAGTTTTCCCATGCACATCATCCACCTCGCCCCAGAAATTGCTCCTATCGCTAAAGTTGGCGGACTTGCCGACGTCGTTTATGGTCTCTCAAAAGCACAAAAAAAAGCAGGCCATACATGCACCATTATTTTACCTAAATATGCCTCCATGAATACCGAAGAGCTTGACTACCTCGAAAAGCTCCCAGAAACTGTTCATAGCACATTTGAAGGTAAACAGTACTCTAACTCCATTTGGAAAGGCTCTTTAGAAAATCTAGACTGCCTTTTCATCGAGCCTCATACAGAACATGCTTTTTTTGATCGAGAACAACAGTATGGATACGATGATGACATTGCTCGATTTTTATATTTTTGTCGCGCTGCACTAGAGTTGCTATGCCAGCGTCAAATTGAAGTAGACATTCTACACTTACATGATTGGCAAAGTGCTATTGCAGCTCCTCTATACTACGATACGTTTCAAGCTGGAATGCTGAAACCATGTGGTATTTGTTACACTATTCATAATATTGCTTATCAAGGGCACTGTTCTCCGAACGAACTTTACCGTGCTGGTTTAGACGGACACTACTATTTGCAAGCGGATAAGCTCCAAGATCCACACGACCCTAACTGCATCAACCTAATGAAAGGTGGCATCGTCTACTCCAACCATGTGAACACTGTCTCCCCTTCTTACGCACAAGAAGTACTCACATTAGAAGGGGGCAAAGGTTTAGACGGGGTTTTACATCACCATCAAGATAAATTTAGTGGTGTGCTTAATGGAATTGATTTAGAGGCTTGGAATCCTGCTAAAGATTCACGAATCACTTACCCTTACAGTAGATTTTCTGAAAAAAAGAAAAATAAGAAAGCTCTGCAAAAAGAATTAGGGATGAGTGTAGAAGAACGTCCTTTAGTTGCTGTGATCTCCCGTTTAGTAGAGCAAAAAGGTGTTCATCTCATGGAACGTGGGATCCATGAGACTCTCGCTCGTGGCGGACAGTTTATTGTATTGGGAAATGGCCCTGATCGAAATATCATGCACCGTTTTTACGAACTACAAAGGCAGTATGCTGAGAACCCAAATATTCGTTTTCTCTTTGCCTATAATGAGACCCTCTCTCATAAGCTCTATGCCGCTGCAGATCTTTTATTGATTCCTAGTCTTTTTGAACCCTGTGGCCTCACTCAAATGATTGGATTGAGATACGGGACAATTCCTATTGTCCGTGAAACAGGAGGCCTTGCCGATACAATCTTTGATATTGACTATTCAATACGCCCAGAAAAAGAACGCTACGGTTTTAGCTTCCGTCACCCTGATTTTGGTGGAGTTGATTCCGCTCTTCACCGAGCCTTAGATTTATGGGAAAATGACCAGAAAAAATGGAAGCAATTGGGACGTCGAGGAATGAAGGCTGATTTTAGCTGGAATATTTCCTCATTAAGCTATCAAGCTATTTACGATAAAATTGCAGTCAAAAGTCTTGCCACTGGCCGTGGCGCCTCTGTTTAATTCTTTTCACCCCGGGATAAATCCCTTGTCATTACCCAAATTTTTTAAGTATTGATAGGCATGACTAAACGAGCTCCTTCAACAAGTGACTTTAGACATGCCCAACCACGCCATAATGTTAGCAAGCCTGGTG
>PAQS01000035.1 GCA_002709385.1 Waddliaceae bacterium
ACAACGTGGACAACGTGGACAACGTGGACAACGTGGACAACGTGGACAACGTGGACAACGTGGACAACGTGGACAACGTGGACAACGTGACGTTGATGCCGTATACTTTGATTTCATGCAAGCTTTTTTCGATATGATTTTCGAGCGTGGTAAAGCCGTTCTGTGAAGCCACCTTCATTTAGAAAGCGGGCCTCTAACGATTTAAGCTGTCGTTTTAATAAGGCACACGCCACAAAAATAAGAGTCCGAATAGCATTAGCAGCTATTTCATCCAAGGGCTGAGATGTTTTCTTTTGTTCTTGCCCTATCCACCGAATCACTTGATCTGCTGTTTCAAAGCGAGAGCGAACGAGGTTTTGACGCCTAGGGTCTTGGCGTTCCCATAGCGGTAGTTGTTTTTGACGCAGGAAATCTTCATAATCTAGAAGTAGCTCTTCTAAACTAGCTCTAGCAACATTTGTAAGCTTGATTTCTGTTTTACTTGAAGTTGCACTAGCTTGACTGCCTTCAGCAATATTTTGAACTCCAGATCGAGCAGCCTGAACCATTTGGTCTACAGTGCGGCTAAAGCGACTAATGAAACGCTTACAAAAACGTACTGTAAGATCATAAATTAACTGTGAAACCTGAAAAGACTTTAAATTGCGATAACCACCATGAGCTAGCAAAATACCTTTCATAACACACCAAGAAAACAAAAATAATATTTTAAGTTTACATACAAAGAAAGTCTAGAAAAAAGAACAACGGAAAAATATGTGAAATAAACATTCTCCCTACTATATTAGCATCCATTTACACCCCTTAACATCAAAACAAATGAAAGTTTTTATCATGTTTAAGCAATCTTTTTTTCTCTCTCTATTTATATCAATTTTCTCTTTGGTAAATACTTACGCAGACTCCTTTGATTACGCTAGTGAGCCGTGGTGGGACCTTTTTTGGGAGTCATCTGAAGGTTGGGGAGCTCCCAATGCCCGAGTAGAGTCTTTAATCGAAGTGATTGATGGAACGAAAGAAGAGCTTTGTATCGTCGATATAGGTTCTGGCAATGGTAGAAATTCTATTTTGGCTCTTTTACATCACTTTCAAAATAAAACTCCTTTGTCCGACTACAAAGTTTACTGCATCGACTACTCAGCATCTGCATTAGAGGGTTTACATCAACTTTGCCTCCCTGATTGGCTTAAGCTGGAAACAGAAAAAGTCGATGTGAATATCCTTGATGAACAGTCTCTACCCAAAGCTGATCTGGTTTTGATCTATGGAATCTTGGAGTATGTGGATGAAGATAGACTTTTTTATACTCTTGATCTAGCTAGCAAAGCCCTCTATGAAGACGGATATTTGGCAGTTGTATCTTTAGTTAATGGAGAAGGAGCATTAGAAATTGAAGGTGAGATAACGCGTCCTGCTGAAATCTACACCTTGCTTTTACAATCGGTAAAAACTCTCCATTTTATCGACCAGCCCACAGTCTCACTTCAAAAAGACTGCCATGACATAGGCAATGGTTTCCCGGAAGATCACCTACACTATGTTTACCGTACTGTAATGATAAAAAATATGGGGGAAGTCTGAGAATCTCAGGAGCTCTCGCTCTTGGTATCCACCCTCCCCCTCGACTACTCACTCAAAGAAAGCAAGTATTCCTCGATATCATGATATCCATGCTGATGTGCTAACCGCGCTGCTGTGTACCCCTTTGTATCCATAGCTTCAATCTCAGAACCAACGGAAACTAACTTTTTCACAGTAGCTAGTTGCCCAAATTTAGCTGCATAGTGAAGTGCTTGCCGCTGCTTGCTATCCTTTAGATGTAAATCAGCCCCATAATCCAGAAGTCTATCTATTACCTCTAGATGGCCAAAACGCGCCGCTTGCTGCAGAGGAGAGATTTTTCCCCACTGATTCTCAATCTTTGCTCCTGCTTCCAATAGGGATGTAAGAACTTCAACATTACCTATGCTTGCTGCAATTAAGATCGGTGTTGCATGACTTAATTTATCTAACTCGGCTTTGTAAGAGACAACTTTTGAGCTAAGATTCACATCCGCTCCATTTGTGATCAAAAAGTCTACAGTTTGTACGTGTTGATGGAGAGTCGCGACCATCAAAGGTGTGCCTTCCGAAAAATCAAATCCATAATATCTCGAATCAATACCCGCTCCTATTTCATGCAAAGCTTGCAGTACATCATGTTGGCCCATCTGTGCCGCTAATTGTACGGCATGATTCAAATGAGTAGGAGAAAAATTGTTCGGTAAACATGCTAAAAGGTAATTAACAACCTCTTTCTGATTGGCACTAATGGCATACATCAAAGGTGAAGAAGAAGTATTAATCCCTTCATGCATTAGTTCTGGACGAATAATAAAAAATGACTTGAGTAGATCTATGCGCCCGTCAAATGCAGCGATATGTACCGCTGGAACCTCTCCTCCTTGAGCTAACACTATATTCAGTGCAGCAGCACTCCCGGACAACATTGCATAATATACAGCATTACGTCCATTCCATTCGATATTTGGCGAAGCACCATAAGCCACCAACAACTCCAAAATTTCTATATCTCCATTTAGAGCCGCATAGTGTATAGCTTTGCCACCACTACAATGTCTATTGTCATTTGGATTTCCTCCTAAGGCCAGTAGCTTCTCTAGGGTATCTCGCTGACCGTATTTTGCCGCAATAACAACGGCCTTATCAAGAGTTTGTTGATCGGTATGACAACCCAGGGGTGCCACACAGTCTACATGTCCATATCTAGAGACCATCAATAAAGGATGGTTGTAGAGATAATTATCAACTGTGATTCCTGCATCTAATAAAAATTGCAATACAGCTAACTCTCCACTCATACTAGCATAGTGTAGTGCAGTAAAATACTTTTCGTTTTTGGCATTAATGTTTGCATGCTTGGCTAGAATCTTTACTATCTCGATAGAACCAAATTTGGCCGCTCGTTGCAGCGGCTTAATACCAATCTGACTAAGATCTACTCCAGCTTCGTCAAGATGCTTAATAGCTTGAATTTCACGTTGCTCACATGAATGTCTCTCCATTGTATCTGGGAAGGCATCTACTGCCAGTATCCAAGAACAACAAATAAGCACTCTATATACATTACCAATCAAAAATCGCATGATATCCCTAAGATACAATAAAAAAGATTCTTTTATATCTTTTCGATACTAAAAACTCAATATGACATATGAGTGTTGACGTATTCGTGGATAGCGAAAGAGAGTAGAGCTTGCACTGGCCTGGCTACCTTCAGCTATATTTTATACATCAGAGCTTGAACTACCTTATTAACCGTATGGCTAAAATGACTGAAAAAACGCTTACAAAACATACTCTAAGGTCATAAAAAAACTGAGAAACGAAAAAAAGCTTCAGCTAACATGAGATAAGAGTTCACCTTACATAAGAATGTTAAAAAAATACCTCAAACTTAACTCAAGAAAAATCTAGAAAAAAGTACAAGAACAGCCAAATTTTCACGATTAAAACTACTGTGATAGTAGTTATGGACGTTTGGGTGATTACCAGCGTCTGTCAAAAACGCCAAAGTTTAACCGATTGCGGCCTCACTTAGTAAGCGAGTTAGTCTTAAAACTTACTAATTCTAACCTCCAGAAAGCTTTAGGAGATAAAGAATAGAGCCGTAAACATTCATCTATTTAGCTAAATTGAGCTTTGGACTTGGAATTCTTTCTTTTGCCTAGTCACCTGAGTACTGAGGTTGAAGCTTAGCAGTGAAACGTTTTGATCGGACAGATAATGGAGAAAAGATCCATACTTTTGACTGGAACAAGATGGCGGAAGAGATGAAACTGATCAACCTTTTGTTGGCTACTGGAATCGTAGTATTTACCCATTTTCTAGAAATTAGTAGGTATAGTCTCAGCTGGATATGACGAAATGGGGTGGAAAATAGATAAACGGGGTAATTTTGAGTGGTTTTACCCTATTTTTTCTCCGGCTATCCCACTTGTAGAAAGCACAGAATAATACAAAATAATAAGAAGTGGGTGGCTGTTAAGTAGTGTTGAGCAGCAGAAATTAGACTAAGACTAAAGAATAGCGCCTCATGATTTCTGTTTTGTGAGACTCTAATTACATTGTCCCGCATCGGTGAGATACAAAGATGCAGCAGCCTTTCATACCTAACGCTTTACCACTAAACAATTTCCAGCTAGAACTAATGATAACCGATATTGGGAAATAGGTTGGGGGCGGTTGGATTCGAACCAACGTATCCGTACGGAGTCGGAGTTACAGTCCGATGCAATTGGCCACTATGCGACACCCCCAAAAAGATTGCTGGCGGTAGGACTTGAACCCACAACCGTTCGATTACAAGTCGAGTGCTCTACCAGTTGAGCTACGCCAGCATCGTTGGGAAGTTCTATTTATAGCAAATGGCCGAATTAACGCTCAAGCCTTATTTCTCATTTTTCTGAAAAAAAATCGCCGCCCTCTTAATTCTTGAGAAAAAACGAACAAAACTCTAGCTTAACAAACTTTTACACACTCTCTATTGAAGGAACAAATCATGAGTGAAACATCCCCCATAAACACTCCTCAAGCATTTGATGAAAATAAGTTCGACACTCTTCGTGCTATATCAACACCTCTATGGTACCGAATAGATCAAAACCAAAGTATCATGAAAACACTAGCAAAAGGAACACTGTTAGGTATTGCTGGACTAAGCGCAGCAGCTTTCATGAGCAAAACCCTAAACGGACAACGAATAGAAAAACAAACTCTAGGAATAGGCAGCGCCATTCTTCTGCCATCAATCCTTACTTCACTCTACTTCGCTAATAAAAAATACTGGAAAGACCCAAAGTACCACAAACAACTATCCGAGCAGGTAAAAAATCTTTCTTTTGAAGAGATCATAAGAAAATTCCCTATAGGAAAAACTTTTTCTTACACATTTATCTCTCAAGCAGATCTCATGGTGAAATTCGATGAATGGGTAGATGAAGTTGGTCCCAACTACCACGAAATCATCAAT
This sequence comes from Waddliaceae bacterium, assembly GCA_002709385.1. Classification (GTDB taxonomy): domain Bacteria; phylum Chlamydiota; class Chlamydiia; order Chlamydiales. Next base: position 5,033 of record PAQS01000035.1, read on the forward strand.
CGCTTTAGACACATCTTTCATATATTTTCTTTTTATCCTTTCTACACCATACAACGCGTATTAGAAGAAGAGCTAAATGACATCAATGATTACGATACGTTTAAACAAATATATGGACTACAACCTATTTCCGACCGCTTACTCGTGGGTTCCAATGCTCTAGAACAGATTAAACAGCTATTCCTAAAAAAAATAAGTGAACACTCTTGGAGTACAATTAAAGAAAATTATAAAGAGGAACTTCCTGGACAAAGCACTTCAATACTCAGCGAAGAAGAACTCTCAGATTTTTTTACAAATAACATTACTAACACTCCCCTCATACAAAATATTCAACAACACGGACAATGCGGGTTTGTAGACCTTGTCCATAAATACATCGATGTAAAACTCCTCAAAGAAAAAGCATTAGAAGAAATAGGCCCCTTGCTCCCTTCTCAAGTAATTCATGATGAATGTTATGGATGGGCTTTGTTTGATAGTGGCATCCTCGAAATTTCCGATTACAAAACAGAATGCATCAACGAACTTATTGAAAATAATTTACAATGGTATGACATTGTAGAACGATTTGGACCTGAAGCTTTTGAACGAGGTCTTCTATCAGGAGAAGATGCACACATTCAACAATGCTTCCTTCAATCAATCGATCACTTAAGTTTTGAAGAGTTCATGGATGCGTACAAGGGAAGCTATAAAGATTTCTGCTTACTCAGTAAAGACCACACAACAAAACTAGAGAAATTACTCTTAAAAAAAGATCAACTTATCGATCAACATAAAAAAAACTTACAAAACATCCAAGATACAGTCAATCGCACGATCATTAATCAACGCAAAGTCATCCATCAAGCTACTAACGAAGCATACACAAGAAAAATGATGATTCATTCAAGGCTTTGCCGTTTAGAAAGTAACCTATCAACAGCTAATAGTGTTGAAGAGCTTCTTAAGGGAGTCAATATAGATAATCCAATCCCTTCGGAAAAAGAAACCCATTCGATTTGGCAGAAGCTTGGAGGATGGTGGAATAATCAATCAGTAAAACAAATACAAAAAATTTATGACTTATGTAAGCAAGTACTAGATAAAGAGTTAGATGAAGCAATCAAATATCACAAAGAAACACTCAAGAGCGCTCAAGAAAAATCTAGTAGAACTGAACACATTCTTCATCAGTTAGAGAAAGAAAACTTTAGTGTAGAGAATAAAATTTTTGAAAATGAGTTAAATAAGATTGAAGAAGAATTTTCAAACTTATTTAAATAAATAACTCTATGCAACGAAACCTGTAATACAGTGTTTCGTTGCACTTTCAAGATTAAGATATTTTTCCATTAAGTAACTTATAGAGATAACTATTAGGATAACGCTGATAAATTGAGTGAGATGTCTGACGAATATGCCCCTCAAATAAGCTTCTCATCTTATCAACTCCTACACTTCTTACCCAATCTTCAAGAACTTCTCGCTCAACTTTATTATAAAATGTTTTTCCTCTCCAAAAGTCCCACTGGACTTTTAGACGAATAAATTCAGGATGATTAAGTAATTCTTCATTTGAAATCCCTTCCCCACGAGCTTCAATACCCAAACCATCTAAATAGATGTAACGCGCAGTACATGCCTTCGAGTCATTTTTACACAACGCTCTCCAATGGGTCGTATCTCCTTGATCTAACACCGCAATTTGGATAGTATTTGTTTCTTTGATATGTTCAATTAACAACTCACAAGAAAATTTTAATGGGTGTTTAAAAGGCACCATTTCGTACCCATATGGATCAGAAGTAACAGAATGTATGTGGTTATAACTAAAACGTAGTGCAGGATCAAATACTCCAACATACTCTTTAAGTTTTTCATCTTTACAAAAGAGCAAATCTGCTCCAATAAGAGCTGGTCCTAAAAAGGAACCTTTTCCTTCTGGGACTTTTGTTGTAGGACAAAAACTATCGGCATGAGAAAACGAAATTAATTCATCTCTTCCACTTTTCCAAGGTTCCGGATTTGTATGCTGTACCTGCCATGGAATAAACGCTTCTAGGCTTTTGTATAATCGATTCTTCAGTCTGTTTTCTAATTCGAAGTCTATCTCTAACTCTATTTCTGTTTCTATCTCGTTTTCTTGCTCTACTTCTTGTTCCGTATCTACTTCCACAACAGTATCCATACTACCCATATTCATAGCTTTTGATACTTTATTAGGGAGTACTGTCGTATCTATGGCTTCTTTTATTTGCTTCTCAAGTTCTTTTATATCGACATGAGAGGAAAACACAGAGTTTTTAAAGGAAGGAAGATGCTCTGCTATAATGGCATTTTGCGCCCCTTGCATCCCTTCTTCTCCCGTAACTTTTCCTTCTAAAAAGCCGTAGTCTGCGTCTGGATCATCTTGCTGACTTTTAAAGAATAGTGAAAACGTGGCGCGATAAGCTTCCATAAAATCATCAAAGTTAAACTCCAACATATTTTGATAAGCTTCATTCTTCAAAATAGCGATCATCTTTTTAATTTGTGCGCTGTAACAAACTTCTCCAAATTTCACTCCATCTTGAAACAAGATAAAACTAAGGAAATCATAAAAATCGACAGGTGCTTCTTCAGATAAATTCAAAGTTTTTCGAATCACTTTTACGATCTTATCTGCGAGTACAATTGAGACTTTCTGTTTTTTATCAAGTCCTCGTAAGCGCCAAGCTGCCTGAGCGATTTCTACTAAGGAATTCTGATGACTAATCAATAATACAGCATGTGCACTTGCTGCTTGAGGAATATCTGTTCCTGTACATTCCGCTTGCCCATATATTGTTGCCAATTCATGAGGTTTGAGCTGAGAGTGTTCTAGAGGACGAATCTCCTGACTACTTCGCTCTAAAACAACAATTCTACCATCTCGAATAAAAACGACTCCTTTCATATCGCTTAGTTTGCGCAATAGAATTCGGGCACGGTGCTCCGAGCTCAAACCGCTAAGATTAGCTCCAACATCGGTAAAAACATTTACATCTTTTAAATCAGGATCTAATCCACGAACTTGCTCAATAAGTTCATTAGGAGAATTCGCTACAATATTATATGCTTTAGCCCCGCTCTTCTCTTCTAATAAGCTAAGTGTTTTACCCATTGCCCAGCTTTGTGGCATAGGCTTCATTCCAGGAGCATATGCGTGAATATTTCCAAGAGTCCCCGTTCCTCCTTGGGTTCTCCGGGTCATCATATTAAGAACCATTCCATCAGCATCCAAAAGATAAGGAAAAATTTTCACCTGGTTCATTACATAGTGTTCTATAAAATGAAGGAGGTTCTCTGGATTTTCATTACAACGTTTAAGCAGATAGTTTTCAGCTCCTCGATCAAAAAGATTCACTGTTGCTACTTCACCTGCTTCAACATCTACTCCACAAAAATAGTGATAAGCACGTATTGCATGATGCTCTTCAACATCTAATTTGAGCTCTTTTATTGCTTGCTCTCTTAAAAAAGCAATGACAGGCTGCACTTGCTCATAACGAAGCCCCTCCTGAAGATAAGCTGCGATGGTATGATCTACGATAGACCAAGCCTTACCAAAATCTGCATTCTTTCTAGGTTTTCCTTCTGCTTCATAAGGATGTGCAAGATCATCTACTTTACTTTCTGCACTTAAATTAAAACCGTACTTCCAATTTAGTTTCTTTTTAAGGGTACCCGGAATCAATTGCTTGACCTGCCCTCTAGCTAAAGAAAGAAAATGTTTTACGCTCTGATCTTCAATGCTTTCATAAAATTTTTGTGCTTCCAAATACTTTGAATCCCAAAGAAGAAACTCCAGAAGATATTGCTTCTCTTTTGATGATAGATTCTTAAAAAACTGTAAAATATTTGGAGAATAACCTTCAGCCCTTTCTTTGCTCAAAGTACACATATGATCAAGAATTTTTTCTGATAATAAAGGACTTATTACATTCTCATAATGCTCTTGAGTAAAGATAGGTCCTCGCCCATCTTTAATGATTGGGTGGGAGAGTTTATCTTTTACTTCTTCATCTAAGACAATAATCTTAAATAGATCTAAAGATAAACGAATACGATTCTTTTCTAGACCTACCTTATCACCAAGAGAGAAATTCATTTCCGTCAAAATATCTTGAACCATGTGAATTTCATCAATATGTAAATCAGCTTTTTCTTTGAGTAAACGAAGGATCTTTTGCAGGCCTTCGATATTTACTTTCACCTCTTCTAATGGCTTGTCTGCATGGTCATACTCAAACGCTAACTCAAACAAGCGAAGGAACAAGGCTTGCATGCTCTGTGGACTCATGAGAATAGGGTTTCCTAAGCGAATACTCGTCTCAAAAGTCTGATAAATATTTTCTAATTTGTGAGAGTCAAGAGGGGTAGCACGACTGAAAGAAAATGGCTTGATATGCCGGCCTGCTACTTCTCTTAAAATAGGGTGAAGAGTTTGTAATGACTGCTCTAGTAATGGACGAGTGGTTACTGCAAGTGATAAATGCTCACCATCTGCATTTAAAAGCAGAATAAGTGGTCCTAAAATCTTAGACTTCCCTGATCCCATGATCAATTCTAGAGCGACAAAAAGCTGCTCATCTACTCGCTTTCTGATCTCACCAATACCGAGAGTTTCTAAAGCATCTACCTGCCAAGAAAAGAGTTGTATATTAGCAAAATACTCCAATATAAGAATTTGAGGCTTATGCGCTGGGTCATAAGCTCTTTTTGACCCAATCTCCTGCACAAGTTGTTGTGTAAGAAAGTCTACAATAGCATGGTCTTCACGAGAATGAGCATCTCGAATTCCATTAATAATGCTGAGTATTCTTTCTTCTTTCTGAACTGCCGTAGCTATGTTTAAGTAATTTAAAACACCTTCATGCAGCTTTTTTAACTCAGTCACTGTGAGCGTTGGGTTTTTCTTTGCATAAGCTTCTAAATTATTCTGTGCAGCAAGAATAAATAAATCACCCAGAGAGCTCGCTTGTGAATCTGTGGCAATTTGATCAAGCTCTAAGACAATATTTTCTCTACGTTTTTTCGGCTTTTTGTTTGCTAAAGAAAGAAGATCTTTTTCTTGTGTTGCTAAGTCGTTTTTCATTTGAGCCAGATGAGCTTCTCTGCTTAATCCTAAGCCTAAAATCACAGAAAGATCTTTGATGGCAAACTGTTCAGGTCTTGGTAGATCTACATAAGCATCACAAGCAGCCATGTGATCATCTAAATTACGCTCAATAGAACGGCTTTCATCACTACTTTCTAAAAGCCCCTCTAAACGATTCATGATTTGATTTTTCATGCGAACGCAAGCTTGATTTCTCTGAAAAACAACTTCTTCATCTTCAGGAATAACATCAAAAAAATCAGAAATTGCAGGCATCTCTTCTCCAGAAGGACTTATAACAAGATCACCGCCTGCTGAAAGATTTCTGAGCTCAGGAAACTCTTTTTCTTCAATAGGAGCAATATCGAATAGCTTTGGATATTGTTTTGCAAATTGTTTTTCTTGCTTATCGAAAAACCTTTTATTCTGATCAACATAACGATAAGGTAAAGGCTCTTCTTTACTATTTCTTACGATTATTTCTATAAGTTCTTCCTTTGCATAATAGTCAGTATAATAAGAGGAACGGTATTTATCTATTAACTTATCTAAAACTTCAGTATCAGGAAATCTTTCTGGGTAACGTCCGACATTAGCTAAAAATTTACGAGTACAATATTCACTAGATTTATTTAAAAAAGAATTTGCTGATGATGCTTCTAAAAAAGACAAGGCATTCTTTCTTTCTATTTCACTTCCATTTTTCAATACGTCATAAAAAGACTTACCGTTTTTTATTACACAATAATTATCACGATACTCTTTGCAGCTTAAATATCCTTCCTCTTGTTCATCCCAAGAATATATTACTTTTTTTACAAATTCCGTATCAAAAAAACTATTAGCTTTTTCTACACTGTAATGCTTGTATAAATGAGACGGTTGAATATTAAAAGAAATTTCCTTTCTTTGTATTTGAGATAACCTTTGTAATATCCTACCTTCAGTTATTTCATTAGTATTATAAGAAAACCAAGAGAGTATAAAACCTTCTTCTTCTTCTTTAAGTGAACAATTTCCCAAATACTCTAAATGCTTCAAATAATCTTCAATAATTTCATTTACATCTAACGGATTATCTTCGCCCTCTTCTTTTACTTTCTCTCCCCACGAAGCAAATATATTATGATCGTATTTATTTCGAACAAGAGTATACAAAGCTAGTACACGCGCTGCATTTGCTTTAGGGTGGTTATCTTTTTGATGTTGAATAATGGTGAGTAATATTTCTTGAACTTCAGATTCAAAAACAGTACTGGAAAAGAATTCTTCTCTCAAGATCTGTATAGCTTCTGCATATTTTTCATGATCAATTAGAATAAAAGCTAAATAAGCATTAGATTTTAAATTTAACCCTCTAAGAGTGCCATCAGATAACACATTGTAAGTATAGTAGGCTCCAGCCTCTTGTACTTTTTTAATTTTTTTATTGTAATGTCTTGCAGAAACTGTGCCTGAAGGTTCTTTTGCGTATAAATTTGAAGCCATATAAGGTGAAATTAAAACCCGTTTTTCACCTTTTTTATTTTCTAGACTAAGAAAACTTGTAAAAGAAGGAAACTGAAGGAGTTTTTGATTATGATCAATGAGAAGACGCCAACCAGGCATTTGCACACAGTCAAACCTTAAAGAACCTGAGCTCGAATTTCTCTCAAATCTCAAATCTCCATCCGCAAAACCAAGAAAACTCAATGCGCTTGGAAATGATGTGTCTACTTTGTCAAGAGAGCTATTAATCGCTTCATACCAAAACTGTACCCTTGTATCACCAGCAAAATGAATAAAATAGTCATATACAGGATTATTTCTGGAAAAATTAGCAAAATAACTTTTTTCATTTTTTTCTAGCGATAACCCTATTAAAGTTTTCTCCTCTGCTTTCTGATCTTTCTTATAATAGATATCTGTAATATGCCTAGTAAGGTCTTTTTCTGTTACTCGAATAGATTGCTCACTTCTCCATAAAAAGATGTCTCTATGAGAAAAATAAGGCGGTAACTCTTTTTTAAGAAAAGAGTCTTCTTCAAGATAAACAAACCACTCTCCAGGTTCAAACTCAGCGAATATTTTTCCTTTTGAGCCTATTTGATAAATAATGTCTCCAGGACCTTTAAAGCGATAAAGATCTTCATCTCCTAAAGAAGGAAGTTTTTTGATATCGCTGATCTTCTGCTTAGAAAATAAATTAGAATAGTTTTCACTCTTTGTAATGGAGCGAGGCAACACATCAGAAAACAAAGATTTGACAATAAGATTTGTTGTATTCAATACAAATTGCTCACTACGGTCACAAACCTCTTCATTTTGAATACTCCACTGAGCTAATTCTCTATTTGGATCAAGTAGTTTGCTTGTTTGACAAAGCAACTCTTTTCCTAAGTCCCCATGCAATGTTTCTAATAAACCCGCCAAATGTTTTTGCTCAGAGATAAGTAGATCTGTCGATAATCTACTTGTAAACTCAGATTGGATACTACCATGTCGCTCAATCAAGCTACGTGAACTTAGAAATAAAACTTGTTCATCAAAGCTTAAAGTATCTTTTGATTTCAATGACGCTATTGCAATCATTGCAGCGCCCACTCTTTGATCAAAAGTATTTTCAACATTTAACATTATTGATTTTGCTTCTGAAAGAACGATTCTTTCGTCACTCTCTTGAAGATAAGGCTGGATCTGACGAAGCATATCGAGAAAGACCAAAGCAGAGTCTATTTCTTCTAATAAGAAACATTGTCGAAATGCTTTAAGAAATAGTTGTAAGACAAGTTTTTGAGTTTTTTGACCTGATTGAGGGTCTTCTAAAGCTTCAAAAATTAAGCCTTCATGAAATAAAAAAACATTAAAGAGATATTGTATCTCTTTATCCTTAAGAAGATGTGTACGAGAAGAAAAGTATGCTAAGGTCCTTTCCACCTGCTCACTAGGAGATTCCAATAAACTTAGAATCTCTCTTGCTTCATGTTCATACCTAATAGAAATCACAGTTTCTGGTGCTTGATATTTTATATATGATAAATACCATGAAAACCCAGAAGACCCTTCAATATCATTCTGAAGGTAATATTCTTGTTTTCTAAATTCATTGGAATCTTCTGAAATATACTCTGCATAAATTTCCAAAATTTTTGTAACAAGAGGATTGTAGATTTTTTTCATTCCTGAAACAACAAAATCCGCATTTATTTCACTATTCTTAAGACCCTTAATTGCAAAAAAATCATCACTACATTCGTATAGGTCTTCATCTAGAGAGTCTGTAAGTGAATTAGGTTTTCTCAATAGTTTGGAAATAATTGCTTCTTGATTTAATAGAACTTTTCGAGGGTCATCAGCTTTGAGATTTTTATAAATTTTCCCAATCATTTTTCCATCAGGTACTTTATTGCCACTTCGTAGAACTTCCTCATGTAAGAAAACTTGAATCCCTCTATTAACACCTCCTATTGAATTGATAATAATAGGGATTTCACTGTCATAGTAATCATTAAAAATTCCTTTAATATTCCCCATTCTTTCTACTAGTCTTTTTTTAGGAAAACAACTGTGTAAATTCTCCTGAATTCTTCTCATAGAAACCTTGCTTTTCTGCAACTGTTTAAATTTTATGAATTCTTTTTCTATTTCAGGAGAGCCTGTCCATGCATGTATAATGTCATTTTGAATATATGGAATCCATACGCTTGAACAAGGATGAGTCCACTTATTTAACTCACTGAGTATAGAGGCACCTTTATTTTTATTTTCTGGAGAAATATAAAAACTTTTATAACTTTCTACTAAATCTCCTTTTATAAGAGAAATTTGGAAAGCATCATTGAGTAATAAGTGAACAATAGCGTCCATTTTCATAAACGGAAACAATTGTTCTATTGAAAAAGGCTGGTTTTCATCTAAAGACTTTGTTGCAGCTAATGCTATATTCTGTAACTTTATTGCTATACTGGTTTTTTCATTTTGACTTAAGTTTTTCCATAGATTTTCATCTATTTCAGAATAAGAGCTTGAATCTGAGTAACGGAATATTTTTTTTATCAAGAGATCAAATAGGTAAATAGGCTCGTAGTATTTACCCTCCTGCAAAACTTGAAGCCACTTATCTAAATCTTTAGATAGATTTTGACTCGTAGCTTCCCATCTACTAAGTTCCTTACTTAAAAGTTCTTTTGGAAGAATTTGATTAAAAGTACTGCCTTCTTCTGAAGAAGATACTAAACTCAGTGAATCCAGTTCTTTTTCTGTTTCTTCCATTAATTTAGTAGAAAAACTTTCTTCTAGATTCTGCGGTAATAAAATATGTCCATGATCACTTCCTTCCTGAGAAAAAGAAGTTTTATAGTGAGACATTTGAGATTGAACTGATTGGATTCGTGGTCGCAATTCTGATAAAACCCAATTTAATTCCTCTTCACTTATGGCTCCTCTTTTTAATAACTCTTTTGATTTTTCAGCAAGAACCTCTGCACCATGAAGAAAGCGGGTATGCTCTCTATTTTTTGAGGGATAAGGTATTTGAGAAACTGTTTTGTCGTAATAATTGAGAAGGCTCCAAAGTTGAAATTCTAAAATACCTTGATAAAAGGTATCGTGCGGAACGTGATGAAAAAATGCGGCATACAAAGAGACCATCGCACAAGTTCCACTATGCTGAGGAAGTAATAAATCATCTTTTGTCTCAGAGGAAACAGACCATTCTCCTTTAAGCATTGGAACTAATACTCGATAAATATCATTTTCATTCCAAGCCTGCTTATGAGAAAGTAAATTTAAAGGCTGCACTTTAAGCATAGAGAGATATAAGCCCAGCCAATTATCATCCATCAGATTTTCGAGCTTAATATTTGTACGCTTGGTAAGAGGGCTTCCTTTGATTTCACCATGTACGTTAGCTAGAATACCTGCATTCATCATTCCAGCTCCTAAATTATAAAGAAGAAATGAATAGCTCCCATTTTGCTCTTTACGAACTTCATAAAGAATGGCATGCCCAACAGGGACGTTGCTCCACCCTCCATATAAAAAGAGTCCATCTCCTCTTTCGAGATTTTGAAGATTACTAAGGTAGCTCCTAACATCTTCAGGCTGTTTGAAATCTGATGAATAAGCTAATAAACGACGTAATTTCAATTCAAATTTTGCATAATCAGGATTAGCAACAGATTTCGTTTTTACAAAATCATAAAGTAGACGGAGAGTTGTTTTTAAATGACTCCCCTCCCATTCACTACCTTTAGAAAATGAATCCCCAATCACATGGGAAATCAATCTATCATCAATTTTCACTTTTTCTGAAAACTTTGGTGAATCTTCCAAATTAGGATGGTAGGTTTTGATGAAGAAATCCCAACCGTAAGGGGGCTTAGCTGGAGCTTCTGTTTTTAAACCACATCTGCCATCAACACAGTCAGGATTCAATTTTTCTTCACTATCAATATCTTTATCCCCGAATAAATCTGTGTAATTTTCAGAGAAAAAATGAGCCTGTACTTCATTAATTAAATCACTCGGCCCAGGAAGGTTTAAAGACAGATCGTACTCTTTGCTAGTAAGACTTAGGTCCTCGTTTTCATCGTTCTTACTTAGCGAAGAGTTCGAAAGAAGTTTGCCCAAAATAGAGGTGCCGACCGCAATAGCAAGAACCGTTGTAGCTGCTGTAATTGTAGAACTCCAACGTCCCCACAACCCCGGTTTTTTCTCTGTTTGAGAAGGAACTACTTTTTGAGAATCTACTTTTTGAGAATGACCATTATTGACACTTAAATTCTCTAAATCACGCATCTTATAAACCTTTTCTATTTTATATTTAACCGTTTAAAGTTAAAACAAACACATAAAGGTTTATTAAATTCTAAAATAATATTCTTAGTGTTTTTACAACAACAAGCAGTAAGAGTTACAAAAAAAAAACCATACTGAACTATATTTATTTCCTTAACAAACAACTTCTACTTTTGTCATGACCTCTACTTTAAAGATCTCGTTAACATCAGATCAAAAACAACAAAAAACATTTACACCTGTTACATCAGCAAAACAGTACATGAAGTATCTTCAATCACTAGAAGAAGAAGCTCCAACATATACGATCCCGGAAACAGTACTTGTCACTTTCGGAGCTTCTGCCATGGAACGGTTTCTTGCTCGACACGAGGCAAAAACCACGAAAATCATACGCCGCTTGCATATCATTGATGATGGAAAGCTAGGAATTATCGGTGATTTTGGAATCGGTGCTCCGGCTATGATTCATCGATTAGAAGAATTGATTGCTCTCGGAGTAAAGCGCTTCATCCTGGTTGGTTTGGCAGGCAGCTTGTCTTATGAGCTAAAAATTGGCGATTATGCGATCTGTACCGAAGCTCTCAGTGAAGACGGTGTTGGCCATCTCTATATGCCGGAAGGTGAAACAGTTTCACTAGCCACTCCATCTTTAGTTCAAGACTGGTCTCAATACATTGAGAAAAAGCACCCTCAACACCCTAAATTTCATCACGTAAAAACCTGGTCGTTTCCCGTCATTTTTCGAGAAAGCCAAGAAGACATTGCAAGAGTGAAAGCAGAAGGCTGCCGTACTGTAGAAATGGAGGTTGCTGCTTTGTATGCCATTGCCAAAGAAAAGAATATTGATGCTCTTGCTATTTTTTTAATTAGCGATTCTTTGGCAGATAATGTTTGGGATCCAAAACTCAAGAATCTTTCTACAAAAGAACAGCTAACCCAACTTACTGAGCTTGCGATGTACTTTGTGAGAGAACGAATGTAAGGTTGGATCAAACAATGGCTACCTAATCTGATACGAGATTAGGTAGCCATTGAAAATTCTATTTTGACTCTTCTTCAGAGCTTTTTTCTTCTTTCTCTTTTACTTCTTCATCATCTACAGCGCGTAAAGTCACAGGTTTGATAAATTGCTGGCCAATTGCAGCCTGATCTCGAATAACTTTGGCAGAAATTCTTTTTAACGGAGATTCTTTCTCTTTTGCTAGGCAACATTTCTTATATTTTTTTCCTGATCCACAAGGACACGGATCATTTCGGCTTGCTTTCGTCATCACACATCTACCCTTAAGTTATAATGAATCTTATACTTGACATTCAAGAACTTACAAGAATAAACTATTCGGTAATTTCTAGCAGGTGAATCATGAATAGTTTGATCCCGAAAGTTGATCCTAAGAAGTCTCAACTCGGTCGTCGCCTTGAAAGTCTTGTCCGTAAAGCTTTATATGACTTTCATTTGGCTAAAGATTGTAAACGTATGGCTGTTGCTCTGAGTGGAGGCAAAGACAGTCTGACTTTGCTTTATCTTCTTCATGCTATTTCCGGTTATGGTTTCCCCCCTTTTGAGCTTGTTGCTATTCACGTATCGGGAGAGTTCAGTTGTGGCGCAGGTATTCAACCTGAATATTTAAGTGGCATTTGTGAGAGCCTGGGTGTTCCTCTTGTATTTCGGGAATCAACGCAAACGCTCGATACTTTAGAGTGTTATAGCTGTTCTCGAGAGCGACGAAAATTACTCTTTGATGCTGCAAAAGAGCACGGTTGTGATCGTATTGCTTTTGGGCATCATCGCGATGATAACGCACAGACTCTTTTGCTTAATCTGCTTCACAAAGCTGAATTTGCTGGCAACCTCCCTATGGTTCATATGCAAAACTACGAAATGACCATTACTAGACCACTTATTTATTGTAGCGAGTCTGATATTCGTACCTTTTCTAAGGCAAATGGCTTTGCTAGAATTTTGTGTCGTTGTCCTGTTGGACAAAACTCCAAACGAAAGCAAGTGGACCAGTTGATGGACGAAATGGAAGAGTTTTTTCCTAACGTGCGTACAAACCTTGCCCAAGCTTCCCTTCAATACGGCTCAGAAAAAGCAAACCGCCCCTAGGGATAAAATCCTGAAATCCTCTACAATAAGCTCCAACATAGATTATCTCAGGTTATTCCATGGAAGAGCAGAAAGACGGTAGCGCACACGAAGATCACATCATCATTCAGGGAGTGAATATTGCTCTTGGTTTTCCTGATGTCTTTGATTTTCATTGGGTGGGACAAGAAGATGTCATGCATCAGCTTCTTGCTGCTTGGTATGTTGTAGATGATAAAGACATCCCCTTAAACCCTCGTCTTATTGGAAAACCTGGTGTAGGAAAAACGACTCTTGCCTATGCAGCAGCTAAAGAACTGGGTAAAGACGTATATATTTATCAATGTACTATGGATACACGTCCAGAAGACCTTTTGATTACTCCTGTTGTAGATAAATCTGGTGGTATTCGTTACGTGGCTTCTGCCTTGGTTACTGCAATGATTCGTGGTGGAGTTGCGATTCTTGATGAAGCAAATCGCATGAGTGAGAAGTCTTGGGCTTCTTTAGCTCCCCTTTTAGATACTCGTCGCTATATCGAGTCGATTGTGGCAGGTCTCAAGGTCCCTGCCCACCCTGAATTCCGTATTTGTGTGACCATGAATGACGACGCCTCCACTTTTGAAATTCCCGAGTACATTCACAGTCGTTTACAGCCACAAATCTACCTTGATTTCCCTGAGGCTGAAGAAGAGAAACGTATTCTTCAAGAGAACCTCCCTTTTATTGATCAGCATATTGTGGACTACATTGTCGACTTCTTGCAAAGAGCGCATATGAGCGACGAAAATTACACAATTCGAGATGGCATTAACATTGCCCGATATGCTGCAAAACGTATAAAGAGCCTAAAAGCTCCTGAACAAAGTAGAGGCAATTTGTTGCGTCAAGCAATTGTCATGACATTAGGACAAGAAGCTTTGGCTTATTTAGATTAATGGCAGCAAACAAGCTCTTTACCCTACGAAAAGGGCAAGTTTACGCAGTTCCTATTGTCCATTATAACATGGAAATGGCTGCACAAGTTCATATGGCTATACAGAAAATTCAGCCAGACTGTATTGCTGTGGAATTTGCTGAGACCATGCAGGATGAGCTTTTGCACGCAGCTTCTCGTTTGCCTGATATTAGCGTTGTCGTAACCATAACAGAAAACTTAGAGCCCTTATATTATCTTTCGGAACCCTGTGATGCAGGTTTTGAGGCTTTACGATCAGCTCTTGAACTGAATATTCCTGCTTACTGCATTGATCTTGATGTCGACGACTACCCGATTTTTCAAGATTTAGTGCCTGATCCTTACGCAATACAACGTTTAGGTTTACAGCATTTTTACGGTGCCTACGAAAAGATCGTCTTGAAGAAAGAAAAAGACGGTGAGCGTTTTGCTCTGGATCATAATCGAGAGCTTTATATGGCTCGTCGTTTAAAAGAACTTTCCTTGAAATACGACTCTGTCCTCTTTATTGGAGGCATGTATCATGTGCAGAAAGTTTTGGATAATATGGACAGACAACAGTTCCCTGAGCTTCATCACGCTCCAAGGGAAGAAGTTCGTGTTTGTACTCTTACCGAAGAGTCTTGCCGAGATGTCATGGCTGAGTATCCTTGGATTTCTTTGCACTATGAGAAAATACGTGAACATTTACGTAGATCTGCAGATCCATTCTTATATGAAAGTGTAGGTGAAGAGAGTTTTCCTCCTGACCGACAAAAACTTTTGCTCGATCTTTATCGAGAATCCGGCAAGCTTTACGCTGAGCACAGTGGAAATTCTTTTGAATCGTATCATCTTCGAAACACCATGAAGTATGTACGAAACTACGCTCTGATTACAAACAAATTACAGCCGAATCTTTTCCAGCTTTTGAGTGCAGCAAAAGGTTGTGTCGATCATAACTACGCTTATGAAACTTGGGTTCTTGCAACGGAGTATCCTCATTTAAAGAACATCGATGAGCTGCCCGAGCTTGATTTATCTATTGAAGATCTTTGGGGAAATAGCCAGCGCATTCATTTCCACTTGAAAGGCCGCAGTGAAAAAAGCGGCTTTCATGCAAGACGAGATAAATCCAAACAAGATTTTGAGTTCGCCCCAGCTGGAGCATATAGCATTTGTTCTTATCAGCCTGAAGATTTGGTCATTGAAAACTTCGGTGATTTTCTGAAGAAGAAGGGTCAATCTGTTCTTATGGAAGAGAGCGGCCGCACACAGCCGTTCAGCACAAGTTTAGAAGATGGTATTGATACTCGGGAGACCATTCGTCACTGGTACGAGAAGAAGCTTTATGTAA
Organism: Waddliaceae bacterium; assembly: GCA_002709385.1. GTDB lineage: Bacteria > Chlamydiota > Chlamydiia > Chlamydiales. Next base: position 20,301 of record PAQS01000035.1, read on the forward strand.
AAGTAAAAGGCAAGCAGCCTGGTGCAGTGGGAGCAATCGTCGTCATTTTTGACCCAGATGAACCTGAAGAAGATTCAAATACTAGAGAGCCCTCTTATCCTTGGTGCACAACTTGGCTTGGTGAACACGAGCAAGAATCTGATATGGCTTTTTTTGCTACGCCAATGGGAAGAGATGTGGTTGGTCCAGGTATCAGCCGTTGTGAGTATGGAGGTTTTCTTCTATCTTACCCTCCTCGTCGTTTATACAATGTGTGGCAAGACCCCGATTACGCCAAGTGCCGTAACAAATCAGAAGTTTTATTGATGGCTGCTATTGAATATTCCCGTGAGCCATTGATTACTTATGTAGCAGCAAGCCCCCCTCCTAGTCGCATGAAAAGCTATGCCCGCTACTTGGGACGAAAAGTCGTATATATTCCTATCGGACAAATCTCGTCTGTGCTGATCAATAAATTACGTGTGTTTCATGTACTCGACAGCCATGACCGACGTAATATTGCCGACGACTATATTTTCTAGGGTAGATTAGCAAATACAGCTTAAGCTCAAGCTTTTTCAAAAAAAATTACATTTAGGCTCGTTCATATAAGCACTTTTTTAGTACAATACGCATAGTGATTCTTTCAAAAAGGTGCGTATATGAAAAAGCCAAACATACTCATTACCAACGATGATGGAGTGAACGCATCTGGAATCAAGTATTTATGTAAAGCTCTGGAAGATATTGCTACCGTAACTGTAGTTGCTCCGATTACAGAACGCTCGGCTTCGGGAATGGGCTTAACAGTACGTCATCCTCTTCACTTACAAGAGCATCACTGGTCAGAAAAAGCTCGCATATATAGTGTAACAGGAACTCCAGCTGATTGTATTAAAATGGCTTTAAGTGTTGTTTTAGACAGTACTCCTGATCTCGTTGTATCTGGTATTAATAGAGGTTCTAATGCCGGGCGCAATGCTATTTATAGTGGGACTGTCGCAGGGACCATTGAAGGAGCTTTAAGAGGAATTCCGGGAATTGCCTTTTCTTGTGTCAGCTCATCCAAGCCTTATTATGATACAGCAAGTCGCTTTGTTCCTCGTATCGTAGAGCATGTGCTCAGTACTCCATTAAATCCTGGAACAGTATTGAACGTGAATGTTCCCTCCAGAAAATATGAAGATATTGTGGGTATGCGAGTAACTCGCCAAGGATTAGGTTATTGGATCGAAGATCCAGAAAAACGCGTACATCCCGCAGGTGAACCCTACTACTGGCTAGGTGGAAAATTAATTGATCATCATGAGGACGAAGGCAGAGATACTGATTTGCTAGAACAAGGGTATTTAACAGCAACCCCCCTTCATGTCAGTGAACTAACAGATCACTTAGAAGTAGAAAAACGCCAAAAAAGCTTTTCTAAATTAATGACTTAAAATTGTTTTTTTTCGAATTATTGATAAAAGAACACCTATTTAATAATATGACGAATGATTTTCCATTCACATAATAGGTGGAACGTGTCGAAATTTAATGAACTTTTTTTATCTTTTTTATTTCTCTTTTTTATTAATTTCACCAACTACATTGAAGCTAAAGAAGAAACTCAATCTTATAAACAACATTCTTCTTATTGGGATAGTGTACAAGACAATTTACGTGTTGCTTTAGATATTAGTACACGTGCAGCATACAACAGCAACGTAGACGATATGTTTTACACTCAGTTCATTGGTGTTGATTTACATAAGGTCTTTAGCTCTCCACAAAAGGGTGATTGGGCTACTGTTGTTCTCCAATTGTATGCCACACGTATTGATTGGCCTGGTTCTATGAAGCCATTTTTCTTTAATCGCAATCATGAGTGGAAGTTTGTTCCACGTATTACAACGATTAATTTCACAGGAATTCCCGGCACTCAAGGCTCCTTCAATATTAAAATAGGACATTTCGAATTACCTTTCGGCCTTGAAACGCAATATGATACCAACGGAACTCTTCATGACTACATGCACATGTCTAATCTAGGGGCAAAAGTAGACTGGGGATTCACCATCAATGGTGTATGTGACAAGTGGGAATATGAGACAGGACTTAGCCGAGGAAGTGGAATTGATTTTGACTCTTCTGGTCATCCTTGGTTGATTACAGGAAGAGCTGGACATTCTTTCAATAAAGTTTTTCAGGCTGGTTTTTCTTATCTTTTCGGGAAAGTAAAAAACCCTCCTGCTGCCTCTCTTTATCGAAGCGGACTAAGTGCAGGGCAACTACTTACTGATAGTAGAGGCTTAGATGGCATGGTGAAGCGTTATCGTTTAGGCTTTGATTGTATTTATGGATGGAAGAAATGGACTTTCCAAGGCGAACTCACTTGTGGTGAAGATTTTTCGCAAAATGTTTGCAATAATTTAGTAGAAGTCAATTGGCAAAATGGAATGAGTGAATGGCTCTTCTACAGCCAAGTACTAAATTTTAATCAAGATTTCACTTCTGGTTGGGATTCAGCTTTTTCTAGTAAGTTAGGGGCTCAATGGACCCCTGACAATCGTTGGGAACTAAGTGCTCAGCTGGAACAACAAATCAGCAATTTTTTCAACGCTTCTCGAGCGACGATTATTACTGTACAGGGAAGAGCCCGTTTTTAATTTAGGATAAAACAATGAAACAACACCTTTTTAAATTAGCTGTGGCTTTGCTACTCCAAACCTCGACTGTGAATTTAGATGCTGCGTTTTGTGCTCTTAGAGACCCTACTGCAAGCTTGAATTCTCTGTTTCCTGAAGCCGATGCACACCATTCCATCGTAAAAAAAGTTGATGAAGCAACAAAACGTCACTTAAGTTCTGAGCTCCCTTTCACGATACATAAAAGAGAACTTGGTTCACATACTGTTTATTTAGCCTTAAAGGATAAAAAAGCACTTGGATTAGTCCATGTACGCTCGGAGCAGTCTCCTTGGGGTATTGTTGAAATTGCTTGGGCAATTGATTCCAGCATGAAGAAAACCCTTAGCTTTGAATTTCAACGCTGCCGCGATCCTGCTGCATCAGATCTACGTACAGAGACCTTCCATCAACTTATTTTAGATAAGGATATCTCTGAGCTGCAATCTTTACTAAATGAAGATGGTACAAGTTTGAAAGAGAATTACGGTTTACCTAATTCTTCACTTCAACTGGCAAGTGTTGTAATTCGTTCAGCAATAAAAACACTCGCAGTGACTCAGTATGTCTATTTAGAAGAAGTAAAAAAAGCTTCTGAAATGTCATCAATCTAGGACAGGACATGTTTAAAAATACGAATTTGCGGTGGATATTAGGAACTATTGTATTTTTACTTTCTGCCGCAAGTTTAATTATCGTAGCTCTTTTATTTTTTCAGTTTTCTTCTTTAGAAAAAGGACGCCTTAACAATAAAGAGATGAATGAGAAGTTACGTATCTCAGATAGAATTGAGCTATTAGTACGTCAATGGCTCACAACAAACGACCTGATTGTAGCTAATGGAGAGACTTATCTAAGTCAATCTTCAATAGATATGGCAAATAATTTAAGAGATGAAATCTCACAAATTGAAAAAATATCCAACCAAAACTAGGAGAATAAATGGTCTACACTAAATAATATAGTAGATCAAATCGACCAACTTATTCGCTCTCTTTCAAATATTACAGAAGAACATGATATTCTTTCTCAGTATGATGAATACGCAATAACGCTTATCAAAACTCTTCAAGAAGAAATTTCTAAACTGCAAAATGCAGCAAAAAAGTCTCAAGAAGACAGAGAAAAACAGTCGGATTTTTATCATCAAATCATGTGGGGTGCTATTGCATTTCTCATTCTTTTTATCTTTTTTATTTGGCGACATGCTATTCGAGCTGCAGTCCTACCTGTAGAAGCCTTGACCGATTACATCGAGAAAATGAGTCCCAACGACTTAAGCTATGATCATAAAAGCACGGGCCCTAAAGAAATCAGAGAACTCAACACAAGTTTTTCTATACTTGTACACGAAATGATCAAACATAAAAAAAAGCTGGAAATTAGTAACGCAGATCTTAAGCTTGCTATTCAGTCTGCAAAAACAGCGAACAGAGAAAACGAAGAAAAAAGTCAGTTTCTAGCTAACGTCAGTCATGAATTAAGAACTCCCATTACTTCACTTATTGGCTTTGCTTCCATTGTAAAAAAACATTTAGAAAAATCTATTGGTCCTGCACTTGACCCTGAAAATGAGAAAGCTTTAAAAAAGCTTCGTGTATCTGAAACAAATATAGAAATCATCATCAATGAAGGAAAACGTCTATCTTTCCTTGTCACTGATTTGCTAGATGTAGCAAAGTTAGGAGCTGGGAAAATCAAATGGAATATTCAATCAAGAAATCTCGAAGAGATTGTAACAGAAGCAATTAAATCCACACAGTCACTCTTTGATCAAGGCCATGTAAAACTAAAAAAGTATATCCCTGATCATTTACCCTTGGTACTAGCAGATAAATACCGCATTCAACAAGTCATTGTTAATTTGATTTCTAATGCTGCTAAATTTACACATGAAGGTTCTATAACAGTGACAGTACAAAGTGACAACGATCATGCCACTGTTCAGATAAAAGATACAGGTATTGGAATCCCTGAAAAACACATCAAATCTATCTTCGAGAAATTTCACCAAGTAGGTGGCGATAACTATGTCGATAAACCAGTTGGAACTGGCTTAGGACTAGCGATCTGCCAAGATATCATTCAACACCACAATGGTGAAATATGGTGTACTAGCACTTTGGGAGAAGGATCTACATTTTGCTTCACCATCCCTCTCCACAAACCTTCTTTTGATGCTATCGATGCAGAATTACAATGCAACAAGCTCGCGTAAAATCTCTTCTTGTCCTGGAATCCCGTTTTTAAGTACTCCATTAACCCTACTTCTACGAACAAACAAAGATAAAGAATTAAGATATGCAGAGATGTCTTTTTTTTCTTCTTCTAAAAACTGTGTATACCCTAAACAAAACTTCACCCAAGCGATTTGCCCTCCAACTTTAGATAAATCAGGCTCTTTGAATCCTTTCTTATTGAGCATTAGTGATTTTCCTGTTCTCACCCCGTTTAAGAAGCTATAAACAGCAATAGGAAGCTCTTTTTTTTCTGCCTTTAATTTATCTAAATACGGCCCTACTACCCATTGATAATCTGCACTACTAATCAATACAAACTCATCTTCTGTCACAAGAACCCTTCCCAAAGCTTCTCCTTGAGGCTTCGTGATGCGCAATATCTCACTCATATGCTGTGTTAAACTTAAACCTCCTAAAGTAGGAATAAAAGAGTTACGACATACCCATCCTTTTTCTGTTTCTTCAAATTGAGGCTCCCAATAAGCAAAAGGTATAGGACTATGCGAAAAGTTTTTTCCTACATTTTGCACAATTTGCTGCTGCTGTTGTTGCTGTTGCTGTTGCTGTTGCTGTTGTTGCTGTTGCTGTTGTTGCACTTGTGCATGAGAGCCAGCTTCTAAACTGTTATTATTTATGGTACGCGAAGGCAAGAACTTCATATATTGTTCAATATTAAGTAAAAAAGACTCTTTTTGTTCTAATAAGCCTTTTTCAAGCTCTTCAAAGAGAGTTCCTAAACTTTGCAATTTTTTTGACAAAGACGAAATAGCTAGCTGAGCCTTGATTTCTTCATCTTGAAAAAAAGTTGCTATCCAGTCCCACTTACCAATTATTGACAGACTTACAAAAGGCTCCAATTCTTTTCTTAGTTTCTTCACTTGCTTTATTTTAGCCTCATATACTTCATTCATATGATTTCGTATGCTTTGAAATTCACTTTCTTGATAGTCAGTCAAAAAATTCACTTCACGATTATCCACAAGGAGTGGACGGAAGATTTGATAGAGTTTTTGTTCTATAATGCTATTACAAATTTGTAACGGAAAGAGTTTAGGATCCCAATATTCTTCTTCATCTTGACTAAGATCTAATTGAGCAAGAAAGTCACGCAGCTTTGTTTTTACAAAGGCTTGAGGACGTAAGTGAGCTGCTTTGAGGTTGAGTTTAGCTTTATCTTCAACTGTTCTCAATTTGATATCTTGAATAATATGCTTCCAAGAAATTTCCGATTGCGCAGATAAGCTCTGTGTAGACACCATTCTATCCGCTAAAGTTTCTGGTAGGATAAAACGTACACGGTGCTCTTTTCCTAAACCTCGACACCTCCAAAGCCCCTGAAGCAAACGAGAGAGTTTGCTAGCTGGACCTGGAATATATATGGCTTCTCCACTGGGAATTGTGAAATCTGTGCCAATAATATCTCCATTACCATAGATAAACACAGCTTCTTTTCTTAGCTGAGGATCTTTCTTCAGAAGATTTCTTAAAGCGCTATTTTTAACTCTTAAAGGCTTATTGTCACTTGCCCTCCACAGCATCGTTACTCTCTTTTCTGGATCAATATAGATGTAAGAACGTTTTGCTCCAGATGAGTGACTCCTAAGTTTCTTAACAATCATTCTTGAGCTATCTAAATGAAGCCCCTCGTTGATTACTGCGCGACAAGAAAAGTCAGATACAAAGCGACAAAGTTCCCCTATAATTTTATCTTCATGACAAACTGTCACAGATGGATTCATCTTTTCTAAAAGAATAAATGTTTCTCCTGCAACCTCACGCGGTACATCTGCTTTTTTCTCTTTTCTTTTCGGCAATAAACTCCGTTCAAGAGTTCCTGTCATTCCTCCCGCACCACGAATAAATTCTTGAGCATTACAAACAACTTGCTCCGCATATTTCCCTACTCTAAGAGCATCTAGTACTTGTGTGCGTAGTATAAGAAGACGGTCATTCCAGCGTTCATGAGATGAGTTCAAGTACTCTGCTATACTTTCCTCCTTCTCTTGCGCCCCTCTCCAAATACGTTCATAATCATCTGTTCGAGTTTCTCGAAGATGCTCCATTGCCTGCTTAAGAAAACGATTGTCTTTGATTTTTGTTGCGTAAGTCCAAAAGTGATTCAAGATCACATCATATTCTTCACCAAAAATACGCCCTGTTTTTTCCTGACCTGAATCCTGTGGTCCAACAGTAAACCCATCTGATTCTTTCACATCTACATCAATACCTGCCGTAGCAGCGATCACTCCTGGAGCAGATTGAATGAGACGTTTTAAAGCTGCCATATAAGAAATAAACGAATATTCTTGATCTATTTTCTCTGCTGCAAACAAGTTTTTTTCACGCAAAGAACTGATATATTTTTGTATACGAGAATCTTGCGGATTACAGCAGAGGTAATAAAGCAGGCTATTTTGTACAGCTTCATTTCTTTCTTCTTCCAATGCAGAGAAGAATTCTTCCTCGCTAAGATCTGCTTTTGGCAAAATGAAACTATCAGGAATCAGGCTTGTTCCTTGATCAGGCACACAAATATAACGAACAATCTCCTCTAGATTAGCTTTTTCAAAGAGGTTTTTGAGGGCTCCTTCTGTGCTTCCTATTAGCTTATTAAGAAAAGACTTGTTTTTTAGGATTTCACGGGTAAGTGCTGGTAAAATCGTTTCTTGAACAGAACTCGTTTTCATCGCTGAATACTGCTGCGACCCCATCAAGTCTCTGAGTTTGATTAGATCTGAGTTTTTTGATGTAAAAATAGTTTCCATTATGAGATGAGCTACATCGATGATGACTTTATTGAGAGATAAAGGACCATTCCACCCCAAATTATCTTCATTACAAATATGTGCAATAGAATCGACTTCATCTATTTGCTTTTGAGTCTGAAACCCATAATAAGCCTGATCCCCTTGTAAAAGAGCGCGAATTTTATTTAAGTAATAGCGTTTTTTCTGATAGTCCCGAAGTTTGATCATCTCTTGAGGAGCTGTTTTTCCGGAAAAAACCTCTTTAATAAGGTCTTCGATACCACCATCAAGCTTAGCAACTAATGGAGCTCCTTCTTCTAAATCTTGCATCATCAAATGCTCAACTGATGCAAGATCATGAATCGTTGTGACAATATACCCTTTATTTTTTCGAACTTCTAAAAGTCTCAAATAAATCTCAGCAAGATTTTCTGCTGTATATTTCCCGTTAAAATCAAAGGCAAAACGAGATGCACTGCCTTCTAGAAGAGTTTTTGTTGTATCATCTAATTGAGAAGAGTGCTCTTTTACTAACTGATCTTTCAAAATTGCAATGGGCAGCTGTCCTTTTTCAGCCAACAATAATAAAACAAGAGGAAGTACAAACGATGTCTTTCCTAATCCCATACGCAATTCATACCATTGAGAAGGCTCTTTCTCCATTTCCCTAATCAAGCGTACCTGTTCAGTCCTTAAAACAACTCGTGATTTATATTCTGCTGCTAAGAACTTTCTCGTAAATCGAGGGTCTATTAGCTGCAAATTTTCATCAAGATAACGATGTCGATTGGAAAGCCTCTTATGCTCACTAACAAATGTGGAAGAAAGTAAACCCCATTCTCTTTGCCAAGATTCATCTTCTGTTTTTTGCTTTTTTAAAAGTTGAAGATCGGATAGTAATTCTCTTAAGCGCAGGTCAAAAACTCGTAGCTCCGTCCCTAGAATCAAAATCTTTGTCATGATTCCACATACATCCTCCGGAAGCTCAAAACGTTGATAAGCATTCACTAGGATCCCAAAAAACTCTTCTTTTGTGTAAGAGTCTTTTTTTGATAATAAACCTGAAAGGTTTTCACCAAGGGAATCGTGAGCAGATAATTTCGCCATCAATTCAGAGCGTAACTCAAGGACAACTTTCGCTAAACGAATGAGATGTTTGTTTAGTGCCTCCTCTTGTTGATCTAAGCTATTTTCAGATAGAGTACTCTCTGAACATCCCTCTTTATTTTCCATACGAGAAGCAACAACAGAAATCCCCTCAATCAAAAGCTCGTTTTCATGGCTCTCTACTCCAATTAAACTATGAGACTGAGGTAAACAGTTTTTCTCAAAAAACTTTCTTAAATTTTCAAGATCATGATTTGATTTAGCACACTTACCCTGTACTTGTATTTTTGTATCTTTTAAGTTCCATACTGGACAAGAACTAAAATCTATTTTTCCTCCATCAATATTCGGCCACTCATGCTCGATACAGTCCGTTCTCAGAAACTCTTCTAGATCATGTACTCGACGATGCATTTGTTGTAGATGTGTCTCTTTGACCAAATGAATCCCACTACTTCCCTCCAAAATACGTACAATAGCTGAAACAGGAAGTAAACTATGAAACTGTTCAAGATATTGCGATCGTTCGTTTTCAGGTAAATCCTTAATTATATCCCATGCGAGCTTCACATAGGGCCCGAAAGCATACGAATCTTCTCTTAAAACTTTTTCAAACTTTTCTAGATCAATTTTTTCTTTCTGAGAAAAAAGGTTTTCCATTCTTTCACGGCGTGCTTCATCAAACTCTTCCTCTTCTAAACCTATGAGCTTTCCACCATTCTCTTCTAAAACTTCAGAAAAAATTCCATTTAATTTTTCGAGCTTAGAATTTTTGTACTGTGAAGCAAAAAAACCACCTTTTTTCTTTTTCCAAAAACCGACTCCCATTTGCCACAAAAGACGCACTCCTAACCCTGGTAACGTGGAAGGAAGAAGTTTACGAAAACGATATAGCTTCTCTACATCTACAAATAAGTCCTTACGTTTTTCTTTAGGGTAAGAAGCTAAAGCAAGTAATAACCCTCTTGCCTGCTCAAGCTCCATGCTTGCCACATAAGACAAGCCCTTTTCTTGAACTTCTTTATTTAGATCTTTTGTATTCCGATTCATTTGCGTAAAACCATGAACTGGCCCCATCAATAAAAGCAAATCCTCTCTTTCAAGTTCTTTTCCAATAATCGCATTCCATAAAGGGAAAAACTGCCTAAGAAGTATTTCGGGATTTGCATAAGCACTGCGTTCAATTAAAACTTTTTCATCACAAATCGGTTTACCCATATGCGCTAGTAAAGTAATAGGAAGGGCGGACTGCATAAGTCCTCTTTTAGGAAGAGTGGTCCAAAGCTTTTTCTGATGCTCTTTCAAAGCTTGAAATGCGCATTGTGGAGAACGAAGCGCATCAAGCCCTTCTTTAGAAATTTTCTCTAATTCACAGCTTTCTTCTTCATTCAATTGTAGTTTCTTTGCATCAATTTGACCGCTTAAATAATCTTGATACAACTTTGATACTTGAGCAGATAAAGATAAAAACTCCTCCCAATTTTCATCATCATACTGACGTATTCCTTCACAACGTTGCATCTTGCTGCACACAAGAATTAAACGAAGTTTCAACGCTTTCATTTGCTGGCTTTCTTCTGGTAAAGAAAGAAAGTTATCCATTACAGAATGAAGTAGATGTACCTCATTTTTTTCTTCTATTTTGCTTAGCTGGGCTTTTTTCATTAGGTGAAGAGCGTGGTCATAGTTGTGAAAAACTGCTGCGTAGTATGCAAGGCTTAAATAGCCCAAAGCACTTCCTTTTTCTTCTCCCTCGTTGTTCACTCGAATCGTGCTATATTGAAAATTCTTACTTTCCTCAAATGTCCATTTTGCAAAGGGAGCTTTTCGATATGCTCCATCCCCTAAAATTCTACGTGGCCAAATTAAGATTTCCGTATCAAGAGTTTTAGGGCATAAAAGCCGTAGCCCTACTTTTCCCATATTTTTACGAACATCTCTTAACAAGAAATCTGCCGTATTGCTGTAACCATTTTCTTGTTCCCAAGTCCAAGAAGAATATTTATTCCCAGGAGATTTGTTTACTTGCCAGGATTGATTTTGATTCTTTTCTAAAGTGATTCCTGCATCTAAAAGACGGATTTCACTTATTGTATGGGTTCCTGCTTTTCTCAAATAAAGAACTCTATCTAGTGATTCTGGAGCAAATACCCGGGACAATTCTTTAGGTTCTTTTGCTTGTATGACGCGTTTTCCATTGAGAGCTACTATTTTTTTACACTTGCCTTTATCTAAAAATAGGTGGAATAAGCCTGTATCATCTTGAAGCTCTGAAAGAAAAATAAGCCCCCGCTTAGAGTTATGGGGATCAAGCCATACTCCACGCTGCTTCATAATTTTTTCTAGCATCCCTTCCTGAGATGTAGATTTTTCTTCCAATGCATCCATTACACGTCCCATACCCGTTAATTTTGATGCTATTTTCTTTCCAAAACGGAATAGAGCGTTTTTTTCTTTGTTTTTTTCAGGTATCAAAACAAAGCGATACCATTTATCTTTCTTCGTGCCTAAACGCTCCGCTTTGAAAAAACCCTCTAAATGGATTTCGTTAGAATGAGCAGAATCTAGTGCTCTGAACTGATTTCCATATTCATCAGAAAAAGAAAGAAGAATTTCTCCCGATTGAGTTCCTGAAGAGCATTGTGACTTAAAAACTTTTTTCCCAAAAACGGCTTGATATTCTTTCGTATCCAGCACCTTTTTAGGCATATTGACAAGAACCCCTTTGGGCTTCTTACCATTTACTTTCTGTATATTCATCGAGGCTAAATCGATAACACTTTTTCCCTTGATCCATTTCATTGAATCTTCTTTAGATTGCTGCCACCCCCCTTTTCCTTGTGCACTTTCTCCTTCTTCTTGCTCTATCCAAACATCAAACAAGCGCTGAGCCTGTTTTGTCTCTAAAAAAACTAGAGCAGGCTGTAAAACAGACTCACTCCAATGAATGAGTGTTTGAGCTAACTGGGGTAAATCGGAATGCTGGCTACCATAGCGAAGTTTTCTTACTCCAGAAAGAACGGCTGCTCCTAATTCAGCTTTTTTAAACCAAGGGTTTTTTAATGGATCAAAAGTTGAGCTGTATTGTGTTGTCGCAGATAGGAAATAACAAATCATGGTGAGTTGTTCTTCCATTGGGACTTTAAGATCTGCAATTTTTTCTAACAGAAGATCTAAATAAGCTCTTTTAGACCGCTCTTCTCTTGTATGAAAAGAAGGCAAAGCACGTAAAATTTCTTCAAGAGTTTCTTTTTCTATTTCTTTTTCTCTAAATAGACCTTTGTATAAATTTGATAAATTCGGATCTAAAAGAGAGCGACAAGTACTCTCGACTTGCGTGCAAAGGTAGAGAATATAAAAAGAGCGTTGAATGTTCTTTTCTTTGTTTGAACGTTCAATAGTTTCTTTTAACAGCTCTGCTCTTTCTAGAAAATAACTAGGGTTTTCATATAAACCTCGAGCAACAAGGTGTGGGGCATTGATTACAGAATCTAGACGTTGTTTAACTGTGACAGAGTCTAGAAGATCCGGCCGCTGCACCATCAAATCAAAAACTTCTTCTATAGAAGTACCACAGGAGTTGTTGTAGCTTCCTTGAGGACGGTGATCAGGAAAATAAGGAGCCTCTGGCTTTGAAAGTTTTTGCTTCTCAGGAGCTTGAAATATACATGTTGCAGGGTGGGCCTTGTTTGATAGGTCGATATAAATAGGATCAGGGGATGCAACATTCGTACTCCAATGTTGATATTGACGATCAAACTGACGCGCCCAGAGTAACGCTGTATCTGTAAATGTATCACTATTTAACTCTTCATCCTTAAGCTCTGGCTTTTGATCCAAACAATGAAGCACCTCACGAAATTCTTTTTTACTTACCTTTAGAATCGTAGATACAGATTTAGGTAGAAAATTAGACTGTTGATTCCATCGAAAAGCTATGAGTCCCATATACATGGATGCTACAAAAGGATTTTTTTTTGCCTCTTCAACAAGAATTCTCTCAGATTTATGAAGCTTATCCCAAATATCTGAATCCCCAACAAAACCGATGAGGCTCACATCTACCGAAGAAGCAAGAGGACTTAGATCAGACAAGACACCCAATATAGATAATGCGTACTGAGCCATGACTTGGCAATTTGTACTATAATGTGTTTTATTTTTACCATTATCTAAAAAACTTCGAAGATAAGTCCTTATGTACTCCATTTCTGAAGCATCAAGAAGAAAGCGCCGTCCAAGATAACGGCTACTATTCATCTGTGCAATGAGTTCTAGGCATTTTTCTTCTTGTTTCAAATAATCTGAAGAATCGTATTCTTTAATCAATCGTGGCCAGTCTTTAATCCGGTAAGGACCAATTTCATCCAGCAAAAGCCGATCTAAAAATGATTGATCGATAGGCCCTCTTTCTTTGGAAGGCTTTGCGCAGTTTTTAGAAAAGAGAGTAGCCTCTGTACTAAGGCAACCAGATACATGGCGATCAAATGCATGAATATTCGTCTTATGAGAAGTAAATACATAATCTTGAGTAAAGCCACTCAAAGCATTATTGCTGATACTTGATACTGTGATCGAAATAGCTTTTTTATTTGCATATTCTTTTGCTTCGCAAAGACTATGTAAATTAGGAATGCCTGATACTTCATTTACTGTATTTATTGACTCAGAGAAATCTATACGTTTCATGTTTTTTAATCTTGCTAGCATTCGTCGATAACGCTTGCTCTGGTAGGAATATGTTGCATTTTCCATATTTTCCAAGCACTCACCTGCATTTCCTGAACCTATGGCATGAAAGGCTGTATTAGCTAGACTCCCTGTATACTCTAATAAGCCCATGAACTCTTGCCCTATTCCAGCCAAACCTCCTTGGAGATAGAAAGATTTACCTGGCTGCCAGCCGATTCTTTGTAAAGCAAGAAAACGACGTAAATCGATAAATTGTCCTGGGAAACTACCATCTTCACTCGTACGCCTAAGAGTTTTAGGTTTCAAATGGTTTTCCACGTACTTCATTTTTTGTATCGTTGTACGTTTTGATTTAGGCATTTTTTTATCAATCCAGTAAGCATATCCCCTACGAAAATTGATACCTAAAGTCGATTGCCTCGCATCACAATCACTAACGTATTTTTGGATAAGAAGGAGTTTTTCAGCTAGAGCTGAAGACCTAGCAGGCCTCCGCAGTCCTATATCATTAAGACAATCAAGACTCTCTCCTAAACTCAGTACATCCCACCCAATTTGCATAAAGAGCTGATCTTCAAAAGTCCATTTACTTTGAGAGATTTTTTCTAAACGATTACGACGTATTTCCAAGAGATTTAATAGCCCTGCATGGAGAAATAAAGAATCAACCTGATCGTATTCATCAAAAGCAAATTGCTCCGTTTTGATCCGTGCCTCAGTGAAATAATGATGAGCCGCTGAAAGGTGTTTACTTAAGTGATCAAGTTCTTGCAGGCTCGCTTTAGAGGCTATGAGTTGCCAGAAACTTTGTGAGGTTCCTTCTATCGTAATTGGGGCAGGTAAATTTACCATCACTTGACGATAGACTTTCAAAACTTGATGATGATTCTCATGGTCTAACATTTCATCGAGAAAACTACAAAACTTCTCTAATGACTTCTCCAATATGGCAACATTTTTTTCCTCTCCTTTGAAGGCCTGAACAATACTTGCCATACAAGAGGAAAGCCCTGTCTGCAAATTCTTCGTTTTTTCAGTTCCTTTAATAAATTCTGGGCTTATTTTGGGCACCTTCAAGTGAAAAGGCTCCTCCAAAACTCGAGAAAAAACCTGCTCCATATCTGAGAGCTTTCCTCTCATTTTTGCAAGATTAATAAACGCCTCTCCCAAACGTATTTCCAATTTGGAATAAGCGTGTTTATTTTTCTCTGTCTTATTCTTAAGCAAAACCCTCTTGATTTCTTCGATTATAGCTAAAAGCTCGCGAACTTGTTTTGTAGATAAAGTTTTATCTCTCACTAACTCTTCTATTTGCTTTACACGTAGAGTATAGGATTCAAAGAGCAGTGTTTCTTTATTAGATAGACATGTTTGTGGGTAGTAACGGGAGATAAGATGTTGAAGAAGTTTGTCTGGACTCTCTTTAGAGATATTTAACACCTCTGCACTTTCTAGTATTTTAGCACCACTTTCCATCCAGCAGCGCTGACGAAAATCCTCGCAAGAAAAAGGACTTAAAACTTCGTTAGCCCCCCTTTTTTCTTCATCACGCTCTCTGTCTGAGTTTTTGAAATCTTGCACAGCTTTTAAAGCCTCTTTCGATCCTAAATACCCTAAACGAATCAAATCAGAATTAGTAGACTGAATACTTTTTGGCTCTAAACGCAAAGCTAGAATTGCCATAAGTGAACTTTCTAAAGCCTTTGCTTCTGGTACATTCTCCCAGAAAAAATCACGTGCCAAGTGATCGCTCGCTTTGCCATAAGTGAGTTCGCCAAGAGCAAGCTGCCCTTTTTCATTCTTATAAAAATTCAGCAATGCAGGAGTATAACCTTGTTCTTCCAAATGATAGCCACTAGATAAAAGAAAAAGATTTTCATTGGGTTTCGCTTTCTTAAAGCGCTCCATGAGTTTCTTAGTGCAAGCTCCTACTTGCTCTTGGTGCTTCTCCGCTTTTTGCCAGCTTTCCTCAAAAAGAATTGCTTCTTTTAAACGACGAAAGAGAGGCAAGTTTTCTTTTGTGATGCTCATAGAGTCGAGACAATGCTCTAAAACTGAAGGCAGTGTATTTTTTTCTCTCGCTTGATACATCAACTGTAAAACTCGTGGATCATGAGTTTTATTTTTACAAATCCACTTCATCAAAGTGCACGGAACTTGTGTTGCTACTTTTACTGGTTTTTTTGTGGCTTTTGCCTCAAAACTCGAACGCTGTGACTGTCTCCACAGCTCTTTTATATGTGCTCTTCGAGATTCTAAAACCCCACCACGCTGCTTTATCCGTTGTAAGCGAAACAACTTTGCCTCAACAATCTCTAAATCCTGCAAAATACTGCTTTGATCCAAAGCCTTTAAGTTTTGTTGTGGAAAATACTTCTCAGGAGGAAGAGAAAAAACATGAGCTTCACTATGAACGAGAATATGATGTTTAGAAGGATCTAAAGACACAGAACAAATATTTTCGTTTTGAGGCAAACGTTTTATTAGTTCATCTAAACTTTTTACGGGTTTTGCCGCTTTAAACAAACGCTCTGAAATTGGCTGACTTGAAGTTTTAGAACAGGTTTTACTTAACACGACCAAAAGACCCCACTACAAGTTTAAAAAAAACGGGATCTTGTCATAAGAAAGCAATTAAGAACGAACTAAAAGAATTTCTATTCTCAATAAGCCTAAAGTAGTTTTAAACGCGGCGAAGCAAAAGAAGCAGAGGCGCGGTGAGAGCTACAATTGCTACAATTCACTAACATAGATAATACTTTTGCGATAAATTTATAATAAGCCATGGCCTGGAACAATGGGAAAGTGGAAGATATTAGAGAATCAATCTGTTACCTATGTTAGTGAATTGTCCCCGCGCCTCCACTTCTTTTGCTTCGCCGCGTTTACATGAAAAATCAACGCTTTAACTATCGAGAATTCTACTTCATCTCAGGAGCGTATAAATTCAGACGATGAAGTCCTTCTCGCTGCGCCTTTTCCATCAACTCGCGCCCTCCGTCAATAGAGTACACTCGAACCAGTTCCTTACGGAGATCTTCATTTAGAGAATGACTAGGAGAATAAACTGTTATTTCACCCTCTTTCAGAGAATGTGCATCAATAAGCAAATCTGCAAGCTGGGTATAGTGCCCTCGCAACTTAGGAATTGCTCGTGTTAAATCGTCTTTTGTCTCTATTTTCTCTAAATCATACAAAAGATTACGGCTCACCCGCTCAGCTTGGTCGCGGCAATCTTCAAGAGACCTTGGACCACAAGAATGTAAAAAAACACTTAAACTAATGAATAAAATGATGTAGTTAGACATCTAAACCCTTGTATATCAATAATTTTATTGATATTTATTTTCATTACATATCTAATATATACTCTACCCCTTATTAAGGTGTACTAAGTTAGGATTATTCATGCGTATACGAGATTTGCTTGGAATTTTGCTTCTTGCTTCTTGTTGGGGAACAACATTTCTTTTTATTAAAGTATTAGTAGGTTATTTACCCCCTCTTACAATGACCATGTTACGTTGTGGAATGGCAGGTTTAACTCTAAGTGTTCTTTGTGTCATTTTCCGTGTAGATTTTCGCCCTTTACGGCAACATTGGAGAGACCTTCTTGTTGTTGCTTTCTTTGGATCCGCACTTCCAATGGGGCTTTGTGCTTCGGGCGAGCTTATGGTAGATAGCTCAACTGCTAGTATTATTGAAGCGACAGTGCCTATTTTTGTGCTTCTTTTAACGTATCTATCTTCTCATGATGCCCGTCTTGGAAAATGGCAATACCTAAGTGTTGTACTCGGTTTTCTAGGAATTCTTGTCATTTTTGGCTCCGATTTGGGCTCTTTATTTGCCATCGATTCCCGAGCTTCTAACTGGGGTAAACTACAAATTGTAATGATGGCTTGCTCTTTTGCTGTATGTTTTGTTTATTCTAAGATGCATTTGACTCATCTTCCTCCACTCTTTGTTATTTGCTGCCAACTTGTCCTTTCTACAATGATTTTGATTCCTAGCTCTTTGGTTTTTGAAGGTTCTTGGAAACTCGCTGGTCTTCCTTACGAATTTTATTTTTCCTTAGCTGGGCTAGCTCTTTGGGGAACTGTGTGTGGCTGGTTAGTTTATAGCTGGCTCATTCAACGTATATGCGCTACCCAGGTTGCATTAGCTAATTATCTTGGGCCAGTTATAGCAATTAGCTTAGGTACCTTGCTTCTCGGCGAAACACTGAACTCTAGCCAAATTCTAGGTAGCATCATCATCCTTGCAGCTATGGCCCTTGCCAGCATGCCTGTAGAAACAGATGAAACACTGATCTCTGTAGAGCAAGAGGCTGCTTAATCCCAGCCTCTTTCTGAATAATGAACGCCTTCTTCTACCATACGCACACCATCTGCAATGTAATCAATCGTATTAGAAGGCATTTGGTCTATAGGAAAAAATTGTAACTTTTCGCATTTGTGCGGTTCTTTATTCGTAATTTCTTTTTCCCAATTCCAACATTCATAGAAAAGATCGATATTATTTCGTGTGGTCCGTCTATGCATGGTGTGCACAAGACGAAGATCTTCTTCTAAAACAGCGATTCCAGCCTCCTCAGCGGCCTCTCGCACCATTCCTGCACCTGCACCCTCACCTTCATCTACATGCCCTGAAACCAGTCCGTAAAAGCCATCCATATACCCTGTATTTTTTCTCAAGGAAAGAAGGACTTGATTTTCCTTACGTAAAATCAAATAAGTACTTAAAAAAACTTGGGAATGGGATTTACGATCGATATAGGTGATTGCATGTTCAAGTGCTTCTACCGCACCATTCATGAGTTCTAACTGTAAAGCTTCTTCTTTATTCACCCATTTATAATCTTGGTGTTCATCTACAGACAAAAGAATTTCTACCTCTTTATCAAGATTAAAGAGAAACATATGAAAGATGAAGTCGCATCCAGAGTCTTTTACATACAGCTTTCCCATGCTTTCTAGTTGTTCCATATCATCAGGAACTAAAGCGCTTTCTTCTTCTAATTCTCGATAAGCTCCTTCAATAGGGCTTTCATTTTCTTCTAACTTCCCTGCAACAACACCCCAGCGGCCACCTTCCGATTTATTTGCACAGCGCTGTAAAAATAAAAAACGTTCTTGATAATAGACATAAACAGCCCCAACCTCTACTGAAGCTTGAAAGTCTTCTGGCTCTTCTAAAAAAATTTCCATCTGAGAATCTATAGCGTTCATGAATTAGTTCCTTTTTTTTTGACAAAGTATATCTAGCGACAATCATAAAGGCCAGATTGATTCCTTTATTCAAAAAAATATCATGCTGAAACAAGACCTAAAACAAGAAAAGAGATGTAAACTGATAATAAATAGCTACTTAAGAACATAAGCAAACTGATTATCACCTTTGAAAATAGCTTAAGAAGGCACTTTTCAGGGCAAAAACTGATGAATCTTTTATTTATTTCGTCTTTTTTCATTTTTTTCACAAAAGCGCTTGAGCAAAAAATACCATTCCCGTTACATTAGTAACTTCAAAGCGGGTGCATAGCTCAGTTGGTAGAGCTCCTGTCTTACAAACAGGCGGTCATAGGTTCGAATCCTGTTGCACCCATCAGCTTTGCGGAGGTAGTTCAATTGGTTAGAGCACCGGCCTGTCACGCCGGAAGTTGCGAGTTCGATCCTCGTCCTCCGCGAAACATAAGCATCGGTGAGTTTTTCTCATCGATGCTTTTTTTATGCTTTCGTTTTAAAAAATTCTCTTTGTAGGAGCCTATCTATGCCTGTTCCTAAGCCACAACCCAAATCAATAAGATCACATATAAAAAGTTTTTGCTTTATGATTTTGGGAGCTTTTCTTGCAGCCTTTTCTATTGAAACCTTTCTTATACCCAATGACGTCATTGATGGCGGCATGATTGGTTTAGCAATGATTCTAGGGAAACTGTGGGGTGGCCCATGGATGATGATAGGAACTCTTTTATTCAATCTTCCTTTTGTGATTATTGCCTATCGTACAGTTGGAAAAAGCTTAGTGATACAAATGGTGATCTCGCTTATTTTGTTCGTGTTGTTTTTAGGACAAATCAAGAATTGGCATTTGTTTGAAGAGCTTGCCATGCTTGAAGTTGTTGTGATTGGTGGTATCATACTTGGAATTGGTGTTGGGCTTATTATTCGCGCTGGGGGCTGTTTAGACGGAACTGAGATTTTAGGCATTTTAGTTAGCAAGAAGTACAGTCTCTCTGTAGGGCAAACTGTCCTTGCTTGTAATGTGATCATTTTTAGTCTTTCTGGCATTGCCTTTCAGGATTGGCACCCTCCTTTACAGTCGTTTATGACGTTCATGGTGGCAATCAAAGTCATGGATACTGTGATTGTCGGTTTAGAAGAAACAAAAGCTGTCACAGTGATATCTGGAAAGTCTAAAGCTATTGCACAAGCCATTATACATGAGTTGGGCTTGGGACTTACCGTGATCCATGGTCGAGGTGGCTATTCTGGTGGGGACTTAGAAATTCTTTACATCATCGCTGAACGTCTGCAATTATCGGAAGTAAAAGAAATTTGTTTTCGCGAAGATCCCGGTGCTTTTGTTGCCGTAGAAAATCTCCATGAGGTAGCTAATGGTCAGCGTCGCCCGTTAATGAAAACAAAAAAAAGAATTTTTAACAATATTGCATAGCCTAAAAAATTCTTACTTAGAGAGGTTTAAGTAACCTCTCTCTTTCTCTCCTTTATTTTCTTTTGTCTTGTCACTTGAAGGGATAAGATTTGCGACATAATATAGGAAATAGAATCAGATGAGGGAGAGTAATGGGTATACAGTCACCAGACCTAACAATTCCATCTTTAGGTGATTATTTAATCATCAAAGAAATCCAAGAGGATGCGTTTGGGATTTTATACCTAGCTCAAAATCAAAAGACAAAAGAAAGCGCTATTGTTCGCGCTATTTCCACTGAAATATCTAACGACGAAAACTTTATCATTCGCTTTGAAGTTTTACGAAGTTCCTTACCCAAGTTACAGCACCAAAACCTAGTCCAAGTACACGAACTTGGTTATGATCAAAACATCTACTACATAGCTAAAGAACTTCCTGCTCCATCAGAAGATAAACTATTGACCCTAGAAAACTTTAATCTTCATGATTTAGCAAACCGTAACGAAATTCTTCACCACATCTTCCATGGCATAGCCCACGCCCTTCACGCTGGAGAACAATTTCATAGTCCATTGTATAAAAACGGGTTTATCCACAAACAACTGACTCCAGACAAAATCTACCTCTACCTTGAAGAAGGAAAAGCCCCGATCCCTAAAGTCGATGCTTACGGAGAACGCTTTCTATTTTTTGGTGATGAAGCTCAAGCTCCTTTATTATGGAGAATGGCTCCAACGCTTTATAACTGGAAAAAAATACAACATGAAGACAACCCACAGATAGATCTTTATCAACAAGAACCTTGGCTTTCTCCTCATTCTCGTACCGGGGCAGCAATTACTCCTGAAGATACTCAATATTCTTTAGGAGTTCTTATGTACCACACTTTGACTGGCACCTTTCCTTACCCTCCCTGTCCTCCTCCTTCTGAAAAAAACTGCCAAATTGATCCAGTGTGGGATGAAATCACCACTCGCTGCCTATCTTCTCTACATGGCGGCGGCTTTAAAAGCACAGAAGAGTTACTAGAAGGCTTTGATAAACTTTCTTCTCAAAGAAAGACTCCAGACCCCCTTCAAGAAAAACTACAATCTCTTGTCCCTCCTCCAGGTATGTCTTTGATATCTATTCAAGATAAAGTGGAATTAGGAGCAAAAGACGGTCCTTTACCAGAGCAGCCTCGTTTTCGAGCTCGTATAGAACCATTCTTTATCGATGTTGCCCCTGTGACTTGTAAGCAAATGGAAGCTTTTATGTCTCAGTACCGTCGCAGTGCTTACTCTCAAGGAGACGATCATCCAGCCACTCTCGTTTCTTGGAATATGGCAAAAGCCTATTGTCGCTGGCGCTCCGAACAAGAAGGAATTGATCCTGACAAAGGCTATCGCTTACCAACTGAACACGAATGGGAAGCAGCTTGTCGCGGCTCTACCGGACAACAGTACCCATGGGGTGATCGACAAAATCCACGTCAATTGCATTGCGGACAAGATAAAAACACAGGCAGTGTTCCTGTAAAACAATTCCCTCCCAGCCGTTTTGGGCTTTACGACCTCTTAGGGAATGTGTGGGAATGGACTGAATCCCCTTATAAAGCTCACCCATTTTCCGAACATCACGAAGAAGGGTACGGCAACAATCTTTTTGTCGTAAAAGGCGGTTGCTGGATGACTCCTATCGAAAACTGTCGAGCAAGCTTAAGAGGAGCTTTCTCTCCTCGAGTAGACAGAGGAAACATAGGATTTCGCTGTGTACTTCCTATCGAATTCTGAGCTACGCAAGCTGCACCTAGTCATTATCGATAGATACACTCGCAAAAATACTGAAATAGTTACAAATTGTTCAACTTAGAAAATTTTTACGTCTTTTTGCAAACGTCCCAAGGATGTAAGTTCCTCTCTCTACACCTTAGCTTTTTTTGCTTCGCCGCGTTTAAATATCTACTCACGACCAAACGCTGAGAGAACCTTCTTATGATTTTTTGCAAACACCCGAGATTTTATAATCATTATTTAGTAAAAGTGCGCACAAAAAACAAAGCCTTTTCTCTTGTATCTTCTGTTATTTGCCGGCTATTATTACTCTTTAATATACGCAAAGAACCTCCAGTAAGAAAACTACTTGCTCCATGCCAAATACGTTGATCTTTTTCTAATTTAAGATCTTTATAAGGTTGCTTTAAAATTTTTGATGCCATTTTTTTTAAGGCTTTAAATTGCTTTTCTACTTTTTCTATCGCTTTTTTATCAGTAAGAAAAGTATCACCATTTGTCTGAATTTGCTTATCTTCATGAACAATTAACTTTGCTATTTCTGAAGGAAGATTTGATTCTACCTTCTCTGGTGAAGGTAGCTCCTCCTCTACTTTTTTATTTTTTAAAGCTTCATCATCAGAACCTTCCGAGAACTCTCGCTTTTCTTCGGTACTATTTTCTTCTTCCAAATCCTCAGGACCTACACTTGAAGTACTTTCATTCAATGACAAAGAAGAACTTAAATCATTTTCTTCTGTCTCTACTCTACTTTCAACCCCCTCATCATCTCTTACAGAACCTCCTTCTTCACTTTCTTTTTCTAATTCATGAATATCTTCTTCTTGATCAACATCACTATCTTTTAAATTATTTAAAATATTCTCACTAAGAAGGATATAATTATCGAATTCTTTAATGAAATGATCTAGTTTTTCTTTAATTTCTTTATTTCTATCTTCTGTGTAACTAGAAAGACTTGAAACAAGAACTACTTTAGAGTTTGTAAAAAGACTGGAAAGGGCTGTTAACCTCCCTTCAAGCTCTTCTTTAACTACAGAGAGATTTTCTTCCGTATCACCTTTTTTTATATAATCTTCAAGTTCTTTATAATCAGCTTTTAATTCATTTAAGCTATTTTCTAAAGATTCCATAAGGCTATCTGAAGATGCACCATAATATTTCCGTGAAGCGACAGTTAACGCCCATGTAGAAAACCCTCCTAAACTAGGAACATAATCTTGAATTTTCTGACCCGAAATATAAAATTTATCTGAACCAGAATCATAGGCAATTTTTTGACCTATTTGAGTTTCTCCATCTTTACTACTACCTAAAACAGCTAAAGAATGAATTTTTTCGGTAAGATGACTAAAAAGACTTTCTACAGGATTTACCTCATAAAACTCACTAATATCTAAATTATCTTCTAAAGGCGCCCCACTCCCTATCTCTGATGTCATAATCACCTCCCTGTTTATAAAACCTAAACATTCAAATAAATAACAATTTCCACAAACTTAAAATAATTAAAACTAACACATTATAACAAAAAATAAATTATTTATTCCAAACCTTTGAATTCGATTTCTTTTCCTATATTGCTGGAAAAGACTTGAACTTCTATGTTTCGGTTAATGAGTAAAAATATTTGCTAATGGGTTTTATAATGACTAAATCTCCTCTAAGTGTCTTATTTGTAGATGATGAGGCTGTCATTCTACAAGCAGCTGAAACCTTCTTTTCTTCTGCAGGCCATAAAATCATTACCTATTCAAGCCCACAAGCTCTTATAGATGAACAATCTTCTAGTGGTTTTGCTGAGTTTGACTGCGCTGTTATTGATATTGAAATGCCTGAATTATCAGGTACAGAGCTTTACCAAAAGATTGCAGAAAAACGAGACCGTCTACCTGTTATTTTTATTAGTGGTTACAACTTCACAGAACCTCTAACGATGACAACAGACACACCTTATAAATTTATCCCAAAACCCTTTCAGTTTTCTGATTTGGTAAAAGAAGTGCAAATAATCGCCGAAAGTGGATCGGAGGTATCATAATGCGACACTACGGTGCGTGTTCTATTTTGGCTGCAGGACTCTTATTAGGAATAAGCTCCTGCCAACAAAGCAAACAAAACACCAATATAGCTCTTCCTGAATACCAAGAGACTTCTGCCTGGGAAGCCTTTCAAGATAGGCTATCGACCCTACCCTTATTTATTCAAGATCAGCTAGGACCTAATTTTTATGCTCTTATTGAGCAATATGCTTCTACTCCAGAAGGACAAAAAGTCATCGCTTCACTACGAGTACAATTTGCTCAATCTCCAAAATACCTCCCTATTTTCCCTAATTTTTCTATCCCCTTAAGACACAAAAGCATTTATGATAACACTACAATAGACTACATTGTTCATGCTCCAGAACATCCAGAAAAAAGCGGTGCTGTAGTTATTTATTTAGGAGATCAAGACCCCCTACTTTCCTTAGCTAAAAAGCAAAATTGTTGGCAGCTGAGTATTCCGTCTCGAAAAAATATGAATTACCAACTTTTAGCTGAAGGCGATTTTTGGAATATTCTGGAACAGGTGACTGCTCTTTATCCACAAATTCAGCAATTCCGCCCTATTATTGTTGGCCAAGGTGACGCAGCAGACGCAGCTCTTTACCTAGCCAATCACTACCCCACACGTTTTACAGGAGTTGTTTATTCTGGAGGAAAAATAGGCTTTAACGTCCCTAATTTAGACCAAATCCCTATTGTGTATGTTGAAAACGATCAATACCCAGCAGGCTCCCCATGGGGAGGAGAGCAACTCTTAGAGCGTCTACAAAACCGCAATAACAGACGAGCACATATAGAAAAACGCGGAGGACTATTCGCAGGAATCAAGCATCTGATAGAAAGCAACGATACTGAAATACCTGGACCTATTCAGTTCAGTGATTACCAATACGCACAAATTCAACCTTGGCTCAAAGTTCTTAGCAAAAAAAATGAAAGCGCAGCAGTTAGTATTAAAGTATGGTTTAAAAACGAAGAGTTATACGTTGAAGGACAAAATATTCGCTGCTTTCAACTCGATTGTCACCCCAGCCTAAACTTTCCTAGCAACGTTAATCGCGTGAGATTCAACGGGGAACTCTTTGCTTTCCAAAATCATGGCGGTCGAATCAACATTGGCCACGAAGACGTTTCTTCATCTTGGCAAAAAAAGGCCCAACACCCAGGCTTCTTTCTTAATTTTTTCCGCAACGAACCTTTGGTTCTGCTATATCAAGATAAAAAACACAATGAAGAGTACCTTAAGCAAGCAAAACAGTTTGCAAATACTCTCTCGCAGCTCAATATTTCTGGTCTACCTCCAGTCGACGTACAACTTCCTCTTATTCCTCTATCCGACTACAAACCTGAAAAACTTGGAGCTCATCGCGCTATTATTGTAGGGCACCCTTCTGCCGTTGAACCGATTCTTTCTAAAAACTATGACGAACTTCCCATTCAACGCACTCCACAAAAAGTACTCATCAATCATCAGGCTATATCACTACCCTACCCTAATTTTGATCGAGTTGCTTACGGAGTCATCTATCCACCAGAAGAAGATAGCTTTTTAAAAGTAGCCCTTATCCTTGCAGCAGAAGATACTGAAGGCTTAAGTACACTTCAGCGCTATTACACCAGTGCCACAGCACTATATAAAGAAAACGACCTTAATTTATGGGTACGCAACCAAAATGAATATGTCTTCGCAAACGATCGTACCTTTGATAGCTTTTGGGGAAACTCTAGTATCCACGACGCCATGCTAGCTATTCCAGAGCAATCTCATGAAGTATGGGAACGTTATTTGCAAGAAATCCTCATAGAAGAAAGCGGAATTCCCGCTCTAGCAACATCTTCATTAGTAGAAGACTACGCCCCTGTTCCTAATCAACTTAATCTAAATCAGCTAAAATTTATGATCCCTGAGCAACATTTTGCAAGGATCAAATTAGGACGCAATACTGGTACAATTCTTGGTAACAAACTACTCTCTGCCACACAAGATCTGAGTACCTATGGTTTAGCTGACCTCATTGACCTGGAAAGTCCTGTTCCACAAATTACTGATGGTAAACTAAAAAAAAATCAGTACATTGTTATAGACGCTAATGCTCTCAGTACATTGAGTGATTTTGAGCGTGGACAATTACAATATGAAATTCTTCCCTACAGTCTTCGTGAACTCGTTTTCCAACGAGTGCAAAAAGACCCTGTTGCTGTGGGAAGAGAACTCATTCGATTATCGAACGTACTAGGCGAATTTTCTACCATAACGGAGTAATAACAAATGGCTGACATCGTAGCTGTATCTAACAAATCTCGCACACCTATGGGCTATCTAGACTTTGCTCGCCCTCTTGTCATGAAACAAGCAGAAAGCGTTTTAGGTAATATTGTTAATGTGGGAAAAACAGCAGATGTTGTTAGTTTTGGTAGCGAGGTCTCAGCATTTTTACAAGAGTCTCGCTTCTCTCATTTGGTCGAAGATACCTATTTAGAGGAAATCGAACGCAACCTCAATAATCGGAAAAGCATGGGAATCACAACAGATGACCCTAAAGCACAAATTAACATCGTTTTTAGTTTGTTTTATGCCGCAGCAAATCAATTAGATAAAACGTCTAAAAATACAGCTGAATTGGATGCACTCTATACCTCATACAATGAAGCTAGAACTCATATGGAAAGTAAATTCCTATCGAATTACACCGGACAAGATAAGCGTACACTTCAACGTATCATAGATACCACTACAGGACGCTTTAGCCAAATTTTTGATCGCTTCAATACATTGCTCGAAGCAGGGAAGGTAGGCGGAGGACCTCTTACAGCTTAATTATAAGAGATTTGTGATTTACACCACAGAGTCTATAAGATCACAGAGAGAGAGAAGAATACAACTCACTAATATCGATGATAGATTGCGTACACAGTTAATCACGTAAACTTTATTTGATTTTTAGAGATTTAAACGTTTATTTGTCGTATATTTTTCTTCATGTACGATTTTATTGTTATTGGCTCTGGATTTGGTGGTTCTGTATCGGCTCTTCGTCTAAGCGAAAAAGGGTATCGTGTTCTGGTACTCGAAGCTGGCCGACGTTTTGAAGATAAGGATTTTGCTAAAACGAATTGGGATCTCAAAAATTGGCTATTTGCTCCTC
This sequence comes from Waddliaceae bacterium, assembly GCA_002709385.1. Taxonomy (GTDB): domain Bacteria; phylum Chlamydiota; class Chlamydiia; order Chlamydiales. Next base: position 47,355 of record PAQS01000035.1, read on the forward strand.
ATTTAGGTTGCCATGGCATCATGAGAATGTCTTTTTTTCGTGATGCTTTTATCGCTTCAGGAGCTGGTGTAGGTGGCGGATCTCTTGTCTATGCCAATACTTTATTAGTCCCTCCCAAACGTTTTTTCCAAGACCCTCAATGGTCTAATTTAAACGACTGGGAAAACGTTCTAGCACCACACTATACGACAGCTCAAGAGATGCTAGGTGTAACAAGAAATCGTTTCCGTGGAAAAGCTGATGATGCTCTATCTAGCGTTGCAGAGGAAATGGGGCGCTCAAATACACTACATCAAGCAAACGTTGGAGTCTACTTTGGTCCGGAAGACAAAGAAAAAGACCCATATTTTAATGGAAAAGGCCCTAAGCGCAAAGGATGCACTCTTTGCGGTAACTGCATGGTAGGTTGTCGGCAAGGCGCTAAAAACCACCTCATGAAAAATTATTTGTGGTTTGCTGAGCGTAATGGTGTGGAAATTCGTCCAAGTACAAAAGTTGTTGAACTTCGAAAAAACGGCTCTTCTTACCAAATCACCGCATTAGAAAACGCTGGAGCATTTAGCTCAGGCAAAGAAATTCGTTTTCAAAGTAAACAAGTGGTTCTTTCTGCAGGAGTATTAGGAACCATGAATTTGCTGTTAGATATGAAAGATCGAGGGATTCTTCCAGAGATTAGTGATTGTTTAGGAGAAATGGTCCGAACCAACTCTGAAGCATTATTAAGCGTAAGCGGTCCCAAAGAGACTGACCACAGTGAAGGTATTGCCATCACTTCAGGCTTCTACCCTAATGATGATACTCATGTTGAACTTGTTCGCTACGGAAAAGGTAGTGATTTCATGAGTCTCTTGTCAACTCCTCTATCAGGACCTGGCTCTCATTCTCAGAGAGTTTTACAGTGGGCCCGTAAAATGCTCAGAAACCCTTCTCTATTTTTCCGCTCTTTGAACACTAAAGACTGGGCTAAACGTAGCGTCATTCTTCTTGTTATGCAAAACTTAGATAATCAGATGAGTTTAGAGTACAAGCGTTCGTGGTTTTGGCCATTTCAAAAACGCATGACAACACGGATAGACCCCGAACATCCTATTCCAGTATACCTTAAAGAAGCCAATGAAGTGGCTCAGCGCATGGCAGAAAAACTCAAAGGTTATGCAGCAGGGTCTATTCCTGAAGTTTTATTAAACAAGACCAGCACTGCACATATTTTAGGTGGTGCAGTGATCGGAAAAGATCGTAATAGTGGAGTCATCAATAAAAACAACGAAGTGTTCGCATATCCAGGTTTATACATAGCAGATGGATCGATGATCCCCGCTAACTTAGGAGTAAACCCCAGTTTAACCATCACTGCACTAAGCGAACATGCGATGAGTCAAATTCCATCTATCTCATAAAATCTTATGCTACATTCGTAGCTATGCCTAAGAGTACAGTACAAAAAAAGCCTGCACCCCATCCTTGGGCCTGGGGTCCGCGACCCACAAAAGGGGTGTCTTCCATGACTTAAATCCCATGCAGAAAAATCAGTACTACAAAATCAAACCTGCTGGATGCTCTAAGAACTTCTGCACGGTTTTGATAAACTGCGCCGCGACAACACCATCGATTACCCTATGATCTGAGGACAAGCTAATGGACATTGTTTGGCCAGGTACAACTTGACCATCCTTTACTACAGCTTTTTCTTCAATACCACTAACAGCTAAAATTGCTCCATGGGGAGGATTGATCACAGCTTGAAAATCACTGATACCAAACATACCCAAATTAGAAACGGTAAACGAACCACCTTTATACTCATGGGCTTGCAATTTCCCATCACGGGCTTTTCCAGCTAAAGAACGAGCTTCCGCAGAAATTTCTTGAATATCTTTGAAGTCGCAGTGTCGGATAATAGGTGTAATCAACCCACCATCCACAGTTACTGCCATAGCAATATCAACTGTTTGGTATTCAACAATCGTCTGATTCACTGTATTAAAACCTGAATTCACTACAGGATGCTCACGTAAAGCCAAAGCACAAGCGCGAAGTACAAAATCATTAAATGTTACTTTCACACCGTACTCTTTAAGCTCATTACGAAGACGCATCATAGGCTCTGCATCAAGAACTTGAGTAACATAGAAATGAGGAATAAATGTTTTTGCTTCTTGTAAACGTTGGCTAATTACCTTACGCATAGGCGTTAAGCCATGCTCTACAAAAGTTCCAGGTGCAAGCTTCGGTACTTCACGAGTACCAATACCACTGCGAGATAAAGGTTTAGCTCTTTCTAAATCTTCAGCAACAATACGTTTGCCTGGTCCAGACCCCTTCACACTGCTTAAATCCAAACCACGCTCTTTTGCCAGTTTTTTTGCCAACGGAGAAGCGAGTACTCTATCAGAAGCATCTCCCCTTGCTGCTGAAAACTCATAATCTTCTAAAGGAGCTTCCGGAACAAAAGCTGGCTGCTTCATGGTAGCTGAATCAGAATGAGATGCCGTTGTTTTAGGCTTAGCTGCTGTTTCTTGTTGCAGAGCTTCTTCTTCAACTGGAGCTTCCTCTACTTTTTCACCTTCCGGCTCATAGCCTTCAATGCTCTCACTTTTTTCTTCTGTAAAAATAGCTACAGCCTGATTGACTCTTGCCTCTTCCCCGCTATTCACAAGAATTTTTCTTAAGTAACCTTCGTCAAGGGCATTGTACTCAACAGTAGCTTTATCGGTGGCTACCTCAAACAACAACTCATCTGCCTCAACAAAGTCACCCTCTTTTTTGTGCCAGGTAGCAATAGTTCCTTCTTCCATTGTTGGAGACATTTTTGGCATCGTCAATGTAAATGGCATAATGTTTTCTCAGTGTTTGAAGTTAGAGGCGATTCTTTGCTTTTAATGCGGCTTTTACAACCCGTTCTACCGTAGGCATCGTTTCTTTTTCTAGAACTTTTGAATAAGGCATGGGGGTATCTTTTTGGCAAACGCGCTCAACAGGAGCATCCAAATAATCAAAGCAATGCTCCATTACTTGCATTCCTACCTCAGCACCCATTCCACCAAAAATATGCCCTTCTTCCACAACAACACAAGCGTTTGTGTGACGTACAGATTCTGCTATTGTCGCAATATCTAAAGGTCGAATCGTGCGCAAGTCAATCAATTCAACTTGAATACCCAACTTAGCCAATTCTTTCGCTGCGTTTGCACACAAATTCACCATTCGACTATGAGAGACAATCGTAAGATCTGAACCTTTTCGTACAACATTCGCTTTACCAATTGGAACAAGGTACTCTTCTGTAGGAATTTCCATTGCTGTTCCATAATCCAATTCATTTTCTAAAAACAAAACAGGATTATTATTGCGTATTGATGACTTAAGTAAGCCTTTTGCATCATATGCGTTACTTGGAGCTACAATAATTAAACCAGGAAGGTTTCCATAAAGATTTTCTACACAATGAGAGTGTTGGCTTGAAACTTGTGCCGCAGCGCCATTAGGACCACGAATAACCATAGGAACTGAAAAACGGTTTCCCGACATGTAATACATCTTCGCTGCATTAGAAATGATTTGGTCTGCTGCAACAAAAGAAAAATTCCAACTCATTACTTCAACGATAGGGCGCATCCCAGTCATTGCCGCGCCGACTCCCATTCCCAAAAAACCAAGCTCTGCAATAGGGGTATCTCGAATGCGTTCTGGCCCCCATTTATCCAACATTCCTTTGGTAACCTTATAGGCCCCATTGTACTCTGCCACCTCTTCGCCCATCACGAACACAGCAGAGTCTCGCTCCATTTCCTCATCAATTGCCTGACGAAGAGCTTCTCTCAATTCTACTTTTTGCGTTCCCATTCAGCTTCTCCTACGGTGCCAAGACATCTTCTTCTAAGGTAATCGGGTCAGGCCATGGACTTTCCTCTGCAAACTTCATTGCATCCACACAGATTTGCTTCTGCTCTTTATCCATAGATTTGAATTGTTCTTCGTCTATGACCCCAGCTTCCATTAATTTATCACGTAAACGGAAAATCGGATCGCGCTTCACCACTTTTTGTAAATCTTCTTTAGAACGATACAAACCAGGATCCGAAATCGAATGACCTCTAAAACGCTCTGTAATCACTTCAACCAAAACAGGACGCTGCGTTTTTCTTACTTCTTGGAACACATGCGAAAACCCCGCATGACAATTAAAATAATCCATTCCATCAAAAGTATAGGCCTGCATATTGTAACCAGACGCCTTAGCCTCCGCAATTCTCTCAACAGAAATTGCACGCCCTACAGCAGTTCCCATTCCCCACTGATTATTTTCAATCACATAGATACAAGGAAGATCCCATAAAGAAGCAATATTTAAAGACTCGTGAAAAGCTCCTTGCGCTACAGCTCCATCTCCGATGAAACATACCGAAACACCTTCAGTATTTCCTTGTAATTTCAACGTTAGCGCGGCACCTGTTGCTACAGGAATTTGCCCACCAACAATACCATGACCACCAAGTAAACGATCTGTAAACAAATGCATCGATCCTCCACGACCTTTTGCATTTCCTGTTTCCCGACCATAAAATTCAGCCATGATTTCGTTAGGGCTTGCCCCTAATAGTAAAGCTAGTGCGTGACAACGATAAGATGTAGTGTACCACTGCTCACGCCCCATTACTCGGAGAATAGAAGTTTGCACGGCTTCTTGTCCGATATAGGCATGAAAAAAGCCCCCAACTTTTCCTTGTTGGTAAGCAGACTCTGCGCGAATCTCCAGATTACGAATCAACAACATCCAACGAAGATCTTCTAAAAGAGCTTCCTTGCCTACCTGCTTCAACACAGCCTCTTCATCTGATCGAAAAAATCCCGAAGTCTCTAGCGTATCTGTGTTACCCATAAACAGTCCTTTTCAAAGCCGTTTTATTCTACTTGGATCCTATTATAAGGATACACTTAATTAATGAAAGATCCACGGAGAAGTTCCTTGCTCGCAAAGACTCAAGCTTATAAAATTGAATTTCAATAAATCAATACCGAAATCTGTATAATGAACCAATTACTTGAATTTCTTCCGTTAATCCTATTTTTTATTACCTATAAACTATATGACATCCTGGCTGCTACAGCCTCTTTAGTTCTCGCCACTTTAATCTTCTATGGAGTGCGTTTCAAAGTGCAAGGCTATTTAGAACGGAATCAAGTGATTACTGTTTTGGGAGTTATTGTATTTGGTGGCTTTACTCTTTTGCTCCGAGATGAAACAGTCCTAAAATGGAAAGCCCCCATAGTTAATTGGATTTTTGCTTTGGTTTTCCTTCTTAGTCACTATTTACATAAAGATAATTTATCGAAACAGATGATGTCTCACGCCATAGATTTGCCAGATCCTGTATGGACAAAAGTAAATTTTTCTTGGGTTGGATTTTTTATTATATCAGGGTTAGCCAACCTCTATGTTGCTTTCACTTATCATACTATCTGGGTAGACTTTAAAGTTTTTGGTAGTTTAGCTATGACCATCGTATTTTTAATTTTTCAAGCAATTTATCTATCTCGCTACATAAAGACCAGCAATCCTCAATAGCATCTTAAAGTCTAAGTCAGTAAACTCTCTCCTTCATGTTCAAGTCAAATGGAGGATGAGGGATGCTGATTGATGGAAAGAAAGTCGCTACAGAAATACGTAAAAAATTAAAAGAAAAGATCCAGCTCCTAACAGATCGCCCTCCTTGCTTAGCTGTAATTCTAGTAGGTGAAGACCCTGCATCCAAAGTTTATGTAAGTAGCAAAAGAAAAGCATGTACTGAAGCTGGTATCCGCTCTATTTTTAAAACATTTGAAACATCCATTACAGAAGAAGCTTTACTTGAGACGATTGAAGAACTGAATCACAATGAAATTGTTGATGGCATTCTTGTACAACTCCCTCTTCCTAAACATATCGATAGCAAAAAAATTACAGAACACATTCATCCCGATAAAGATGTTGATGGCTTTCACCCCATTAACGTAGGGCGCTTATCCATCGGTGATCCGGATTGTTTTTGCCCTTGCACCCCAAAAGGTGTTCAAGTTCTTTTACAATACTACGGAATCGATCCAGTTGGGCAGCATGTTGTTATCGTAGGACGTAGCAATATTGTTGGTAAACCCTTGGCTTCTCTATTCGTACAAAAAAATAAAGGCGCCAATGCTACAGTTACTATTGCACACTCTCGCAGTAAAAACCTTGTGGAACTCACTCGAAGTGCTGACATATTGATCGCCGCTATTGGAAGCCCTGAATTTATTCGTGCTGACATGATCAAAGAAGGTGCTGTTGTAATTGATGTAGGAGTCAATCGAGTAGAAGATCCTACTCAGGAGAAGGGTTACCGTTTATGTGGCGATGTTGCTTTTAAAGAAGCAGAAAAAAAAGCCTCTGCAATCACCCCTGTCCCAGGAGGGGTGGGAGTCATGACCATTGCAATGCTCTTGTCAAATACTTGGGATAGCTACCAACGTCGCATAAAAAACAACCAAGTAGAGGTGTAGTATGCGTAAACTTCTTTTCATTCCCCTTATCATCGCTTTATTTTTACTCTCTACATGGTTTACGCAAGAAAGCGCGGAAACAAGCACAGTCCTCAAAATCAGAGGTGTTGCGATGACCGTTCCTTACGAAGTACAGGTTCCTTTTCAAATAAACCAAGAAGAAAAAAAAGAAGTCATGGCAACGATTGAAGGTGTCTTTCAAGAAGTTGACCAAAAATACAATCGTTGGAATCCCAAATCAGAAATTGGTTTTCTTAATGACCATATGCAAATTGAAGCTCCCATCTCTCTCTCTCCTTCTTTATTGCAGTTTTTAAAGGAAACAGATTACCTAGTACGTCTTTCTCAAAATCGTTTTGATCCAACAGTAGAACCATTAAAACAATTATGGAAAAACTACGCTGCACTAGGAGTTACTCCTCCTAAAGAAGAGTTAGAAGCTGCAAAACAATCTGTGGGTTGGGAAAACATTACCCTTGATCACGATTTAGGAATAAGCACTAAGAACTCAGATACTCGCATTGACCTTGATGGTATTGCCAAGGGTTATGCTGTAGATCTTATTTTAGAAAGACTCAGCCAGAATGGCTTAGAAAGTATATACGTTGAGTGGGGAGGAGAAATTCGTTGTTACGGACAACACCCAGAAGGACGTCCTTGGCGAATTTTCATTAGTCGCATGGGAGACCCAGACCCCGAACATGCAATAGCAACCATTGATTTAGACCAACGAGCACTAGCTACTAGTGGCGACTACAATCAAATTTGGAATTTAAAAACTCCTGAAGGAGATGAAATCGAAGTTTGTCATATTATCGACCCCATAAGTAAAGAACCTTTAAAAATTAGAGAAGACGGTATTAGTAGTGTAAGCGTTCTTACTCGAAAATGTTTCGTCGCTGATGCATTAGCTACTGCCGCCATGATGTTTGAAAGAGGGGAAGAAGCTTCTGCATGGGTTCAGGAAGTGCAAAAAGAAATCCCAGATCTTGAAACATGGATTTTCACACGAAACGGAAAACTCTTTCACAATCCAAGAGTCAACCATGATCTCTAATCAAGATAGTTCTTTTATGCAAATGGCCATCGAAGAGGGAGAAAAGGGGCGCTGCAACGCCCCACCAAATCCTTGGGTTGGAGCGATTATTGTTAAAAATAATGAGATTATAGGACGAGGCTATAGTGCTCCAGCTGGAGGAGAACACGCCGAAGTACGCGCTCTCCAAGAAGCAGGTGATCTCGCAAAAGGATCTACTCTCTACACAACACTAGAACCCTGCTGCCACCAAGGTCGTACAGGCCCCTGTACGCAAGCTCTCATAAATAAAGGTGTCTCTAGAATAGTTGTTGCTTTAGAAGATCCAGATTCAAGAGTGGCTGGAAAAGGAATCAAAGAACTTCGTGCCGCTGGATTAGATGTTGATTGTTCAGTTTCTTCAAGCGAGGCTAAGCAATCACTCAAAGCTTATTTGCATCACAGAAGAACTGGTACTCCTTATACAGTATTGAAAGCCGCGATTTCTATAGATGGACGTATTGCCGCTGAGGATGGTTCCTCACAGTGGATATCTGGTCCTGAGGCAAGACGCGACTCTCATAAACTTCGCGCTGAATCCCAAGCTGTGATTGTCGGTGTCGATACAGCTATATGCGATTCTCCAAGGCTCACTGTACGTGATCACACCCCCTTACCTTTAAAACAACCTTTAAGAGTTATTTTAGACCGCACAGGTCGTTTACCTTTAAACTCCCCTCTACTGAATACTCAAGAAGCCCCTACACTGATTTTCACTAGTGACTTATGTCCGAATTCAAAAAAAGAAACATGGAAAAAACACGGTGTAGAGGTTTGTTCTTTACCTGAACTTACTGCCTCTGACGTTCTACAAGAACTAGGAAACCGTGGTATTTTGCAAGTCCTTGTGGAAGGCGGAACAAAAATACACCATAGCTTTTCACCTTTAGCGCAAGAGCTCTGCGTATACATTGGTCCACGTATCATAGGAAACTCAGGTATTCCTTTTATCTCTTCAGATCTTGGATCTTCTATAAAAAACGCCGCAATATTAGAAATAATTGATTGTCAACAGTTAGGCAACAGCGTACGACTTAAATATTTTTTCAAAAAATAAAAAGAGAATATTTTAGATTATGCAAACAAATGAAATAATCACCTATACAGTAGACTATTCTATAACAAATGGATTTTCTCCTCAAATAACTCTATACAATAAAGAAAAATGCGCAAGCATCACCTTCAAAGAAGGAAAGAATAGATATTGGGAGCAAACAACAAGCAAATCTAATTATATTTTAAATAATAAAATTAAAGAGATCAGGATGTTTTTAACTTATAAAAACCCTCCTGAAAAATTTTCTCTTGAAAACCTAGAAAACGTTTGCCAAGATTTTAGTTTCAGTAAGGATCCTGACTTTTCCCAACTCAAATCATGTACTAAAGCAGCTCTTTTAAGTTATTTAATTTGGTCACCCAGACAGTCAAACAGAAGCAATCTAATAGAGTTTTACCTCGGATATACAGATTTAGGAGAAAAACACATAACCCTAAAAGACCCTATAGGAAATATCGCACATCTTACGATTTCAAAAAACGATCTGAGCAGTAGAATTATTCCTATATTAAATACGGAAGAAGCAAACTGGTCAGAACTTGCAGAAGCTGCAACTCAAATAAAACTTCTTCTCGAACCCCTATACTTCAAAGAAGGTTTTGATCTAGAACAGATCAAAGATGAGTGTTCACGCCTCTCTAATGTAGCCAAAGGCCATCGTTACTCAGAAGTAAAAAACTACATCATCAGAGAAACCTTAGAGGTTCCTTTTGATTATGGCTATAGAGACCCTGAATCAAAGAAAATTCACTTTCTTTCTGGAGACATTCAACTCGCTTGATTATCTTCTCGGCGTAAAACATAAATACGCATACGCTCTTCAGCTTCAAATTCAGGATCGTATAAATCAACAAGAGGCTGACAGCACCGTGCAAAATAATCATGACGATGGAAATCCGGGCGATTTCCATCTCTATGTAACTGTCTTTGAAATAAAGCAAAACGCTCTCTACCTTTATAAGGTTGAAACCATGCTTGAGCGTTTGCAAGCATCATTTTTCCCCCATAAAATACAGAACGAAACGAATCCTGAAAATGTCTTTTTGTCTCCTCTACCGCTCTCTTAGCGGAAAGAGGCTGATGCAAAATAAGCTCAGGTAAACTTAAGCCAGACAAAACCCCTTTAGAAAAATAAGTGAGAGATGAAGTAAAAATATGCAAAGGACCAAGTGCAAAAATCCCTAAATGCTTTAAACGAACCGTATTGGGAGAGTCATCCCAGTACAAAAGTCCAGTATGTACGTTATAAGGAAAGGTATAAGTACCCCTCTCACCTGCCACCTGATAAGAAACAAATCCTTTTTCCAAAGCTAAAGTTCCTCAGAGCTTTCTTCTACAAGGCCATCTAATAAAGAATAAATGAGATCCATTGTATTCAAAAAATCATGGGATATTTTTTGCCTTGGCTCAATAAGAAAACGCCAATCATCTTTTTGACTCAACAACAACTCTTTTTTTATTTTTTTAAAAAAATCTAAATGAGTCTCTTTTTGCAATTCAAGTAAATGACAATGTTTATGTAGCTTTTGATAAAACCCTGTCGTTTTTTTCTGTTGCTTTGCTCTTTCATTGTTATTTTTTTCTATAAAGCTGCTGAATTGTTTAGAAGCTTTTTGCTGAACACCCTCTAAATCTTTCAGTTCTCGTCTTGAAATAGGCTTCTGACTTTTGATCATCTCACGAATCGCTTTTTGAAACTTTTCTAAAGCTTCATGTAAAAGCATAAATACTTTTTTCCACTCTTCTGTTAAGCGAAGGCTTTCTTTTTTTAAATCACCAATTAGTAAGCAAAGTTCTTCAAGAAACCCCTTTACTTGCCCTTCAGTCAAATATTGCAAACCTTCCTGAATGGCTTCTAACCTTTCCGCTAACTGTTTCGAATTTGCCTGCCATTTCTGTAATAGTTCAGCGAGCTTCCCTTTTTCTGGATCTCCTGCTAGTAGCATCTTTTCAGCCATTTCTAAAGCATTTTTCAAGTGGAGACTAAGTTCTGTTAGTTCGTTTTGTTTGGAAGTTTGAAATAACTCATCTAGAAACTCAAAAACTTCTCTGTGCTCGGATGATTTTAGATCTTGTCTTGCTAGCTTTCTAATGTGGAGCAATTGTTTTTTGTGCTCAACACCACTAAGAGCTTCGAAATGTGTCCCTAGAAACTCAAGTAAAGAACTGTCTTCTTCTTTTTCATCGGGAGTAAGTCCCCAAATACTATCCAAGCTATCAAGATTTCGTAGTGGATCTATGGGCCCTTCTGAAATACCGGGCATAGTCTTATCTCAGCTGTTTGATGTTAAAGCTAATCTTAGATTGTAAGTTAGGCTTTGCTTTCGCGCAACCCACAGCAAAAGTTAAAGATTTTTCTAAACACAAACTCATTGCTTAAGTCTCTCAATTCGTGTAGATTGTTTTTTTACGAAAGAGAGGTTTCCCCATGTCTGAGCAACGAATAAAAGAAGCAATACAATCTCTTAAAAACGGCAATTTTGTAGTGGTAATGGATGATGAAGACCGTGAAAACGAAGGAGATCTAATCCTAGCTGCTGAACACGCCACACCGGAAAAGCTTGCTTTTATGATAAGACACACAAGCGGAATTGTGTGTATTTCTATCGAAGGTGAGCGTTTAGATGAATTAAATCTCCCTCTAATGGTTGCTCAAAATACAGAATCTCAACGTACAGCTTTTACTGTGAGTGTGGATTTAAAAGCAGGGACAACAACAGGAATTTCAGCAGAAGATCGAGCTGCCACTATACAAGCTTTGATTGACCCTAAAACGAAGCCTGAAGATTTAAATCGCCCGGGCCATATCTTTCCTCTTCGTTACCGAGAAGGTGGAGTTCTTAAACGAGCTGGGCACACAGAAGCTGCTGTAGATTTAGCAAAGTTAGCCGGCCTAAAAGGCGCTGGTGTAATTTGTGAAATTGTCAAAGATGATGGTACAATGGCTCGGAGAGCAGACTTAGAATTGTTTGCAAAAGAGCATCAACTACCTATTTTGACTGTGGAGGATATTATTCGCTACAGACGTAAAACAGAAAAAATCGTCCAGCATATTTCCCACGCCCAACTTCCTTTAAAAATGGGTAATTTTCAAGCCCATGTTTACCAATCTGTCTTAGATGAAATTGAACATGTAGCACTCGTTATGGGTGATCCTCGTGGCAAAGAAAACGTTCTTGTACGTGTTCACTCCGAATGTTTAACGGGAGATATTTTCGGTTCTCTTCGATGTGATTGTGGATCTCAATTGCAACGGGCATTAAAACAGATCGCTGATGAAGGTTGTGGGGTTCTTGTATATTTACGCGGACATGAAGGCAGAGGTATCGGCCTGGCTCACAAGCTTCGAGCCTACCAATTACAAGAAAAAGGACGAGATACTGTTGAAGCAAACCTTGAACTTGGTTTGCCTGTAGATAGCCGAGAGTACGGAGTAGGCGCGCAAATACTACACGATCTTGGTATCACTAGCATGCGCCTACTAACAAACAACCCAACAAAATACGGTGGTTTAGCCGGTTACGATCTTCGAATTACAGAGCGAGTTCCCTTATTAGGAACAGTAACAGATGAAAATTGCAACTATCTACAGACTAAGCAAGAAAAAATGGGACATTTTTTAACAAAAGAAAATAGGGAAATCTATGCCACTACATGAATATGCTGGACGCCTTATTGCTAGCAATACTCGCCTAGGCATTATTGTTAGCCGTTTCAATGAGTCCATTACAAACAACCTTCTTCAAGGAGCCTTAGAAACAGCAAAACGCTATGGCATTTCTGAAGAGAACATTCACGTAGTGTGGGTTCCTGGAGCTTTTGAAATTCCTTTAGTAGCTAAAAAGCTTGCTGTAAGCGGTGAAGTTGATGCGGTGATTTGTTTAGGATGCCTGATCAAGGGAGCTACTGATCACTATCAATTGATCTGCCAACAAGTTGCCTCCGGTATTGCTCAAGTGGCCAGGGAATATGAATTACCTGTGGTATTTGAAGTTCTTACTGTGAATACAGTTGAAGATGCGATGGCAAGATCAGGGGGAAAGGCTGGCAATAAAGGGGCGGAAGCTATTCAATGCGCCATTGAAATGGTTGATTTGCTCAAACAACTACCTTCTAAAACAGAGAGCCATCTTACATCAAATGCTCGAGCTGTGCCTATTCAGGTATAGTTTAAGTTTCATATATGTTTTAAACCACCACAGACTCGAGTTTCGACATTTTTCGTGGATAAAAAAAGGTAGGTTAGCAATATAGGGCTTCAAAAATCAAAAAGAATTCCCACATATGCTGAACCTACCTCATTCTATATTAGCTGTTTTGATTCACTTTTTACCACTTTTTTCCAAGCCAACATACATAAAACTACTCCAGCTATTTTCAGCACATATTTTATGCACAAATAAAAGAACAATAAGCAATTGTCTCAGGTTGATTGGATTGAATGACGAGCGAAAATACTCAAAGTTTTATGACGTCTTTCGTAGAGCAAATTGGTCTAGCTTTAAAGCAAGTAAAATCCTCTTACAACTCATTACAAGAGAGTGGGTTGCTGGAAAATCCCTTTTAATTATTGTAGACACAACTTTAGAAAGAAGGCGAGGACCAAAGATTCATGGCTTGGGCATACATAGAGATGCAGCAAGATCTACCAAAGGTAGAAAAGCATTTTCTCCTGGACATAGCTGGCTTGTAGCCTGTGTTGTCATACGTTTTCCAGGAACTAAAGTGAGCTGGAGTTTACCATTTATTTCGATCCTTCTAAGGCCTGAAAATGCTTTAAGCTCTAGCAAAAATATTCGAGACCAAAACAGAAAAGTTCGCCACAAAAAAGTAACGCAATATACAGCGCAATTAGTCTGCCTACTTCGGCGCTGGTTAGGGCCAGAGAAAAAGCTTATACTTATTGGAGACTCCGCTTTTTGCTGTCGTAGTATTTGTAAAGCATGTATTAACCACAATATCACGTTTTGTGCTTCCTTTCGTTGGAATGCTTCTTTATATGCACCAGCAGAAGCAAAAAAAAGAAAAGGTAGGAAAGCTCTAACAGGTGAACGTTTACCCAATCTAGATGTGACTGCATGTGCTCCTGATACACTCTGGAAATTATTTACTGTGCGTTGGTATGGAGGCAAAACCCGGGAAGTTAAGCTAGCGACTGGCACAGCAATTTGGTACCATAGTAGTTCAAAAATTCGCATTCCTATTAGATGGGTTATATCAAATAGTTCTACAGATATAGGAAACGCCCTTCCTATTTTATGTACGAATCCTAGTCTATCAGAAGAGGAAATAGTCAGTCTCTTTGTACAGAGATGGAGTATTGAAACTACTTTTCAAGAAGTGAGAAGTAACCTGGGTTACGAAAGTGTTTCAACTTGGAGTGATAAAAGTATAGAAAGGGTTTCACCTTCGATTTTAGCATCCTACTCTATTGTTTGCCTGATAGCATCTCGGTCTGTATCGGATACAGGTCAGAATATAGAGCCTATATCTAGTGCTTGGTACCAGAAGCAACACATTACCTTTTCTGATGTACTCTCTTATGTTAAATCTCTGATTGTAAGGGAGAATATTTTTCCTCACCCCCTGGAAAGGTATAAAGTGAGGAAAAATATCATCTACGAAGTCCTATACTGGGCAATTGCTGCGTAAAAATGTCGAAACTCGAGTCAGAGTTCGCAGAGGGTCTGTTGTTCGTCGAGCTTGATGTTCTCAATGATCTCGGTGGCTCTGTGGTGATATATGCCTCACTATTAAGTGAAGTTGCTTTCTAGATAATAAACCACATTCCCATAGTCTGAAATATTCCATCTTGTTATACTTTCTAAATATCTCTACTAGAAACCACAACAGAGAATCTCTTTTAAAATAGAGATTTGTTCAAGGAGTTATACATGATGCATCACCTGAAAAAGTTATTTCTGCTGTCTGTTCTCGCGTTAGGGATACACACAACTGATATCGAAGGAAAGGACACTTCTTGTGGCGTAGTGGATTTTGCTCGCTGTATGCAAGAGTCTAAGTTGGGTAAATCTGGTGAGCAGGAGTTTGAAACGCTTCGCCAGCAGATGGCTCAAAGCGGAGAAGCAAAACAGCAGGAAATGCAAGCTCTTGCAAAAAAACTTCAAGATGAAGATTACATGGATAGTCTTTCTCCTGAAGCAGAAGCTGAATTGAAGCAAAACTTCGAACGTCTTGGAATGGAATTGCAACAGTTCCAACAAGTATTTTATCAAACAATGAACCAAGCTAACTACAGCTGGTTGCAGTTGGTACACGGTGGCGTAGAAAAAGCGGCAGCTTTAGTTGCTGAATCTGAAAAAGTTGATCTTGTTGTAAACCAAGAAAACGTATTTTTCTCGATTCCAGCATTAGACTTAACAGAAAAAGTTATTGCTCAAATGAACAAAACTTTTGCTGAAGAGAAAGCGCAAGAAGAAAGCGAAGAACAAGCAGCAAGCTAAAATCTTCTATTTTTATTTTTCTGCTCAGCTCTATCCGAGCTGAGCTATACACAATAATCCACTCAACTCTATGACCATCAAGATGAAAGAAAAGTCCTTTACTTTACAAGAACTCGCAGATTTAACAGATAGCCAAGTCAGCGGAGATCCAAATTTTCGTATTTTTGGTGTAGCAGATTTAGAAAGTGCTGGCATCAAAGAAGCATCTTTTTATGCTAAAGGCGCTTATGAGCAAAATAGCCGTTATGGGAAAGCTATGAAGCAGTCTCAGGCAGGGGTGATTTTTGTAGAGGAAGTTCCTGCTGATTTGGAAGAACGTAACCTTCTTATATCGAAGAACCCTTCTCGTTCTTTTCAAACTGTTTTAGAAGCTTTTATTGATCCTCGTCATTATGAATCGGGTTTTGCGGATATTCACCCGAGTGCAGTCATTCATGAAAGTGTGGAGCTTGGTGAAAATTTACGTATTGGTCCTCATGTCACTATTGATCAACACTGTGTGATTGGTTCAGGTACTGTTATAGAGGCAGGTGTGTGTATAGGACCAGGGGTGAGTATTGGTGAAAATTGCCGTATTTACCAGAATGCAGTGATTAGAGAGCGTTGTATTTTAGGAAATCGTGTGATTCTACAACCTGGTTCTGTAATAGGTTCTTGTGGTTTTGGTTATAGTACTGAGCCGGGTAAAGGGCATAGTAAATTGCGTCAGGTAGGTAATGTCGTGTTAGCCGATGATGTTGAAATTGGGGCGAATACGACCATTGACCGAGCTCGATTTAAAAGTACTTATATTGGAAGAGGCACAAAAATAGACAATCTGGTACAAGTCGGTCATGGAGTGACGATTGGTGAAGATAACCTTCTCGTGTCCCAAGCAGGCTTAGCTGGTTCGACAGAGACCGGTAATTGGGTAGTCATTGGAGGGCAAGTAGGTATCGGTGGGCATTTAAAAATTGCCAGTGGGGTCATTATTGGTGGACAATCCGGCGTATCAAAATCCATTACTAAGCCGGGTCAATACCAAGGAAGACCGCTACTTCCTATGAAAGAATTTCATCGCATTTTAGTGCACTATCGTCGTCTCGAGCATTATGTAAATGCCATTGATGAAATAAAGAGGCGTCTGAAAGACATTGAGGTATCCACAGGAAAATAAGCTCTATTGGATTCGCTACATGCGACTCACTCTTCTTTTTGCCCTGGCGGGTATCATGAGTTGGGTCGCTATGTACCAAGTAAACCTTTCTTCATATTCTTCCATACGTATGCTTGATTTTCCTAAAAAACAACATATGTTGCTTAACTTTTCAGGCTCTATCAATTATCATGAATCCACTGTGATTAATCCTTCTGCGAAAGGATATTATCGTTTTGAGGGGATCTTGCGTTGTAAGCCTACTCATTTAGCTAATGGGACAGCATTTTCCTGTAATATTGACCGCTTGCAAATTAAAGATCTTCACGGAACCTTGATTTTAGGTTTTTTACGTACAGCTCAGAAAGTTCACTATACTCTTTCACCTACTCTTACAAGTGATCAGAGACGTGATATTTACGAAGGTTTTCGTATTAATCTCGATAATTTTTCTCCATCTGATGATCAGTCGCTATTGCAAGAAACGGCCCGTTTTTTTGTAACAAAAGATGCACGGATTGCAGAAATTGTTATTGGTCCTAACGTACAAAGTGCTCTGCATCGTTATTTAGGAGGGCATCCTGCTTCGTTACTTGTGCAGCAATACTTAAACCATCCTGAGCATATTCCTAGTCTTTTTGATTACAAAGCTAAAAAAGAAAAGTGGAGCTCTGAAGGTTTTTTTGTTGAGCCAATTACTTTTTTTCATAAAGTGCTTACCCAGTCAGATGGAGTAGAGAAAATCCAGACTTATGCTCAATCGCGCGTTGCTGATTCTTCCGAAATGGCTTGGTCAAAGCGAGGGTGGCTAAAAAACCGAAACCGTAAAGTTACTCAACATGATTGGAAAATTGATTGGGAATACGACACTCTAAAACAATACATCAAAAAAATTAGCTTAAGTTTAAGTCTAGGTTTAGAAGGACAATTTCTTTACGCTAGCGATTCTATGAAATATGAACTTGAATTAGAAACAAATTTAAGTTTTGAAGATCCATCGTTTCCTATTGAAGAAGTAGAGCCTTTGTGATCTATTCATTTATTTGATCTTTTCTGTTTTTTCTGTATGATAAGAAGTTATTTTTAAACAAATATATTATTTTTTAGGTGTCAAATGGATATTTCACTTTATATAGAAAATACAAACGGTCAAATTTCCTATACTTTGAAAACAAATAAGAATGAAGAAAGTTTTATTTTTCGTTTAAACGAGGAAGAGTTTAATTTTATCATTGATTTTATAAATCCTTGCAAAACTTTTTTAAGTGTTTCTTCAGAAAAAAGAAAAGAAATGTTTTATGATAATGGGGTTTGTGAGGGTAGTGAAAATATAAATAAAGATGTATCCATAATAAAGGCAAAACTTTCTGATTATGCGATTGAAGAGATGAATAGTTTGGATAGTAGAAATATTTTAAGTGGTATTGACTCTCTTTATTTAGAAAAAAATAGTTGCTGTTCGAATAATTTACTGGATGGGTTTGTTTGTTTTTAATTTATTTCTGTAGTTTAATATTGAAAGTAACGCTTTTTTGGCGTTGTAGCTTCTTTATTTCGCCGCGTTTACATAATATGCTGCAGATTCTCTATTAAAAATGAAAATGGTTCCAAGACTTGAGGTGGTAGAAGTGCAATAAGGTTTATAGGAGCCATGAGCAAAATAAAGATAAAATCGTAGAAAAAAATCATTAAACGCGGCGAAACAAAGAGGCTACGACGCGACAAAAGATTTATAAGTATGGCGAGAGCTATTCTACACTACACTTTGAGGGTAGGGTTAAAACAGGTTTCGACCTGACATTGCTTTTGCTAATGTCCCACCATCTACATAGTCTAAAGCGCTACCCATTGGTAGTCCGAAAGCTAATCGAGAAATTTCTACAGGAAGATCAGCAAACTCTCTTTTGATAAATAAAGCTGTGGCGTCTCCTTCAAGAGTGGAGTCTAGGGCAAGTAAAAGCTCATGGACTTCATGCTCTGCGATACGGCTTTTTAACTTGTCTAGAGAGAGGCATTCAGGTCCACGTCCTTCCAAAGGAGAAAGCAGCCCGCCTAGCACATGATATTGATTGCGGTATTCACCTGTTTCTTCGATGGCGAAAACATCTTTGATGGAAGCAACAACAGCGATGACTTTTGGGTCGCGTCGTTGTGGATCACACAAGCGGCAAGGGTCTTTCTCCATAAGGCATCCGCATTGTTTGCAGTGTTGAATGAGAGAGGGGAGTTCATCTAAACTCTTCGCTAAATCGTGTGCTTGTTCTGGTTTCCAATCCAATATATTGAATGCATATCGTTCAGCAGTTTTTTGTCCGACCCCTGGCAAGCGTCGAAATTGCTGAACTAATTTTTGTATATAGGATGGGTAATGCATGAACTTAATCTCCCTCGTATCATTTCCTTAAAACGATAACAGAATTCTGTTTTTTCGTTTATCTGCTTTCATTTTTCTAAAAAATTATGTAGAGTGCAAAAATTTGAATATAAGGTCTTCGGGTTTCTGCAAGATCGCTTTCAATAAGGAGATTGAAGAGTGTATACAAATTATGATTATGAAGTAGGTAACGAGGTATTTATTTTTGAATTATTTGGAAATGATGGTTCTCGTGAACAAATAGACCTTTATTTGCCTCATCTTGAAGAAGGCGGATTGGCCTATAGAGTGTCTTATAATATTTCTGATCAAGCGATTGATTGCGATACAGTATCTGTGGGTTATTTTCGTAAGATGATGAAAGATGTAAGCAATAATGATCGAGCGTACCTAAGTCAAGAGACTCTTCCTCAAAAAGACTTGGAGATTCTTCGTTTGTGGTCTCAATGCAAATATTCTGCCATTGGGGGGTGTCATGAAGTTTACGACAAAACAATTCAATATTTAGAAACAGTGATTCATGAAATAAATCCCTATTCTGGAGTAAATGGTTTGTTTAAAGGAGAAGGGATATTCCGTCCTTAAATAAATTTATCTGACTGCATTATATCAAAATAATGCAGTCTTTCTACCTAATTCAAGCTTTAGCTTTAATCAACATTATGTTAATATCCAGCGTCAGAACTCTATAGTATTCCACTTATTCATGAGGTTAAATGACGTCAGGTAAACGAGCGAGAATTATTTCTCTTGGGTCTTATGCGCCAGAGAGGATTCTTAGTAATGCAGATTTAGAAGAGATTGTTGATACATCAGATGAATGGATTGTATCGCGTACCGGAATACATGAACGTCGTATTGCTAGTGACAGTGAGTTTCCTTCGGATATGGGTTATGAGGCTGCTACACAGGCTTTGGTGCGTGCTAATTTGAATCCTGGGGATTTAGATGCTGTTATTGTAGCGACTATGTGTGGTGATTATCTTTCTCCTAGTACAGCGGCGATTATTGCAGCGCGTTTGGGAGCAACGGATATACCGGCTTTTGATATATCGGCAGCTTGTACGGGTTTCTTATATGGGGTATCGATTGCCAAGGGATATATTGAATCTGGAATGTATCGAAATGTATTGGTGATTGCTGCTGAAAAGCTTTCTTCTATTGTAGATTATTCTGATCGCAATACTTGTGTGTTATTTGGTGATGCTGCTGCTGCGGCTGTGATTAGCGATGAAGGTGAAGGTCTTTGGGTTCGTAGTATTCGTTTGGGTGCTGATGGAACACAGGCTGAGATTCTTCGGGTTCCAGGTGGTGGTTGCCGTCACCCAGCTTCTCATGAAACGGTAGATGAGAATGCTCATTGTATTCAAATGAGTGGTCGTGAGGTATTTCGACATGCGGTCCGTCGTATGGAGCAAGCAGCTCATGCAGCGTTGAAGCAAGCTGATTTGACGGAAGAAGAGTTGAGTTGGTTAGTGCCTCATCAAGCGAACATTCGTATTATTGATGCTTTGGCAAAGCGTTTCTCAGTACCTTCTGATCGTGTTTATAATAACCTTGATCGTTTTGGAAATACTTCTGCTGCGGGCATGTTTGTTGCCTTAGATGAATTGATGCAGAAAGAGACGATAGAGGAAGGGGCTCATATCCTTACGGTGGCGTTTGGTGCTGGGTTAACTTATGGATCTTCTGTTTTGACTAAAATTGGTGGTGATGATGAGTAGCGAAGAAAAAAGTCCACGTATTGCGTTTATTTTCCCTGGCCAGGGAGCCCAGTATGTTGGGATGGGGCATGATTTTTGCGGGGCATTTTCTGTTGCTCGAGAGACGTTTGAAGAGGCGAACCATATTTTAGGCGAGTCTTTTTCGCAGCTTATTTTTGAAGGTCCTGAAGAGAAATTAACGGAAACTAGAAATAGTCAGCTAGGGATCTACATTACTAGTATTGCTCTGATGCGTGTTTTGCAGAGTCAGCTTCCTAAGCTTCGTCCTTCAGTTTGTGCAGGTTTGAGTTTGGGTGAGTATTCTGCTGTAACGGCGAGTGGGCGTATTAGTTTTGCTGATTGTTTACCGCTTGTACGTGCTCGTGGTACTTACATGAATGATGCTTGTGAGAGTACCGAAGGTGGTATGGCAGTAGTGACAGGGCTTGATGCGGCGGAAGTGGAGTTTTTGGTTGAGGAGCTGAGTTTACCAGAAGATTTATGGGCGGCAAATTATAATTGTCCGGGACAAATCGTGGTATCGGGTACTCAGAAGGGCATTGATGCGTTCACTGAAGCAGCAAAAAAGCAAGGTGCGAAACGAGTTCTCCCATTGAATGTACATGGGGCTTTTCATAGTGGTTTGATGCAATCTGCTGAAAGTCGTTTAGCTCCGCATGTTATAGAAGCTTCTTTTGTAGATAGTGATATTGATTTGGTGATGAATGTTCCTGGGACTTATGTAAAAGATTTAGCTCAGATTCGCAATCATTTGATCAAGCAAGTGACTTCGCCGGTTCGTTGGGAGCAAGGAATTCGCAAAATGGATCCTGAGGTTGATTTGTTTATTGGTTTTGGCCCTTGTAAGTCTCTTCTTGGAATGAATCGAAAAATTGGTGTGAAAGGCCGTACGCTGACTTTAGATAAGATTACAGATTTAGACCAGTTGCTTGAAGCCGTTTGCGCTTCTTAGATTAAGGAGAATCGATGTTAAAAGGGAAAGTTGCTTTAGTTACAGGTGGCACTAGAGGAATAGGAAGAGGGATTGCTCAGAAGTTTGCCGAGCAGGGAGCGATCGTTTACGTTGTTGGTCAAAACAGCGAACGAGGAGAGAAAGCGGCTCTGGAGCTACGCACTGAAAGCGGCAATAATGAAGTACATTTCATGCAATTGGATGTTGCAGATACAGCTGCTGTAGAATCTTCTATTAAATCATTGATTGCTGAGCATAAAAAAATCGATGTTTTGGTTAATAATGCAGGGATTACTGCTGATCAGCTTTTGATGAAGTTGAAAGAAGAAGATTGGGATCGAGTAATGGATGTGAACCTAAAGTCTTGTTTTAATACGTGTAAGGCTTTAGCTTTTCCGATGATCAAGGCTCGTGGTGGTTCTATCATCAATATCAGTTCTGTTGTTGGTCTTACTGGAAATGCTGGTCAGGCAAATTATGCAGCTTCTAAAGCTGGAATGATTGGTTTTACTAAATCGATAGCTCAAGAGTTAGCAGCTCGCGGTGTTCGTGCAAACTGTATTGCTCCGGGATTTATTACAACTGATATGACCGATGAATTAAATGACGAGCAGCGTAAGTCTATTTTTGCACAAATTCCTATGGGAAAAATGGGTGACACGGAAGATATCGCCAATGCAGCTTTATTCCTCGCTAGTGACATGGCAAAGTATGTCACAGGTCAGGTTTTGACTGTTGACGGTGGAATGGTCATGTAACTTAAGTAAATTCGTCCTTCTGAAACATTGAGGGCATAAGTCAAAATAATTTTAAACCAAGGATATACTATGTCCATTGAACAAGAAGTAATTGATATTGTAGTAGAAGCTTTAGGTGTAGATGCTTCTGAAGTAAGCCCTGAGAAGTCTTTTGTAGAAGATCTTAATGCTGACTCTCTTGATTTAACTGAGCTAATCATGACGTTTGAAGTTCGTTTCAAGATCGAGATCAACGAAGAAGAAGCTGAAAAGCTAAAGACTGTTTCTGATGTGATCAAGTTTATTGAAGATCGCCAAGCTAGCGCTACCTAAGAAAACCCTAAGTTTTCGTGAAGTAGTAAACCCTCCATTTAGGAGGGTTTTTTTGTGTCTTCAACTTGCCTTTTTGTAAGAGCACTAAGAGCAAGAATAGTAATGAGTCCACAAGAAAAAGCTACAATCATAGAAGGCACATTGACTGAGCCGATATATTCAATATGAGGCCAGATCATAGCCATTCCAGATCCTACAAGCATACCTGATATAGCAGCTGTAGATGTGATGCGCTTACAAAATAGACAAGCGAGTACTAAGGGGCCAAAAGAAGAACCTAAACCTGTCCAGCTATAAAGAACTTTATCAGCAATACTTGTATCACGCTTTAATGCAATAGAAAGAGCAAGTAAAGTTACTCCTAAAACAGCCATCCGAGTAAATCGCAATTCGTCTTCAGAGCTCGCTTCTTTATTCCAACTTTTCTTATAAAAGTCTTCACTCAATACAGAAGATACAACCAAAATTTGTGAATCCATTGTAGAAATTGTAGCTGCAATTACTCCACAAAGAATAAACCCTACAATGAAAGTAGGGAAAAGAGATTGCACCATTTCTACAAAAATCAGCTCATCATTTACTAGCCCTTCTGGAAATAGGGAAATACCAGATAAGCCAACAAAAGTAGCGGCAAGTAAAGCAAGGATTTGCCAGGTAATACCGACGTATTTAGATTTGTACATTTCATTGCTATCACGGATACCCATGAATTTTGTTAGTACATGAGGCATACCTAAATAGCCAATACCCCATGCGAGACCCATAAGTATTGGTTCGACGTTCTCAAAAATACTGTCTGAGAAAATGGATAAATAGGTGTGTTTGATGCGTGCTGCATCGATAACAGTATCAAATCCGCCTACTGTTACTGTGGCAAATAAAGGGACCATTACAATCATAAGAAGTAAGAAAACACCCTGAAAGAAATCAGTCCAAGCAACCGTAACAAAACCACCGTACATCGTATAGGCAAGTACGACAGCTGAGGCAATGCTAATGCCAGCATAGTAGTTTAAGTGAAACAATGATTCAAAAAGAAGCCCCATGGAAATGAGACCGGCAGATAGGTAGTGAGTAAGGAATAAAACAGATAGCGCCGCTGCAAGTACACGGATTTTTCCACCTTGGTCACCAACTGAAGATTCAAAAAAGGAAGATAGTGTAAATGAACCTTGTTCTTCTGTGATTCGACGAAGCCTAGGTGCAACGAAATGCCAATTCACCCACATTCCACTAATAAGACCAATCGCAACCCAAGCAAAGGAAAGTCCTTTTGAGAAAATCAACATGGGGTAAGCCATAAAAAGCCAGCTACTCATGTCGCTAGCGTGAGCGGAAAGAGCTGTTACCCAAAAGTTAAGTGATCGGTTACCAAGAATAAAATCGCTGGCTGTTGTACTGCGCTTGTGGGCGAGAAGTCCGATACTCAGCAAAATTGCTAAATAGACTAAAAAAGCAAGTAGCAGTTGAGGTTCCATTTAAAAGGTCTCCAGGTCGGTATAATTGTCACGACAAAGCAAATCTATTCACTCTTTTAGATGGAAAATGCATTAAATAGAGTGGCTTTACGCAGGAAAGTTATTGTAGGTCAAAAAGAGGCACTTGTCAAACTTCAAAAAGTAACATATTTCTTTGTTTTTTATTAAAAACAAAGAAATATTGTTCTTTTGGGATATTTTAAGTATATAATAGTTGGCTTAATATATTAGGTGTTTAAAATGTTAGATAAAATAGAAGTTCCTAATTTTACACGAATGGTACTCCCTACGACTGTTGGAGCGGGGATTGGAGCTGTTTTAGGGGCCGGTAGAGAGAGTGTTGTTACAGGAGCATTCATGGGAGTTATTTATGGTGCTATGTGTGCTGATGAAGAACAAGCAGAGTTTTATAAGCAGCGTTGTTTTCGTGTTTTAAATAAGGATGAGCAATCACGGTGTGTATATGAAGAACAATATGCAAGTAGTCAAGCAAATGCGAAGTTAGTAGCTTTAGCTGGTACGTTTCTTTTGCTTCTATCCCAGTCTTTAGAGCGTATGTACTCTAGTGAAACGATCCCATCTAATATAAATACAAACTTAGCTTTTCTTTCTGGAGCAGCTGTTTTCACGATAGCTCTTGGAGGAGCATCGATTATCAGTAAGATGTATCTAAAAAATAAATAACATTTTTTTGATCCTTATCTAGGCTCCATTGGCTGTGGATTGGATAAGTATTGGGGAGAAGGGGCGCTGGGAACGCAACGAAATAAAGAGGCAAAGGCGGGGTGGAAGGATACAATCAATACCACCTCTGCGTCTTACCTCCAATGACTACCTAATCCGCGCTTCCAGTACGTTAGATGAGGGTGAGATTTAGGGTATTTTTCTGAGCTCATATTTGAACCATGCAAGCTACATCTGATGCGAGATTAGGCAGCCATTGGAGGTCTTAATTTCTTTACTTGCTTTTAGTCATTAAAACTTATACTTAAGAATCTTTCATTAAAAGATAGATTCCGTGAATAAGTCCGGGAACAAAAAACAAAATTGTTAACAAAAGATTAATGAAAAAGTCGGTTCCTAATCCTCTTTTCATAAACACTCCAAGAGGAGGGCAAAGAAGAGTAAGTATAATAATTAAAACGTCCATCTTTTACCTTTTTTGTTTTTAAAATAAAATTTACTTTCGTATTTTATCATATATCGTAATTTACTTCGTTTTTATTTAGTTTGTTTATTTTTTTGCTTTTTCGAAAAAAATGCCCGGTAGAAAAATTTTCCTTTTATGGTTTTTATGTAAAATCAATAGGGCTAAGAGCTAATGCTTGGCACTTATCTTGCTCTTAGTGTTTTTTAGGCTTTTCTTCATTTTATAGATGGAAAGTATTAAGAGAGGACATAGAGTTAAATGGACATAATCAATCCTAGTGCAGGAAGCAGTAAGTTTCTCAATCGCAAAGAGAGAATGCTTGTTGAGTTGCCAGGAGAGCAGACAAATGGAGCTTTAGGCTCTGGAGAGAATACAGACGAAAATGAAGCCATTGAACAAGATGAGTTCTCTTTATCAAATAATGCGAAGAAGCTTTTGTCAGAATCCTCTGGTTTAATTGCGAGGCTTTTGGCTGCTTATCCTCAGTATAAGCATCATTTTCCTGATGCAGGTAAACTGCAAGGTTTGGGCTTATTAGGGCGTATGAATAGTTTCTTATCTCAAGCACATTATGCTAAGAAAGCTGAGACAGACCCGGATTTCGCTACTTTTTATGAAGATTTAAAATCTTTAGAAAATCGTAGCCGCGCAGCGCTGGAGCTTATGCAAAGCACGCTTCGAGGCCAGGTAAGGCATGGTTATGGACATCTGAAGAAGAATTAAGCTTTAATTTCTTTGGTAGAATACATCTGTCTTGAAACAACAACAGAGCTTATACAAAATACTGTTATCCTTAAACTTCCAATAGCTTACCTAGGAGGTATTAAGATAGAAAAGATGTTCCTTCGCGGTTGCGAAATACTGTAACCTCTGCGTAACAGCGTAACAGTTCCATTGCAACAGAAGAGGATTCTTCAATCACAGCCAAGAGTTGAGCCTGTGTTAGGGTAAGAAGAAGGCAGTCTGTTTTGCATTGAGCAGTGTAAGTGCGGGCTTGGCCATGGATGAGAGATTCTTCACCAAAGAAATCTTGTTCACCGACAGTACCTAATGGATAACCCCGCTCATCTTTGATTGCAATTTGCCCTTTTGCGACAATAAAAAATAAAGAAGCCTTTTGTGTAATTTGAAATACATGTTTTCCTTTTTCAAACCACTGATATTCAATTTTTTCAGCGAGACATAATAAGAAGTCTAATTCTTCTCTTGAGAATAAGGCTGTTTTTTTGAGAAGCAGTGCTGATTCAATTAAACTAGGTTCTTGCATAGATAGAGGGCCTTAAAGTAACAATTTTTTGTTCGTTTTCTTGGTTTTGTATGCGCTGACGGACGTCAATGGCAAGTTCTCTGTGAACGAGAAACTTAGATTGCTCCATCCACTCTAAAAACTGATCTAAGTAGAGTTTTTGTTCTACACAATTAGCTAAGCGGCTTGTTTTTTCTTCCAGAGGAGATTCTTCTAGAATTGGCTCAAGCATGCGGAAGATACGGCGGTGGCATGTTTTTTCAAGTGTTTCAACGACTCTACTTTTTGAGCGGGTATTTCCGTATCGCAAAGATTTAGCAAGTAATTCGGCGTGGTTGATGACTCCAGCGATTCCTAAAATTTCGATCATGAATGCGATGGATGAGTCAGTATCCTCAGAAAGAGTTTCGCTTAAAATATTTAGATCTAGGTTGGGGTGTTGATTAGGTAATGATAGGGCGTGATAAGCGTAAAAAACAGCACGATTGCATTCGTTGCGAATGAGGTCGTAACAGTTGTCTTGTAAGCTGTGTAAAGAAAGTTCTTGAAGACATAATGCTGCAAGAAGACGTTTGCCTTTATGCTCATTTAAGTCTAGAAGTAAGTCCAATAACACAGGTGCAGAAGAATCTTCTATTTGAACAATCAGAGAAGCGATTTCCTGTCTCTCAGCTCGCTTACAACGTCTTCCCATGGATAAAAGATCTTCTAGTAGATCTGAGTGGCGAATATGCCCCAGGGCGCCTAAAAGATAGCGCCGCGTTGTAGGGCATGTACAACTACGAAGTTTGCTAGCTAAAATACTTGCGTGAGAGTGGTTGCGTGGGCTTGTCGACAGGAAAATACCTTCAGCTGCAGCCAAGACAATTTCAGGGTTAGGGTGATCGAGAAACGGTAATAACGAATCTAAATGTTGGTCGCATTTTGTAAGGCTTACAAGAGAAAGGCCTAAGCGCAAGCTTGTAGGATCATCCGTACGAAGGAATTCTTGTAAATTGTGTAAGGCTTCATCGTTTTTAACATGAGTTCTTAAATGTACAAGAGTTGATGCTGCTCGAAAATAGGGATCAGGGCTATCAATATGGTGCTTCACTTTATAGAAAGGAAGAAGCTTCTGTTCAGCTAAATAAAAATAGATATGACAGTAGATGGCTTCATTTTTTTCATCTCGCAGCCAACGATTGAGGTGTTGAATAACCTGCACATTCTTGGCAAAGGGACTTTCTCTGAGTAGAATAAGAAACTCTTTTTTTTCTTCTGAAGAGAGAGAATGGGTGGCTTCAAGAAGCTCATCAAGTATTTTATAGTTTCCTAGCTGTAGTAGTGATCGTAAAGCGAATAAACTTAAAGCACTTCCTTCAGTGTGTAATTCGTTGAGTAGACGCGTTTCGATTTCTTCTATACTAACATCTTCAATTTCATTTGCTAGTTCTGTTACAGATCTTCCAAATGGAATAGCTAAGGATTCTAAATTAGAAAAAATTGCTTTAAGGTAACGCTTGCGTAAGGCCCAGGCAAGGTAAACACCCCCTATTGAAAAAAAGACTCCTATTTGCAGCATCGGATGGTGAGGAAAGCGACAAATAAGAGCTCCAATTAAAACCCCTAAAGGTTCAAAAAAGGATTCGATTAAAACACGGATTTTATATTTAAGTTTTGAGGGAGTGGCGCTTAGTAAAATCCCTAAGTTTGTATCGTTTACGGTGTAAATTAACCCTTCAATAACAAGGAAGGTAACGATAGGGAAAAGAAAGTGTGTACTTTGTAAGCTGCCTTCGAAGAAAACAAGATAGATCGAAGGCATGATAAAAATTGTATTGTTTACTCCAATTCGACGAACAACACGTCCGTACATGAAAAGTCCGAAAATCAGATTTCCAAGAGAGGTCCATATCGTAATCGTTCCAAGAAATCGGCTAATATCAGATCCTGCTTCCCCACCAAGAGGTACTTCGCTAAGGGAAAAATGACTTTCCATTGTGATGAGGTAAAAGTACTCAGCCATCAAACAAAGAGTATCTTTCAATAAAGTATTAGCAAAAAGAAGCAGAGTAAATGAAGAAGCAAGGATGGTGAGAACAAGGCGTTTGTTGGATTGTTTGACCGATTCATTTTGATCGACTTCATGCTCTTGGTCTAACTCAGGAATTGTCTCATGTATTTTATGTAAAATAGCCAAGCAGAAAATAAAGGTACATGCAACAACACACATATATCCTGCTGTGCCTAAGATACCTGTGGACATGAAGATTCCGGCCGAAGCTGTTCCAATAAAAATAGCACAGTTTAAAGAGCAAAATAATCTTTTTGCGTCTTGTAAAGTGTAATGAAGATCAACAAAGCTCCAATAGGAAGTGGTAAGTTCTACCCAAAGCACGTAAGCTAAAACGCGGTATACATACCAGATCCATTCAATTTTTTCTGCTAATGGGCTCCATATAGATAAAGATAAAATAGCATAGAAAATGGAGCAGATAAGCAGAACACTGCTGTAAATTTGATACAATGAATATCGGTTGAGTGCTCGGATATAAAAATAAGCTATAGTGAAGAGACAGAGAGCTGACAAAATATACGAATTAGATAAGTCTTCCCCACCAATTCGAATAAGAAATGCCGCGTCGGAGAGCTTCAATCCTGCCGATCCGGCAAAAGCCCAGGTAAAGCCAAGAAGAGCAAAAATCATTGCTGATTTTTCTTCTCCACGAAATATACTAAACAAGCGCCGGAAGTATGAAAGCATTTGGCAGTATCTTTGCTAAAGTTTAATGAATCTGAGCGATTTTTATACTATATTTTATGTTTTTTTTCATTAGAAAAGAAAATCGCACGAGGTTTAATGAAAACCTCGTGCGATTTTTTTATTTTTTTTCTAGGGTTGTTGGAGGAAGAGGTGTTACAGCAAGCATTGTTGCTACAGGTCTCATTTGTGCTTTTGGATCTTTTCGGATACAACGCTCTGTTTTACCAGACTGATCTTTAAAGATACATTCGGTACTACCTCCACCGTCTAGATTAAGAGCGTTATCACAACCAAAAGATTGGAAAATTTGGATGAGATCAGACATTTTAAGCCCGTTATGCAGCTTGTGATTTTTTGCTACAGTAAACAGAATGATATCTCCATCCGGTGTAGTTCCAATAGCTGTTCGAGGGTGTCTGTCATGAAAATGACGTGGAAGTCCATACCCTGGAGCTGCGACTTCTTTATAAAGCAGCGGCTTTGCTGGAACCGGGATATTAGCTAAAAGATTTACAGCTTTTCCATCTTGAATAAACATGGCACTTGAACCAAGCTCATGTAATACGTTAGGATCGCCTTCTTGTATATTTTCTTCAGCTGTAATGCGAACGCTTCCATCTTTCATTACCTGGACGCGGCCCCAAGTATCTAAACCAGTCAAACGTGTTGATATGACTTCACCATCAATAGTGACAGCTCCTGCAGGGGCTCCGTCTACAAAATTAGGAAAAAGATTTTTGTCATAATACATGCCATTTGGCGGTTGGTACAAAAAGTACCCTCCATTAAATACAGCTACATATTCAGGGTGTCTTTCTGCTACTTCGTCAACCGTTACACGATTAGCTTCAGGATAATGTTTTCCTTCTTCTTGTTCTTGTTTAGCATAGACTACACGTAGAGTATGTGGAGAATTTGCTTTTATTACGATGGCATCCATATCTTGTATGATCCCTTTCCACTTACCATTAAATGATAAGTGCTCGATTCCTTCCGCAATTTCTTTAGATGTCCAAGCAGGCCCAAATTGACTCTGTAAGAGTGTTTGTGCACTTGATATGACAGGGGTTTCTTTTTTTCCTAAAAAGCGATCAAATACCTCTTCTTCAAGTTCATCATAACGTGCAGCAATTAAGTTACGGCGTTCTTTTCCTGAAATGGAGTCTTTCGGGTGGTTTTCATCGACCCAAGCGATAGCAGTTTTTTTGGCTTTGCTCAGCTCTTTATCTAGATTGATGTTTTTATTTTTAATTAAATCTGCAAGCTTTTTTGGTCCGAATCCATTCACAACGCTTTTTTGTAGTAAGCGTGTGCTAGATTGAACTCTTCTTGCGATAGACTCAGGAAAGCCAAGTTGACGCATTACTTCAGCTTCCAATTCCGGATTTAAAGATAAAATATAATTTGCAATACCTTTACTCCATGGCTTTTTAGCCTCGGGGTGTCCAAAACCTCTTATCTCTATTTGACTGAAACGGTGACAAAGAATCCGGTCAAAGTCGATCGGCATTTTTTCTCTCCATTTGTTTACGATAATATTACCAGTGTGTCTATCATCGTTCAGTAATTGAATATCGATATAGTGAAGAAACTCTAAAAACTCGTATGGGATATCATACTTAGGTTTGTGAAGTTCGTATACTTCAGATCCTGGGAATGGAGCTGGATTTAAAGACCGTATATCACCAACTCCTTCTACCGTCCATCTTTGTAGATATCCTTCTCTCTGTTTTAATCCATTATCAAAATCTGTGCAGGAAGCTGAATCATCATTAGCGCACGTGCCATAAAATACATCGCTAGTTAAGCTAACCAAAGCTCCTTCAGGAGTGTAAAAGTTTGTGCGGCTCATTGAAATGTTTGCAGCGAATTGTCGTTTGTCAGCAGCAGGTTGAAATGCTCCTTTTTCTTGTTTTTTCGTCGCTTGACTCCATGAAAGAGCTTCTTTGCGTAAATGTTCTCGAGGATTGTTTGGGCCAAATGTACGCTCTCCATTTGGTTTAAAAAGAGCAACTTTCTGATTCTTTTTGTTGTAGATGATATAAAGGCCACTACTTCCTTCCTGACGTTTTAAATAGCCTCCATTTTTTAAGGCTTCTTCTACTTCCCAAGTGAGTTGTTGTGCTTCATGTTTATTGTACTTTTGAATGATACTACGTGCATCGTTAGAAAGCTCTTCGCTTACATCGATACAGCTTGAGTGCCTGTTACTTACCCCGAAGCACTGTGCCCAGTCATCAAAAACAGGGTTTATGTGTCCGTTTTTAGGTTCTTGATTCGTATTCAAGTTTTTTTCTAAATTTGTACAGTTACCATTTAAAACGCAGTTTTGTACAGGGTAAGGGGTTCCAGGAAGACCTGCGATACATTCTGCAACTTTTTGCATTTCTTCTGAATCATAAGTAGCAATTTTATCGCCTACTGTTGTTTTTGAGTTGAGTGGTGTATCTAAGCCCTGAGAAAACGTTCCTCTCACAACATTTTTTAGTAAATCATTAGCTGGAATATCGTTACTCTGTATGACTGGTTTAATGATCTTATTTTTCTCAGCAACTTGTCCGTGAATACTAGAAGGATTTGTAAGAACTGGACCACCGTTAGAGAGTGCATTATAATCAGGTTCAAAATCTGTATAATCCGGTTTGTTTTCTCCTCCACCAATCCAATAACTCAAAGATGCCGTACCAAGTACTGTTGCTGCTGTAGCAATTAAACCCTTTACTGTAGAAAGAGAAGGGACAAAATGCTGAATAGAACCTTCAACAGGAAGATTTTCTTCTTTTTTTAAGGGAGCACTCTGTTCTGGAGTTTCATCATCCTTGCTAATATACTTTTTTAAATCTTCCTGAATAGGAATGATTCTTTGAGTAAGATTCGGATGTGTTGGTTCAGTTTTTGGTTTTTTTGCTGCATGCCAATTTGTAGGAGCTGATTCTTCAGAAGTATTATCTGTTTTAGTAATTTTAGGAGTTGATTCTTCAGGAGAGCCATCTTTTTTAGCACTTAAGTCAGTTGTTTTAGTAATTGTAGGAGCTGATTCTTTAGAAGGGTCATCTGTTTTAGTAATTGTAGGAGCTGATTCTTCAGGAGAGCCATCTTTTTTAGTACTTAAGTCAGTATATGTACGAGAGCTCAAAGAAGTAATTTCTTTTTCATTCGATGCACTTGAAAAGCAGCAAAAAAGCGAGAGGAACCATTGTTTTATTTGATGAAAGATATTTAATTTATCAGATAAAGAATTCTTGCTATCTAATTTAGCAGAAAATGAAGGTTTTATAATATTCACTTCGTTTCTGGTTGACTCAATGTTATATGTCATCTTTTTTTCCTATTTTTATTAAACTTTTATTAAATTTTTTATTAAATTTTATTATCTAATTCTTGTTTATTTAAGTAAATAATCTTTAAAATAACTTAATATAATTGTTTTTACTCTCGTATGGAAATATTACAAGAATTGCTTTTTCTAAACTCTGGTGGAAAAGAAGTCTCTATCTAGATAATCTGGAGCTGTTCTTATTGTAGATTTTGAGGAGTAAGGAAATGGCCAAACGTAGCAAATTAGTCATTATTGGATCTGGACCTGCGGGATATACTGCTGCTATTTATGCAGCTCGAGCGAATTTGAGTCCTAGTTTATATGAAGGTTTTTTTTCAGGCCCTGCTGGTGGACAGTTAATGACAACAACGGATGTGGAGAATTTTCCTGGTTTTCCTGAGGGAGCGTCTGGTCCTGAGCTTATGCTGGCTTTTCGGTCTCAAGCGGAGCGTTTTGGGACGGAGTTTTTTACAGAAGATGTTGAATCAGTAGATTTTTCTCAGCGTCCTTTCTTGATTAAAGGTAAGAAGGAAGAGATTTTAGCTGATTCAGTAATTATTGCTACTGGTGCGACAGCTAAACGTTTAGATATTGAAGGTGCTCGAGATGGGGAATTCTGGCAGCGTGGAGTGACTGCGTGTGCTGTTTGTGATGGAGCTATGCCGATTTTCCGTAATAAAGATCTTTATGTAATTGGTGGTGGAGATACAGCTTGTGAGGAAGCTATGTTTCTGACTAAGTATGCGAAGAAAGTATATCTTGTTCATCGCCGCGATGAATTAAGAGCTTCTAAGATTATGGCAGAACGAACACTTGCAAACCCTAAAATCGAGCCAATATGGGATACAGTGGTGACTCGTGTGGAAGGTGAGAAGACGGTCAATCAAGTAACCTTAGAGAATGTGAAGACAAAAGAGACTGTAACTCGAGAGGCTGGTGGTTTATTTTTCGCTATAGGTCATAAGCCAAATACAGATTTCTTGAGTGGTCAGATTGATTTACATGATTCTGGTTATATTAAAGTAAAACCAGGCACTAGCTATACAAGTGTTCCAGGTGTTTTCGCTGCGGGTGATGTGCATGATCATGTGTACCGTCAAGCAATCACAGCTGCAGGATCGGGCTGTATGGCTGCTTTGGATGCAGAGCGTTGGTTAGTGACTGAAGGAGTTGTTTAATGTTTCGTAAGCTCATCTGTTTAGGGCTTAGTGTTTGCTCTTTATCACTTACGGCTACAGAGCGTCTTCCATGGTTTGGAAATGATCTGGAGTGGGAGGCTCGAGGGGCCTTTGCTGTACAGTGGTATGATAGAGTGGATGTAAACGGACAAAAAATCCATCACTCATCATTTGACACGCTACAAAAGTTGAGTATAGCTCTTTCTCCAGAACCTGAATGGAGCGGTGAACTAGAGGCTGTTTTTGCCTCTAGTGATTCTAGATCTTGGGGAGCAGATAGTTTAAAGGCCATGGGCCGCTATCTATTCATGGATGATATTATTGGTGATCTTATTAGCTTAAGTTCTGGGCTAAGTATCACCCTTCCGACAGGGGATGCAAAAAGGGATTTAGGACGACGCCATCATAGTTCACTCGAGCTCGAAGGACACCTTGCTTTAGGAAAAGAGATTAGTAGTGGCCGGTATTGGAATGCTCGTTTCTTTAATATTTTCGCTTTAGCACAAGGAGTTTGTGGATATCCTCGTCTAAATATAGAAGGTGGTTTAGAGTTTAACCATAAAGACCAGCATCAAATAGGCTTGAAAGGAGAATGGTTGTGTGGGTTAGGAAGCCATGATTTACCTATGCAGCTAGAAGATTTTCGTGGCTACCACAAGATAGATCATCATTCTTTTGATCTTGTTTGTTATTACCAATATTGGTGGGAATATACGGGTTATTGGACAGCAGAGTGGGTTTGTCGCCTCGATGCGAAGAACGCTCCAAAAGACCTAAACCGCCTGCAAATAAGCTTTCTGTATCCTTTCGGAATCTAAATCTACTCTCCAATAGCTATCTAATCTCACCTCATCTAACACACTGGAAGTGCGGATGAGCTAGTTATTGGAGATTTTAGAAACTAAACCTAAGTATTCATATTCAATAGATATAATGGTTTAGTTTTAAAGTTTCTTAGGTTGTTTCAACTTATTTAAATCTCTATTGACAATTTGAGAGATTATAGTGTTAAGATGACGCCAATTAGAGGTAGTGTAATTGATGCATTACTTGGTGCTTAAGTTGTATAAACTAAGTACTTATGTCTTTTATTAAACAATCTAAGGAACCAATTGTTATGCATAAGGATAATATCGTTTCTCCTAGGGATCGCTGTAAAGTAGCCGTTCCTTCACCCTCGATAGTTGATAATGGTGTTGATGCTTTGAGGGATGCATTTACTCACCATATGCATTATACATTGGCAAAAGACAAATACACTGCGACTCGCCGTGATTGTTATCATGCTCTTGTAATGGCCGTTCGTGATCGTCTTGTGTCACGTTGGATGGAGACACAGCAACAGTATTATAACACAGATTCCAAGAGAGTATATTATCTTTCTTTAGAGTTTTTAGTTGGTCGTACTCTAGGAAACAGTTTGATTAATCTAGGGATTTATAAGCAGGCTGATCAGATGTTAGAGCAGCTTGGTTTGGATCTAGAGGAAATTCGTGAAGTTGAGTGGGATGCTGGGCTTGGAAACGGGGGCTTAGGTCGTTTAGCTGCGTGTTTTCTAGATTCTATGGCAACTCTTGGTATTCCTGGTTTTGGTTACGGTATCCGTTACCAGTACGGTATTTTTAACCAACAGATTAAAGATGGTTATCAGCATGAACAGCCAGATAATTGGCTTCGCTATGGGAACCCGTGGGAAATTGTGCGACCAGAGTACCTCTATCCTGTGCAGTTTTATGGTCGTGTTGAGCGTTATTGTGATGAGCATGGAGTCTTACGTCACCGATGGGTTGATACATCAGATGTAATGGCTATGGCTTATGATACACCGGTTCCGGGGTATGGTAATGGTGTGGTCAATACAATGCGCTTATGGGAAGCAAAATCTTCTCGTGGTTTTGAGCTGACTTATTTCAACCATGGCGATTATATGCGTGCTGTGGAAGATAAAAATGCTACAGAGAATATTTCTCGAGTACTTTACCCTAACGACAATCAATTTGAAGGGAAAGAGCTTCGTCTGAAACAAGAATATTTCTTAGTAGCAGCTACTTTACAAGATATCATGCGTCGTTTTAGTAAGACGGAAACATCTATGGCAGAGCTTCCTGATAAGGTGGCGATTCAGCTAAACGATACACACCCTTCCCTTGCAGTACCTGAATTAATGCGTATTTTATTGGATGATAAAGGTCTTGAGTGGGAAAAAGCTTGGGAAATCACCAATGCTACGTGTGCTTATACAAATCACACGATTCTTCCTGAAGCACTTGAAAAGTGGCCAGTAGAAATGATGCGCCGTCTTCTTCCTCGTCACTTAGAAATCATCTATGAAGTGAATCGCCGTTTTCTTAATGAAGTAAGCTTACGTTTCCCTGAAAATGAAGATCGCTTGGAAGAGATGTCTTTGATTGAAGAAGGGGGAGAAAAGAAAGTTCGCATGGCTAACCTTTGTATTCATGGTTGCCATTCCATTAATGGAGTTTCTGCTCTTCATACTAATCTTCTAACAAGTACAACGTTTGCTGGTTTCCACGCTCTTTATCCTAATCGATTTAACAACAAGACGAACGGAATCACTCCTCGTCGATGGTTAGCTAAGGCAAACCCTGGCCTTGCAGCTTTAATCACAGAAACAATTGGTGATGGATGGGTGACAGACCTTTCTCAATTGTCTAAATTAGAAAAATATGCAGATAAAGCAGATTTTCAAGAGAAATGGGCAGCGGTTAAACAGCAAAATAAAAAGGTTTTTGCTCATCACTTACGCCAGACACAAGGAATAGAAATCAATCCGAATTCATTGTTTGATTGTCAAATTAAGCGTATGCATGAATACAAGAGACAATTGCTTCTTGTGATGTATGCGATTCATATGTACAACACAATTAAAGATAACCCAGAAGCAGATATTCTTCCTCGAACCATCATGATTGGCGGAAAAGCTGCACCTGGATATTTCATGGCTAAGCTAATCATCAAGCTTATTCACTCTGTAGCTGATAAAATTAATAATGACCCAGTTGTAGGAGAACGTTTACGTTTAGTTTTCTTGGAAAACTATCGTGTGTCTTTGGCAGAAAAAGTAATTCCAGCTTCTGAGCTTTCAGAGCAAATTTCTACTGCTGGTATGGAAGCGTCAGGTACAGGAAATATGAAGTTTGCACTTAATGGTGCGCTAACTATTGGAACTCTTGATGGTGCGAATGTTGAAATTCGTGAAGAAGTTGGAGAAGATAATATCTTTATCTTTGGTTTGACAACAGAAGAAGTACAAATGCGCAAGAATGAGGGATATAATCCTTGGGATATGTACCATTCAAATGCTAATATCCAGCGGGTTATGGATATGATACAGAATGGGTATTTTAGTCCTGAACAGTGGGATATGTTCCGTCCGATTGTAGAAGCGATTCTTCATGGTGGCGACCATTACATGGTTTTAGCTGATTTCCAATCTTATATCGATGCACAAGAACGTGTAGCAAAAGCTTATCGAGATGAGAAATGGTGGATCAAATCTTCTATTCTCAACGTTGCTCGCTCGGGTAAGTTTTCTAGTGACCGTACGATTATGGAGTATGCAAAAGAAATTTGGAATGTGAATCCCATGCATTCTGGGAATAACTAAAGTAATGAGAAAAACGGCAGAATATATATTCTGCCGTTTCTTCTAAGATTTTCAATGATTATGAAGCTGCTGGAGCGAATTCTTTAGCGGCTTCTTCTTTTTTCAAATCTTTATCTACTACAGCAGCCACACATGAGTCTGACCATACGTTAATGGCACTCTCAAGCATGTCAATCATTGTATACACAGGTAAGATAACACCTAAAATATTCAGTGGTACATTCATTGAAGCCAATAGAGCGCTAGAGAGAAAGTAGCACCCCATAGGCACACCAGCATTACCTAAAGCTGCAACTGTGGCGATAAAAATCCAACTGATCATCTCCAGTGTACTGAAGGTTACTCCATGGCTCATTGCTACGAAAAGTACTGTGGTCAGAATAAAAGCTGCGCAAGCATTCATATTAATTGTAGAGCAAAGTGGTAGAGTAAAATTACTTACTTTACGTGAGACTCCCATATTTTCTTCTGCGCAACGCATAGACATAGGAAGAGCTGCACTAGAAGACTTAGAGAAAAAGGCAACTGAAAGTGCAGGCATCATACCCTTCATGCTTTTAAATGGAGAAATTCCTTTCCATTTTAACATGAGAGGAAGCACCACAAAACCTTGGACGAGGTTTGCTGTGACGACGACTGCAAGGTAAAGAAGAAGAGAACTAGCGTCCATGCCTGCTCTGATATCAGCAGTGAATAAAGCAACGAAGGCCCAAATTCCGAGTGGCATAATCCTTAGAACCCAACGAGTGACTTGCATTAATGCAGCAAACAGACTAGAGAAGAGTTGATGTAGGCTTTTTTGCTTGTCTTGGGGGAGAGTGAGTATTGATAAGCTTAGTAACGCTGAAAGAAAAAGAACTCCGATAACGTTCTCTTCAATAAATGGACGTAAAATATTATCCGGAATTAAATTGCTTATATGAGTGAGATAACTTGTACTTTCTTGTATCACTACTTCTGTGCCCGCTCCTATATTAGGATGAACAGGATTAATAAGTAAAAACAAGCCCAAAGCTGTTGCAGCTGCAATCAAAGTAGTACTTAAAGTATAACACAAAACACGGCCACCTAAGTTTTTCACTTCATCCATGCTTTGCATTCCAGATATAGCTGAAACAACGGAAAGAAAAATCATAGGCATACTGATTAGTTTCAGAAATTTAATAAAACTTGCTGATACAAAGTCAGCAAACTCCATAAGCGGAACGCTAGATGTAAACCCTGTTGCTACACCTAAAGTAATCGCTAGCGCTAAAAATATGCCCTGTAAAGACCGTTTTTCTGTACTCATATTTTGTCCTCTCTGCTATCGCCGCTAAAACCATAGCAGCTCTGCGCTTCTTTTTGAATAAGAAAAGATAAACTTATTTTACGATAGTATTGTTTTTAAGTGATTTCTGTTTCATTAATTTATTGTAAAGATTTATTTTATTTATTAATCTGTGTTTTTTATGTAAGATATTATTATAGGAATCTTGATTTAAAAGAGATGTTATGGAAATAGAAGGCGATATTTATTCTAGGGACTTAAGAAGTGAGATTTTTAAATTGCAAGAAAGGTTTTCTTTTGATCTGAAAGAAGGAAATTCCTCGTCCTCTAATGATGACATAAAAAATATTTCTCAATGGTTATTCACTCGTAATGATTCTACTGAAAGTACTGATCTCAAAAAAACAAAAGAAGCCCTTAAAAATAAGATAATTTCACTAAATAATGATGAGAATGTGGGTAATTTGAGTTCATTTCAAGCTCGCAATGCTTATGTGAATCTTTTGGCAATTAATGAGTTATCTAAAACCATAGGAAGCACTCGTGTGAGTGATTCTCTATTGCAAAATTTAGCTAAAAAGGCAGGGGTTACGTTTACGGCAGTGGCGAGTCGAAATACCAGAGCAAATAGTGACCTTAATTCATTTCCAAAGGGATTAAGAGAAACGACTCATGCACGTTTAAAAAATGAAGAGACGCGTTTAGCAAAAATTCAGAGCAGTCTTGAAGAGAAGGTATCCGACAGATCATCCAGTCCTCAAGCAATTAAAATGGTATATAGAGCCGTTTTATCTGTTGTGAAGGGATTCCGAACAAGGCAGGAAACGCGTCTTTTGAATACTGTTTCAGGGCTTAAGGTCAATCATGGTGATGAATACTCTCTCACTATCGTGGATCCAAGTAAAGTTGCGAAAAGTATTCATCGCTGGCGTGTTATCGGAGGTGATTCAGGTAAGCGAGCTCATGTATTATTTGGAGCGATATTTAATAAAGCATTGACGAAGCGTGAAGGTATTTCTGATTCAGAAGGAAAAGTTCCTATTGAGAATATTATTGATCTTATTCAAGACATGTCTTTATTACTCCCTTATTTAGAAAAAGAGGACTTAGATTGGTTTTTAGGTAATGTAAAAACAGAAGATTTAGATGGGCAAGAGCGAGCTCACGGACTTGAGTATTTTAACAATACTTATGCTAATCAAATGACAGAAGAGGCACGGACACTATTAGAAGAATTTAAGAAGCAAGTGAAAGCAGGAAAAGAATTTAATGCGAGTGAGTTTTTTGACAGTTTCTTTTCTTCTAATATTTTGGAAATGAAGACTTTCCTTGCGGATGACTCAAAGGATCTTTCTGAGGCAT
Source organism: Waddliaceae bacterium (assembly GCA_002709385.1). Taxonomy (GTDB): domain Bacteria; phylum Chlamydiota; class Chlamydiia; order Chlamydiales. Next base: position 87,096 of record PAQS01000035.1, read on the forward strand.
TGCAAAAATTTTCTGATTTGCTCTCTTCTGTTAAGAATCATCCTCAAGGACCATTTATCTTTCTTAGACGTGTTTTATCTAAAGATATAAGTAGTCAATCTAAATCATCCCTTTTTATTAAAAAATATTTAGATTGTTGTATTGATGCCAATTTTGAGTCCGTTGAGAAGAATGATGAAGGACATATTGATCAATTTCGTCGACCTCTTAATAGGTTAGAAATGTACCAAGAGTTAATGAAGAACATTGGTGATATACCTAAGAAAATGAAGGAGGCATTAGATCAAATACTTAAAAGTTTTTTTGAAAAAAAGTCTTGGCAAGTTGATTTTAGAGAATTAAATGAGCATACCCGTTTACATTTAGATAGAAAATTACATTTAGATAGAAAATTTCCTGAAGCAGCTTTTGTGCGTGATTATGATCATCTCCGAAAAACTTTAGAGGGCGAAAGTCCATTACAATTATCTGATATTTTACCTCAATTAGCCCTTGCTTGTCATAGTGCGCGTTACATGGGTTATTACAGGCTTTCAAATGTAAACCCAAGAATACTGAATGGCTTTCAAGCGTTAGAAAAACTCTGTAGTGAATACTCAGAAAAGATAGATGACCCGTCTTCTCAATTTCTTGAGAAGTTTTTTGAAGAGTGTAGTAATGAGGAAAAGTTAGGGCAGTTATTATGGAATCTTTCTCCAAGTGTATCTAGCGAAAAGATCCTTCCAGCACTAACAAGTTATTCAAATTTTCTTAAATCATTAGAAGATTTGAATGGTAAGGATTCTATTTCTCGAGAAGATATTGAGAATAGTTTTTTAGCGGTGTCGGATCTTAGTCGAGATTTCCCCCTTTTTGCACTTGAAGATCTACGTAACAAGATGAGTGATTTTTTAGAGAAAAACTCTCAAAAAATAGAGCCGAGTTTTTTGTCTAATTTAGAGAGCTACATACTTTGTTCGGATGAAGTGTCAGATATAAAAAGCTATCTAGAGGCATGTGATGCACTCACTCAGATGAAAGACTTATCTTTTGATGAAAACTTGGAAAAATATATCCATCAATTAGCTCGATCTGTTCCTGGAATGAGTAGTAAAATGAAGGAGGTAATGAAAGAGCAGCTTCAAAGTTTACTTCAAAGTGAGATGCTTAATGGTCAGGACAAAGAGCATATTAAGCGTTTTATCCAAGGGTATGCAAATTCTCCAGAAGCATTGATGACATGTCATACATCTAAATCAATTCAGGCTTATGCCATATATTCAGAATGGGATGAGGAAAATTTAGATACTTGTTTGAGTTTTATTTATCATCTTGCACCTAGCGATCAAGAAGAAGTGCTTAATAAACTGGAGAATGAACATAAAAAATGGTGTGAAAACATAAAAGATAATATTAAAACAATAAACTACTTTATGAGCTCCAATAAAGGGCGTTTTTTATCTTCAGGATATTTGATCCATTACCTTTCTAAGCAAGAGGCTGATGCTAATGGACAAGAAAAAGACTTGCAAAATGGATCAGGTCACCCCTCACGATTACTAAAAGGTGAGGGTAAAAAAGCACAATGGGTATCTTGGGATATGCTTAACAGGTGGGGGTCTTTTCCCGTAGAATTTAAAAACAAAAAAAATGAAACTGAATTACTTAAAGATACAGATGATAAACCACAATTAAACGGAAATAATGTTCCTGAGAAGGTATCAAAGTATTTAAACTCTGCTTTCTCTAAAATAAAAAATGAGACTGGAAAAGATCTAACTGTAAATCAGAAGCGAGTATTAAGTGAGCTTCTGTGTAGTATTCCTACAGCCAATGGTTTAACTGGGGATGCTCTATTTTCAACGGGTGCTTCGACTAACGATGGAGATTGGTTTAGAAATTGTGTGGTAGGTGAAAGTTCTTTGATTGCATTTCCGTTCACAGTGTCCGTTAGGGAAGGTACTCTTTATATTGATGCTCCCTATGTTTGGTCAGTTGCAAGTCCTATGAACGCAGACTCATCTGAGATGTTTGTATACGCTATTAGTTACGCCCAGGTCGCTATTTCTCTAGAAGATATAGGAGAAAAAGATCCTTTTAACGCAATCAAGTACATAGATTTAGCAAAACCATATGGACCATATGAGTCTATTGCAGTTTTACTAGAAGACCACAAACTCACTTATCCTATAAAAAAAGAAAACTTGTTTTCATTGTTTACTGACTTAAAAAAAGAGACAGAAAATTTAAATGAAAGAGAAGTTCATTTGACGATTAAACGAGAAGGAACATTTGGAACACGTTTAGGGCATACTTCGTTAGCACTTATAAACAAAGATGAGATGCTTAAAAACGGGATCTCAACAGAAAATGAAAAGTTTGTTTTAAAACAGATTTTTCTCAACATCGAGAAATATTGGCCTGATCCAGCTGCTAAAGGTCTATGTTATTTACTTAAAGATCAATGGGAACATTCAAAGAAGTTGATTGAAAGCCATTCAGACATCATCATCTCAGATGAGCTTAAAGAAAAAATAAACAATGAAAAAAGCTAAAGCTCCAATAGCTACTTAATCTTACATCAGATACAGCTTACATATTTGGGTCTTAAAGAGTTAAGTATCTGTTGTTCGTAAATGATTCATTACAAATGCCAATCTGAAGCAAATTTATTTAGTTGAATTTTACAACATAATTAAATGGTTTATTGTTAGTTATTAGTGATAAACATGATGTAAAATGCAACAATAATTTCTTTACAAAGTCTCAATTTAAATATAAAATAGTATCAAGATAGAGGGTAATTCAAACTAATAGTTTAATAAATTTTATATCCACTAACTATCTTTAATAAAGTGTTTTTGGTGGTAGGGAGACTTTATGCTTCAAGACTTAGTGAAAGTTTTACTAGTTTTAGTTTGTACATTTGCGTTGGCATATGGAATAGCGTATTTACGATTAGATCGTAAAAGCAGTACATCTGTTGTAGAAGCGACAAAAGTTCCGGGGGAGAACTTTTATCAGCAAGATTTAGCTAGAGATACGCATCTTTTACAGGGCTGGCGTGAGTACAACTCTACAGATGGTGGGTTTCGTGTAGAGTTTCCAGCATTTCCCCAGCATGTAAAGGAATACTATGCTTTAGCAGATACAGGCCTTTTGTTGGAGTATGATGTATATGTTGTTGAAGAAGAAGATGGTACGATTTATATGATGAGTTTAATTACTTATCCACAAGAGATAGATACCTCTGATACAACAGCTATTCTTCATGGTTTGAAAGAAGAAATGATGCAGTCAAATGAAACAAATGCATTGCAGAGTGAAGAGCAGACACAATATAAGGGAGTAGATGCTTTAAACTTTGTGATTCAGAATCAGGAAGCAGATATTAATAGTCGTGCTTTGATGAATGATCACACATTGTATCTATTATCAGTAATAGATCGAAAGAATCAGTTTCAGCGTGATGATTACATGCACTTTGTGAATTCTTTCGAGCTTTTAGAAACAGCAACTACTGAAACAGTAGAGGCTATGGCTGAATAAATCATGGAAGGAAGTGCCCACAGGTACTTCCTTCAATTGAAATGATAGGTGTTTCGTGCTCATCCGTTATTTGCTTTACTTTGGATATTTTCTTTTTTTAGTGCTCTTTTTCTTCGTTGTTGCAAAGTACTATTTCGAGCAGGAGAAGCACTTACCTATTCAAGAGCAAAAGTTAGAGGTAGAAGAGTTTGAGGATTGGAGTCTTTATGAGTCTCCGGATGGAACTTTTCGAGTACGATTACCCACTAGGCCTTTAAGAGTAAAAGAAGATCTTCCTTTAGAAGGAACGACGCTGGTTCTTGGCTATGATGTGTATACATCGGATACGTTTGAGGGAGCAAGTTATGAAGTCACTCTTATCACTTATCCAGAAGAAGTAGATACAGAGTTTCCTGAGGTATTTTTAACAACTGTAGCTAACGAAGTTTTAGCAGCACAGGGAGCAAAAGACTTTGCTTATTTAGATTTATCTGATTACCAAGAACATGATGCGATCATGTTTCGTGTAGAGACAGAAGAAGCAGTCATTGCAGCAAGAGCTTTATTTGTAGATAAAACGTTATACTTGCTTATGCTGAGTGATTTACCTAAGAGTTTTAGCCAAGATGATTTTCAAATGTTTGCAGATTCATTTGAGCTTGTAAGTAAATAATAAAAAGGAAATAAACCGATGAAGCAAGAGAGTTTTCAGCCAAAAGATAAGAGCTTAGAATCGCCATTGCGTCGTTTATGCCCAGCAAATGCAAAGCTCTTATCTCTGCGTTCAGCATTAAAAAATGCCTACAAAAAGCAGGCGCTTCCGCGCCCAGGCTCCATTTTCTCTATTAAAGCGTAAGCTTCTATATTTGATGCATGGATCCATGTAATAGTTCCGCCAATTCCATTTCTTCTTGCATTTCAGCGTAATCTGCAGCACAATAGCCTGATAAGTCTTGCGCTGTTAATATAGCTCCTGTTTCTATAAGAGCTACGCAGCAGTGATAACGTAGTTCTTGAGCTGCAATGATAAGAGGGGTGGCCCCATCTACTTCACTATGAGCGTTGACTCTAGCTCCTTCTTGTAGGAGATAAGTCACCATAGTCTCACTTTCCATTTCGATAGCAGCCATCAAAGCGGTGCGTCCTCGAGAGTTTTCAAGCTCAAGATTGGCTCCAGCTTCTACAAGACACTGTAAGCAAGAGAGATTGTGCAGTTCAATAGATAGGTGTACTAGGTTTAAACCATCTTCTATTCGATCGAGAACAGCTCTAGTTTGTCCATTCCCTGTAACCCAAGAGCAAAGTAGTTCAACGGAATCTACACAATCATTTTCTACCGCGACTTCTAGAAGTTGAAATAGACGAGGGGCATCTGTAATGCAACGTTCTAATTCCGAAAGGATTTTCTCAGCAAGAACATCGGAGCCCATTCTTAAACAAGCATGTGCAAGTTCTAATGAGTGAGGTACATTACAACTTAGTGAAGAGCCTAGGGTAATCAAGTAACTTGTTGAGCGGTAACAGCCGTGGGCACAGCAGCGATCAAGAAGCTGCTCGTGGTAATCAACAGCGGTATCAATGTTTTCTGTAAGACGTAGGCAACGAACAAGTTGTGTGTCATTTCCTCGTAGTGCCATACTAAATAAGATGTCGCGGTAACGTGGATCGTGGAAATTCCAACGTGTGCCATAGCATGCACCGTATTGTAAAATCATGGCAGCGGCGTGACGTCCTTTTTCTTGAAAAGCAGCATAAGAAAACTCGCTCAGGATTTCTCCGAGGTCGGGGATTTCTTCTAGATGCTCAAAAAGACAAGCTACGGTGTCCATGTAGCCTTTTCCTAGTGCTTCGATGATGGCATTGCGTGTGTGGTGGCAATTTAAATCGATGAGTTCGCCGATTTCGCATTTGAGTCGAATGGTTTTTTCCATACCACGGGTGATGGCTTGAGCGAGATTTTCTGGATCTGCGTCAAGTAACTCTTGTACAGCTCCGCGAACGACGCGAAAGATTTGAGCTGCAACCTCATCACCGCCTTGGTCCAATGCTTTTTGAGCATGTTCTTGATTCAACTTAATGAGTCGTTTTTTACGTAGAAATTGTAATAAGCTTGGAAGGTTATTGGCGATCGCAAGCTCTAAGCTATCATCGACAAGTTCTTGATGTTCTTCAATGATGGCTCCCATGGGAGTTTCTCTGAGAAGAAAATCAACGAATTCATTGCTGGATAAATGTAGGGCAAGAGAGAAGAGTTCGACGCAGCGTTCATGGTCTCCACTCGGCCATATTCCATATTGAATGAGTTGACGTGCAAGGTCGCTACGCCCAGAGAAAAATGTTTCTTTGAGCATGGTATAAGCGAGACGCCCACTTGGATCCAAGCGTTTTTCAAAAAGAATATCTATTAGTTCATCAGCTCTAGAAGAGCTCATCATAAGGCGTATCGATCTTGTGCCAAAAGCGACATCATACTCAAGGAGTACTTTGGCATTTTCGATGTCGTTTTTAATTAAAGCTAAGTGTAGTGGATGAGGAATATCTTCATTGCTTCGATCTATGATGGAAATTCCAGCTTCTAAAAGCTGGCGCAACATAAATGAGTCTCTTAATTCAATAGCAAGTGAAAGAAGGTTGTGTTTTTTTTGCCTTTGAGAGCCTGTATGGAAGCTTGCTGAAAGATCAGGGATTTGCTGTAAGAAATGCTGTGTGACTCGTGGGCTTTGTGCTTCTACTGCACGTAGTAAGACTTGATACTCACATGCTAGTGGTGCGATGAGTTGGTAGGTTTTATTTAAGCATTCTTTTGCATAAAGACTAGCAAGATCAGGGTGAACATGGAAAGAGTGTACGTCGATTCCACTTTCATGGGTAAACCATTGAATGAGAGCAAGGCGATCTTGAATGATCCCTTCATCGTAAATACGTTCTTGCATGTTATGGTCAAGCCCAAGAATAAGTTCTTGAAGATCTTGATTGAATTCACCACCAAAGAACATGTAGTTAAATAATTGAGCTAAAGGTGATAAATCCGCTCCCCAGAAGCGTCTTAGAGTAGTTTGAATTTGTTCTCTTCGTTCGGGGGACATAGAGTGTAGTCCTCTATGCTCGTACGCAGCTTCAATCGAACGGTAAAAACGGAACATCCAATTGATGCTACTGAGTAATTTGGGGGAGTCTAAGCCCCAATCATGTCTTTGGCTACCAGTCCAACTGCGCACCATGTGGGAATTTTGATCTCGATACAAGATGCAGGGTTGACGGTCGCTTAAAAAGACGAGAACATATTTTAAAGTAGCGTCTTTTACGATGAGTTCTTTGATAAGAAAAACACGTCCATCCTGTAATCCTCTTAAAGCATCTTGAGAAGCACAGTATTCTTTAGAGTTGTACAGGGCCATACTGGGACCAAAAAGCTCAGTGAGGGTAGCAGATCGAGCTTCTAGATGTTCGATCATATGGTGATATGATTGATGTCCAGGAGCATACCAAATAGGGTAGTCAGCAGGATTATTCCCATGAATTTTAATTTTTTTGGCACCACTTTCAGTAAGGAATTCCATCACTCTTACCGAAGGCACTTCTTCTGTACCTTGATCTGAATGCGGAGAAAGGAAGTGAGTGCGTGGATCAAGTCCGTCGAAAAAACTTCCATTTTGCATTTGGAAGATCGGGTAGCAAAAGAGTGGAAAATCAAGGCTTTCATTCTGCAAATTAGAGAGAAAATCTTCGACACCACTCATATCTTTTGTATCTTGAGAAATCAAGGCATGCAAAGATTTGTGGTAAGCGTTGAAATAATTGCCAGCAAGCTCCCAGTCTCTTGGTAAAGGAAAAGCAATAACTGGGTAGTCTAGTTTCTGATGGATAGCACGGGCGATAACTGGACGAGTATAAGGCGCATCGTCGCAAAGATGAATAAGGGTAAGGCTTTGTATTTTAAAACGTTCAAATGATTTTAGGAATGAAGAGAACGTTAGGGAGTTGAGCCCCATGATTTCTTGTCCTAAGCCCAAACCTACCAGCATCATATGATGTTCATGTAAATTTTCCCCGTGAAGGTGCGAGAAAAACTGCTCTGGGGAAAGAGCTACTCCATCTGTGTAACACTGGTCAAAAAGTTCAGCTGCAGACCATTCATCCATTTTTTCAAAAAGTTCGCCTGATTCATCTAAGCCAAAATCTTTTGGGGATGGAGAAGGCAACGAAGAAGAGCGAGGAAGGAATACAATGAAGTCGCTTCTTGGATCCCGGTTAAAATAAATCGCATATTGATCAATTTCAATGAGTTCATCTAAAAATCGAAGGCGTTGATGAAGAGTGTCATTTTGCAACATTAGAACAGATAACTGAGTCATTACAGGGTAATTTTGTTCTAATGATGAGATAACCCAATTTGCTAAGTCGCCTTGAAAATCAGCTGTTTCCATAGCTAATGCAACAACAAGCAACTGCGCTGATGGAATAAGCTGTGTGGAGCTTGGGCTTCCATCAAACCAGTTATGAGCAAAATTAAAGACTTTTTGTAAGCCGGAAGGAATAGGTTTATTTAAATGTTTTTCACTTAGTGACCTACAAAGTTTTTCTAATGAAATAAGAGCATGTTGGATTTCATCAGAATTTTGAATTACACGGAGTTGTGCTCCATGAAAGTATTGATCTACTGCATGAGCGCAAAAATCTAAAAAATCCTCAAGCTGCTGATTCTGTGTGTTATCTAGGTTATCTCCTAGTGTTTGAGCAAAAGTATCAAGTTTTGTGACTAATTGGTGTAGCGCTTGAGGGTCTTGCAAGTCTTCTTTTGACCACATCACCCTCTCTCCTTTTAGGCTTGTTTTCCGCCACATTATCAGAATTTACGATTAAGGCAATCATTTTCCCATTAGTTCTTGTTTATTAGGTATCTTCTCCATTAATTTAGTGCTAAAGAGGAGTAAGTAAGTATGTTCGATAAAACAGTAGTGCTTTTGGTTAATTTAGGAACACCTCGTTCGGCATCGAATTCGGATGTAAAAACATATCTAAATGAGTTTCTTACGGACGGAAGAGTCATTGATATTCCTTGGTTAGCGCGGCAGTTACTTGTTCGTGGGGTGATTGTGCCTCGTCGCTATAAAGAATCTGCAGGGATTTATCGTCAGTTATGGACAGAAAACGGTTCTCCTTTATTGCATTATGGAAAAGAAGTTAGAAGGCTTTTACAAGATCGTTTGGGTGAGCGTTTTGTGGTTCGTTTAGCGATGCGTTATCAAGAACCATCTTTATTGAATGAACTGGAGTGTATAAGAAAAGAAGGGTACCAGAAGATTGTCGTTCTTCCTTTATTTCCCCAATATGCCTCAGCTACAACAGGTTCAGTTCATCAACGTGTAATGGAAACTGTAAGTACTTGGCGAAATATTCCAGAATGTACTCTTTTGCAAAGCTATCCTGAACAAAAAAAGATGATTCAAGCCATTGCAGAGCAGGCGAAAAAGAAGGATATTGCTTCCTATGATCATTATATTTTTAGCTTTCATGGTCTTCCTGAATCTCAGTTGCGAAAGAGTGATGATCGTTGTTTGAAAGATAGTGATTGTTGCAAACGCAGTAATTCTTGTTACCGTGCGCAATGTTACCGTACTGCAAGAGCGATTATTCGTGAATTAGATTTGGAAGCTACGGATTGTACAGTGGCGTTTCAATCTCGTTTAGGTTCAGATCCTTGGATTAAGCCTTATGCAGAAGATTTAATCAAAACAATGCCTAAGAAAGGGAAGAAAAAGCTATTAGTTTTTTCTCCAGCATTTGTAAGTGATTGTTTGGAAACGACTATTGAAATAGGTGTTGAGTATGCTCATTTATTTCGTGAGTGTGGGGGAGATACTTTAGATTTAGTAGAAAGTTTGAATGATCACCCTCTTTGGATTGAAGCATTAGAAGAGTTAGTATTAGATTCTGTAGGGCAAACAGTTACTCGTTAGTTACTTATTATTTGTATCTTTGCCTCTCTTAGATTGATGTGCTATAATGAGAATAGATTTCGGATATAAGAGGATATAGATTCATGGATGATATTTGTTTGCGCTATTATGGTGACCCAATTTTAAGAACTCGTTGTCGTGAGGTTGAAGAAATAACAGACGAGATTCGCGATTTTGTAGAGCAAATGAAAAAAGTAATGATCGAAAGTAACGGCCAAGGATTGGCTGCTCCTCAATTAGGTCAGGATATACGTATTTTTACTACAACTATGTGGGAAGAAAGTGCAGATGGAAAGTGGGGGCCTGGTCCTATAAAAGTATTCATCAACCCAGTTCTTAGCGCTCCGTCAGATGAAGTAGAGATAGAGCAAGAAGGGTGCTTGTCTTTTCCTGGTTTTCGTGTAGATGTTGATCGGCCTATTCAGATCACTGTGGAGTGGATGGATCTTGAAGGTAAATATCATAAGGAAACTTTCGAAGATAATGAAGCTCGTTGCTGTATGCATGAAAATGATCACTTGAATGGAGTTCTTCATATTGATCGAACAAGTAAAAGAGAACGCCAACGTGTAGATGTTTATTTGAGAGATCTAAAGAAGCGCTATAAAAAAGAACAGAAAAAGCGTTTAAAGAAATAAAAAAAGCGGTGTATGAAATACACCGCTTTTTTTGTGTAATAGGTATATATGTGACGTTTAAAATTGTAAAAATTGTTGTGCATTCTGTACTTGTCGATTGAGCTGAGCCAAAACAGCTTGGCTTGCACTTAGAACGACTTGGTTGCGAGTAAATTCTCCAGTTTCTTTTGCTAAATCAATGTTGCGTATTGCAGATTCTCCCTGGCCAAGACCATTGATGTAGGATCTGCTGATAGTTAGAGAACGCTCCATTCTTGCTGCATGGCTACGGGCTTGCCCGCGGAATACAGTAAGAGAACCGATTCTTTCTGTAAGACGTGAAACGGCACTTTGAGCGCGAGTGTTATTTGTAAGGCTTAATGCACTGAATGAGAGTAAACTTAGTCTCACTCGACTAAATGTGACTGTATCAGTAGTTTCGAGTCCAATGCGAATTGTTGTTGTGGTCTCGAATAAACGAGTACCATTGTATTGTGAATTAGCAGCGATGTCTTCTATTTCTTGATCGAGAAGTTTAAACTCTTGATCCAGTGCATTTAAATCTTCGGTAGATTTTGTTGGGTCTAGAGCTGCAGAAGCAAGCTCTTGCATTCTTTGAATAATATCAGAAACTTGTCCCAGAATAGCATCTTGCGTAGAAGCATAACCTTTCGCACCTTCCATGGACGAAATCAACGCGTTATTTCCTTTAATAAGGCTACGGAAATTGTCAGCAACGCCAAGTTCACCAGAACCATCAGTAGAATGACCGAACTTAGAGCCTGTAGCAAGGCGCTGAGCAGCACGGCTTAAATTGTCAATATTTTGAGTGTAAGGAACATACGCTTGAGCAGCAAGATTATTGTGATAAACTAACATATTAACCTCCATGTATTATCTATTAATTCCTTTCCGGGGAATAGAAATACTATTTTTATATATAGACTTATAAAACTTATTATCTGTGATCCTTCGGGCTTATTATGTTTATTATGTACACCGATCTCTCACACAAGTATTATCGGAATATTTCAAGAAGGGTAATAAAGAATTAAATAAGTGCTTGCTTTTAAGTCTTATAAAAAATAAAAAACTGGATTTTTTTGTAAAAATAAGAAAGATTGTCGTGGACAACGTGGACAACGTGGACAACGTGGACAACGTGGACAATGTGGACAATGTGGACAATGTGGACAATGTGGACATGTGGACATGTGGATAATGTAGATAATATGGGCAGTATGGATAATGCAAAATGGACAAGATGTTCATCTTGTCCATAAAAGAAAAATAGAGTTGTAAAAAAGAAATTATTGGAGATTCGACAAGAAAACAGAAGCAGAACTAGGTAAACGCTGTACAGATGCTAGCACTGTTTGAGCACTGGTGGAGATTACCTGTTTTCGAGTAAATTCTCCGGTTTCTTCTGCTAAATCAACGTTACGAATGGCAGACTCTGTCGCTCCAAGATTACTCACCATTTCCCGACTTACAGAAATAGTACGTTCAACTCTTGAGCCTTGTGCCTGAGAAATAGCCCGCATGACATTTAAAGAAGCTAGCCGCTCAGCCAAACGTGATACAGCACTTTGTGCTGCGGTTGTATTGGTAACGCTAAGGTTACTAAAAGATAAAAGACTTAAACGAACCCGACTGAAAACAACAGTATCCGTCGTTTCTAAACCAATTCGCACGGTAGTCGTCGTTTCAAAGAGTCTTGTTCCATTATAAGTAGAATTTGCCGCAAGATCTTCAACTTCTTGATCAAGAGCAGCAAACTCCGTATTCAATGCAGCTCTTTCATCTGCTGTCTTGGTTGTATCAAGAGCAGAAGTCGCTAATTCGTTCATACGCTGTATGATATCAGCCACTTCAGATAAAATTTCATCTTGTGTTTGTGCATAACCCTTAGCGTCTTCTTGCCCACTAATAAGAGCATTTATTCCTTTAATCTTTCTTCTAAAATCATTTGCAATACCTAGCTCAGCATTACCAGAACTTAAAGGAGCATACTTTTCCCCAGTAGATAATTTCAAAGATGAGTTCTGTAAACTATTAAGGCTTTGTATATAGGGAACAAAGACACTAGCGGCGATAGTATTTGATCCAATAATCATTTTTTATCCTCATCAGAGAAACCTCATTCTATTGTTTCTATCGGACAAATTAGGAAATGCATAATGAAAAATATCATTTGAGACGATAGGGTATATGTAAGAGACCTTAGATGAAGGAGACCTCATGAACCAGGATGCTGAGCGTTTAGAGCAACTTGTTCAGAAAATTGAAAAACTGAACGAGGTAGGCATTGCCTTAAGTTGTGAAGCTGAGGCAGAGCATCTTAGTGAGCGTATTCTTCTACTTGCAAAGGAGTTAAGTTCAGCTGATGGAGGGACTTTTTATCTGGTTACGGATCAAAAGGCCTTAAGTTTTGAGATTGTACGTAATGATTCCTTAGGTTTACGTTTTGGAGGGTACAATGCAGTACCATCGCCTTATTCTGAAATCTCTTTGTACTTGGATGATGGAGAGCCCAATTTACGAATGATTGCAGCATATGTTGCGATTGAGAAAAAAACAGTAAATATTCCTAATGCTTATCAAGCAGAAGGCTTTGATTTTTCAGGAATGCGTGCTTTTGATCAGAAAACAGGGTATCGATCGGAGTCATTTTTGGCTGTGCCTTTAGTTAATCATGAAGGTGAAGTAATGGGAGTAATTCAGTTGATCAATGCTTTGGACCCTCAGACGAAGGAAACAGTTCCATTTTCATTAGAAGATCAACATGTTGTAGAATCTTTGGCATCTCAAGCAGCAGTGGCACTAAATAACCAGCGCTTGATCAATGGTTTAAAAGGGATGGTTGAAGGATTTATCGAAGCCTTTGCCGATGCGATTGATGCTAAGTCACCCTATACAGGAGACCATTGCCGAAGAGTTCCTCTTATTGCTATGCAGCTAGCACATGCAGTAAATCGTAGCCAAAACCCTGTATTTAAGAATTTTCATTTTACTAAGGAAGAGCTGTATGAACTGGAAATTGCTGCTCTTCTTCATGACTGTGGAAAAGTGACAACGCCAGTGCATGTGGTTGATAAAAGTACACGTTTAGAGACGATCTTTGATCGCATTCATTTAGTTGATACACGGTTTGAAGTAATCAAACGAGATCGAGAAATTGCTTTTCTACATGATAAAATTGCTTGCATGGATTCTTCAGATCCAAATCGCATACAAGAGCTAGAGCAAAAATATTATGCTGATATGGCAAAGATAGATTCAGATCGTGAATTCATTGAGCAGAGCAATCAAGCGATGCAATGTATGGATGAACCGCGTGTTCAACGAGCAAAAGAGATATCAGCATACCGTTGGAAGCAAAAAGGAGAAGAACAAGAGCTTTTATCAAAGGAAGAGCTAGAAAACTTGTGTATTCGTTGTGGGACACTTAATGATGGCGAGCGAAAAGTGATCCAAGATCATGTAGTGAATACAATACGTATGCTCAATAAAATTCCTTATCCAAAACATCTTCAACAAGTCCCTGAAATTGCAGGAGGGCACCATGAAAGAATTGATGGAAAAGGATACCCAGCTGGACTTAATGGCCGACAATTATCCCTACAAGCTAGGATTCTCGGTATTGCAGATATTTTTGAAGCATTGACTTCTTGTAGTCGTCCTTATAAAAAAGCAATGATGCTATCCAAGGCTTTAGAAATCATGAATGAAGGAAAAGATCAGGGGCAAATAGATCCTGATCTTTTTCAAGTATTTGTTGATGAAAAAGTGTTTTTAGAGTTTGCACGTGAACATCTTCCTAGCGAACAGATCGATATAAGTTAAGGGTACTGAAGCTTATAAATAGAGACCTTGCGTATCAGTCCAAATTGATAACGCAATTTTAAACACTTCATCTCTCACGATATTATAGCTTATTGATTGATAGCTGTAGTCTGTTTCAGAGCCTTCTGGAATTTTATCTGGAGATGTTTGAGATAAAATATTAGAACTATTTTTTTCTTTTTGACTACAAGGAAATTTGTTAATGAATTTCTGAAATTTATTTTCTACTTTTACTTCTTTAAGATCTTGTTCGTTTATTTTAATCTCTTTTTTAGAGGGAGCCTTTATTTTAATCTCTTTTTTAGAAAGAGCGTTTATTTTAGGGAGACCGTCTCTTCTTAAATGACGAAAGGCACCTATAGCTTCAGGATCCATCAAAGTAAAATGAAATAAAGGATCGTTATTTTTTCTACTTTGAAAACGGTCTAGTATACATTTATGTGTACGAGAAGCTATTCCGTAAATAACAGATTCTAATACTTTTGAGGCAAGTTTTTGTTCGTTACTAATCGATGAGTTGTAAGGGTCTTTAAGGTTTGGGATGATATTTTTTAATTTTGTTATTCTATCGAGTTTATTCCAACAAGTACTCAGGTTGATATAGAGAACATGTGAAACTTGGCATTTAGTAATGGGGATATGTTCGTCTAAATTTGCATTTTGCTCTCTTTGTGCTACCATGGCACGTACGGATAATAGATTTTCGGCTTTTTCTAATGCTGATTTGAATCGCTTATTGAGTTCATTGAAGACTTTGTCACAAGTCTCTTTTACCATTTCATCGATAAAGTCTTGCTCTTCTTTGTTCCATTTATCAAGGAGTTCAGTAGATGCCATACCTGTTTTACGTATTTTACAAGCCTCTGTTTGACGGCTCTGTAAATATTTGCTGTAGTTATCGTTTGGACTAATACTTTCTGTTATTGTGCTGTCCATCATCCACCTCCGTTAAAAATCGCGTAGTCTAGTAAGAGGTTTTTTTTACATCAAGAAATAAATTTTTTTGTATAAGTTGTTTGAACTTCAAAGAGAGGTCCTATGAAGGCGATTGTTAAAAAACGTGCCGAAAAAGGCTTAGTTTGTGAAGACTGTCCTATTCCCATTTGTGGACATCTAGAAGTTCTCCTAAAAGTCAAACAAGTTTCAATTTGTGGAACAGATCTACATATTGATAATTGGGATGCTTGGGCGAAGCAAGCTATGAAGCCTCCTACGATTATTGGACATGAGTTTTCTGGAGAGGTTGTAGAGCTTGGAAAAGGCGTAACAGATATAGAAATTGGTTCTCGCGCTGTTGTGGAGGGGCATGTGACTTGTGGAGCATGTGAGCAATGCCTTTCTGGTACTAGACATCTTTGTCCACAAACCTATGGAATTGGAGTACAAAGAGACGGGGGTATGGCTGAATACGTGGCAGTACCTCGGGAAAACCTTTTTATACTTCCTGATAGTATACCAGACCATGTTGCAGCTATTTTAGATCCTCTTGGAAATGCTGCTCATACAGCCTTAAGTTTTGACCTTGTGGGAAAAGATATTGTGATTTCTGGCGCTGGCCCTATCGGCTCTATGGCGACAGCGATTGCTCGTAAGGCAGGAGCAAGAAAAGTGATTGTTCTTGATATACGTAAATACCGCTTGGATTTAGCTATGAAAATGGGAGCAACACATGTTGTGAATGTGGCTGAAGAAAATCTAGACGAGTGTTTGAAGAATTTTGGGGTACAAAATGGAATTGATGTTGGTTTAGAAATGTCAGGAAACCCAGAAGCTCTCCGCAGCCTCCTCAGTCATATGCGCCCTGGAGGCGAAGTGGCTCTTTTGGGAATTTTTCCCCATGATGTTGCTATCAATTGGGGAGATGTGATTTTCAAAGGCTTAAAAATAAAGGGAATATACGGAAGAGAAATTTTTCGTACGTGGTTTCAAGTAACTCGACTTTTAGAAAGTGGCTTGGATGTTTCTCCAATCATTACACATCAATTTTCAGCGTTGGATTTTCAAGAAGCTTTCAAAGTGATGCATGAAGGAGCTTGTGGGAAAGTTACCCTAAATTGGGACTTGGTATAGTTGTTGCTTCATTCGATTGATAATACAGAAGCGTAGGTATACATAATGTTAGAGCTGAGATCTAAAAATAAGAAATCTTTAGATTGGTTGGCCAAACATAGCATTCCTTTAATGGAAATGTGGTATGTTTTTCGTGCTGCTGCTGAGCGGTTACAGATTCAAATTCTTCCAGACGCTTCAGAAAAAGATTTTCGCCTCAAATTGTTAGATAGTAAAAAACTAGGCTGGAAACAAAAGGTTCGTCAATCAAAAGTACAAAAATTACTCGGTAAAAATTTCTGTCGCCGACAAGAAGATCTTTCTCATCGTGCAATTTTAAAAAAACCAGAAGATCTTAGTACAGCACTAGCACTAGTTGCACAATTAGAGCTTACTTTGGGAAAAGAATATGGATTGCGCGAAGTCAGCCCTATTTATGCTCTTTCTCGTGGTATTGGAAAAGGTGCATGCTGGGATATTTTGAGCCAAGTTTTGCAAGCACGGAAACAAGGAAGTTTATTTAGCGTCTCAAAGCAGTATCAAGGAACTCATCATGCTGCAGCTTTAGAAGCACTTAGTTTATCTATAGAGAAGCGTCGTTCGCGTGCAGCTCAGCTCCAATGGGTATGGAAAAGACTAAGTTTATGGTGTGAGCAGAAAAAAAAGAGCTTTTTTCCAAGTTTAACTTGTATTGCTCAAGATCTATTTGCTTTGAAATGGGACTACAAAGAAGAGGATTTGGATCATTTACTTCTCGAACAGGTAACTTTGTGTAAACAAAAAGAGATGAATCGAAAAGAAACTCTCGAAAGATTGCAGCGTTGGGTTTTAGATGATTATGAATTGCAGAAGGAAAGTGATTTAGGAAAAGCTGTTAAGAAGAAAAGTGAAAGACAGGACTTGCTAAGTTGCCTAGATGATTTATGGCATTGGGATGAACTTAGGTTGATTTATAGAAATAAGCGGAGTAAAGATTTAGCTGCCATTGACCGTACGGAAAAAACAGCAAATGCTCAAGCACAAGAAGCTGTTCAGGCAATGCAAGAAGTAGGAGAAGCGCTTAGCGCATTTTTAGAAAAAATAGATGATGAAGAGTCTTTTCAAAAGCTTCCCGTATCGATATTTTCAGAATTAGACCGACTCCATCAAGGAGAGGATTCTCTTTCTCTTCTCGCAAATTTTTGCAACTGTACTTTGAAAGATACAGTGGATACGATGGCTTGTTCTGTTTGGATGGAATCAGATAGAGAGTATTTGACCCAACTTGCTTCATTACATGAGGGGATTTATTTTCTTCAGTTTTATTCTATAGAGGGAGAACATTCAGCTCTTCTTGAAAAAGGAGAGGGAGGG
The DNA here is from genome assembly GCA_002709385.1 of Waddliaceae bacterium. GTDB lineage: Bacteria > Chlamydiota > Chlamydiia > Chlamydiales. The sequence continues at coordinate 104,428 of PAQS01000035.1, forward strand.
GCTTATACCTACTTTGATCCTGCATACGGTACTCTTGTATGTGGGGATAGTATGCGTGCAAGGACAAAAATAGAGAGTATGCTTTCTAATTATTCGTGTCCTAAAGGAAAGAAAACCCACCAAATATCGATTTGGCGGGTTTTTTCTCATTAAATTGAGTTATTTATACTCGATTCATTTGAATTTGTTGTTGATTTGTGTGCATATTTTGCAATTCACGAATTTGATGATAAATCCATTCTGCTGTAGGTCTTTGGTATGGATTAGGGTTGATACAGTTCCAAATTATATTGCATAAGCGATCTTCTACACTTGGATTTACGTTGTTTAAAGCTTTATTTTTGAATAAATTGAAAAGATCATTGTTTGGAGTGTTATTTAAATGGAAACAATCTCTACTCCATCGACCGGAATACTGGTTTTTCACAAGAGGAATCAAGTCGTTGACATCGGTTCCACTGATCCACTCATACATAGTCAATCCAAAAGCGAAGATGTCTGCAGCAAGAAGTAGGTTTTTATTATTATTTATATTATTAGCTTGTGCATCTAATTCAGGAGCCATAAATACAGGGGTTCCTTTTGATTCTAGAAATTCATTTGTACGAATATCTGTTGCCATATCAAGATCAGTTAAAGCTGCTCTTTCAAAACAACCATTATGATCGTGTGCTACCATAATATTGGCTGGTTTGATATCGCGGTGAGCAATGTTATTATAATGCATACTCCAAAGACCATAAGAGGCATCTTTGCAACAATTTAATAGATAGGCCATATCTGACAATCGTGGATGATCTTTCTGTGCATAACCACATATTTGTTGATTATTTTGAATCATTACTTGAGCTTTATTTTTGTCATACTCTGCTCGTTCTAAATCGCCACCGTTCATTCCAGTCAGTAAAAATACTTGTTTTTTTGCACCTTTATGTTTAGGAGAAGCACTATCATAACACATGTATGCGCCTCCAAGTACGTTTGGATGATCGATGAAAAATTTGTTAATTCTTATTGTCTCTGAAGAAATATTTTGATTTTGACTTTCTTTAAGTAAAGCTCTCACAAACGTTTTCTTATTAGGCAAAGAATTGACTCTATAAACATCTTTAAATGTACCAGAACCTAAATATCCTTTATCTTTATGCTTATGAAAAAGTAGGTGAACACCTTCGTCTCCTTCTTTTGTCCGCACAATATAAAAACTATGGTTAGCAAGAGCAGGATATTGTTTTTTAAACTCTGGTGGGTGATTGCTTCTTGAATATCTTTTTATACCTCCTACAGGTAAGTCTATTGCTTGCTGAATTGCCCACTGTACGGAGGTTAAAGGAGGAGAGGGAGGAAGATTATCATTTACTTGATTTAATTCTTCGTTAGAAGAATGGCTGTAGTTTAAAATTGAAACATTGGGACTTTTATGATCTGTTATTATTGAAATATCATGATCTTCTTTTAAACTATTTGTTTTTTTTAAATTTTGAGTTATCTGAATTTCTTCTTCATCACTAACATCTACAGTAGAAAAACAGCAAAAAATTTGAGAAAAGAAATCACAAATAGCCTCTTTTAAAACACGCCACTTACGACCTAAGTACTCAGTAGTAGTTTCATTAGTATTAGATTGCGAATTAACTTTAAAAAAATCACAATTGTTAATTTGATCAATTTTATTCTCACCCATAACACCCTCACATAGCATATGTAGTAAACTAATTTAAATTTACATCAATTGTGTTAAGTGGAAATAATAAATGTGTTAAGTTCGCATTAATTAATTTACTTGGGGTGAATTTAGGTTTTTTTATTAATTTTTTATAAATGTGTAAAGTTGTAAAAAGAAGGGGTTAATTCATAATCAATTAAACCCTTCTTTTACACTTTATTCTATGTTTGTGATTGCATACGGTGTGCGCTTTGTATTTCAGCAATCTTTTTTAAGAGCTTTTGAGCACTCGGTCTATTGTGCATCATGGGATCAAGGCATTCTAAAATTAAGTGACATAAACGATGTTCGGGACTTGGGTCTTTATCATCAGTCTCTCCACTTCCTATTTTTGCGTACTCTTGTAGCTGTTTAAATTCAGGCGTTGCGTCTTTATCCTTAGCCCAGAGATAAGCTTTTCTATTATCAAAATCCATAGAATCATCCAGTGGTATTAGGTCTTCAGGATCAGTACCAGTAAGCCAGTAGTACATGGTTAATCCAAAAGAAAAAATATCCATGGGAAATAAGTACATAGTATGGATTCCTAAACCAGGAATGAAATCTGGTCCAAGCCATGCTAAAGTTCCTTTTATATTAACATATTCTTCTGATTCTGATGGTTTTTCTCCACATTCGAGATCGATTAAAGCAGCTCTTTTAAATGTTTCTTCTTTATCATTATGGTGCTCAATCATGATGTTTTCTGGTTTGATATCTCCGTGAGAGATACCTTTTGAGTGCATGATCCAAAGGCCTAAAGCAACATCTCTACAGCAACGTAGCAAATAATCTATATCCGACATGCGTTGCGATTTTTCGGCGACTTCTGATCCGTCAATATTCATTTTTTCTGTAAAAAGAATCTGTTTTTCTTGTCCTAAATGCCTTGGGCACGAGCTATTATAATTTACGTAAACCCCACCAAGGACGTTGCGATAGTTTAAAAGGTCCTTATTAATTTCTATGGTTTTTTGAAAAAGTGTACGCTCCCTGTCGTTTCTAAGTAGGGCTCGTACAAAATGCTTCTTTTCTTCATGTAATGAAAGAGTTTTTGTAGAATAAACATCTTTATAAGCACCATATCCTAAAAACCCCTTAAAAGGACTGTGTCGCTGAACAATAAGATGAATGCCATTTTCAGTATCATTTGTCTTTATAATGTAAAAACTATGATTTCTTAACTCAGGAAAATCTTTTTTGAATTGATCACTATGGCAATGCCTGGAATATTTATATCCTGATCCTACAGTAAGGGTTGCAGCTTCTTGAACAGCAAAATTAAGATACTTTCTATTATCGCATAAAGAGATAGTGCTTGAATTTTTATCAAAAGAAGCACCATATTTTTCATCATCGTTACTGTATTTAGAACTAATTTTATTATAAAAATCAGATGTTTGATTTGTGTTAAAAACTAAGCTTTTACTTCTCATTTTTATAACCTTTGTTAGGTGTTGTTTTTTTTGTTAATTTATTCTATCTTACGATGTTTTGTTTAATAAAGTTTAATTTTTTTGTTAATTTTGTGAAAATTGATACTGTGAGTGAATGGATTTTTTTAAAAGTGAATCAATTGAATTAAATAGGGGGAATTTAACTTAAAAATTTTCATGGCTTTTTAGTAAGTGAGCCAGGAGTAGGCTATCAGTTACTCCTGGCTGAGAGGACAATTTAGAGTTTAAAGATTTTCTTCACTGACTTGAAAGCTGAGCCAACGGCTTTACCTATTTCCTTTGAAGCGTAACCTGCACCTTTTAGAGCTTTGTTTAAGTCATCTTTACCGAGTTTATAGACAGATTTCATGGAAGAACTCACACTCTTAGCACTCATACGGAAAGTGTTTTTGAGTGTTTTCGCAACAGCTTTGCTATCCGATCCAATAGATTTAAAGACCTTAGTTGCTTGATCTCCTGTGAGGCGGAAGGTGTTTTTTAGGACAGATCCAATCTCGTCTACAGAAGCGCCCATAGACTTCATGATTTTTGCTGTGTCTTGTGAAGACTTCTTAAAGACTTTTCCTAAAACTTCACCTACATCTTTGGCAGTACCAACACCTTCGATGAGACCTTTTTTGACGCAGTTCACCCATTTTTCCGCATCTTTGACAACACTTAACAATTCATCTTTGATTTCATCGAAAACAAAATCAGCAACTTTTGTTAGCTGTTTTCCTTTTACACTTAATGTTTTAGAAACAGAAAGTTTTTTTCCGAGAAAGTTGAAGGAGCCTTTAACACCAGAATAAGCTTTTCCTTTTTGATAGCCACTTTCTAGGTTAAGAGCACACGATAAATTGACTTTAACTGTTCCTAATTTATTCATCACAGATGAGGAAATACCCTTGATATTTCCGAGAGATTTTAAGGAAACTTTTCCTTGGAGTAAGGTGCTTATTCCGCCTCCGAGAGACATGTTTTTACTGCCTTCAAGGTTTCCTTTGAGTTTGAAGGTATTACTTGCCGTACCAGAGAAACCCGAGTTACCGATTTTGACTCCTTGTGTTTGTACAATATCAAAATAACAACCGCTTTCTGTGAGAGAAAGAAGGGTTTTGGAAACCTGGATGCCTTGGACAGATAGTGCTCCACTAATAAATAAGTGTGGGGCTCTAAACTCCTTCACGGGGTGTTGGTTTTGTGTGTATGTGGAAATGGATAAGCTTGGACCTGTTTTCCCATCAGCATTTGAAAGACAGAAGAAATCTTTGCTCATTATAGTAAGAGGTTTATTGATTGCAGAATCAACGGAAATTCCTTTTTTTGGAGCAACAGAGACTGTACTACCCCATTCCATGCCCAAAATTTTCAGAATACCATTTACATAGAAGCCTTCTTGGAAACGTAGTTTACCAATAGAGCTATCCTGTGGTGCAATATACAATTGGGCATCTACAGTGGTACTTAAGCCATTACGACCACTAGAAATGCTATAGTGCTTCATGTTATCGCTAAGATCTGTAAGATACCATTCACTATTCTTTTTCCCTGGAACAAGAAGCATTTGGTCTTCTGAGCTTGGTAATTGAATATTTCCATAAGTTAAAAAGGCTTCACTAAGAGCTGTCCAGTCCTTTTCTTCAAAGGATTCTGTGTAGCTTTTAGGGATGGTAAATTTTTGGGACCCTTTCACTCCGATTTGTTTTAAGATTTTAGCGCTTGCGTTAGGGATTTTTGCTCCGTCTGATAGGCCTTGTGCAACATTATAAAGGCTTAAATCACTGAGTGATCCGGCAAGGAGGCTTTTAGAGGGATTATTGGCATCAAAAAGGATAGCAATCGAAGCGTTCAAATCAGAAGAGGTGATTTGTCCTGCAATACCAAGAGAAGGCACTCCTGACCATGTCATGCCCATATACATAGCTAGATTGCTAACTTTTACACTTTGGAATTTTAATGTGCCTTGCATAGAACCTGCTACAGTAATACCTGTAGAAAGAACGGTCATGGCAACGTCAAATACACAAAGCTGTTTTTGTATCTGTGCTTGTAAAACAGCATCAACGAAAAATTCTGGTTGTCCTTGATCAAGAGCGAAACCAAATTGTCCTTGTAAAGGCCAGTTCTTTTTGATTTTACTGGTGAAATCAACAAAAACGCGGGTTTCTTCTTGAGGCTTTGCCCCTACTTGAACGGTGACTGACAGCTCTGGATTTAAGCCCAATATTTTTCGGATGGCTTTCATCTCGTCCCCACTGCTATCCAATTGCCAGGTAGCAGAGGCGTTCAATCCCTTGATGATTCCAGATGGAATTGAAGGAAATTTGATGGGTTGTTCACTGGCTATTTGCATGGAAAAGCCAGGGAATTGGCTATCTGTATAAGAAGAAACCAAAACCGATAGAGTTTTTAGTTTAAGTATTTTATCTACAGATTTTAAGGAGCTAAGTCCTGGAATAGCAGATAGTTTTGCATCATTCATCTGGATGCTTGCAAGATAGCGCCATTCTTCGTTTTGCTTGGAGGCACTAAAGAAAAACCGGCTTTTTCCAAAAGAGCCAGATGTTTTTAAGGATCCTGTGTTTTTTTGTGCCGTGATGCTAAGAGTGGCATTCTCGATTTTCGGGTTAAAAGCACTAGGAAGAGCTGCATTGCTTCCTGCAAAGCGCTTTGCTAATTGATTGAAGCTAATTTCTTGGATTGTAGATTCGAGTTTGAATTCACCTGGAATAGAGGCTGCGAGATCTAGGCTAACAGGTCCCATTTTGGACTTTCCAGAGATACTGCCGCTCAGTTTTTTATTCGTCAGCTCGAGTTTTAGTCCTAAATCCTTCACTTCGATTATTTCGGATCCAAGGGTGATTTGCAGTGGAGAATCTTTAGCTAATGTAGCTTCTAAACCTATACCACTACGATTACTCACACGGAGGTCTAAAGTTCCAATAGGGATTTGCTGGAGGTCGCGCATTTCTACAGCAGTACTTGTTCCACCTAAAGAAAAGAGATCTCCAGCTTCCTGGCCAGCAACAGTTCCTTTAAATAAGATTTCTTGATCTCCTGGATTTACAAAAGCTTCAGTTTGAACGGTGAAATGTTCTGATAAGAACATGGTGCTTTTGAATTGTAGGAGAGGAGAGAGAGCCGCGTTTTTTTCACCCCAGCTGCTTTTGATAGGGCTATATAAACGCATAGAAAGCCCACGGAATTCCACCCCTTTCATCTTTAGTTCGGGGATTTTTAAACTTAAATGAATTCCAGGAAGAGTGTCGGCAGCTTCCCAAGGGTTTGTTCCCATGGGAATGGAAGGGGCTTTGTTGCTAGGGTTTAAACGCCCATGAATCAGTAGTTCTGATTGTCCTTGAAAGAACTGCGAAGCAGCTCCTAAATTACCAACACTTTTAATTTTAGCAATGAAGTTGATTCCTTCTTCTAAAATGATACCCAAAGCGTCATGAGTCTGTACTTGATTGGTAACCACAAACTCTACGTAAGTAAAAGTAAAGTTTTTAAGAAATTGTGCTGTATCAGGAAAAGATTGAGCAAAATTCCAAGCTTTACCTTTGCTGGTGGCATCTAGCACTGTATAGCGTGCCGTAAGGGCTAAGCCACCATCTTCTTTGGGGGCAATGGTGCATCGCAGGGGAATTTTAGGTACATTCAAGAAAGCTGATTTCCCTTGAATGGTAAGCACTTGTCCTTTTCTCTCTTGGCTTGCTTCTTCGATAAGAAGTTGTTTGCCTAGGTCGCTATAATAGGTACCGAGAAATTGTGTCAATTCGGCACCGAGGTCTTGAGAACCCAGGGTAAAAATATTATTTTCTACTTGAAGTTGGCTTACAGTGCTTGCACTCATGGCAAATCCTTTTTCAATGTTCTAAACTTTCTCTCTCGAATCCTTTCGAGGAATTGTTGACTAAATCGTCTCAAGGCATAAATAACTCCAAATAAGAGTAGTGCAGGGAAAATAAAGGCATCTAATAGAACACAAACAATATGCTCAATGATGTTAGAAGTAAGGTGTCGGTGGCGTTTATGTAAGTTTGGGGAATGTTTTTCATAGCGTTTTACTCCCCAATGCGCGTGATCTTTTACGTCATCACCACCAAAATCACTTTGTTGTGAGATGTCATGGGTTTCTAGCTGTTTGCGAACTTCAACAGAACGGTGAGAAGTAATATTTTGTGAAAGAAAACTTACTCCAGCAATGACAATAGGAAAACCAAAAGCACAAAACACACAAACAATCAAACAGAAGCGAGCAAGAGAAATAGCCCATAAAAGTGGACGATGAAGTAAGTGAAGAGCGTAAAAAATTAAGAGGGAAATCAAAGCACCTTTGATTAATGTGGGACCGAGTAAATGAAGGTTTCCTAAGAGAACATTCATAATAGATAGAGTCCCAAGGCAAGCATAGAAGCTGCCCATCCATAATCTACAACAGTTTGAGCTGAGGTAAGAAGTTGTCCTACTTGAACATTAATATCGACAATGAACGAAATACCGGTGCTACTACTCCGCATAAGAGCTAAAATGGACTTCATGGAACTAAGGACTAAAAAAGTCGCAAAGGTCTCATCTGTAGCTTCATCAAGATACTCTTGGTTGTATTTCAAAAGAGCATCTTGTCCAAATCGTTCAGATAGGCGCCATGAATCGTGAGCAACGTCCATCACTAACAAGCAAACAATAAGAATGATAGGAATTAAAATATCCGTTTTCGAACGCAAATAAGCCATTATGATAACCCTTGGCTAGTACTGCCTTCTTAGTACAGAAAAAGAATAATTAAAAAAAAGAATGGATTTTTAAAAAATCAACAAAATAAAGAGGTACTATTCACTAATAAGTAATACTAAAAGTGTTAGTCACTTTAGTGAATAGTATAGAAACTTTCTATTTTGTGAGTTTTAAGCGCCATGCATTTGCAACAACAAAAAGGCTACTACAGATCATTGCGACGGCAGCAAAGAGTGGTGATAAAGCTCCACTGACAGCTAATACAATTCCTATGGCGTTATAAAAGAACGCCCAAAAGATGTTTTGTTTGATAATACGTCTACCGAGACGAGCTAGGGAGTGAATTTTCGGTATAATAGATAAATCATCAGAAGTTAATAAGACATCTGATACTTGAATGGAAATATCACTTGCTGAAACGACAGACATGCTTACGTCTGCAGCTGTAAGAGCTGGGGCATCATTGATTCCGTCACCATACATACAAAGGATTTTTCCTTCTTTTTGGCATTTTTGTATGTATTGATGTTTTTGTAGAGGTGAGCATTCTGCGTGTGCTTCTTTTATATCACAGACTTGAGCGACGTGTTGAACGACAGCGTTGGAATCACCAGATAATAAGACGGTTTTTTTACTTGATAGAGAATGTAGAAGGGAAGGAACGCCACAACGAATCTGATCTCCCAATACAATAATGCTTAATATGTTATCTCCTTTTGCAAAATAGACATAAGATTTCATGCCTTCATGGTGATATTGAGGGATAAGGAGATTGTTTTCTTGAAGCAGTTTCTTCGATCCGAGTAAAAACCATTCATTTTGATAGCGACCGCGAAGACCTTTACCTGCAATTTCTTCAATATATTCTAGTTCTACAGTTTTACTACTTAATGAACGATTGATTGCATTACTAATAGGGTGAATCGATTGCTGTGATAAAGTTTTAAGAACAGCCTGTTCCTCTTGTCCTAATTGCTCGATTCCACTGATAACGGTAAATTTTCCTTCGGTGAGTGTTCCCGTTTTATCAAATGCATGCACATCTTCTTCCCCAAGTAGGCGTAAGACTCCGCGATTTCGCACGATGCCTCCTTGCTCAGCAAGTCGATTCATGAGAAGAGACTCTGCAAGAGGGGCTGCGATGCCTATGGCACAAGGACAAGAAATAAGTAAGATAGAGAGGGTGCGTGTAATGGCTTCTTCTGTTGTGGCTATTCCGGAAAGGAATAAAAACGAGCCTGTAGAAAAAGCTAAAAGTAAAAGAACGGGAACAAAATAGCGTACAACGGGATCTATGGCGCGCTCGTAGTTTGTTTTTTGTCCAATATCCCTCTCCACTAGATGGAGGATACGTTGAAGTGCAGAGTCGTGGCTATTACGGTTCACTTGGTAGCGGATTTGTCCGCTGCGCACAATCGTTCCTGCTAATACTTCGCTTTTTTCTGTTTTAGAAACAGGGATAGATTCTCCTGTTAAGCAAGATTCGTCGCAAGTCCCTCTGCCATGAATTACAGTCCCATCCAGTACAATTTGTTCGCCTGTATAAGCCTCTAAAACATCGCCTTTTTCTATTTCCTTTAACAAGACAAAAGAGGCTTGTCCGTTTTCTCCCACTTTTCTTCCTTTTCGTGGAAGACTTCGCTGTAGACGATACACTGTTTCTTTTGCAGAAAACTTTGCTTTGGATTCAATGATTTTTCCCAGAAGAACAAGGGTGATGATGACTGAAAGGGAATCGAAATAAACATGTACCTCACCACAAAATAAGCGGTAAACGGAAAGAGAGAACGCGGTGCTTACACCAATCACAACAAGGCTTTCCATTCCTAAAAGGCCAAAACGCAAACTGTTCCAAAACCGTTTCCATATTCCCGACATAGAATAGCTTACAACAGGAAGAGAAGCCCCAAATGAGAGCCAAGCAAAAAGCTCACTAAGCCCCGCATCATGGCGAAAGTAGCTCGCATAGATGGGGTAAGAGAACATCATGATATTTACTGTACAAAAAGCAGCAATACTAAAACGAAACCATAAATTTTTACTCACAGCTCGATGTGAAGCTTGATCTAAGGTATGTGCTTGATAACCCAGGCTTTGAATAAGTTTTAGTATTTGTTCTTTTCCAATATAGCGAGGGGCAAACTCAATAGAGGCAAGGTCGGTAGCATAGTCTATGACACAAAGACGAACTCCTTTTTGCTGAAGTAAAACTAAGCGAATGATTTCAGCACATGAAGGGCACCACATTTCTTCGATTTCAAGATGAAGCTTTTGTAGTTCATCTTTCTCAAAGCTTGGCTGTTTTTGTCTAAGCTCTTCTAAAAGACTAGGGTTAGAAATTAACCCTGACTCTACTGCTTGACGAAAGACAGGATGTTCTTCGAATTTGTTGAGAGAGCCTTGAGCTGACAATATTTTATAGACAGCATGGCAACCAGGACAACAGAAGGCATACTCCTCTTCACGGATAGGATGCTCTGATAATTCAAGGCTACATAAAGTACATGATTCCGCTACCGGAGCTCCTACCGTCATTATTTCCTCTATACTGAATGAAGGATTCCTAATTTGCGTCCGACAGTCTCAAATGCATGAATGGCATGATCTAAGTCTTCCCGACTATGAGCAGCAGACATCTGTGTACGTATTCTTGCTTGTCCTTTTGGGACAACTGGATAAGAAAACCCAATTACATAGACACCTTCTTCCAGCATCAGATCTGCAAACTCTTGTGCTAGTTTAGCATCGCCAAGCATAACAGGAATAATAGCATGATCACCAGGGACAAGATCAAATCCGAGAGCTTCCATTTTTTTGCGGAAATACTGAGAGTTATTTTGTACTTTTTCTCTTAGGTCTTTGCCTGAAGCGAGAAGCTCCAAAGCTTTTAAGGTAGCTCCTACTACAAATGGTGCGAGTGAGTTAGAGAAAAGGTAAGGACGAGAACGTTGTCGTAACCAATCAATCAGTACTGCAGGGCCAGAGGTGTACCCTCCAGAAGCACCGCCTAAAGCTTTTCCAAAAGTACCTGTTAAAATATGGACGCGTTCAGATACACCACAGTATTCAGGAGTGCCCCTTCCATTTTCCCCAACAAAACCGACTGCATGGGAGTCATCGACCACAAGAAGAGCATCATATTTTTCTGCTAAGTCACAAATCTTCTCTAAATTTGCATAAATCCCATCCATAGAAAAAACCCCGTCAGTCACAATCAATCGATAACGAGCATCTTGAGTTTCTTGAAGCGCTTTTTCTAGCTCATCCATTTTATTGTTGGCATAACGATAGCGCTTCGCCTTACAAAGACGAATGCCATCGATAATACTAGCATGATTCAAAGCATCACTGATGATGGCGTCTTCAGCTCCCAATAAGGTTTCAAAAAGACCGCCGTTGGCATCAAAACAACTCGAGTACAAAATGCTATCTTCTGTACCCAAAAATGCTGACAAACGCTTTTCTAATTCACAGTGTTGATCTTGCGTACCACAGATAAAACGTACGGAGGAAAGACCAAATCCATAGCGATCAAGAGCTTTCTTTGCAGCTTCAATAAGTAATGGATGATCAGATAAACCAAGGTAATTATTCGAACAAAAGTTCAGTACTTTTGAACCATTTTCAAGATCAATGGAAGACTTTTGAGCTGAACTCAGAATTCTTTCAGATTTATATAAACCACTTTCCTTAAGATCAACGATTTGCTTCTCTAAATCGGCTAGAATTTTTTCAGACATCAGCTGCCTCCCTTTGAAAGGAATATACTAAGCGCCAACGAGTTTTTTTGAAAGTTTCAGGTTTTTAAATGCGCTGATTATTTAATAAAGATATTAATAATGGTTTTTATTAAACAAAGTGACGCAGTTGTTTAAAAATAAAATAAAATAAAAAATAAAAATAATTTTTTATTTGATAAAATAGAACTATGGTTTTTATATTTTTGGTGACTTGGTTATGTCGGAAAGCGAAAAAAAAGAGCTTGATTTAAGTTCTGTGTCCAGCGATTTGCTGTACTGGTCGTTATCTGATAATGGAAAATCATTAACTACTAGCTCTCATAGAGCTAGTAGTGTTCTTTTTTACAGTAAAAGTGCAAAAATCGCTTTTCTGCTTATGCAATTTATAAGTACTTTGAATTCAGAGTGTCTTAGTGAATTGGATATTAGTCACTTAAGAAAACTCCGCATCAAAGCGCGAAAATTTGCATTGGAATCTGAAAAAGTTTGGCGAAGTAGTTCTTTTTCTTTTTTTCGTCGCTTGTTTGAGCATTGTTCTGGGGATTCTGATTATTTTTCAGGTTTTGTTTTTGATATTGATGCAGTGGAAAAAAAGTTAGATGATTTAGAGTCTTCACTTCGTGCCCATCAAATCCATCGTTTACAGCAATTGATTAGTGAATTGGATCTAGCACCATTCATTGTAAAAGAGTTTGCTGTGCGCATTGGAACAGGTTCATCCGATTTATCTACTCAAGAGTTGATGGAAAATCTGAGTTGTTCTTCTCGTAAAAAGCTAATTTCTAGATTTTTAGCATTACAATTCCTTGAGAAAGTATCCGGTGATGATTGTGACTTGCGCAGTTTTTCAGTAAGTGAGTGGCAAGAGTTGTTTAGCACAGCTAACTGGGGAATTATGGCTGTTGTTGATCGATTCCGCGAGCTCTGTAGCTTGAATGAACAGATTCTCTTGAATGAAGTGCGTAAGCTCTATCAAAAGTACCTTTCTGAACAGCAATATATTGATTGGAAAGGGTTTATATTTAGTGCATCAGGATTAGGTAAAATCATTGATTGTGAGTTACTTGAAAAGGATCGTTTAGAGCAAAAAATTCTTCAGTTGAGTTTTGAGGTAGGACTTTTAAAAGAAGATGTCGATCAAATCTGTCAAGACCGTTATGTGAGCTCTCTAGATACTTTAGCACCACATCTTTGTTATGAATTCAAGAGCTGGCTTGATAAATGTGCAGTAATGCTCAATTGCATTAATAAGAAGACGCTTTCAGATTTAGAATCTTACTGTAGAGATATGTGGGATGAGGATTTGTTATTGTTGTCAGATGATAAATTAGGACATTATTTAGCTTTGATGACAGTTGAGCCTCGTCTTTTAGAATTGGCTCATCTTTGTGGGTACGCGAAATCAGATCTTAAAGAACAAATGCGTATTTTTTATTCAGATGATGAAGTGCGTTTTTGGAGTTTTGATCAATATCAAAGGTTTTTGCGTTGGTATGAAGCAATGTATTGTTCTTGGCTTGAAGGGAAGCGTTGTAATTTGAGTAGAGAGCAGTTCCAAGTAGCAGCTATTTACCAAGGTTCATGCGCACATCTTGTGCAAGTTACTGTTGATCAGTGGAAGTCTATTCAAGATTTAATGGTGTTTTGGAGGGGGATCACATCCTCTTGGGCTTCTTTTTCTTATACTCGAGGATCTATCGAAGATTTGTTAGAGCTTCGTTATGGTTTCCATGAGTTTTATAAGTTACATGATAAAGAGCTTGATGATTTTGTGCTCTGGTCTTCGTCTTTGCAAAAATTGGAAGAGTTACGTTCTGAAACTAATGTAGGTATTGAAGAACTTCGTCAATTATCTCAGGAGAGGTATGGCTCTTTGGGAAGAGAGCTAAGTTGTTTACGTCATTTAAGTGGGATGGAATGTAATGACCTTTACCAGTGGTGTTCATTTGCACCAAAGATAAAAGATCTTTCTGAGCTTTGTGGTCACAAACGAGAAGAATTGGATGAAGTGATACGGATATGGGATGAGTCACGAGGAGGAGAGGGAGCTTCTTTTCGTCTTTTACCAGGAAATAAAATTCCTCATTTTTATGAGTGGTATTTTGAGTTATCACTTTTATTTGATGCCTTATTGACTCATCTGGATGGTCAAGAAGCATTCGCAAAACTTATTGGGTATTCAGGCACTCAATACACGCCAGAAATTTTACTACAGTACTATAGTCAAGATACTTACGGTTTATCTTTGTATGCCATCAGTAAGGAAGAATTTCCGAAAAATCTCTGGTGGGGAAGTAAGAAGGGAAGCGAAAAACCATTGTGGGCAAAACAGTGGTAGTGGGGGAAGAAAAAATGTCAGATCATGAGAGAGACTTACTTCGAGATCTTGCAAGTTCAAATTCTTGGATAGCCTATGACTCTCAAAATGAACGCTTACATGCAATTGAGCGTCCTTCTTGGTGGCAGCGTGCTTTTGGGAAGATCAATAGATCTATAGAACTACGTTTATCTGTTATAGACCCTTCTTTGGCAAGTTTTTTACGAAAGATCAATGTTGAAGATCTCAGTATTCGAGAGATGCAGTATTTGGATAAATTGGATAAAAAACTTCAAATGATTCGTGAAAAGTCAGAGAAAAGAGGGCAAGGTCTTTTGAGAAAAAAAAGCTCTAAAGAATTTCTTCCACGGTCCCGTGTTTTATTGGCAGAAATATTATACCAGATTCAAACTCGTCAAATTTTAGAAATGGATAAAATTTATACAACACTTCATTTGGAAAGAGGTGTTCAGTTAGAGGATTTTGGCAAAGGACCACATGAAATTTTAACTGTTTCTGAGCGTGCCTCGACATTGCAGTTTTATCGTTTTGTTCAAAGTGTCGCAAAGCTGTGTCCTAGTCTAAATTTAATGGTATATCGCCAGCAAGATTGGAAGAGTTTACAAGAACAAGTTACAGAAAAACAGCTTTTAGAAATCAATGAGAAGTTACTTGTCTGTTCTTGGTCTCTTAGAAATTCTGTTTGCCAACAAGTACTTGCGGAGGCCGCGGAGTTAGTAGAGGCGGATAAGGTATCCATATCTTTTATCCCAGAATATTTAGAAAAAGTTTCAGAATCGTTATCTCTTGCTTCTTCTCAGAAAGAAAAACAAATTCAAGAGCTTCTTGAATTTGCAGGGAAATTGGGAGAGGATTATGACCCTCGTCCGATTTTAGGTTCAGTATTAGGCGTTGTAGGCTTTCAAAGTTTGAACGATTTGCCTTGTGAATTAATTGCAGAGCTATTGAATTACTATCGTGCTGTTACGCAGCTTTTTGAAAGTGCTCGTAGCGTGGGAGATACTGCGTCTAGTTTAAATCTCCTCGTTAAAGAACGAACAGGAGTGCCTTGCCTTCCATGGCTTCCTAAAAACGAATTTGACGAATTCCGCTATTGGTATTCATGGTATGTGGAAGTATGGCAAATTTATGTTAAAGAGCCCTCTGGCCCTGTTAAAAGTGTACTAAGTGTTATAGATGAAACCGCAATTGCGCGCTACGATATGCCTTTAGTGGAGTTATCAGACGAAGATATGGAAGATTTTGCATTATGGGCTTCTACATATCAGAGTTTTAAGGCTTATCTCTCTCGTAATCCTGATGATTTAGCGGCAGCAGTTCAGTTTGCCCAGCAGCGTTATCGTAGAATTACAACTGCAGAAGAAGAAAAAAATCATCTAGATTATTTTATGTCTTTGTTGCCTTTATTGACAGGAGATGAATTTCGTGCATTTTTCCAACTTCTTCAACAAACATTGGGAAGTAGCCTAGAAGACGAAGTAGTTTGATTCTTCGTTGAGGATAAAAAATAACTTACTATACTGATGTTCACCTTAAGATGAATCACGTAGAGGACTCAGTATGCAGATCAATCAGGTAGACAATGCCGTATTTAATATCTGTTGTTGTCAATTCAAAGAAAAAGCCCTCAGCTTTGTAGAAAAGGTCGTTTATACAGTTTCAAGACTTTACTTATCATTTTTTCCTCGTTCAGAAAAAGAGACAAATCTTGTGCAAGATGTCTTAAGTGGTAATTTTGATCGTGTTTGGAGCAAGATTGAAAAGGGAGCAAATATAGAGTTTCTTGATGGAAATGGTTACACACCTTTGCTTGCAGCAATTGATCAGGATTACCTAGAGTTTGCAGAAAAGCTCTTAGAAAATGGTGCAGAAGTAAATCATGAAAATCAATGGGGAACTTCTCCACTCTTGAAAACCGTAGAGAAAGCATATGATTACTTCGTGAGTGTTTTATTAGAAAAAGGTGCCTGTGTGAATCACCAAGATCAAAGAGGTCGAACAGCTTTGATCATAGCAACAGAAAAAGGTTGTATCGACACCTGTGTAAAATTGATTGAGAATGGCGCGAGAATCAATCAAGTGGATAAAAATGGACAAAGCGCTTTAATGCGAGCGATATTATACGGTCAGGAGGAAATTGCAAAAAAACTAATTGATCTAGGCGCATCAATACATCAAGTAGATGCCAATGGCAATAATGTGCTCATGTTGTCTTTACAACATTGTAATTTGGATTTTTTTAAAGACTTAGTGGAAGCTGGGGCTGATGTGACACATACAGATCATCAAGGTCGCTCGGTTCTTTTAAAAGCTGTAAGTAAAAATTCAATCGAGCATACACGCCTTCTTTTACAAGCTGGAGCTGATGTAAATGAGGTAGATAATTTTGGTGTGAGCCCTTTAATGCGCTCAATTTGTCAGGAAAATATAGATATTTCTCGTGAATTGATTCAAAAAGGTGCAAATGTTCAAGCTTTAGATCGCGATGGAAATACGATGTTTGCTTTGGCTTTGAAACACGGCCAAGAAGCTTTGCTAAAGGAATTAGAAGAAGAAAATTAAGACCTCCAATGGCTACTTAATCTGCGCTTCCAGTGTGTTAGATTAGGTAGCTATTGTGGAGACTGGTAACTCATCTAGTGGAAAGTATACCCGGTAATATTGTCGTTTTTCAGGTAAGGTTCTTGAAATAAGTGACACAGGAAGTTTCCCAAGAAAAAAGAGTTTAGAGTGGATATAGCTAGCTCTTTTGCTTTGATAGGGTAATTGCAGTTTTGCACCTGCTTTTCGAAGGATTTTCCACATACGAGACTTTCCTCTTAATTGTTCTCCTACTAGGCAAAGAGGACTTTTATTTTCATGGTTTAAAAGATTAGGGTTTGCTTCGTATTTAAGATAATGTTTTATTCTCAATGAGTTATCAACGGCCATGGTAAGGTAGTGAAGAGGTGCGTTTCCGTAGTGATCAATCGCGTTAGGGTCCGCTCCTTTTTCCAGTAAAATGGATTCAATTTTTCCTACTGGTCTAACCGTGATTAGAGTACTTAACTCTGTAGATGTTGAAGGATCATCATCATCTGGTTCTACCTCGTATTTATTCCAGTTTTTTGCCGCAAGAGTGAGAGGGCTTTCTCCTCTAAAAGTCCTAGTTTCGATGTGTGCTCCATAATCAAGCAATTTTTTTGTCATACTGTAATCATCACGCAATACAAAATGATGGAGAGCTGTGAGTCCTTTTTTATCTCTATGGTCAATATCACATCCAGATCGCATGAGGATGGAGGCAGCTATTTTATTGTTTACTTGAACAGCAATATCGAAAGGGCTTTGTTTCAAAGAGTTTAGAGCCTCACGATCGGCTCCTTCTTCTAGTAGGGCGTTAATGAGCTTTTTTTTCCCTTGGAAAGCAGCAAGATGGAGGGGGGTATTATTATCGATGTTTTTTTGATTAATTTTACAGCCAGATTGTGCCAGGAGGTGAATAAAGTCGATTCGTTCAAGAATAGTTGCTAGGTGGAGAGGCGTATTTCCTATACCATCTTTTTCGTTGAGATCTTGATGATTCTGAACGACACTGTTAAAAGTATCAAAATCTAAGTCTTTAATTTGTATAATTTGATGAAGTATATGAGCTTGGGTTTGCCGACCGATTTGTTTTTGTAGGCAATACCACTCTGCAAGAAGAGGTAAGTTGCTTGCTTCTTCATTTTGATCCAGCTTTTCTAGATAAATTCCAGCAGCATTGGCAGCTTCAATTCTTCTACGAGCGAGCTGCTGAATGTGATCCATGTAGTTTCCGGGCCACCAATGGTATCTATGGTAGCCATTTCTTTTGGCAAAGTCACGAATAAGGTCAGATTGAGGATCAAGTCTAGCATAAAAATCTTGTGCTTGCTGACAGTTTACAGGAGCTTCAGCATGGAATAGTTCAGCTAAATCTGTATTTACATGACTCATAGCATATCTTCAGTTTGAGGTGAATTTTGCACATGTACTTAAGACTTTAGACCATGTTTTGTTACTTGGACAAGGGACTCTCTTTACGCCTAAACGATTTAAAAAAACCAAGTCTCGATGATTGAAGTAAGGAACCTGATTGTTTTTATCTTTAATTGTAAGATCAGCACCATGCTTTATGAGAACCGTCCATGATTTTTGTTTTCCGTCTTCTAGTGCTCCGCAGTAATGCAAGGGTGTTTTCCCATATTTATCTTGTAGATTTACTTTAGCTCCCGCATGAACAAGTTTAAGAATTGCTTCATGATTATCGGGGCATTTACAAGCATAATGCAAGGGTGTTCTACCATTTTTATCTTTGCTGTTCACATTTGCTTTCCCTTCAATAAGTTTATTGAAAAAAGGCACATACATTTGAGTAGAAGATACGAAATGTAAGGGGCTTAGTTCGTTTGAGGATTTTCTATTTAAATTTGCTCCAGCTTTTTTTAGGACATGAAATATATCTTCTCTTTGAGAAATAATGCTAGAGATGAGAGCGGTCTGTCCCTTTTCGTTAAGGGTATCGAGTGGCGCTCCGGCTTTTGTGAGAGCTTCAATAATCTTTTTTGCAGAATCAAGATGTAGACGTGTTGAAATCATATCGAGAGGGGTTTGTCCTTCATGATTTTTTATCTTTAAATCTGCTCCAGATTGGATAAGTTTTATAGGAGCCAATCCTTTACTTCTTGGGTGTAAATTGGCAATAGCTAAATGAAGAGCTGTGTTTCCTTGTTTGTTTTGTTGGTTTAAATCAATTTCAAACTCAAGAATAGTATCAAGTTTGTCAGTAAATTCTAGAAGGCTAACAATATGAAGAAGGGTATGGCCACATTCATCTTGAGATTCAAGAGAAGGAGCATTTTCGCATGCTTTTTTAAAAAAATCGCCTTGGATCATAGGTAGTCTGGCTATGGAGTGTATTGCAAAGGGGGTCTTGCTGTACTCTTCAACAATATATTTTTGTAGACAATGCCAATACAGTATTGGTGGCAGTTGATAATTCAGAAATTCTTCATCAAGTTCTGGCATTTTGATCGATACTTGAGAAATAGCTTCAATATTCTTAAGAGCAGATTCTTTTAATTGTTCTATTTTGGGTGTACTGTTTTTAGGATCAATTTTGAAGCAGATATTTTTTCGGTAACTTTGTATTTTTGGATGATCGAACGTATACTGATTACATATTTCTTGAATTTTTTCGAGATTTGGAAAGCTAGAGCAAGATAAAAACTTTTGTGCTTCATTTCTGAAATGTTCACGAATAGGATCATAAGGTGGTTTTGCCAATATTTCTGAAATATTCATCTTGTTTCTCCTGCATGAGTTTTTCTGCTTACAATAAACGACTGTAAGATGCTTAAGCATCCTCCAGTATGAGGAGGTTTTTTGCCTTCTTTATTCTTTTTTTGAGGGTCAGCACCGTGTTTAAGAAGTAAACGACGTATAGATCGTCCTTCTTTTTTCTTGAAAGAGCACTCATGCAGTGGTGTGTTGCCTTTTTCATCTTCTAAATATGCTTTCGCTCCTTTATTGAGGAGCACTTCTACAGTTAGTTTGTTTGTTGGAATTTGACAAGCGTAGTGCAAGGGGGTTTTTCCTTGATTGTCTTTGACGTTAATTTTTGCCCCATGCCCTGTAAGTCTTATTACCCAAGGCGCTTGCTCTTTTTCAGGCAGAGTCATAGCGTGATGAAGAACTGTTTTCTTTTGTTTATTAGTCCCATTAATATCTGCACCATTATCAATAAGGTGTCTGCATAAGTAACTATTCATACCCAAAACAGATTGTTGAAGGTAGTAAACACCTAAAGAATGACGTTTGCCTGTGTAAGGAGGATCGGCATGAACAAGTATGTTTAATGCTTGAAAAGGGATTTTTTCAAATTTGGATTCTGCGATGAGGTCTAAAGGAGTTTTGTTATCAAGATTTTTAATTGTTGTGAGGGCACCTGAGTGAATTAAGTTTTTACAGCTTTCGCTGAAACGATCTTTGTCCGTATTACATTTTTTTACGAGGCAATGGAGAGGGGTTTCTCCTCGGGCATTTTGCGCATTTGGATCTGCTCCTAAAGTGAGTAATGGAACAATAAAACTGTGACGTTTTTTTATGATAGCTTGGTGCAATACGGTATTACCAGCGGCGTCTCTTTCATGTACAGATGCTCCTTTTAAGCGAGCTTCTCGAATCATTTTGACATTGACAAAAGGGAGTTGCAAAAGAGTATGCATGCTGATTCCACTGCTTTGATTTTCACAAAGCTGATTCCATAGAGCGTACCAATGAACAAGGGGCGGAAGATCTGAGGGAGAAAAATCTTGAGAGAAACGAGGTAAAGTGATTCCAAGAGAACTAGTAAGACATAGCTTCTGCCAGCTGTATTCTTGTAGTGTTTTCATTTTATATCGGGTGAATGAAGGAAAACCTGACTTGATTGTAAAATCAACAATTTTAGGGTCTGTAGTTTTTAAATTTTCTGCAATTTCTTTAATCTCATTCAAGGGAGGAAGTGATGTTTTTCGTAGAAGATGTTGAATATCTTGACGAATGAATTCTAGTCCAGTCTCCGTAGAGCTGTTGAAGGCTATTTGGCTATTCGACATCGTATGCTCCTTATTATCAGAGCTACGCATTTACCTTTTTCATCTTTGATCTGTCAAGTGTTTCATTTGTATTTGTGGAAATATTGTGTGATTTTTTGAATTTTTTCATGGCGTCCAAATACAGCTAATACATCTTTTGCACTTAGTTCCATGTCTGGATCAATTTCCCAATGTTGCTGACCTGCACGTTGAATGACCAGAATGGTTACACCATGCTTTCTTCTAAAAGCAGCTTCTCTTAAAGAGATTCCATCTAAAGGAGATCCTTCTTCAATACGAAGTGTGTCAATCTCCATTTGAGCGAAATCTAAATTGAGATCAGCAAAACGGATGGGAGCTAAGAGAGGTTCACGAAATTTTTCGTAATGACTAGAGCGTAAGTCATCAGCAACTTTATCGATTTCATTTCTAGGAATTAAGCATTTGAGCATGACACGGGTAAAAACTTCTATAGAAGCTTCAAGTTCTTCAGGAATGACTTCATTTGCACCAAGGTTCATAAGGCGCTTAATACTGGCAACATATCTTGTACGCACGACAATGTGCAAGCTTGCATTGGATCTTCGTGCATTGGTGATGATATGTCCACTTGCTCTTTCGTCATTGACGAGTACTGCCAGTAAGCGAGCTGTTTTGATTTTTACGTGAGATAAAACACTAGAATGAGAGGCATCTCCAAATAAGATAGGCTCTCCTTTACGTTGTTCTTTCCGCACGGTTTCAGGATCTATTTCAAGAATAATATAAGGAATACCTGCCATTTTTAATGAGTAAGCGAGGTTTCGTCCACCTGTGCCAAATCCGACAATGACAACATGACCTGTTAAAGATCGCTCTTCAGCTTCTTGAATAGTTTTTGCTGGTGTGTCTGGTGAAATCCATCCTGTATTTTGTAAATGCCGTACAAATCTTGGTGCTAAGTGTACCATAAGAGGTGCGAGAGCCATACTGAAGAGCGTGGTAGATAGGAATAACTGGTAATAAAAAGGGGTTCCAATATCATGGCTCATTCCTGTTTTCACTAAAAGAAAAGAGAATTCGCCAACTTGGCAAAGAGTCAATCCTGCTACACATGCTGTACCAATAGGGTAGCCCATCATCATGGCTACAGCAGCGGTTGTGCTTGCTTTTAGAAGAGCAATTCCGATTAAACACCCGGCAATCAAAAATGGGTACTGAATCACAAAAGATGCGTCAAGTAGCATGCCTGCGGACACAAAAAAGAAGCAGGTGAAAATTTCTTGGAAAGGAAAGATGTTTCCCAAGGTATGGTAACTATATTCTGATTCGGAAATGATCAAACCAGATAAAAAAGCTCCTAAACCAAAGGAAAGGCCTAAAGATGAGGTTAACCAGGCAACAGAAAAGCAGATGAATAGTACGGTGAGTAAAAATAAACGGGTGTCTTTAGTACGCGCAATCATATGGAGTAAGCGTGGTACCATCCAGTGACCAGCAAGTAAAACTGAAGTGAGGATAGCTACGGCTTGTGCAATTAGGTAACAGAAGCTTGTATCTACATCGATTCCAGATCCTGCAAGTAGGGGAACGGTAAGAATCATAGGGACGATAATGATGTCTTGAAAGATCAAAACAGAAACAGAAAAGCGCCCGGAAGGAGTGGCTACTTCTCCTCTTTCTTGTAGTAAGGTGACAACAATAGCTGTACTACTCAAGCTAATAAGGCAGCCAAGGAAAATAGCTTCGCCTGGAGGTCTACCAAGCAATAATGCACAAGCTCCGCTAGCTAAAAGTGTTAAGGCTACCTGTCCTCCTCCTCCAAAAATAATTTGACGAATCCCTAAAAGAAACCTGCGTAGGGAAAGTTCAATACCAATACTAAATAAAAGGAATGCGATTCCTACTTCTGCGAGAGGTTCTACTTCATGGGCATCTTGAATGATTCCTAGTGCATTGGGGCCGCTTAGAACACCTGTAATAAGAAGTGCAACGAGATTGGGGATTTTTATAGGTTTACAGACAAGAATTACAGCCATTGCTAGTCCAAATACAATGACTACATCTTTAAACAGCACAAATTCCATTTTTCCTCGGGAGTACTTTTATCTGTTTGGTATTCGCATTGTACAGATATGAGGATTTTTACCTAGAGCTCCAATGATTACCTAATCTCGCATCAGATTCGCTAGTCATTGGAGGCTATATCATTGTGTGGGAGAAGAGGGGAGGGCTTCAATGAGACGCCCGCTTTCTAAACGATATGTTTGGTCGCAACGCTCTGCTAAACTGTGGTCATGTGTGACAACAATTAGCCCTTTATTGTGAGTTTTAACAGTGTCTAGGAGAAGAGTTTGAATTTGTTCTGAGTTATGGTGATCTAGGTTACCAGTAGGTTCATCAGCTAGAATAATTTTAGGGTCGTTCATTAAAGCTCTTGCGATGGCAACTCTTTGTTTTTCTCCGCCAGAAAGAACTTTAGTGGAAAATTTCTTACGTTCAGAAAGGCCAATTTCGTCTAGTAGCGTTGTTGCTCTAATATGGCATGGAGAGCCTTGTTGAATAGGTTTACGAGCAATCCTTGCGGGCATGAGAACGTTGTCTAGAACAGAGTAGTCTTCCATTAAATGAAAAACTTGAAAAATGAAACCGATATACTGGTTGCGTATGGATGAGCGGTTGCGAGAGGTGACAAGTTCTCCAGCAATTTTTAATTCTCCTGAACTGGCTGGTTCTAAGGTTCCTAATATGTGAAGAAGGGTGCTTTTTCCTTCGCCTGAAGCTCCGATAATGGCAATGGTTTGTCCTTGACGAAGACCAAGATTGATCGATTCAAAGAGATCTACTTGAACAGGGCGACGAAAGGATTTACTTAATCCTTTAGCAGTCAAAATAAATGGAATTTCTTCTTCTTGCATACAATAAAACCCTCTATTCCGACCGCAAAATAGCAGCAGGCTTCATAAAGCTTGCTTTTAGAGCTGGAACAATGCCTGCCATAAGAGATAAGAGCATGGTTGCAATTAAGACATAGAACAAAGCTCCCCAGCTAAGCTGGTTAGGTAATGAATCACCAAAAAACAATGGGTTGAAAGCATCGTGGCCTTGTAGTCGACTTAAAAGAGCAACCAATTTGCCGAGGTTTTGCAAGGTGAAAACAGCTGCAATTGTACCAATAATACTACCGACAGCACCCATTACTAGGCCGCAGAGGCCAAATATGGTTGCGATACTTCTTCTTGAAGCACCCATAGATTGCAAAATACCAATTTCCATACGCTTGTCATTCACAAGCAAAATCAACATTGAGATGATATTTGAACATGCAATAAGGATGATAATAACCGAAATCACACTAAATAGATTTTTTTCGCTTTGTAATTGTTGAATAATATCGCGAGTGAAATCGTACTCTTTATAGGTTTCTACAGTCCAATATTTTTGTATTCCACGGTCTCGTAAGTTCTTTTGTAACTGTCTTTTTACCTCGTCAGCATCAGATAGATCATCAAACCAAATATGAAAGCCATTAGCATTAGCTTGAGTTTGTTGGTTGATGGCGCTTTGTACTAAAGAAGTGACCTCACGGTTTACAAGAACAAATTTTCCACCCACTGGAAGAATCCCTGGGTCATAAAACCCAGCTACGAATATAGGGAGGCGCTGTTCCTGTACAGAACTTGCGGTAGGGCTAAAATAGGAAACATATCCTCTGTCACCAAGTAAAACTCCACTTTCACGAAAATGCTTAGCAAGAAGAACGGCATGGCCAAGCTGTGGATGATCAGGTAAAACCAAACTTTTGTGATCTTCTTTAATTCCCGTTTCATAAAGCCAAGGAGGGGTTTGTTCTGGATCCTGAGTATAAGAAAAATGTGCGCGAGCAGCGCCTATCTGTAAACCTTGATAAGGAATATCACCATAAAACGTTGTATTTTGTATGATCAATTTGCTGTTGAATAACAAATCGCCCGCATAAGTGCTGCGTTGTAAGGCTGCTGCATTCCAGCGAACAGGAATATGAGACTTTGCTCTTAAAAGTAAATCAGATTTTCCAAGAGGGATCTTGGCCTCTTTTTCTAGAAGGTAAGCTTTACGATCCTCGAAATATATTTGAACTTTTTTATAAGACTCACCTTGTTCCAAAACAGCTTTTTTAAGTTGGTCTAAGTCTTCTAAAGATTCAGTAACGAGAAATTGCCGATTTTTACCTATTTGACAGGCGCTGATTTCTCCACTCAGTGGATAAATTTCTGAAGGAATCACCCAACCTGAAGAGGGGGTTTCCAAGCTTAGAATATCAACGGAATTTAAGAGGTGTTGCATGTTTTGATGAAACTGCGCTTCCTCCGACCAATCAACAGGGGCTGCATCGTCCGATTTAATGTCACCAACATCAAGAGACATTTGATAGAGTAAGTTGCTAAGATCTATTGCTGTAGGGCTTGTGATTCCGTGAGGTAGACGAGGATTGCGTCCGTCAAAGGAAGCTAAATATGTCGCCTGACTAAGAAAAGTTTGGCTAGGGTTTAACCAAGCTGCTATGCTAGAAGCATCAGCTCTTACAAGACGTAAACGAAGGTTACCAATCGTCAATTGATGGTCGTAGGCTAGAAGCCCCGGAACATTCTGAATATCACCAATCGCTCCATCCAACTCTTTCACAAGATCACGAATAGAACCGTCCGAAGCACGATCAGGTATAGACATGTAATTAGGAAGCTCTGGGTCAATATTAGGATCGTATGGATCTGTAACAGGAGAGCGTAACTTCTCACCCAAAGTTTTATGATTGTAGTCAGATTCAAAACTTAAACTATCTATTTGATAGTAGTAGGACTGGTAATATTGATCAGTCGGAGATACACGCACAGGTGCTGTTAAAGAAACCATACGGTCTATCCATATGGACTCTAAACCCATCGTCACAGAAAAAAAAACTATAATTAACCAAACAACAAGGGAAATAACTAATATCGATACGAGAGCTATGATAGAAACAGACAGTTGGCGCCATCGAGGGATGAGGTACTTAGAAGCAACAGATAGCTCAAACATTCCCTCTTTTCCCCTCGACGTGCCCTTTTCCCATTAAGGAAAGAATTACTCTAACAAACGTTACTATATAACGTTCCAAGTCTTTTGAGCAAATTACTTTGTTTCTTTGAAAATTACATGGCGACGAAGCGACTTGTCGTATTTTCTCAACTCAATACGCTCGGGAGTTTGTGTCTTGTTCTTGGTTGTGTAATAGAACTCAGAACTCTCTGTACTCTTTAATTTGATTTTCTTGTCTTTCTTATTAGCCACTCTTCGCTCCTTTATCAGGTAGATTAGTGCCTACTATCTTAACGGTTTGTGGGGGTATAAATCAAGTTTGGATGACTACTTCTGTAAAATCAATGATACTTTAAGTCATAAAATAGGACAGGCCTAAGAAAAAAGAATCTTTTGCAATACCAAAAGTCGATAGAAAACCAAAACAAACAAAAAACAGTTTATTTTTTATTAAGTAAGGTTTGTTTATTTTGGTTTTGGTTTTTTTGTTTGTTAAGTGTTTAGTTTTTTTTATATATGTAAACTTTTCTTTATAAAACTAGGTGTTTCTTTGTAGTACAATTGTTATCAATTCATTTAGTCGAGGAGAAAGTGGGATGCGTTTTAAATTTATTCCTCTTGAGGAGAGAATTGTACTAGATGCCGCAGTAATGGGAGACGCTGTAGATGCTTTAGATAGTGAAGATGGTCTTTCCGATCAATCGACGGATGCGGTGCCTGGTCCGGGAGAAGTAGATCAAGAGGAAGGAAGTTTAATTGATGCGGTTGGCGCTGCTGTTCTTGAGCCTGTTCTTCTCGTCTTACCTGAAGGAGCTCCAAGCCCGAATCTTGACCAAGAAGTCATAGAATTACGTTTTTCACCAGAGTCAGATCTGAATGAAATTATACAACTCATTGAAAATGAGCTGTCTTCCCGAAAAGCAAGCTCAATTATTCTTGATTTAGACAACTCTTCGGCTCCTTATTCAGATATTCTGGATCAAGTGGATAGTTTTTGGGAAAATCTAGATAGTTTTCTTGTATCAGGTGGGGTTTTAGGTTTTACGGGAGGAGATTTAGATCTTTCTTCTATAGATAATATTGAATCTCAAATTCTTGCTTCTGTTGAGTTGTTTGAATCATCATCTAATAGTAATGAGTCACTTTCTGGTTTTGATGAAGAAGTTTCTACTTTTGCAGGGGAAACGATTGGTAATTCTGTATGGTATGATGTGGATGGAGATGGACATCACCAAGGTGACGAGCCTGGAATAGCAGGGGCTACAGTTAATCTTTATAACTCAACAGGAACAACTCTTTTACAAACAACAACAACAGATGCAAATGGAATATATAGTTTTAACGTTACTCCAGGAGATTATATTTTAGAGTTTTTAACGCCTTCTGGGTTTGTTGCTCCTACTCATTATCAAACATCTCCCTTCTTCTTAGATAGTGATGCTGATCGCACAACAGGGAGAACAGAAGTCGTTAATGTACCTTTGGATGCAAACATAAATACAATAGATGCTGGTTTTGTAACAGATTCGTCTTCATCATTAAGTAACTTTGTTTGGAATGATGTGAATGGAAATGGAATCCAAGATTTCAACGAACCAGGAATCGATGGGGTTGCCATTGATATTTACAATGCTCGTATTGAAGTCGTGGCCTCTACTGTTACCTCAGGAGGAGGGTTTTACCTTGTAGATAATTTACCTTCGGCAGAATACATCGTTTATTTCGATTTTCCAGCCACGGGATTTACAGGGTTTACAACAAGAGATGCTGGTGGAGATGATACGATCGATTCTGATGCAGAAGTCAGTGGTGGTATTATGGGAGAAAGCCCTCGATTTACACTCGGAGCTTTTGAAAATAATAGCACTATAGATGCTGGGCTTATCAGTAATGCAAGTATTTCAGGTCTTGCATGGGATGATGTGAATGGTAATGGTCTAAGAGAAGGTGGAGAAGCTCTACTTAGTGGTGTAACAGTAAATATACTGGATTCTGGTTTGAATTTGGTATCGAGTACTGTGACTGATGGATCTGGTGCTTATACATTTAATGCCATGCCGGGAACGTATACCATTGAATTTATCGCTCCTGGCGGAACTTCATTTAGTCCCCAAGATGTAGGGGGTAACAATACCATTGATAGTGATGCCAATACATCTAATGGCCGCACTACAGCAATCAATCTTTCTGATAGCAGTACAGTTACGAATGTAGATGCAGGATTTACAGATACTAGCTCAGGAACCCTCGGAAACTTTGTATGGTATGATGTAGATGGAGATGGATATCAAGACGGAGGGGAACTTGGGATTTCCGGAGCGACTGTAAATCTTTATAACTCAACAGGCACAACTCTTCTTCAAACGACGACAACAGATGCAAATGGAGTATATAGTTTCACAGTTGATGCAGGTAATTACGTTTTAGAGTTTGTCACACCTTCTGGGTTTGTTGCTCCTACTCATTATCAAGTTTCACCTTTTTTTGTAGATAGCGACGCTAACCGTACAACAGGAAGAACAACAGTTATCAATATGCCATCAGGTGGAACCATCAACAACATAGATGCAGGTTTTGTCACGGATTCCTCTTCATCAATCAGTGATTTTGTTTGGAATGATGTGAATGGAAATGGGATTCAAGATTTTAATGAACCTGGAATCGATGGTGTTGTAGTTGATCTTTATAATGAAAGAATTGAAGTAGTAGCCTCTACAGTGACATCTGGTGGAGGTTTCTATCTTTTCGACAATCTACCTTCAGCAAATTATATTGTTTATTTCGATTTACCAGCCACAGGATTTACAGGGTTTACAACGAGAAATTCAGGTGGAAATGATAACGTAGATAGTGATGCGAATCCTAGTGGTGGTACGCTAGGGGAAAGCCCTCAAATAGTACTTGGAGCCTTTGAAAATAACAGTACAGTAGATGCAGGACTTATCAGTAATGCAAGTATTTCAGGGCTTGCATGGGATGATGCGAATGGTAATGGCTTAAGAGAAGGTGGAGAAGCTCTACTTAGTGGTGTAACAGTAAATATATTGGATTCTGGTTTGAATTTGGTATCAAGTACTGTGACAGATGGATCTGGAGCTTATACATTTAATGCCGTAGCAGGGACATATACCATTGAATTTGTCGCTCCTGGAGGAACTTCGTTTACTCCACAAGATGTAGGAAGTAACAATACCATTGATAGCGATGCCAATACAGCTAATGGACGCACTGCAGCAATCACGATATTTGATGGTAATACAGTTACAAATGTAGATGCAGGATTTACAGATAATAGTTTAGGAACCTTCGGAAACTTTGTTTGGCATGACGTAGATGGAGATGGATATCAAGATGGAGCGGAACCAGGTATTTCTGGAGCGACAGTAAATCTTTATAATTCAACAGGAACCACTCTTTTACAGACAACGACAACAGATGCAAATGGAATATATAGTTTCACAGTTGATGCTGGCGATTACGTTTTAGAGTTCGTCACACCTTCTGGGTTTGTTGCTCCAACTCATTACCAAGTTTCACCTTTTTTTATAGATAGCGATGCTAACCGTACAACAGGAAGAACAGCAGTTATCAATATGCCATCAGGTGGAACAATTCAAAATATTGATGCTGGTTTTGTAACAAATTCGTCTTCATCACTAAGTAATTTTGTTTGGAATGATGTGAATGGAAATGGAATTCAAGATTTCAACGAACCAGGAATCGATGGAGTCGCTATTGATATTTACAATGAGCGTATTGAAGTTGTTGCTTCTACAGTGACGTCTGGTGGAGGTTTTTATCTTATAGATAATCTCCCTTCAGCAGATTACATTGTGTATTTTGATTTGCCAGCCACAGGATTTACAGGGTTTACAACGAGAAATTCAGGTGGAGATGATACGATCGATTCTGATGCAGAAGTCAGTGGCGGTACGATAGGAGAAAGCCCTCAAATAGCGCTTGGAGCCTTTGAAAATGACAGTACAGTAGATGCAGGACTTATCAGTAATGCAAGTATTTCAGGTCTTGCATGGGATGATGTGAATGGTAATGGTCTAAGAGAAGGTGGAGAAGCTCTACTTAGTGGTGTAACAGTCAATATATTGGATTCTGGTTTGAATTTGGTATCGAGTACTGTGACTGATGGCTCTGGTGCTTATACATTTAATGCCATGCCAGGCACGTATACGATTGAATTTATCGCTCCTGGGGAAACCTTATTTAGTCCGCAAGATGCAGGAACTAACGATACTATTGATAGTGATGCCAATACAACTAATGGACGCACTGCAGCAATCACTCTTTCTGATAGCAGTACAGTTACAAATGTAGATGCAGGGTTTACAACAGCAGGAACCTTAGGGAACTATGTCTGGCATGATGTGGATGGAGATGGATATCAAGATGGAGCGGAACCGGGTATTTCTGGAGCTACAGTCAATCTCTACGATGAGACAGGAACCACTCTTTTACAGACAACGACAACAGATGCAAATGGAATATATAGTTTCACTGTTGCGGCAGGCAATTACGTTTTAGAGTTCGTCACACCTTCTGGGTTTGCTGCTCCAACTCATTACCAAGTATCACCTTTTTTTATAGATAGCGACGCTAACCGTACAACAGGAAGAACTGCAGTTATCAATATGCCATCAGGCGGAACCATCAATAACATAGATGCAGGTTTTGTTACGGATTCCTCTTCATCAATTAGTGATTTTGTTTGGAATGATGTGAACGGAAATGGAATTCAAGATTTTAATGAGCCTGGAATCGATGGTATTGTAGTTGATCTTTATAATGAAAGAATCGAAGTCGTCGCCTCTACAGTAACTTCAGGTGGAGGTTTCTATCTTTTCGATAATCTCCCTTCAGCAGATTACATTGTCTATTTTGATTTGCCTACAAGAGACTTTTCTGGGTTCACAACAAGAAACACTGGGGTTGATGATACCATAGACAGTGATGCAAATGAAAGTGGTAGTACCATAGGACAAAGCCCTCAGATTATACTTGGGGTTAGTGAAAACAACAGTACAGTGGATGCTGGGTTGCTTGGTAATACGAATATTTCAGGCCTTGTATGGGATGACTTGAATGCAGATGGTCTTCGTGAGGGAGGAGAGACTTTACTTAGTGGTATAACAGTCAATATTCTAGATTCTGGACTAAATTTAATATCAAGTACTGTGACAGATGGATCTGGTGCTTATACATTTAATGTTGTGTCAGGAACTTATACTATTGAGTTTGTTCTTCCTGCTGGAGCTTTAGCTTTTACCGATCAAGATGTTGGTGCTGATGATACGATTGATAGCGATGTGAATATAGCAAATGGTCGCACTACATCGATTACGGTTGGTGAAAATGAATCGATTACAAACGTCGATGCTGGGCTTTACTTTCCAGCAACTATTAGTGGTACTTTTTGGGATGATTTAAATGCAGATGGAATCCGAGATCCAGGAGAACCATTTCTTGAAGGTGTTGAAATTGAGTTGCATACTGCTAGTGGTGGACTGATCGCAACTCAACTTACAGATGCTTCAGGGCAATATTCTTTCACAGGTTTAAGACCTGATCAGTAT
>PAQS01000036.1 GCA_002709385.1 Waddliaceae bacterium
AGCTCACTCTTTAGGAGCTGATGAAATTCTTATTTCGACAGATGCAAACGCAATGAATGCAGCTTCTAATCAATTTGATTTTCTACTCAATACCGTTCCTGTTTCCCATGACTTAAACCCTTACATGCAACTACTAAAGCGAGATGCTACAATGGTCATTGTGGGTGCCATAGAACCTATTAAATCTCCAATCGTAGGCGGTAACCTTGTTTTCGCGCGTAAAAGTATTGCTGGGTCTTTGATTGGTGGAATTAAAGAGACTCAAGAAATGCTAGATTTTTGTGGAAAACACAAGATCATTCCTGATGTTGAATTAATTAAAATGGATGAAATCAATACAGCTTACGAGCGCATGCTCAAAAACGATGTAAAATATAGATTTGTTATCGATATGGCTTCTCTAAATTAATTGAGATGGACCTCGTTGTTGATCAACGAGGTCTTATTTATTTTTTACAAGCTCATTCATGATAATATGTTTTGTTTGTGAAGGAATTTCTTTTAAAGCTTCTTTCATAAACGAAGGGACCAGGTTTATATACTCAAGCTGATCTAAAGGAAACCACTGGTAATAAAGAATTGTTTCTTCATTAGAAAACTCTTCAGTTCCAACCCCTTTTTCTTCTTGGTAAATCAAAGCGTCTGGCTTGAAATGAATCAAATAATAGAAGGCCATTTCATGATAATTCGTATCTGTATATTCAAAATGATACATATTTTCTACGATCCACAAAAGACGTTCAATTTTAGGAGCTTCCCCTAATTCTTCTTCTATTTCTCTTCTAAGAGCTTCCTCAGATGACTCAAACATATGAGCGCGTCCTCCTGGTAAATACCAAAAGTCAAATCGAGGCTCTGTTAAGAGTAGAATTTTTCCTTCACGTAAAATAACTGCTGCCACGCGATAATTAAAACGTCCACAATTTGTTTTAAAAGAAGTATCTTGTTTTACTAATTTACTCATGAAACAATTCTCGCTTTCCACTCAGATTCACCATGTGGTTCAAAATGGACAATTTCACAATTTCCTATTTTCCATGGGTGATTTTCAATATTCATATGATAACAGATAGCCCAATGAATACCTCCATGTGCCACTATAAAAACAGGGTCTTCTTCTTTTAAAGATGACGCAAGTCCATGTAAGACTCGAGAAAGAAATTTTTGTACAGCGTTGCAAACTTGGTATCCACTCCCCTCTTCAAGCATCACCATATTTGTCCATACCTCAGCACAGCATTCACTAAAACGTTCATCATCATGACAATCTAGATTTGCAGTATCTAAAGCCAAATTTTTTGTCTCTTGAGCACGTTGAATAGGACTGCAAATTACTTTTTTAAAAGGGAGATTTTGAACAAGATTCCTCAAAGAAAGCGCTTGTTCTCTTCCTTTTTGATTTAAAGGAAGGTCGTAGTTCACTCTCTTAATATGAGGATTTGCGTTTACATCAGTTTCACCGTGCCTTACAAAATAAAAGCTTTTTCGTGGAAGTACAGTTCCTACTTCCAATGCTAAAAAGTGATGGAAAGCTTCTTTTGCTCCTGAAATCAAAGGTAAATTAAAAGCTTCTCCCATGGAAAGCCAGCAATAGTCTTGATGCTCATTTGATAAAAATATATCTGGCCTATCTTCTACTTCTTGTGAAAACATATGATAAACGAAGTCCATATGTGGATAGCGAATATAAAGAGTCCCAACCTGATTCAATAAATTTTTATTTAATTGAAAACCCGTTTCTTCTACTACTTCTCTCATTACAGCAGATCTAGGGGATTCTTTCTCTTCTACTTTTCCTCCAGGTACACCCCAAGTATGTTCTTGCGCTGTCCCTTCAGCTCTATGCAAGAGAAGATATTTCTCTTTATGCCGAATATATGATGCAACCACTTCCACTTGAGGTGAAAAATCTTTTGATCGAATTCGATATACTTCAACTTGATAAGGAGTAGTTAAAATATTCATAAGAAACACAAATTAAAAAATAAGATAAATTATACATATAATTTCCAAAAATCCAAACATTTTAAATAAGATAGTTTTTTTATTTTTTTATAAAAATTTGTGACTAAATTGTTTATCCACGTTAGAATATTTGGTCTTATTAAACGAGGTTTTGGCTAGGCTATGGGTAAAGGAATTTTCTTAGGTATTTTGGCAATGGCTTTTTTTGGGCTTGCGTTCGTTATGCCCTTATTCACGCCTAGTTTTTCAGCGATCGAGATTGCAATCGGACGCTATACTGTATATGGTTTAATTTCGCTTTTTATTCTTCTGAGCTCTTCTTTTAAAGAAACTAAAGCAGTCTTTTTACAACATTGGCAATTTGCAACTGCCCTCGTTTTAAGTGGTTATATTGCTTACTATTTTTTAATCGTTTTAGGAATGCGCTATGCAGGAGCGAGTCTTGGAACTTTAGTGAATGGTGGCTTACTTCCTATTGCTGCCTCAATTTACGCTAATTTACGCTCTAAAGATTTTTCAATGCTTTCTTTGCTTCCTTCTTTATGTCTTGTCTTTTTTGGACTTGGTGTTGTGCATTGGGAAGATATTCGTTCGGCGAGTATTGAAGAGCTTGCGAACAGTTATTTTGGTATTGGCTTAGTCGTAGTTGCTGTATGTGGTTGGGCTTGGTTTTCTGTGCAAAATAGTTTTTTCTTAAAACAGCATAGACATGTCTCTCCCTCTGTATGGTCTTGTGTTCTTGGTTTGGTCTGCTTGTTGATCTGTATTGGAATATCTATTGCTGCGCTTTTATGGAATCCAGAATCTCTTCGTATATTGGATCTTGATACAAGTACACACGAATTAAAGATGTTTCTCTTTACGAGCTTAGTTCTTGGTCTGGGGGGTAGTTGGATCACAACATTTCTGTGGAACAAAGCTTCTACGCTAATCCCCATGAGTGTTTTGGGACAGTTTATCGCTTTAGAAGGTGTATTTGGCTTAACTTATATTTTGTTATTCAATCAAGAATTTCCAAGTATATTTCAAATAATTGGAGTCTCATGCATTTTAGCTGGTTTATCTCTGAGCTTTCAACTAAAGCCTCAAAAAGAAGCTTTAGTTTGATAAGTATTTAAGCTTGAAATCTACGCAAAAGAGGTAGAGCCTCCTGGACGACTTCGACGAGCTCCACGGGCTTTATGCTGTAACAATGCTTCAATGCGTCGTACTGTTAATAAACCAAGTTCGACATGTTCCTTTGTATGTTCTGCATAAACTCGATTAGAACTTTCTTTTGTCTTGATTCCATCAGGACGAAGAGGAAGATCTGATACTAAAAGAAGTGCTCCAAGCGGCAAACGATATTTATAGCTCGCTGCAAACAGAGTGGCACATTCCATTTCAACAGCTTGTGCCATAGATTGCTTCAGGCGATTTTTAAATTCTTCATTGAATTCCCAAAAACGCTTATTTGTCGTATGAGTAATTCCAATATGATAAGGCATACGTTCATCATCTAGTACTTCGGTTACGGCTCTTTGTACTAAAAAATTTGCTAACGCAGGTACTTCTGCAGGAAAATAAAAATCAGAGGTCCCTTCTCCTCGAATAGCTGCCACTGGCATAAAATAGTCACCAACTTCATAGTGACGTCTTAAACCACCTGTCATCCCCAAAAGAAGGGCTGCTTTTAGAGGTAAAAATGAACAAAGATCGATGACAAGAGCTGCTGCAGGAGAACCAATTTTAAAATCAAGTATCGATACATTTTCTTCAGGTAAATGAGCAACCTTAAACATAGAGCCTTCATGAATTTTAAGGCTTCTACTTTCTGCAAAATAGTCTACATACTTAGGAAAGTTAGTGAGCATCAAATAAGGTTGAAAATCTGTAACAGGACACCCTGCATATCTTTCTAAAGTGTCACGGGCGATTTGCTCTTCATGTGTATATTCAGCTATCGACATCAGTTCTCCAGTTTTTTATTTACAAACTACTCTTCTCCCCACAAAGGACCAAAGGTTTTGGGCTTTGCTTTTTTCGCTGTAAAACGATGCCCACAGCGTTTGCACTGAAGTTCTTTTACATATTCGCCTAAAAGAACTTCGTAGTCTTTACGACTTTCGATAATGTAACCACATTCACCACAACGATGATAGTGTAGGGTAATTTTCCAGGTATGTTTTCCGCCCATTCTACTCTTATTTCTTTCTGCTAAAAAAGTCGCATAATCCACTCAAAAACCCTTTCCGATTGCTCTCTTTTGAAGGCTTTTCGTGGATTTTATCTTGCCAGCCAAAGGTTTCGTGCATTTCACAGCCTACGATCCCTTTTCCTGACTCAACTTGATTTTTTTTAAACTTACCATTCTTAGGGTAATCTTTATAATTCCTATCCCACATGACACTGTTCCTGAGGAATTTCATCTAAACTTTTGTATAGCTATTAGATCAATTTCTTTCCATGATTATTCATGGATTTCATGATGTAAACAAACCGAGTAAGATACAGATAATAGATACGGGTGCGAAGTACTTTACGATATAAATCCACGCCTTACCTAAAATACCTAGTTCTGGGCACCCAGACTGGAGCTCTTTAAGAGCTTTCTCTGCACCCCAAACATGGGCAGTAAATAGACATAGACCAAGACCACCAATCACCATTGACAAATTCCCCCAAACGAAATCCATCAACTCATAAAAACCTGTTTGATCTAAAAAAGAAAAATGCAGCTCTGTTAGGCCTTTGTGCGCTCCCACCGATAGTGCTGATGGTACACTAAATAATAAAGCAAGTCCGCCTAAAAACCATGTAGAACGGTTTCTAGACCATTTAGCTGTTTCCATAAGAAATACAACCGGAATCTCTAAAAGAGCAATACAAGTTGTTAAAGCTGCAAAGCTCAGAACAAGAAAAAACAAAGCCCCTAAAAGCCAACCTAAAGGCATTTCTAGAAAGATTTTTGGCATTATATTGTAAATAAGCCCAACACCTTGTCCTACTGGCTCATTAAATGCGAATAAAGCAGGAAAAATGATAAGGCCTGAAATCACTGCAATAAGAGTATCAAACAAAGCAATATAGCCAGCTGAAGCTACAATATTATCATCTTTGGAAACATAACTTCCGTAAGTGACTAAAACAGCTTCTCCAACACAGAGAGAGAAAAATGCCTGACTAAGGGCATAAAGGAAGACTCTAGGTGTTATTTCAGAAAGATCTGGGTAAAGATAAAAGCGAACACCTTCCCAGCTATTTTCTAAAGTAAGAGAGCGAACAACCAGAATCAGTAGAAGAACTACTAGTAATGGCATTACTGCTTTACTGACTTTTTCAATTCCTTTACGAAGCCCTCTAAGAACGATCAAAATCACAGTCCCTAACATGAAAATGATGTAGGGAAATACTGAAAGAGGATCTGAAGCAAATTCACTAAGAGGTCGTACATCTGACCGCAGCATTTGAAGCACATAAGCAACAGTCCATCCTGCAGCAACCAAATAATATGTCAGAATAAAGAAAGCTGTAAACACCCCTAGCAAACCGGCCAAACGCCAAGAACTCCCTGGTCGGATTTTTTGAATAGCGGCTACAGGGTTGCTTTGTGTTGCACGCCCAATAGAAAACTCTACTAGCATTAAAGGTAGACCAATAGCAAGAACACATAAAATATAAATAAATACAAATGCGGCTCCACCATTGTCTGCTGTAATATAAGGAAATCGTTGAATATTACCTAAGCCTACTGCTGCCCCAGAAGTCGCTAATATAAATCCTAATTTTGATCCCCAACTTTCTCGCTTTTTCACTGACTGTGCCACAAACTTTCCTAACTCTCTAAAACAAACAATAACAAGATATAAAATACTGCTGAAGTAATAGAATACCCTCTCCGGTAAGAAGCTGTAAAGTACTAGCCTACAATCACTCACCTAGATAGAGTTTAATGGTCTAACCAGATATAATTGTCAGACTAGACAAACACTGTCCCTTCTGGGTAGTAAAATCAAGAAAGTTGTTTTATCATCTTAAAGGAAACTCAATGGCTAAGTATAACGCGAACCAATTTAAACAAGGCATCAAAGTTGAAGTAGAAGGCCAGCCATTCGAAATGATTGGTGTAGAATTTGTCAAACCTGGCAAAGGAGGATCTTTCTATCGAACAAAACTTAAAAATTTACTTAATCAAAGAGTAATTGAACGTACTTTCAAATCAAATGATTCTGTTGAGTCTGCTGACGTTCTCGAAACTTCAATGCGCCTTCTCTATACTGATAATGATGGAGCTGTGTTCATGGATGATAAAACTTTTGAACAAAGCACCGTATCTCACGAGGCCTTGGGAGAAAATGCTTGTTGGCTAAAAGAAGATGTTCTCTACGATATCGTTTTTTACCAATCTCAAGCTATTGGCATCACTCCTCCAACTTTTATGGAACTAAAAATCACACAAACAGATCCAGGTGAGCGAGGAAATACAGCATCAGGCCGCGTGCTTAAACCTGCTGAATTGGAAACTGGCGCAAAAGTTCAAATTCCAATTTTCGTAGATGAAGGTGAGATCATTAAAGTAGATACTCGTACAGGAGAATATGTTGCTCGCGCAGGAAAATAAGCGCATCTCTATTCTTAACGATCGGGCTAAGATGCTACGCCAAGCCCGATTGTTCTTCGAAGAACGAGGGGTAATAGAAGTTGATTGCCCCTTACTTTCCCCTCTTGCTTCAGTAGATGCCCATATCGATTTAATTCCTGCAAAATATGCAGGAACAGAAACTTGTTATTTACATTCATCTCCTGAATACGGAATGAAACGTTTGCTTAGTGAAGGCATTGGTGATATTTATCAGCTTTCACATGTTTTCCGAGATGGAGAACTCGGTCGCTATCATAACCCTGAATTTATGATGGCCGAATGGTACAGAAAAGATATTTCGTTCGAAGAAATGATTCAAGAAACAGCCGATTTCATACGATTATTTATAGGCGAAAAGCCCTTGAATATCATTTCGTATCGGGAAGCTCTTCTTACACATATTGGTATCGATTATGTGAAAGCATCCATTCAAGAAATGCAAAACATATTATCAAACTATGATCCGTATTTAGATTTACCAAATGAACGAGATGATTTGCTCAATTTACTTTTAGGTTTATTTGTTGAACCAAAGTTGGGAAAAGATGGCCTAAGCGCTCTAGCTTACTACCCAGCCTCCCAAGCTGCTTTGGCAAAAACCAAAAATATTGATGACGAATTTGTAGCTGAACGCTTTGAAATTTACTTTCAAGGGGTAGAACTAGCTAACGGTTATCATGAATTGCTTGATGTCAAAGAGCAAAAAAAACGTTTGAAAGAAGCTAATCTACAACGCGAAACAATGGGAAAAAACTCCTTACCTATTGATGATCGATTTTTGGAAGCATTAGAAAATGGACTTCCTGATTCTTGTGGGGTTGCCGTAGGATTTGATCGTCTTATGATGCTAAGACATCAGACTGAAGACTTAGCTAGTGTTGTGCCCTTTGCTTGGACAAAAGCATAAAAGGCCTGGAGGTAAAAAAAGACCCGCTACAAATACCTTGTAGCGGGCCTGAAACTCTTTTTAGCTTCCAAAATCATCAAGTACAATACTTTCTCTTGGAACACCATAGTCATCGAGTAGCTTCATTACGCTACTGTTATGCAATGGAGGTCCACAGCAGTAGAAAAGACATTCTTCTGGCTCATCCATCTGCTTAAGCTT
Organism: Waddliaceae bacterium; assembly: GCA_002709385.1. GTDB lineage: Bacteria > Chlamydiota > Chlamydiia > Chlamydiales. The sequence continues at coordinate 7,695 of PAQS01000036.1, forward strand.
ACCTTCTTCAAAGGCTCTAAAGAGGAAGTTTGTTTTAGTTGGATCATCTGTAGGCCAACCTTCAGCAATATCTTCTTTAGTAGGCTCAGAAAGCACCAAGTGATAAGAGAAGTTATCAAAATCTTTCTCGAGTTCTTCATACTCTTCTTGATAGATATTCTCTTTAATAGAACGCGCTCCGTACCACATTGAAATTTTACGCTTACTATTTTCAGTTCTTAGCAAGTGCATAATGTGGCTACGTCCAAAAGATGACCCAGCACCACCGATCAAGAAAATCAGTTCACGATCATCATCAATCATGAAAGATTCACCATAAGGACCAGAAATTTTGATTTCATCACCTGGTTTTAAGCTAAAAGTATAAGAAGAACACATCCCCCAAGGAATACCTGGAGCAAGCTTTCCACCTTGGAATGGTGGGGTTGCAATACGGATATTGAACATGACTTTTTTCCCTTCTGCAGGGTAAGAAGCCATTGAGTACGCACGAATATCTTCTGTTGCAATATGGCCGAAATCTACGTCTACACCAAATAAACCAAATTTCTCCCAATCTTCGTAATATTTCTCTTCCATGGTCTGCTTCCACTCTTCCGTATTTGTTTTGTACGGAGGAACATGAATTTGCAAATAACCACCAGAACGGTAAGGTACTTCTTCAGGAACTTCTACAACCAACTCTTTAATGAAAGTAGCTACATTGTCATTTCTAACAACTTTAGCTGACCACTCTTTCACTCCTAAAAGCTCTTCTTCTACGTGTAACTTCAAGTCTTCTTTGACTTTACACTGACAAGAAAGACGCCATCCTTCTTTGAGTTGCTTTTTGGAAAACGTTCCCAATTCGGTACCAAGTGGCTCACCACCACCTTCTAAAACTTGTACCTTACATTGCTTACAAGTGGCTTTACCCCCGCATGGAGAAGGAATAGGTACACCATTACCAGTCAAAGCATCTAGTAAGGTGCCACCACCAGGCACTGTTTTGGTCAGTTCATCATCATTATTAATGTAAAGCGTGCAATCGTCGGTGCTTACGAGCTTCGCTCGAGTAAAAAGAATCATCATTGCTAAACCCACACCTACAGTGACGAAGGCAAGTACAGCAAAAACACTCAGTTTAATATCGATTCCGGCAGCAATAATCACAGCAGCTAGCGGAGCATAATCCAGCATAAGTACTCCAGGCTAAAAGGGTTTAAACACCTAAACTTCCTAGTAGACGTGAGGTTACGTCTAGGGGGATTCTAGAGCCATTTAGCCACTTTCTCCTTTTCTATTCAAGGAAATCGTCGAGAGGATTTTTCACTTGGTAAGAGTCTACAATTTAAAGCTTATACGCAGATTTAAACAAGTAAGTTATTTTTCTAAATAACTCACTCCAAATTCATTATAAACATTGATTAAAAATGAAATGAATGGAATAATTTTAGCTCTTGATAGAAACTCATTTAAATCAATAATTTCTAAGAATTTAACTAGATTTCAACCATAAGGATTCGTTCATGTCGACAGGTCAACTAAAGATCCACAGCGAAAATATTCTTCCTATTATAAAAAAATGGCTTTACAGCGAAAAAGACATATTTGTTCGTGAATTGGTATCTAATGCTTGCGATGCAATCAAAAAGTTGAAAATTCTTCGAGATCAAGGTCTTGCTGATTACGAAGACGAAGGAATTCGCATCGATATTCGTATTGATAAAGAGAAACGTACTTTAACTTTTTCTGATACTGGAATTGGTATGACTGCAGAAGAAGTGGAAAAGTACATTGCTCAGCTAGCTTTTTCTGGAGCAGAAGAATTTGTTGAGAAGTATCAATCAGATAAGAGCGAAGATCAGGTCATTGGACACTTTGGTTTAGGTTTTTACTCTGCTTACATGGTAAGTAGCCTTGTATCTATCAGCACTCTTTCATATCAAAAAGATGCAAGCGCAGCTAATTGGAGTTGCGATGGTTCTTCTGAGTATTCTTTAGAAAATGGAGAAAAAGAAGAGCGTGGAACAGAAATTACTCTTCATATTACGGATGAAGAAGAAGAGTTTTTAGAAGAAGCACGTCTCCGTGAAATTCTTAATAAATACTGCCTCTTTTTAGAAGCTCCTATTTATTTAAATGATGAGCGCATTAATGAGACAGAACCTCTTTGGCTAAAAGCTCCTAGCGAGTGTACAGATGAAGATTACCTTCAGTTTTACCGAAAGCTACATCCATTCAAGGAAGAGCCTTTATTTTGGATTCATTTGAATGTCGACTATCCATTTAACTTAAAAGGTATTCTATATTTCCCTCGTATGCGTCGAGATATCGATTTAAATCGTTGTGAAATTGGCCTTTACTGCAACCGTGTATTTGTAAGTGATAATTGTAAGGAAATTCTTCCTGAATACCTTATGATGTTACATGGAGCTATTGATAGTCCGGATATTCCTTTGAATGTTTCAAGAAGTTATCTGCAGGTAGACCGTACTGTTCGTCAGGTTGGTCAGCACATCAGTAAAAAAGTAGCAGACCGCTTAAAGTCTTTACATAGAAGTGACAAAGAGAAGTTTCTTGAGTCTTGGAAAAACGTTGAGCTTATTGTGAAGCTTGGCGCTATTCAAGATGAAAAATTCTATGAAAAAGTGAAAGAGATTCTTCTTTGGAAAAATACTGATAGTGAATGGACAACAATCGAAGACTATCTAGAACGTAACAAAGATAAAAATAGCGATACTGTTTTCTATTCAGGTGACGAAAAGCTTCAGAGTGCTCTTCTTGAAACTTATAAAAGTAAAGGAATTGAAGTTCTTTACACAAATCCTTGGATTGACAATCACTTGATTCAGTACCTTGAAGGTAAACTTTCTCCAGTGAAATTTAAGCGTGTAGATGGAAGCTTAGACGATAGTATTTTGGATAAAGACCGAGAAAATACGGTTCTCGACTCTGAAGGCAAAACACAATCTGCGCATTTAGCTGAACTGATTAAAGGGCATTTAGGAAAAGAGCAAGTAGAAGTAGAGGCTAAAAGCCTTGCTAGTGATCAGCTTCCTGCTTTCATTATGATTGATGAAGATCAGCGTAGAATGAGAGAGTATATGATGTCTTCTAATCCAGATATGGCTCCTGAGATGCTTAGCGCATTTGCAAAGCAAACATTTGTAGTAAATACAAATAACTCTCTTGTTCAATCTATTCAGGATTTAAATAAGACTGATCCAGCCATTGCTAAGGAACTAAGCGAACAACTCTATGATTTGACTCTTCTTTCACAAAGAGAGATGGATGTGAATGCACTAGGAACATATGTAAGCAAAAGTACGGCTCTTCTCGAGCAGCTTGCACAAAAACTTGTTTCCAAGCCTGCATCTTAATAAAAATTTCGGAGGGGTCATTTTGTCCCCTCCGAAATCTATTTGATTCTCTCCCTTCAAACAATTATAGAAACAATGGACCCCTGATCGAAAGGCTAGCCAATGTTTCGTCTTTATCTTATTTTTTCTTTATTCAGCTACTTCCTGATTTCTGACTCTCTATTTTCTGAGGAAAAATTAGAATTGCCCGCTGTATATCTTACCTGGGATCAATCTCCTTTAGAAACCATCACTGTTCGCTGGTTTTCCGATCAAAAAGACCCTAGAGATAAGCAAATTCTCTATCGCCTTAAGGGCACAAAAAAATGGGAAAAACTCATCGCTAGTACAACAACTTTTTTGCGCAGCGATTATTTCATTCACAACGCAACGATTCATAATTTGTATCCAGATACAGATTACGAATTCATGGTTTTCAATAGTTCTGAAATATTTTGGTTTCGCAGCCTCCCTAAGGATCCCAGCAAAGCAATTCGATTTGTTGTAGGTGGAGATGTTTATAGAGGCGGACAAGCAGGTCCGCGAAATACAGATATTGAATTGGGAAGACAGGACCCTATGTTTGTCGTATTCGGTGGCGATTTAGTCTATGTAAAATATAAACTTCTCGCTTCTAAATATAAGCTATATGATCTCTGGGTATCCTGGATCAATTCTTGGAAAGAACTACTTCGCACCCCAAATGGACGCATGTTTCCCATTCTAGCTGCGATAGGTAATCATGATGTTCGCGGACAGTTTAAAAGAAAACCTCGATCCGCTCATACATTTTATGAACTTTTTCCTTTCCCCAAAGAACATCTAGGTTACCAAGTACTTGATTTTGGAAATCGCTTAAGCTTATTTCTTTTAGATACAGCTCATACCAACCCTATTTCTGCAGATCAAACAAATTGGCTACATAAAAATTTATCCGAGAGAAGCGAACAAAGACATAAGCTTGCAGTGTATCATGTACCTGCCTACCCTTCTCATCGTTCATACAAAGGAGATGTATCTTCTTTGATTCGTAAATCTTGGGTTCCACTATTTGACCGATTCGGACTGCATACTGCATTTGAACACCATGACCATACATTGAAAAGGACTCCTAGGCTACGCAATAATCAACCACATCCAGAAGGAGTTTTATATTTAGGAGATGGTGCCTGGTCTAGTGGACCAAGAGAAGTTAAGCCTGCAGAAAATGTCTGGTTTCTGGAAAAAACGAAATCTGTTCGTCACTTTTGGCTAATTGAACTTGATGAAAATAAACGTTCATTTACTGCAATTAATGGCGAAGGAGGGATTGAAGACTTAGTTGAACAAAATCTAAACCATTAAAAAATAGTAAGAAAACAAAAATTAATACGTATTATAAAACAAAAAACAAAAACACAAATTATTTTGCTTTTCAGCAATATTCATACCAAACCTACTATTCTTAATTTCTTATATTTATGTTCAGTGGTTCGATTTTTATTAAAAATAAGTGAAATTCTTTTTTAAAAGACCATGACAAAGTCTAGAAATTTTTGCTATGTTGCGGACGTAGAGATATATCATCTTAACCCTGCTTTTTGTTGGGGTAGGAGTAAGGAGCGTGATCATGAGGCTATGGTCTCTGTGGTGGACACTAATATGCGTTTTGCTTTGCGGAGTAACTTTTGGAAATACAAGCTTTTCCGAAGATGACGCCGAGTTTTATGAAGGATCTCGTCGGGTTTTTTCCGTTGATAAAGCAATTAAAATTCGTACTCGAGAAGGAAAGGTTTATACCCATATCGAGGGTGTGGAACCTGACTGGCGTGTAGGTGCAATTCGTCGCGTTACACAAAGGCATCTTCCCATATATGGTGATGGGACGGAGTATACTTTCCATCCTAGTCGAAGCAGTGGATATCAGATGGTAGAAGAATCTGCTGCAACAGGTACCCTATCTGTCCATATTGACCCAAATACACAAAATGATCTGAGTTATATTATTCGCCAAGGCTCTCGTATTGTTTTACGAGGTAATATTCCACAGAATAAATTTTCTCGTCCTGTTGATATTTCTCTCCCTATTGGAAATTATAGTTTTCAAACAGTTTCTGTGGGTTACGATACTCAATCTCCTATTCCTTTTACCATCAATCAGGCACAAGTTACTGTTAATTTAAAGGTTGGCTTAAATAGTCCTGAAACAGTCCTCCGTGTGATTACCGATCCTCCTGGTCTTTTAAAAGGACAAACTGCAATTCTTAGGAAAATTGATCCAGAAGGTTTTAGAGAAGAATGGCAAAAAGAAATTTCTGTTGAAGATAAGAAAATTGCCCTGCCTTCAGGAGAGTATACTGTTGAATTTCCCTCTGTTGAAGGATATGTGAGCCCAGGGAAACACGGAGTTGTTGGTCGCTTTGTTCTTAATGAAGAAACTTCACCACAAGTGATTGTTGGAAACTACAAAGCAAAAGTAGGTAAGCTTTCTCTTAGTTTTCATACAAATGCAAGTCCTGATTTGTTAGATGATGTAATTGTTTGGATTACAGATCCCGAAGGCAACAAACGCCCTGCATACGATATTGGTGCAAGACGGCATACCGATGCCTTTGGAAAAGTTGGTCTTTTATTAGATCAATTGAAGCCAGGAAATTACTTAATCGAATTTGATACTTCTCGAGCCGGCGGAAAATTACAAGTTCCACAATCTCAAAATATCACTGTTAGTGTTGATCAAATGACACGTCTAACCCAGTTTTTGCCTATGCAACTGGGAAGTTTAGAGGCATCCGTTCATGTACCAAGAGACTCTCGTTTAGTTAGAACCGACTACCCGGCCTTAATTTTAAGAGATTCTAAGCAAAAAATCGTTAAGCGTTCAGAAAATGGCTACCTATACGCTCAGAATTTAGCTGTAGGAAATTATGAATTAAGTTTTGAACCATTAGATGATTTTGATCATCCTGAACCAATAAAAGTAGAAATCGAAGCAAATGAAACCGCAGGGCCTTTTGTTGGAAAGTATGTCAAAGGTAAGGGAACTCTTATTGTTGACTATGATACTGGTCAAGATTCAGATCGTTTAGATCGCATACGTTTTTGGTTAGTTGATTCTAGTGGACGCAGAACTATGTATCCTGATCAAGGACTTATCGAGCGTGTTCCAGACCAAGAAGGTATGCGTGTTCATATTGCTGATCTTCCTATTGGCGAATATACTTTAGAGTTTTTGGTTCCTAATACAGACTTACTTTTTGAGCATGTACCAAAACAAACGCTATCGATTAAAAAAGACCAGGTTGTGCATATAGCTCAAAGTATTCGACCTCAATACGGTTCTGTAAAAATTGCCGTAGATCTTCCTCCTGATATGAAAGGAGCGAAGCTACCTAGGATTCGTCTTATTGGTCCCTCTGCAGGAGCAATGAAAGAAAGCGCAAGTGGTTATTTAAACGAAGAGCGTTTAAGCCCAGGAAATTACCGTATTGTTTTCGAAGATACTCCGGATCTTCTTTCACCAGACCCTATTGACATTACCATCCATCCTCGAAAAACAGCAGGGCCATTTATTGGTCACTATCGTCAGGCTACTGGCTCTGTTATCGTATCTTATGATACTGGCCCAAATGCAGAACGTTTGGATTATGTACGCTTTGTACTATCTGACGGAAAAGGTATGCGAAGAACTTTTCCTGAAGAAGGACAAGCTACAATCAATCGTACAAAAGATAATGGAATGGAAGTTGAGATTAACGATCTTCCTATTGGTAGCTATTCCATTGATTTTATTGTTCCAAATGCAGACGGTTTGTTTCCAAATACAGCACAACAATTTTTCCATGTTCGAAAAGGAGAGCAGGTTCGTGTACGCGAAAGTTTAACACCACGCTATTCTGTTCTTCGAGCTAAAACTGAGTTACCTGGCGACTACAATGACACTGCTCCACAAATTGAATTACGCAAAAAAAATGGATCTGTCATTGCACGTGGTGTTGGCGGTTCTTTAGAGCAGGCGAAATTACTTCCAGGAGATTATACAGTTCACTTTTCTGATATCTCAACACTAACTCCACCAGAACCTATTGAAATTAGTTTAAAAGCAGGGCAACAAATTACAGGAGTTGTTGGTCGTTATACAGAAGGTACTGGCGATTTAATCGTATCTTTTTCGGTAAAAGGACATAAAGACTTACTCAATCAAATTTATTTCTTTCTCATAGATAAAGATAATCGCCGCAATCGCTACCCACTTTCTCAACAGTATTTAGATGATCAAAATACTGGTGAACGTAAAGTAGTGATTCATGATTTACCTGTTGGTGATTATTTCCTTGATTTTTCATTTCAAGGAGAAGATAGGCTTATTGCTGACCCTCCAACACGAAAAATTCGTATTCAAAGAGAAAAAACAACAGAGTGGCACGAAAGTTTTCAGCCTCAAGTTGGTGGAATTGAAGCAAATGTACGTTTAGAAAATCATTACCATGGATTTGCAAAAGTTCCAGAAATTCAAGTTCGTGACCATTTAGGACGATTGATCAAGAAATCAAATTCTGACTATCTCTTAGTGAATGACTTGCTTCCAGGTCAGTATCAAGTCTACTTTGAAAAATTAGAAAACTATGTTACTCCAGATCCTATCTATGTCACTGTACTACCAAATGCTATCACAGGACCAATCACAGGCGAATACCGTTCAGGCTCAGGCTCATTGCTTGTCAACTATTCTACAGGAGATGCAAAAAACTACTTAGATCAAGTTCGCTTTTGGTTAGTTGACCCAAGTGGAAAACGAACTATGTATCCTATTGCTGAAGATTATCATGATCTACCTGAGAATATGGGACGTGAAGTTCATATTGAGCACCTCAAACCTGGTGCTTATCAAATAGAGTTTTTTGTTCCAAAAGAAGGACAACTTTTCCCTGCTGTTCCTATGCAGTCTGTTTATATTGAACATGGACAACAAAGTCGCTTAAATCAGGAGATACTTCCTCTCTATGCTTCTTTGTCTGTACGCGCTCAATTACCTAAAGAGCAGACTCATTCTAATATGACTCGTCCTATGATAACAGTCCGAAACCACTTAGGTATTCCGGTTGCTGAGTCAGCTGGCGGATCTATTGATCATTTACCCCCTGGTGAATACTCTGTACATTTTGAAGAACTTGCTGGATATAGAAGTCCTGATCCTCAAACTGTGGTTCTTTCAGCAAATGAGCACGTAGGACCAGTCGTTGGTTATTATGATTTGCATACAGGTTCTCTTGTTGTAAGTTGGTCTACAGGTGAATTTGAAGAGCGTATTGATGAAGTAAAGTTTTGGCTGACCACGCCTTATAAAAAGCGAATCGAATTTCCTGGGAATCATCAAATTATTTACGATTCTCTTACACATACGCGCAAAGTATACATTGAGCAACTTCCACAAGGAAACTATACAGTAGAATTTGATATACCAAATTCTGACCGTCTATTTGAAAGCTTTAGCCGCAAAAATTTCTCTATCCTTGCTGGTGAAACAAAAGAAGTTACACAAGCCTTTGTTCCACAATACGGTGGCTTGCGTGTTAAGGTTGCTCTAGACCCTCAAATCAGTTCTAGTAATACATTTCCAGAGATTGTGGTTTATAATAGTGATGGCGAAATGAAAGCACGTACTGAAGAAGGAGTTCTTCAGTTACAATATCTTCCACCTGGTCACTATGAGGTTGTATTTGGAGAACATCCAGATTTTATTGCTCCAGATCCTATTTCTATACGAGTTCGTCCTTTACAAGTGACTCCTTGGCAGCTAGGAAAGTATCTTCCTGGTGTAGGAAGCCTTATTGTAAAAGTTGATACAGGCCCATTAGCAGAGCGCTTAGATCAAGTACGCATGTGGTTAGAAGATAACGAAGGGAAAAAACACTGGTATCCTCCCCGTAGATGGCAATCTTTTGGGAAAAGAGAAGGAAACTCACGCATCATTAGTATTAGTGATCTGCCAAGTGGCCCTTATCGCTTAGGCTTCTCCTTACCCAATGATGATGAGCTTTTTGATCTCGATAAGACTCTTGATATTCATATTCGAAACAAAGAAGTTCTAAAATTAGAACACAGCCTAGAAGCTCGTTATGCAAGTTTAAATGCCGAAGTGAGCTTTAAAGGACCAGTAAGCGGAAGTCCTTCTCCTGAAATCCAGCTTAAAAATAGCAAAGGAAAAATCATCGCTCGATCCGAAAACGGTAAATTGAATGTTCATGCTATCCTACCCGGATCATATTCAGTGGATTTTGAAGAGCTTTCCGGTTTTCATAATCCTAAAAAGCACAACTTAGACATTAAAGTTGGTGATTATATTGGACCGGTGATCGGAGAGTATCAAGCTAAAACAGGAAAACTTCTTGTTCAATACCGTACTAATCAAGAAAACGCCTATATCGATCACGTAAAAGTCATACTCAAAGATAGAAATGGCAATATTTTTGATCAGTCTAAACCAGGTGCATTACGTGATTCAAATGCAGGCCAAGGCAAAGAACTTACTTTTAATGAAGTTCCTTTTGGAGACTATACCCTGCATTTTGATGTACCGAATTATGACCGTTTATTCAAAGATATTCCTGAAACAAGAGTTACAATTAACTCAGAAGAACTTGCTGTAGTACAGAAAGATATTAGCCCTAACTACGGGGCACTACAAGCACGGGTTGAACTACCTGAAGATCACTTAGAAGAACAAGCACCAGAGATGGTTTTGAAAGATCAATGGGGTAATTTAAAAGCTCGTTCATCTTATGGCTCATTAAATGTGGCAGATCTTCTACCTGGAAATTATGTTATTGCTTTTGAAGATGATGATCGTTTCGAAAAACCTGATGATATTGCTGTAGCGATAGATGGAGCAGAGAAGGAAAAATCTATTGTCGCTCAATATCGCCCTGCATCTGGTAATCTCATTGTACGTTATGATACTGATGAGAATGATTTACTCTTGGATGATGTTGAGTTTTCTATTACCGATAGATATGGTCGAATGAAAATCTATCCTAATAAGAAAACTCCTGCACAAGAAGACCCTGCTATGGGCGGCCTTCAAGTTTCGATTCCTGATCTTCCTGTTGGTAGCTATAAAGTTCAGTTTATTTTACCTGGCGAACAAGGGGTTTTCGAGAATATCGAGCCTGAAATTGTTACAGTTCGAAAAGGAAGTATTACTGAGCATATTCAAGAGATCAAGATTCGTTATGCTAGTGTTTATGTAAGAACAGACCTCCCAAAAGCTTCTGAGCAAAGAGGCATGGTTCCAAGTATTTTCCTAAAGAACCAAAGTGGAATCGTTGTTGCAGAAGGACAAGGAACATTACATGTAGAACAGGTTATCCCTGGCAATTACACTATTGAATTTTCTGAATTAAAAGATCATTTTACTCCAAATGCTTTCAGTGTAAGACTACAGCCTGATGAATTCTCTAATTCTATTGTAGGAAAGTACTTTTTAGGTCGTGGTAGTGCGATTATTTCGTACAATACTGGTCCTAAACAAGAACGTTTAGACCGAGTACGTCTATGGCTAATTGATCCAGATGGAAAACGTGTTACCTATCCTAAAAAAGGCCAATATATTGATGATCCTGATACAGGAAACCGTAAAGTTATCATCAAAGATCTTCCAGTAGGAAGTTATACAGTTGAGTTTTTCGTTCCGAATATGGACGGATTATTTCCTCATATTCCACCAAGAACATTTAGCGTAAAACAAGGTGAGTTAGTTGAAATCACTCAACCTATGCCTCCTCGATATGGAAGTATTGAAGCCCGTTTAGAACTTCCTGAAGGTGCTGATTGGAGTAAAGAGATTCCTACAATCAGCTTAAAAGATAAATTAGGTGTTGTTCGTACCCAGTCAAGAACTGGCCGCCTCCTAACTAAAAACTTGCATCCTGGCGAATATGAAGTCGTATACTCTGACTCTAATCGCTACAACGCTCCTGAAAGTATCAAAGTACGTTTGATGCCTAATGAAGATAGCGGGCCATATATAGGCCGCTATACAGCAGGTACTGGAACAGTCATTGTTGCCTACAACACTGGGGAAGCAAATCACCGTATAGAAGACGTGGCTTTTTATCTTATTTCTGAAAATGGCAACCGTCAGAAATTCCCTGTCAGTGGAAATTACACAGTTGATCCAGATACTCAAGATCGAAGAGTGGTGATTGACAGAGTGCCTTACGGAGACTACTCAATCGAATTTGTACTTCCAAACGATGATGGCTATTTCAAACCAGTCGCAAAGCAAGACTTCACCCTATACAAAGGGCAAACTCAAGAAATTCATCAAAGCATTTTACCGAATCAAGGCTTCTTAGAAGTACATTCTCGTTTTCCAGAAAATTATGAGGAAGAAGAAGCAAATGCGACTATCATTAATAGTAGAGGACAAAGTGTAGCAAAGATAGGTGGTAAATATCCTACTGCTAGAGAACTAGACCCAGGAACTTATAAAGTCGTTTTCAATGACATCAAAGGCTTTAAAACTCCTGATCCTATTAATGTTTCTATTCAACCAAGAGTGATGAAAGGCCCCTATACAGGTCTTTATACTAAAACTCGTGGAAATTTAGAGGTTTCTTATAGTACAGGACCTTCTCAAATTCGATTAGAACACATGACTTTCACTCTTACTGACAAGTGGGGAAATAAATCTGAGTACCCTAGACCTGGTGATCGCCTATTCCGTTCAGAAGATCATTCATTTGTTGTACAAGTCCGCGATGTTCCAACAGGAACATATACTCTCGAATTTCAAGCTCCTAATGATGATAAATTGCTTCCATTATCCAAGACATATTCTGTGGATGTTACAGAAGAGAAGAAAAATATTTTCTCAAAAATATTAAATCCTAAATTTGCTTCTGTAGCAGCAAAAATAGAAGTACCTGAACAATTACGTAGAGGCGATAAGTTACCGCGTATCATATTAGTAGATTCAAGTGGGCGTACCTTAGAATTTTCTGAAAATGGTAGTTTGAACTACGATAAACTCATTCCTGGTGATTATCGAGTAGAATTTGCCGCATTTGAAGATTCTTATGAACCAAAAACAATTGCGCTTAGAGCTAAAGCTGGACAAGCTATTGGACCTCTCACAGGTGAGTATCAAATTGCTAAAGGAACTGCTGTTATTAGTCTAAGTACTGGTCATAAGCAAGAGCATATTGATGACGTACGTTTTTGGCTGGTAGATCCTGCAGGAAGACGCCATCTTTATCCAAAAGGTAATCATTATCAAGATGATCCAAAAACAAAGTCTCGCATTGTAACGATTACAGATCTAGCTGCTGGTCCTTATAAAATCGAATTTGATGCTCCTGATGTACAAGGTCTTTTCACTGGGTCTGTTCCTCAAACTTTCAGAATTCATAAAGACCAAGTAGTTAACATCAATCATACTTTTGAACCTCAATACGGTGGAATTGAAGTTGCCGCAAGAATTCCAATGAGCGAAGATCCACTCTTTTCTCTGCCGAGAATTCGGATTCATAATAGTGAAGGAACACTTGTTGGTGAATCAGATAAAGGCTATTTATTAGAATCTGACCTTCCTCCAGGGAAATATACAGTAAGTTTTGAAGATAAAGCGGCTTACAATACCCCTCATTCCGTTGAAATAGAAGTCACTCCTAAACAAATCGCTGGTTTAATTGAAGGAGAATATCAGTGGGCTAGCGGTTCATTAGATGTTGCTTATGCTACAGGAAAAGATGCTTCATTTATCGATGATATCCATTTTTGGATTGAAGGAGAAGACGGTGAAAGAAGAGTTTTTCCTGAAGGTTTTGAGTATGAAAACCTAGAAGATGGAAAAGGACGTAGAGTTGTCATCAAAGACTTGATGGCTGGGGAATATACAATGGGATGGATTCTTCCTGAGGTAAATGGATTATTCGATGCTCCTCAAACTCAAAGTATCCGTATAGAAAAAGGACAAACTTTGTCCATTGATCAAGGAATCACTCCTCGTTACGGAGGAATGGAAGTTGCAATGCAACTCCCTGAACGCGATTGGTCAGGTCCTGATCTTCCTATTGCTGTTCTTGAGAAAAACTTTAAGAGCAACTCTCCGTATGGACAGTCTTTTGGCGGCTCTTTACGTATGCCTGACGGAAAGCTTCTAGAAGAAGCTTTAGAGAAAGAGCCTTTAATTGTCGTAAAAGATCACAAAGGAACAGTACAAGGTACTTCTAGTAACGGAAGATTGATGCTGAATAAGCTTCCACCAGGAAATTATGAAGTACACTTTAGAGATAGCGATAAATATAAAACTCCTAAACCAATGCGTATTCAAGTTGAACCAAATAAAGTGATTGGTCCAATAGTAGCGAAATACGAGCAAGCCACAGGAAAGCTTCTTGTAAATTACGATACAGGTCCTAAACAAACTCGACTTGATCAAGTACGCTTTTGGCTAACAAACGAAGATGGCAAAAAAACAAGCTATCCAAAATCCTCAGAAATAGAAAAAAACATTAATACTGCTGGATATAAAGTCCTTATTGATGAGCTTCCTATCGGAGCCTATAAAGTCGAATTTGGTTTACCTAATCAGGACAAACTATTCAATGATGCTAAGCCTCAAGAAATTTTGATTCAAAAAGGTGAAATTGCAACGGTAAGTCAAAGTTTCGAACCTCAATATGGATCGATTGAAGTCGTAGCTGAATTACCTGATATCGGTAAAACAGTTATGGAAAAACCTATTCTCCTACTAAAAACCGTACGCAGTCTACGAAATCCATTTGAACGCATACTAGCTAAGTCGGTAAATGGTAGACTTTTCGTAAGTGATTTGGAGCCGGGACAGTACCGTATTGATTTCGGAAAAATGAAAGACTACTATGCTCCTAAATCGGAAATTGTAGAAGTCCTTGCTAATCAAGCAACCATTTCTATGAATCGACGCTATGAACCAGGAAAAGGAACTGTAGAAGTTACTTATACCACTGGAAAAGAACAAGCGCGTATTGATAGAGTTCGTTTTTGGATCACCGATTCTGAAGGGCATCGATCGATTTATCCAAAAGAAGATAGCGCTGCTGTAGCTACTGTTAAAGGAAAAAAATCTGTTCGTATCCCTAACTTAGTTGTAGGAACCTACTCATTAGAGTTTGCTCTTCCTAATCGTGATAGTCTCTTTCAGCCAGTTGAAAAACAGTTTTTTACTCTTGAAAAAGATCAAAAACTCCATATCCACCAGGATATTGTTCCTCAGTACGCCTCATTAGAAGTTGTTTCCACAATGGATCTTCCTAATGAAGACTCCGTTCAAAAGCCTGGATTCCGTTTACTCAATAACTATGGTGAATCTGTTGCTGTCAGTGACAAAGAACATAGTACGTTAACGACTTTGATTCCTGGACAGTATCGTTTAGTTTTCCAAGATGTTGAAGGCTTTAAAACTCCTGATCCAGTAAAAGTTACTCTTCTTCCTAACTCTTTGGAAGGGCCTATCGTTGCTACGTACCAACGTACAGAAGTTCCTTTCACTGTACGTGTATCAGATAGTACACGCCGTTGGGTGCTTTACCAAAACGGTAACATTGTTACTAGTGGACAAGGAACTAAAGGTGATATAGGTCTTGCTCCAGGAGCAGGGTACTACTTGGAAGCTCAAGAGCTACCTGGTCATGAAACTAAAATTACTCCAAGCGGAGCATTTGCGCTGAACCTTGGGGAACCAGTACAAGCTGAAATTCTATACTATAAAGAATTTGGTTTCTTAGATATTGAAGCTCCATTCATCGACGATGAAGTAGTAACCATCAAACTGATTCCAAACGGTGGTGGAGAAGCAATCACTCATTCCGTAAGTGGATTAGGTGGTATGTTGAGTTGGAGCAGTGATGCAATACCAACAGGAAAATATGAAGTAGACTTTGATTTACCTAAATATCTACTCCCTGTTCCTGGAGAGCGTATTGAAATTCAAGAGGGTAAGCGAGTAAGTTTAACACCTCAATTCACTTCTGAGCGTATTCTTGAAGTGAATACAAACGTTGCTGATGCAAGATTTGTATTAAAATCTGCAAACGGAGAGCAAGAGTACGAAGGTAAAGGCTCACAATTCCGTTTTGAGGGCTTAATGCCAGGAGATTACACCTTACGCTTTGATGATACAGCTAAGAAGCGTTTTATTCCTCCTATGCCTAAGAACATTACCATCACACGTTCTCAGGATGAAGTTGTAAAAGCGCAGTATGCTAAAGGTGGGTCTTTAGTTGTCTCTTCAAATGTAGATAAATACCAAGTTAGCATTACAACAATGGATCATAATGAAGATAAAATTGTTGAAAATGTGAATTCAAGAAGTAAAACCCTTACTCTTCCTGAAGGAAAGTACCGTTTAGACTTCCAAGAAGTTGAAGGACCTGATGCAACAAAATATGCAGGAAATCGCCCTGATCCAATTGAAGTTTTTGTACGAGCATCTAGACCCGAAAGAGTACATGCTATTTATCAAGCAATATCAGGAAGCCTTGTTGTAACGAGCAACCTTCCTCATGCAGCGTATACTGTTCAAGATGTGTCAGATAGTGAAGGTTTAGTACTAGGGAAATTCCACGGTGAGTATACAACCATTCCTATGGCTACTATAGGTCGCTATCGCATTATTTTTGATGAAGTCCCACATTATAAGACACCTGAACCTCTTATTGTAGAAGTTAAACCTAACAGAAGAGAAGTTGTAGGTGGAACTTATGTACCAAATGTAGCTGTTGTTAGAGTAGAAAAAGGTCCTGCAATTATTGGGGATATTTTTGGAGAAGGTGCCAACGACGAACAACCTGCGCGTACAGTCGAAATTGATACATTCCATATCGGTATGCAGCTCGTTACCAATGCACAATATGCAGCATGGTTAACAGAAGCTGTACATTCAGGAAAAGCTATTTTAATGAAGGGTCCTGGAGTTCAAGGACAAGTCAAAGATCAGCAAGGGCATCTTTTAATGGAAACAACTGAAGCAGACCCACAAAGTCAAATTCAGGCAAAAAGAGGTCCTAGTGGTTGGACTTTCACTCCATTAGCAGGTAAAGAAGACTTCCCTGTGCTTGAAGTAAGCTGGTATGGTGCTGATCTCTATTGCAGTGATTTAGGCTATCGTTTACCTACTGAAGCTGAATGGGAAAAAGCCGCATCTATGGCCGTAACCGCAGAAGGTCAGGAACTAAGAAAATTCCGCTATGGTGTGAGTCGTGATGAAATTGACCGTACCTATGCGAACTTCTTAGACAGCTATGGAAAACGTAAAATGGGCCATGTTCGAAGCACAGCTGTTGGATTTTACAATGGTATTAATCTACTAGAAGGTGGAGGAGACTACACCGCTGCAGTGAGACAAACCCCTTCCCTCTTGGGAAGCCAGTTTGGCACGAATTCTGCAAGAAGTCCTGTAGGTGCTTACGATATGGTTGGTAACGTAAGAGAGTGGACCGCTGATTGGTATGACCCTGATTCGCATAAATATATGGTAGATCAGAATCCACAAGGACCAGGACACGGAACGAAAAAGGTAACAAAAGGCGGATCGTACGATAGTACTGCATATGAAGCTAGAGCCTCCGCCCGCATGCCGCTGAGACCTGAAACGACAGATGCCTACACAGGCTTCAGAATTGTAATTGAAGAAGAGAAAAGGTAGTAAGCACCACCCTTTCACAATTTTCCTCTCGAACCTTTGGGTTCGTTATATAGACTTGTATGAGGCAGCTGATTTTTCCGGGTCAGCTGTCTTTTTTTATGTCATCCTAGCGTAAGAGAAGCACTTTCAAATTAATTCCATAATAAAAATCACTCGTTATTGCTTTCTCAAACTAGAACTAATATAAATATCACCTTGTTCAAGTTTTTCAAAATTACAAGACGCCGGATTTCCACTTCCTTTGCTACGATAAAAATGCTTCACCTGCGCGCGAACCATTGCCTCAGGTCCATTTTTCACTTCATCAGAGCCGCGATATTGTTGCTCTAGCTTTCTCAAGTTACCTAAAGGAGAAAGACAAGGAAAAAAAGAATCGCCAAAAACAGCACCCATATGAAAACCCCAACGCAAGCGGTTTTGTAAACGAGCATGACAGTCTCTAGCAGTATAAGCATAATCTGAGTGAAATGGAGTAAACAAAACTGCGCTAGCTGCAACAACAGTTAAAGCAACTCCATATACAGGAGAACGAACAATATCTAACAAAGATCGTATGCAATTTCGATTTCGACAATCACGATAAAATTCTTCTAATTTATCAATATTAAAATTCAGATTCTCCTTATTTTCATCGATCAACAATTGTCGTTTTTTCTCTAAAGAAAAAACTGAAACGAGTTGATGGTCTTTTTTCATCCCTAGCAACTCTGTCTTTACTTGTTTTTGCTGATCACTTGTTAAATTATTATACCATTCACTAAGTGGTTTTATTGAATTAGAAACCTTGATTTTTTTATTTTCAATAATAGATAAAAAATATAGTAACTTACATTGATTCCACAGTGTATTACCCAATAGACTGCACTGATCGTTTTCATCACCAGAAATAGAATTAATTTTGTTTAACCGTCCCCAAAAACATTTGCCTAAGCAACCGTCACTAGAGAAATTTTCATTTTTTAACCACTTAACACGTTCCTCCCAATCTTCTCCTCCAGTACTCTGTAAATCTCGCACAACATCCAACTGATGTATTTTTTTAGAGCACTTACGAAACTGAGTAACGATTCCTGCTCCACTCAAATGAAACAATGTTCTCGCTACAATTGTCCAAATAGGACGAAGCAACGTCGCCAAAATCATCTTTCTGGCGATCACTCCAGATGAATCATCAATATAAACCCAGCCTCGTTTTGTATCTAATTTGGCTGCATATTGATGCTGCTTATTCTCATTCTGATTCCAGTAACACTCTAATGTCTCCCAACGCTTGGCATTTTCATCTAATTTGAGAGCTTTACAGGTATTTCCATTTCGTTGAAAAAAATCAGCAGAGCTATCCTTTTTCCAATTAGTAAAAGCTTCTACAGTGTATTCGTTAGAAGGAGAGTCCTTGTTTAGCCACTTACTAAAATCATTAAGCATATTTACAACCAATTCTTATTACTTTCATATGAGATTAATATAATCAAAAAAATATATATTTTTTATTTTGTTTTTATTTATTTTATATTAAGAACAATTTGCTTAAGATAACAATATGACTCATTAAAAAAATATATCTTACGAAGAGTTTTTACTATGCCTTATACTCCAATACTCGGAACCCTTGCATACATTCTATCTCCTGACCGTCAGAGCGTCTTAATGGTTCATCGTACAGCTCGTGAAGATGACGATCATCTGGGAAAATACAACGGTCTTGGTGGAAAAATGGAGCCAAATGAAGACATTATGCACTGTATTAAACGTGAATTGCACGAAGAAGCAGGTATTGAATGTGAATCAATCACTTTGCGTGGAACGGTTAATTGGACTGGTTTTGGAAAAAATGGTGAAGACTGGCTTGGCTTTATTTTCTTAGTAGAAAAATTCTCAGGGACACCATACAGCGAAAACCCTGAAGGTACTTTATCTTGGATTCCTTTATCGGAGCTTAATTCTTTGCCAATGTGGGAAGGAGATCGTTTTTTTCTTCCATTGATTTTTGATGAAAATCCTAAAATTTTCCATGGATACATGCCCTATGAAAATCATGAACCCCAATCTTGGTCTTACACTAGACTTTGATCCTCAGAAGCTAGAGAGAACAAATTTTTAAATTTTTTTTTGTGCTAGGATGGGGTGACCAATTCACAAGAAAAGGGTGAAAATATGTCTACCTCATCCGTTAGTAAAGACCTTCAAGCATTAGAAACAGGAAACTACCTTTTAGATTTTCTCTGGGAACTCGGTGTCAGAGAAATTTTTGGGGTTCCTGGTGACTATGTCATTCACTTTAATAAAGTCATTGAAGAACACAAAATTCGTTTTATCAATACTACAACAGAAAACTCTGCTGGGTATATGGCAGATACTTATGCCCGTTTCAAAGGCCTTGGTGTTGCCTGTACAACTTATGGTGTCGGCATGGTTATGGCAAATTCTATTGCACAAGCCTACGTGGAAAGTTCCCCCGTCGTCATTATCTCAGGGTCTGCATCAGAAGAAGAGTTTCAGAGAGCTCCTTGTATTCACCACTACGTAGAAGATTCATATACTACCCAACTAGAAGTTTTTAAGCCGATCACAGTAGACCAAGCTGTACTTAATGATCCCAAAACAGCTGCAGAAGATATTCACCGTGTATTGAACAACTGTTTACTTCATAAACGACCTGTTTATATTGAACTTCCTCGTAATATGGTTGATATTGACCTCATTCCTCATCAATACGAAAAAGCAAAAGAGAAAGAAAGTAACCCTAAACAATTAAAGCAGGCTCTAGATGCTGTTTATAAAATACTCAGCAAAAGTCAAAATCCTGTTTTCTGGCTTGGTCACGATATCACCCGTTACCAATTATCTGATCTTGCCACATCTTTGGCAGAGCAATTTCAAATCCCGATTTGTTCTACAGTAACTGGTAAAACTTGCGTAGATGAGACACACCCTCTTTATGCTGGTGTTTATCAAGGTAAGGTATGCGATGAGCGTATACGGAACTTTGTTGAGTCATCCGACTGTCTCCTTTCAATTGGAGCATTGTGGAGTGATGTAAATACGGGTATGTTTACGGCACAACTGGACCATTTGGAACAAATTCGTATTAGCGCTCGAGAAATCCAGATTGGGAAAGAAAAATACGATGATATTTATTTTGTCGACCTACTTCAGGCAATACAGAACGCTAAGTGGAGTTTTAACTTCCAAGTTCAATATCCACGTCTCGATCACAACGCAATCAAAAGCTATCAAGCGAGCCCAAATTCCCCAAGCAAAACAGCAAGCACTTTATCTTGTATTCAGAAATACCTAAGCGATGAACATATCATTTGTTGTGATATTGGAGATTGTCTCTTTGCAAGTACAGAGCTTGTTTTGAGTCAAAATTCTTACATTTCATCTTCATATTTTGGCACTCTCGGCTTTGCTGTACCTGCTGCGATCGCCACTCAATTGTGTTATCCAGAAAAACGAGCTATTGCCATGGTCGGTGATGGAAGCTTTCAAATGACAGCGACTGAATTATCTACCGCTGTTCGCTTTAACTTAGATCCTATTATCATTGTCCTTAATAACCACGGTTACGGCACAGAAAGGCCTCTCATTGAAGGAGAATATAACGACATATGGAATTGGAATTATGCCCAACTTCCTAGTCTCTTCGGTAAAGGTAAGGGAGTACGAGTTGAAACGGAAACAGCTTTTGAAGATGCTTTAAAGCTCGCTCTATCAACAAGAGGAGAATTTTTCCTTATTGAAGTTGAACTAGAACAGCTTGATTTATCTGGTCCCCTTCAAAGGCTTTCTACAGCTTCAGCCAAAATTGTATAAAATAGGCAAATTTAGAATAACAAACTCCTTTCCTTTAGCACTCGAGAGCCATCGGAAAGGAGACTCTCCCTTAGTTAAAAAACTTCCATATAAAATTTAATATCTCCCCATCAACCAACATAAAAAATAATCTTTATTGTTTTTTAATAAAAAAATACATATACAAGCTAAATTACATACTAATAAAATAAAAATAGGTATATTTTTATATGACTAAAACGAATTACGAATCCCTAATTGCTCCTTCTATTTCTTACCTAGAAAATCTTGGAAGTATAAAAGGTTGGGGAGAAGGACTGTGTTGCAAAACTCACAAGTGTGAAGATATGCTAGAGTATTCAGAAGTGGGATAAGAATAAATTTTAGATTATAAAAACTCCTTTCCAACAACCGGCAAGTCAAAGAAAAAGAGGACACGATGTGTCAACGAAATTGGGCTAAGTATAACTCAAGTCTTGTTCAAAGAAGAAGCCTCAGTTTCTATTGTTCCCCGGAAACCATACAAATTCTACGTAAAGCAAGCAAAGTTCCCAAGAAGAATGGACGACCACCGTCCCTATGCAGCTCATTTTACTGCTGATTCTGCTGAAAACCTCATACAGTTTGAGCGACCGAGAATGTCAAGGAATGGCAAACTCTTTATTCCTACCCATGGTATTTCTGTTCCTTGCTACACAACTATTTGCAGGCACATGCGCCATCTGCTTAAGTATCTACCCAAGCTCTCTAGGCGTCGTCCTAAAATATGTATTATGGACTCATCAGGCTTTAAGATAAGCGGAGAGGGTGAGTGGAAAACCAAAATTCACGGTAAGTCTTATCATAGAAGTTGGAGCAAAGTTCATCTGCTTGTAGATTCAGATTCCAACGAAATCGTAAATTTGATTGTCACGTCACCTGAAGTAGGAGATATTTCAGCGGGTTTGAAGTTTTTAAAAAATCTTCCTCCAAGTACCAAAACAGTATTAGCGGATGGAGCCTATGATGGTGGGCGGTTCAGATATTTGGCTTATTCTAAAGGGGTAAAAGCCATAATTCCTCCCCCTCGTACCGGTAAATTTCGAGAGAGTGAGTGGTTTAACGAACGGAATGATGCTCTCGCAATTATAAACTCTCTAGGCAATAACCAATCGGCTCGCAGCCTCTGGGGTAGACTCACCGGCTACTGTCACAGAGTTAAGGGCGAAAGTGCTTTTTCAAGATTGAAAAGGCTATTCAGTGAAAGTCTGTACTCAAGAAATACTGGAGCCCAGCTAGTAGAGCTATGGTTGAAGGCTCTCTTGAGTAATATCTGGCTTAGTTGGGCAAGTTAGGTTTTGCAACACAGTCCTTGCAGACCATACCATTGTTCTCAATAGACCTCAGGAAAACGGCAGTGAAACAGTTTTAGTTACATTTCCTGGCTTTATCGCCGGACTTTCAGGAATGAATGATAAGGGGGCTTTCTCTTTCTGTTTGTACCAATGACGCTATCCGCGATTATAAAAATGATTCTTCAATCAGTATTCCTTCTCTCTTACTATTTACAGATATTCTTGATACTCAAGAAAAAACTCAAGATGCTGAAAAAAAAATATTAGATAGCAAAAACGCATCCTGCTTCAATTTAATTGTAGCCGATCAAAATAAGGCAAAACGAATTCAGCAAGGTGGGAAATATAATAACTTCCCAGATATCGAGAATGAAATTATAGAATACATTTAAAATTTTATTTCTTTTGAAAATGACTTACTTCTATTTTTTATTAACCGTTTATTTAAAAAAGAATAAAAAATCTAAATCTATAATCTAAAGTATTGATCATTAAAAACTTTAGTAATAAAATAAACTTGTACGTGGATACTTGTTATTGCTCTTAATATACAAAACCTCACTCTTGTTGGGTGAGGAGGGCTGGGAAAGAGTACCTATACCATTAGCCGATCGTATCGTGGAAGCGGATGCATCGCTATTTGGGCGGCCTTGTCTCTGATAACAGAATCTGGACAAGACCATTTGTGGGCATTCCCCAGCCCTAATACTACCACCTGGACCTTGGCGGAGGCTGAATATCTCCTCGCTCCCCTGGCATATGCCAAGCGTCCAGGTAACTTCTTTTCTTTCTTTATCCCGAAACAAACATTTGTACAATCCGGCTAAGGTCGTGATAGGTCACAAATAAAAAGAATCCAATAAGCAAAATAGCAAATGGAATGATCATTCTTTCTAGAGTCTTCGCACTAATTCTACGTCGACTCACCCACTCGTAGATAGATAAGCAAATATTTCCTCCATCAAGAACAGGAATAGGAAGAAGATTAAGAATTCCCAAATTCAAACTAATAATTGCCAGCCAATGCAGAGCAGCTTGAATACCCAGTTGCCATTGATATTGCATCATGTGGACAATTCCTACTGGACCAGACATCCAAGCAGGGCTTAAATCTCCCATAACTAAAGCAGAAAGTGTTTGCTTCATTTCACTTAATACATCAGTAAGTTGCTTAATGGGGCCTGGATTATAAATAATCCTTCGTGTTTGAACATTGTAACCAAGTAATAACTGTTGGATATCTTCTTCTAAAGATTCCATAGCTCTTGCCCGCACTTCAGCATTATCCATTTGCTCTATCATTTGCTTTCGTTCACGAATCGCTAGCATGTATTCAGCTTTTTGCTCTTCAGTATCAAACAAATTCATACGGGTGGTTGGAGTCACAGGATTTAATAATACGTAAGTACCAGCACTTTTTAGAGTCTTATCTGTCCCGATCGAGCTTGCTAAAAGATCAATATTTGAGTCTTGAAGCCCACTCTTGAATTCTTCTTCAGCTTGAGAAAGAGAAACCTTATCATCCCAGTTCCCTGGTCGACGTTCCACAATGACGTGTACCTGGTGAGTTTGTAGAGCTTGTAAAAGCTCCGGACCTTCTGAAATAGCCTTTCCATCTACAGCAATGATACGATCACCAATTTGTAAAGCTTGATCACGGTCTGAATAATATACATCTGGAAATGCTTCTTTTTCCGCATCCATATCTACAAAAGCAATACGCTCCTCAACCACAGCATTGAAACTTAAGTTGTAAGGAATATACATCAAATCGCGAACTCTATTTGTCTCTAAATGAGAATCATATTGCCAATCAACAAGCTCTTCTCTTTGTTCTCCTACTAAACGTAATTCCTGAATAGGTACACGTGGAACACGGGCAAGAAATGTTTTTCCGTTTCTTTCCACTGTTAATAAAGCTCTGCCTTCATTCAAAAGACGCTTTTGTTGTGATAAAGAGTAAATACGCTCACCATCAACCCATACACAGCGATCTCCATATTGAATGCCACTTTGGGCCATAGGTGATTTTGCAGATAAAGGGGTCTCTTTTCCATCTAGCCCACGATCATAAATCAGATAATTTGCTGTTTGAAACACCCCACTTGTGCGAACACCTTCACGGAAAAGCATACGGTCTTCATAAGGAGTAATTGTATAAGCAAAAGCTTTTTCTGTACCATTTTCGTAATCAATGTGTTGTCCTTCTACAAGAAGATCATCACCTGCTGTCATCGCCCCTAAAATATGCTCGCGAGCACCATTCACAGGGTTTCCATTATACGCTGTAATGAGGTCTCCTGGACGTACACCCTTGGTATATAATTCAGATTTAGGATCAACCCATCCGGCAAAGCGACTTTCTTCGAAAAAACTTTTTTCGCGTCCACCATTCAGCCAAATCAGAGAAAAAACGAATAAAGCAAAAAGGATATTGACTAAAGGACCTGCAAAAGCAACTTGAATTCTTGCCCAAGGACTTTTCTCATAAAACCCACCAGGTACTTCGTAAGGTTCAAGCCCTTCTTCTCCTGTCTCACCAGCAAATTTGACATATCCACCAAAGATCAACCAGCATAACTGCCAATCTTCATCTCCACGCTTCCAGCGATAAATTGGACGCCCAAACCCTATAGAAAATACTTCGATTTTCATTCCTACACGGCGCCCTACATAGTAGTGCCCTAATTCATGGATAAAGACGAGAAATCCTAAACCAAGTCCTGCCAGAACCAAATAAATAAAGCTAGTGATCATCAATTAATCCTATATCCGTTTATTAACTTATACAAGAGCCGCTTCTCGACGCGCTTCTTGATCAATCGCCAAAATTTCTTCAAGACCAGGCTGCGACAACAACTGATGGTCTTGCATAAGACTCTCTAACTTACGCCCAATATCTAACCAGGAAATTTTCTTATCCAGAAAACGACTTACGAGAATCTCATTAGCTGCATTCATGTAACAAGGAGCACTTCCTCCACTCACAATAGCATTGCAAGCAACCTGTAAACAACGAAAACGCTCAATATCAACCGGCATAAACTCAAGAGTTGAATGCTGCATAAAATCAAAGGGTTTCAAAAGGCTTGGGTAGCGATCTGGATAAGTAAGCGCATATTGAATCGGGGTGATCATACTAGGAGCACTCATCTGCGCCATCATAGAATGATCACAAAATTCAACCATGGAATGAATGACACTTTGTGGGTGAATAATGACTTCAATCTGCTCAATTGGAATGCCGAACATCCAATGCGTCTCAATGAGCTCTAGTCCTTTATTCATTAAAGTAGAAGAATCAATGGTATTTTTCGCACCCATTGTCCAAGTTGGATGCTGGAGCGCATGTTCCACAGAAACTTTATCAAGCTCACCTAAACTCAAATCGCGAAATGGTCCACCTGAAGCAGTCAGTATCAAACGACGAACAGACTTTTGTTCTTCTCCATTTAAGCATTGAAATAAGGCGCTATGCTCACTATCTATCGGTAAAAGCTGCACATTATGCTTACGAATACAATCCATAAGCAATGCACCACCAGATACCAAGGCTTCCTTATTAGCAAGAGCAATATCTTTTCCTGCTTCTGCCGCACGATAAGTAGGCAAAAGACCTAAAGTCCCTGACATAGCAGAAACAACCTGATCCACAGCCTCATGTTGGACAAGCTCAATCAAGCCATCCATACCAGCTAGTACAGGTAAATGAGGTACTCGCTTCTGCAAACGTAACGCTTGATCTGTATCAAATACAGCGACTAAACTAGGAGAAAATTCTTTAATCTGCTCTTCTAAACGATCTATATTAGAGTGAACTGCTAAAGCAGTAACTTGAATACGCTCACCAAGATGCTTCGCAACTCGTAGCGTATTTTCTCCAATCGAACCTGTAGAACCTAGCAGCGCGATGCGCTTCATAATAATCAAACCTTTTATCAGTAAATTTCACTATGGTCTAGAGTACCAATGAAAATTATAGCATTAGATTTGTGCTTGTCAAATCAGTAGCTTTTTTACTTCTCTGAAACCCTTTTTAAATTTTTCATTTGATAAAATTTAAAAAGGAGGCCTGTTCGCGGAGCAAAGAATATAACTAATAAATATAAGAAGCCAATACAGCACACAACTAAGCCACCTGTACTAAGAGCTACCTGCTCGACCGATAAAAAGTGCCGAGATAAAGCCACTCCCATAATTGAAGCTAAAGCGCCAATTAACGCTGCAAAACATAACATCCAGCCTAGAGAATTCGTCAATCTTCTCGCTGCTAAAGGCGGCCCAATAATAAGAGCTAAAACCATCAAAACTCCTACAGCCCGAAAAGCTCCCACCGTCACTGCCGAAACTTGAATCATCAACAAATAATTAAAAAAAGTTGTTGAAATTCCTAATGCACTGGCTAATGGAGCATCAAATGTTGTGATCTTGTATTCCTTGTAGAACAAAAGAAAAAGAGCTGCGTTAATGAGACAAATCACATAGACGAGTTTTAAGTCTTCTCTATGTAACATATGCACATTTCCCATAATGGCTTCCGTACCAACATGGGCATTTCGAGCAAAAATTGTAGCTAAAATGATTCCGAGTGCAAAAAGGCTTGTAAACACTAAACCATTACTAGCATCTTCTTGGACTTTCCCTACTTTTGTGAGAAATTCTGTAAGAAATGTTGTGATCACTCCCATTCCCAAAGAAGCCAGCAAAAAGCCCTGAACGTTAAGGGAGGAACTATGATCATGATCTCCATGAGAGAAACGCGACATATACAAATAAACTAATACAATCCCCAATAAAACCGTATGAGATAAGGAATTGGCAAGCATACTCATCTGCCTTAGCATAAGAAAAGATCCAACAAGAGCACCTGATATGGAAATACCTACCAAAACAAGCATTTGTATCTCATCTGACGTAAGCTCCATAGAACTCCCAGTCAAAAATCCCCAGGCTCGTTGAGCTAAAACGGCAATAAAAGTAAAAAAATCTGTTCCAAAATAAGGATTTTGAGAAGTGATATGATTCATAGAAAACGTTTCTACCCCTTTTGTGTAGAGGGTGGAATAGGTTGTTGGTGTGGATCTACTTTTGGGTCTTTCAAAAGCTCCGACAAACGCTTTTCCAAATTAGGCGTAATAATATGCTCCATTTCCTCAGCATTTCGGTGTACTTTCTCTGCACCAATACCAATTTCATCAACCAAATAAAGCTCCCATAAACGGTGCAAACGTACAACATGAGTAGCTCGCTGTCTTCCCTGACCTGTCAATTGATATACGTTAAAACTCTTTCGAAAAATATATCCTTTTATTCGCATCTGAAATAAAACGAGTTCGGCTAATATTCTATTTGTATCCATACGACGAGATAAATCTAACCAAGTCACATCTCCGTCGGCATTAATACGCCACAATGCTTTAAGAAAGTTTTCTTCGATACACTTATATCTGAAAAGAAAGATACGGCCCAAACGCGAAAGCAAGCCTCTTTCTGGTGCCAAAAACAGCGATACAAAACAAATCCCCATTGCTACCAGAACAATCATAGGACCAGTAGGAAGTGCAATATTTTCATTAGGATATTTATTAGAAAAATACTCACCTAACTCTACTGATAAGTAATTCCCCATAAATCCACTACTTAAACCAAACAATGCTGCCAAAATGAGCATGACAGATAAACGATTTGTCCATTGTCGAGCAGAAACAGCCGGAGCAATAAGCATTGCAGACATTAAAACAACGCCTACGCTACGAATACCCACAACTACAGCCAACACAATAAGAATAAAAAGAGCTGTATCAATTGTTTTTGTACGAATTCCAATAATGGAAGCAAAATCTCGATCAAATGTAATCAACTGTAATTCTTTATACATTAGAGAAATTAGGGCAACGACAAGAAGAGAAATACAAGCATAGACGAGTACGTGAAGATCTGTCATGGTGGCCGCTTGACCATAGAAATAGATATTAACATGTCGGTAAAGCTGTGTGTGTGTAAATTGCAAACGACTTGCTGCTGTAATACCTATTCCAAATGCCATACTTAGAACAAAACAAAGAGCTGCATCATTACGGACAGATAAGTGACGCGTTAAAATCTCTATAATCCATAACCCTAGTAAAGCAGATAGAAAAGCTCCAATAAGAATGAAAGCAGCAAGTAAAGGCCCCTCATCTAATCCTGCAAATACAAAAACCCCTAAAAGAACCCCTCCAAGTACACCTGGGTAAGCTGCGTGTGATAATGACTCTCCAAGTAACGATTGTTTTCTAAGATAAACCATCACCCCAACAAGAGACGAAGCCAAGCACATCAACATGCATGCAATAGTAGGTCCCCTCAACACCGGATCGGTAAAGTAGAAAAGCGGTGACTCCAATGAAAGCTCCTTAATTAAATCATTCCAGATGATTTGTTTTGTGCCAGCTTTACAGCTTCATCTAGAAGAGAGTGGCTTTTCCCGTATGTACTTTCTAAATTACTTGAGTGGAAAACTTGACTAGTAGGTCCGCATGCAATAAGGCGTACATTCAACAAGGCAACCCAATCGAAATAAGCTTCTACAGTGTTCAAGTCATGGTGAACAACAAAAATCGTTTTCCCTTGAGAACGCAACTCACCAAGTAGTTCAATGAGGACTTTTTCGGTCATTAAATCAACACCAACAAAAGGCTCATCCATAAAATAAATATCAGCTTCTTGAACTAAAGCACGCGCTAGAAAAACTCGTTGTTGCTGCCCACCAGAAAGCTGACTAATTTGCCGGTCTGCATAACGCTCCATCCCTACCTTCTCTAAGTAGTGATAAGCTAAATGGCGCTCTTTTTTTCCTGGCCAACGGCAAAATCCCAAACTACCGTAACGACCCATCATCACAAGATCAAGTACTGTGATCGGGAAGTCCCAGTCTACTGTCTCACGTTGTGGAACATAGGCCACCCGATTGCGTACTTTTCGAAGAGGCTGAGCCAAAAACTCTACACTGCCCGAAATAGGTTTAATCAAACCAAGCATTGTCTTGATCAGGGTGCTTTTTCCTGCTCCATTAGGTCCTACAATCCCAAGCAAAACACCTTCAGGCACAGCTAAAGAAATATCCCACAACACAGGCGTCTTATCATAATTCACCGTAAGCTGAAAAGCTTGTACAGCAACCTTGTCACTAGCTAATGGTTCGGTGTCACCCATGATTTACCAATAAAGTTTATTAACTTAATTCTAATTGTATCTCGAATCAACTAATAAATAAACAGCAACTACTTATTTAAATAATCGGCGATAACCCTTGCATTATGTTGAATCATTTTTAAATAAGTATCTCCATCAGATCCTTTTGCACCCATTGCATCTGCGTATAAAACAACTTTGGGTATTGTGACATTTAATCCTTTTTCCGCTCCTGCATTTACAATCTTCCGAATAGAGTCTTTACTCACATTACTTTCAGAAAAAATGACATGCAGATCATATTTAATAAGATGATTAATAATTCGTTGAATATCTGATACACTGAGCTGACTTTCAGGCGCTAAACCTTCTGGGGCATTGCATCTAATTCTCCATGCTTCATCTTTCCACTCATCTTTTTCACTTAAATAAGCTCGAGTAAAGTAGTTAAATGCATCATGGCTTGTCACAAGATAACGTTTATGGGCAGGCACTGCTTTTAATTCTTTCTGGAGGCTCATATGAATGCGATCCATTTCCTCCCCTAAAACGTCACCATTTTTCTGAAATATTTCTGCATGCTCCGGCATTGCTTGTGCCAAAGCCTCAACGATGGGGCTTATTCCTCTTCTCCAAATCGAGACATCCATCCAAATATGCGGGTCTTTTTGTCCACTTGTATAAAGTAAAAGCCCAGGGCTTTGATTTATAATCCAATCGCCTACAGCTACACTATTCGATGATGCTTCAAGATAAGACTTTAGACTTGGACCATGCTCCAAGTTAAGACCGTTATAAAAAATAATTTGAGCAAAGTTGAGTTTATCATCATCTCCTTTTACTAACTCGTAGCTATGAGGATCTAATTCTCCATCAATGAGCGTAATGACATCTACATAGTCACCACCAACCTGCTTGACCACGTCTGTTAACATCGCCACAGTGCAAAGCACCTTAAGCTTGCCGTTATTATCTAACCACTTACCTAATTTATTTTCATGGTTTCCTCTAGAACATGAACTTAAAAAAGTGATCGCTAAACTCACGTAAAAAAATAAAAACAGTATTTTTTTTCTCACGAAACCTTCCTTATACACATGGCTGCTTTGATTCAACAAGCTCTCTTAAATAAGAATAACTAAAGATCCCAGATTGGCATCCACTAGAAAACTCTAAACGTAGTCCATAACGGCCAACTTGGTGAACAGCTCTGGCTGTGAGAGATTTATCTACCACAACGTCTTTTCTTACTCCTGTCCATTCATCTACACAATTAGCACAAGGACACTGGCTTTGTAAATCAGAGTAACGCAAAACAGCAGTAAAACCATCAGCCCATTTAAGCCCAATATGATAGGAATCCTGTCCATCAATTTCAATCTGAAGAGAGTTTTGTTTATGATTTGAACGAAGCACATCCAACTCACGATTCACTGATTCAGCAAGAGAAAGGTATTCGTGTGCACACAAATGATCTTCACATTCATCGAACAGAGATAATCCTTTATCTGCACATCTTCCTATTTGTGGATCGAGAGGAATTTGAGCCATTAAAGGAACTCCGCATTCACCTGAAAGTTTAGCTCCACCGCCACTACCAAAAAGAAAAACTTTTTCGCTTGTTTCATCTTTCTGGTAAAAGCTCATGTTTTCCACAACCCCCAAAACGGGCACTTTTATAAGATCAAACATTCCAATCGCCTTACGAACATCGATCATTGCTAAATCTTGTGGAGTCGTAACAATTAGCGCAGCATCAATATGTGCTTGTTGTCCTAGACTCAATTGAATATCTCCTGTTCCTGGAGGAAAATCGATCAGCAAAAAATCTAAGTCACCCCACTCTACATTCTGTACAAATTGAGAAATGATGCTGTTTGCAATAGGAGCCCTAACCACAGACGGCTTATCTTCTTCACGAAAAAATGCCATAGAAACAAGAGGTATTCCGTGAGAAATTGCCGGATAAATCTTTTCTCCCTCATTTCTAGGGGGAGTTTGTTCTGGCATCATTTGTCGTAGAGATGGTCCATATAAATCTGTATCCAACACCCCTACCTTTAACCCTAGCTCTTGCATCGCCCTAGCTAAATTGACAGTAACAGATGATTTCCCTACACCACCTTTTCCTGCAGCAACTGCAATTACGCTTTTAACTGTAGTTTCAGGGGTTTTTTTAGATTCTGGTCCTTTATACATATTCAATGGCATAAGTTATCACTCCCTTTATTCACTCAAGTTGCAAAGTCTACGCCAAACGCTGATTCCAATCAAAACAGGATTTTTATCAAAAACCTTAGATGAAACAGTTATGAAAAAGTGCAGGAAACTTTTAGCTAAATAGTATCCTCTTATTATTAAATCACGTGAACTTCTTGCAATTAAACTGCTACGTGGGTATGAATTGCTTGTAATTCTTAAGACCTCTTGTAAAACAGAGTATTCATCTGTGAACTATATATAGTGTTTATTAATCACTATAGTGTTCCATATATCTCAAATGACTTTAGTGCATTTAGAGGACGAAGAATTGAACTATTTTTGATTGCATTTAATTACAGAATATTGATAAACAGGATGCAAGTAAGATTTTATTTTAAATCTCTTTTGAGTAAGAAACCTTTTCTTTGCTCAAGAGAAAAAATAGCAGATATAGAAAATAGTGCATGGCGAGTAATTAGAATTTGTGGTAGACGAGGACTTCGTCTAATGCGAATTTAATTCATAGCTTTTTCAAATTAGACCCATTTTAGTGGCATAGAAAAAGTGAAAACTGAACCTGTAACTATTAGAAATTAACCTAAGGAAGGTAGTCCACATGACTTATTCAAAGCAACAAAACACAGAAAAAGAACAAGCGACTAAAAAACTAGAAGAACTACTAAAAAAAGCGATAAAGAAAATTGGCGGAAGCAAAGAAAACGATGTTTGCCGTTACCTTCCTGTTCCTACTGGTGGATACATGCACCACTTTACTCTTCGTAAAATGAAGCATGAAGCTCCTGAAGAGCTTACTGAGTTAGTAGAGCGTTTTGTTATTTCACCTGACACTCCAATTACTGTAGCTCCAAAGCCTAGAGCAGCTCGTGGATCTCGTAAGCGCAGAGATCAAATTACATTAT
Organism: Waddliaceae bacterium; assembly: GCA_002709385.1. Taxonomy (GTDB): domain Bacteria; phylum Chlamydiota; class Chlamydiia; order Chlamydiales. The sequence goes on from PAQS01000036.1 coordinate 40,129, forward strand.
CTAAGACTGATTTAGAGCGCATGTTAAATATTGCTCGTCTTGCTGGCGACAAAGAAATGATTGCAAAGCTAACTCCAAAAAAATCTTTAGCTGCAATCAGAAGAGAATTGATGGCTTGCATTCGTAAAAACGAAATCAACTATCCTTTATGGACTGCGTTTGTAGAAGCTGTAAATGTAACACAGAACGGTGGTGTACCTGAGCAAGTTCAACCTCAACAGCGTCAACCTGGCATGGCAACTATGCCTGGTGCTATTCCATTTCCAGGACAAGTTACCGCTGCTCCAGCGTTTGGTAATGTAGCCCCAGGAATGCCTAATGCAGTACCAGCAGGTCAAGTAGAAAACCCAACAGCTGACCAATACGCTACTGCCCGTCTTAACCCAGGAATGATTGGTTCTGAAACTTAATAAACAAAGTTTCTATTTTAATTTTACTGGGGCGAATCCGCCCCAGATTCTTCTCTTGAAGTCCTAATCTTTTTTCTTGCCATTATGATTTAAGCAACTATAATAGTTAGTTCATTCTTATCGGTTTTACTTTGTAAATAATCGTTTTAGAATGGATAGTATTCTCTTTATTTAGAAAACAACTCCCTATGTGAGAGTTTTTTTGAATTACGTTCCTTACTTGACCGTAATGGTTTCGCATATTCTTACTTTCACGGTGGGTTTAAAAATCATTACAACTTAGCAAAGGTAACCATGTCGCAAAATACAACCCAGGAATTTGGGAAATGGCGCGGACGCTTATGGCCAGTACACACGTACGAGCTGAAGAAGCTTCTTCCCATGTTCTTTATGTTCTTCTTCATTTCTTTTAACTATACTATTCTCCGTGACACAAAGGACACACTTGTTGTGACAGCTGCCGGTTCTGGTGCTGAAGCTATCCCTTTCCTAAAAGTTTACGGTACTGTTCCTGCTGCGATGATCTTTATGATGATCTACTCCAAGCTAGCGAACACCCTGAGTAAAGAAAAACTTTTTTACTCTTGTATCATTCCGTTTCTTGTGTTTTTCGGAGCATTTGCTACAGTTATCTATCCTAACATTGATATCATCCACCCAACAACATCAGCTGATTGGTTACAGTCTGTTTTACCAGCTGGTTTCAAAGGTTTGATTGCATGCTACCGTAACTGGAGTTATTCTCTTTTCTACATCATGGCTGAGCTTTGGGGAAGCGTAGCATTATCTCTTTTATTCTGGGGATTTGCTAATGAAATCACAAAAGTAACTGAAGCAAAGCGTTTTTACACTTTGTTTGGTCTTGGCGCTAACCTTGCTCTTGTAGTTTCTGGTCCTGCTATCGTAGCCGTATCAAAAATCCGTGCTTCAGTTCCTGCTGGTGTTGATGCTTGGCAGATTTCTCTAAATTACTTGATGGGAATGGTTGTATTAGCTGGTATCGGTGCTGTTGCCATTTATTATTGGATTAACCGAAACATCCTTACAGACCCACGCTTCTACGATCCTGAGCAAGTATCTACAAAGAAAAAGAAAAAATCTAATATGTCTATTGGTGAGAGCCTCATGTTCTTAGCTCGCTCTAAGTACATTGGTTGCCTTGCTATTCTCGTCATTGCATATGGTATTTCTATCAACCTTGTAGAAGTAACTTGGAAAAACCAATTAAAACTACAGTATTCTAACCCGAACGACTATAGTGCTTTCATGGGTAACTTCTCGTTCTACACTGGTGCTGTTACTATCTTTATGATGCTATTTGTAGGTGGTAACTGTCTTCGTCGTGGATGGGGTTTTGCTGCTATGATTACTCCTTTAATGCTTACAGTAACCGGTCTACTTTTCTTTGCTTTTATTCTTTTCAAAGAAAATGCAACTGTCGTTGCTTTTACAGCGACTCTTGGAGCTACTCCATTACTCTTAGGGGTTATTATTGGTGCTGCTCAAAATATCTTGAGTAAATCAGCTAAATACTCTTTATTTGATCCGACAAAAGAAATTGCTTACATTCCTCTTGATGCAGAATCTAAGACAAAAGGTAAAGCGGCTATCGATGTAGTTGCTGCGCGCTTAGGTAAATCTGGTGGATCATTGATTCAGCAAGGACTTTTGGTTCTTTGTGGTGGAATTGGAGCGATTACTCCATACGTAGCTGTGATCCTACTTGTAATTGTATCTGCATGGTTAGTTGCTGTACGTTCTTTGAATACACAGTTCTTAGCTCTATCTGAGCAGAGAGAACAAGAAGCAAAAGAAGCTCAAGCAGAAGCTGCTGCTCAAGCTACAGCTTAATCAAATTGAGTTTACCTCCTTTCATTGGAGGTAAGCTCAATTGGGATTTTAATTCTAATTAAAATCCCAATTGATCTTATACATAGCCTAATCAATACACATGACTATAAAGTGATTTATCTAGACAGGATGCACCCCTGTTTGATACGCTCTTCTTATTCGCCTATTCATTCAATTTATCCTGGGATCGTCTACAATAGATGATCACAATGCAATATTACTTCAAGTTAAGCAAGGGACAATACTAATGGAGAAACGCAAGCGTTGGCAGTTTTTTCTCATTATCGGTGTGTTAGTTCTAACGATCTATAACATCCTTCCTACGATTTTTTATTATAGCAATTCTTTGCGCTCACCTATAGATGAAACGCGAAGTGAAGCTATAGTAAGTTCGCTTGTTAAGCGAGTGAACTTATTAGAGAAGGATGCGGTTGACTGGCTTCATTCCTATTGTAAACATCTTACATTAAAACCTCAGTCTATTGAGTTAGATAAGAGTAACCCTAAATTTATTCGGGTAACTTTTTCTAATACAGAAGAAGCTGAAGTTTTACGTAGGTTCTTACCTAATGCCGGGTCTCTTATCCCCTTTGTTCCTGCACAGCTACAGGTAGCAAGAGAAGATAACGATCCTTTAGTGGTATCTGTTGAGCGTCGCATTGGCATTCATTTGGATAGTTCTGAAGACAAGCTGTTCCAGTTTGCTTCGAAGCGCGACAAAAATGACCAAATCGCTCCTTTATATCGTGATCTGATTTATGACCGAATTATTGAAGCAGCTCATGTAATTGCTGGTCCAAGTAGAACAGGTTTACAAGTAGAACTTGCTTTACACTCGCAATTACAAGATCAGAGCATTGATACTTTGGTTGCTTTATCAAAAGAATTGAATGACATCATTTCAACTTTTGGTATTGAGAGTGATTTAGCTCAGCGTTACATCAGAAGTTTTTCACAAAGCTCTGAAGAGACGCCAAGTCAGTTGGTTCATAAGCTCACTTCGAAAATAGAGACAGCTTCTTCTCAAATTGATTCTCAACAAAAATCTATTTTGGCTGAACAGCAACGTCTGCAAGAAGATGGTCTTTTCTTAGATCCAACAAAAGAGCAAATGCTAGACGTATTAGTACGTCAAAAGGCTAGCTTGGATGAAGCAGGTAAAACACTTCGCAGTCAAAGTTCTTCTTTTTCTGCAGCGAAGACACCATTAACTCGTGTCCAATTGAGAGAGCTTTTACGCTCTGTAGAAAATTCTGAAGTTCAAACTTTAGATTTGTCTACTTACCACCCTTATATTAAGGGGTTGGTTATTGACTGGGATAGCAGCACTCTTGATTTTGATCTATATTCAGATGTTAGTGAAATTTTATTCAAAGACTCTCAAAGCGAAGTAGAAGCTTATCAGCGCGATAGACTCAAGCAATACGTGATCAATGATATTGCTCGAATTTCTCGTCTCGCAGATGAAAAAATTAGTCCTACAACTAATGGCTTCGCCTTATCTTTCGACGAACTGAACAATAGTCGTAGTTTTCTTTTACTTGATCTTGGGGTTTTAGCTGAGCAGCAAGCTGAACAGATTCTTTCTGAATTGGACCGCTCATGGATTCCTCAGCATTCAGACTTACTTCGCAGCTCTTTTCCATTATGGAGTTACGGAGAGTTTCAAGACTTACCTCTTCAAGAGCAAAAACTAGGTTTGATGGTTTATGCTCCAGGTATGTACGAAACTGAAGCTCACAAAGGCTTTAGAAGAAACTCTATATATGTTGTTGCACGTGGAATTTCCGACCTTGTAAAGCAATACGAAGAGTTTCCAGAAAGTCCAGAAAGTATCACTCTGCTTCAAGATTTTGATAGCTTAAGAGCTATCCTGCAAAGAAATGGCTTTTTTGGTTATCCAGGAGCTTCTTTCGGAATCGATGAACAGTATAAAAATGATTACATTTTTGAGTTAAACGAATACTATGCTGATCTGGTTGCTGCTACTCGTGAAAATATGAGTGTTCATGGTAGCAAGCGTTTTGCTGTGTTAGAGTTCACTGATATTGAACAACGTTTACTTACTGAGAATGAAATCGATAAACAGCGTCACGAAGATTTATTGAAATGGCGTGAAGATTTCCAAATCGCTCAGGTAGATATGAACCCAATGGCTAAGTACCGGGTTCCACCACCGACAAAGAATGTATTCGTAGAAAATTTCAAATTGAATACGAAAAAATATTTCCGTGGTGATGAGCGAAAAGTTCTAAAGTTAGGTTTAGACCTTGCTGGTGGTAAGAGTGTTGTTATTGGTCTTCTTGACCAAGCACAGCGTCCTGTTACTGATCCAGAGGACATTTCACAAGCAGTAAATGAGCTATACAACCGTGTAAACCGCATGGGTGTTTCCGAAGTAAGTATTCGCTCGGAAGGCAATAACATTATTCTCGACTTTCCTGGTTCACAAGGAATTTCAGCTAGTGAATTGATTAGTGCTTCTGCGATGTACTTTCACATCGTTAATGAGCAGTTTTCATTGAAAAATCCAGCTTTAGCAGAGACTGTTAATCAGTTTTTACAACAAGTATGGAATGAAGCAGTGGTGACCAATCGTCAAACCGCAGCAGAAGTTAATGAAATCGCTTGGGAACACTTAGGAGGAGATCCTGAAACTGGACAAGTTGCGCGTCCTCGTAATGAGTATGCACGTACACTTTATGATAATGGACTTCGTATTGCGAGCCCTAAAAAAGATGTAGCGAGCAACACTTTCAATGATACTTTATCTTCTATTGCAGTATTGCGAGGTGAAGATCATAGTGAATGGATGGGACAGAACCACCCTCTTATGGTCGTTTTCCATAATTATGCCTTAGAAGGTGCGAATTTAAGTAACATTCAAGTGGGTTACGATCCAAGCCAAGGAAATATTCTTAGCTTTAGCGTACTGAATTCTTACAAAGATAAAGAGCGTCGAGCTGAAAGTCCTGTAAAAGATTTTTCCGCATGGACTTCTCAATTTGCAGAAGACAAGATTGGTGGAACAATCAAAGAATCGTACTCCAATGGTAATGGCTGGCGTATGGCCATCATTCTTAATGGAGAAGTTGTAAGTGCTCCTACTTTAAATGTTGCACTAACAGACAACGCATCGATTCATGGTAACTTCACACAGCGTGAGATCAATCATCTTGCAGCTGATTTAAAAGCAGGTTCCTTAAGTTTTCAGCCACAGATTCTTTCAGAAGTGAATGTGAGCCCTGACTTAGGAAGAGAAGAACGAAATAGTGGCTTGATTGCTTCTGGTCTCGGACTTTTCCTTGTAATTGCCATCATGATTTTATACTACCGCTTTGCTGGGGTGGTTGCTTCTGTGGCTGTTCTCTTTAACTTGCTTATCATGTGGGGAGTTCTACAGAACTTAGATGCTGCACTTACTCTTCCAGGGATTGCGGGTATCATCTTGACTATGGGTATGGCTGTGGATGCTAACGTTCTAGTATTCGAGCGTATCCGCGAAGAGTTTTCGATTAGTCAAAGAATTGGCTCTGCAATACAAGCTGGGTACCGTAAAGCGTTTACTGCAATTATTGACTCTAACTTAACAACAGTGATTGCTGCTGTTATTTTGATTCAATTTGATTCAGGACCAATTAAAGGGTTTGCGCTGACATTGATCATCGGTATTGTATCCTCTATGTTTACAGCCTTGTTCATGACACGTTACTTTTTTGCTGGCTGGGTACAGTCAAGTCAAAATAAAGAACTTCCTATGCCAAATACCCTACGCCATACAAGCTTTGATTTTCTTGCTAAGAAGACAATCGCAATTGCTTGTTCACTTGCATTGATTGTGGCTGGAATGGGTCTGCTTTATCAGCAGAAGCAAACAATACTTGGCATGGACTTCACTGGTGGTTACTCTCTCAGTGTTGAAATGAACGAGAAAGAAGGAGTTACTTCTTACCGAAAAATGGCGAACGAAATTTTGTTTGATCAAGGCTTGTCTAGTGGTGATTTCTCTGTGCACGTTTTAAATCGTCCAACTCAGCTACGCCTACAGTTTGCAATGAGCATGGAAGAGTCCGGTTACCCATTTTCTGGTATGGAAGAAGAACAATCTTCTGAAGACTATGAATATGCATACCTAGCTAATCCACGCCTTGCTTGGGTAGTAAAAACCCTAGAAGAAGGTGGCTTGAGTATTCGTGAAGATCAGTTGAGTCAACTTGATCAGAACTGGCGAGTGATGTCAGGGCAGTTCTCTGACTCTATGCGTAATAGTGCAATCATTGGTTTACTTCTTGCCCTAGTTGCCATCTTGATCTACATTACATTCCGTTTTGAATTCAAATATGGAATTAGTGCGATCATTGCTATTGTACACGACGTATTGATCTCATTAGCAGCACTTGCATTCCTTCATAAAATTGGCTTGAACGTTCAAATTGACCTTGCGGTTGTTGGAGCGATCATGACTATTATCGGGTACTCTTTGAATGATACAATTATTGTATTTGACCGTATTCGCGAAGATGCAAGAATTCTGCGTAAAATGTCTTTTTCAGAAGTTATTAACCATGCCATCAATATTACATTGAGCCGTACTTTGATGACATCTGGAACTACATTAGCTGTTTTAGTATCGCTTGTACTATTTGGAGGCCCGAATATTTTCCCACTAGCTATTGTGATGCTACTTGGGGTTATATTTGGAACTTTTTCTTCCCTATTCATTGTTTCTCCAATCATGCTTTATTTTCATGATAGAGAAGAGCAGATGCAAGAAAACGCGCTTACTACATAGTAAGAAACCTCAACAGAGCTGGCACATATCTTTGTGCCAGCCTGAATATTCAAATGCTCGTCTAATTTCATCGAAGCAGGTGACCAAAATGGTCTATCTTCGTATAATCCAGCTTTAGCTGGGCGATCCATAGACAGCAGCTAAACTAAGCAGAGCTACATACGCAAATACGTTTTAAGCAATGAGCTATTACCTAAAATCGGTGAGGTTATTCTTTTTATTGGGAAAATCTGACTGTGCTGGAGCACAAACACAATGAATCAAATTCCGAAACCCAAGGACCCTATCTGGATTTACCCCACTGAAGCACCTGATTGGCGTCAACAAATTGTTGAAGAATTCAATTTACATCCTGTTACAGCGCAGATTTTGGTTTCTCGTGGTTTCAACACCCTGGATGAAATTAACCATTACCTTTACGCCAAGCTACCAGATCTACACCCTCCCCATCTTTTTGCAGATATGCCTGCAGCCGTCGAACGTGTATGCCAAGCTCTAGAGAGAGAAGAAGGTATTTTAATTTACGGTGACAATGATGTAGACGGAATGACGGGAACAGCACTGCTTACCGAATTTCTTCGCCGTATGGGTGGCAATGTACTATTCTATGTCGCTAACCGCAATTCTCTACGTCAAAGTGTCATCTTAGACGCACTTCATTATGGCCTTGCACATGAATGCAAGCTTATCATTACAGTAGATTGTGGAATCACATCTACTACTGAAATTGAAGAAATTCTTAATCAGCACGTAGATGTAATCATTACCGATCACCATGAACCAACTGATCGCTTACCACGCTGTTGTGCTACACTGAATCCCAAGTTAAAAGATAGTAACTATCCTAACCGAGATTTAACCGGAGTAGGGGTAGCGTTTAAATTTGCTCATGCGGTAACAAATCGCCTTGTTTCAGACGGGATTTTAAAAGCAAATAAAACAGACCTTAAGAGCTACCTTGATCTTGTCGCTTTAGGGACCATATCTGATATGGGTGCTCTACTTGGAGAAAACCGAATATTAGTTCGTTATGGTTTAAAAGAATTAAGGCAAACTCAGAGAATCGGCCTATCTAAACTTCTTGAAGTATGTGATTTAGATACAAACCGTTATATTTCTGCTGCAGATGTTGCTTCCAAAATAGCTCCTCGATTAAACAGCCTTGGGCGTATAGCAGATCCAGCAAAAGGTGTAGAACTTCTCTTATGTAGAAATGCTCGTAAAGCAGAAGACTTAGCTCTCGAACTAGATCTAAATAACCAAGAGCGGCAGAAAATAGAACGAGGAATGGCAGAACATCTTGAAGAGACAATCATTGAAAACCCGTCCCTTTTAGATCATAAAGCTATCGTCGTAGTTTCAGATCAGTGGCATCCTGGTGTCATTGCTATTTTAACGACTCGCCTATCTAAGTCTTATAACCGCCCTGTTGTACTCATTGCTATTGAAGACGGCATCGGTAAAGGCTCTATGCGGTCTATCCCTGCATTTCCTCTTCTTCCCCCTCTTAAAGATAATGCAGACTTGCTTCTTAACTTTGGTGGGCACGACTTTGCTGCAGGTTTAACGATTGAAGAAAATCATATCGATACTTTCGTTAAACGTTTCTTAGAAGCTGCAGACAGAAGTTTAGAAGCGAAAGATGTGGCTCCAAAACTTTATCTTGATGCCGGAGTAAAATTTAGTGATCTCACTTTTGACTTCATGGAATCTTTGCGCTTACTGGAGCCTTTTGGAAATGAAAACCAACAGCCTTTACTTTACTGTAAAGTTACTCAAGCGTGGCCACCTAAAGTTGTGGGAAAAACACATTTAAAGCTCTATCTTGAGAATGATGGACGTATGCTAGAAGGGATTGCATTCGGTATGGGGCATGACCTACCTAGACTACGAAGACGCAATCTAAATCTAGAGCTTGCTTTTTCACCTCAAGTTAACCTATTTCAAAACAAAGCAAGTATTCAATTACTCGCTCGGGACTATCATATTCTATAATTCACATGTCTATTGAAAAAAACGATTTAGTCACCGGAACAATCGAAAGCATTGCTTCTGGCGGAGAAGGTATTCTACGCCTTGATAGCGGTTTGGTTGTTTTCGTTCCTTTTACAGCAATAGGTGACCAGCTTTCTGTCCGTATCCTAAATAAAAAAAAGCGCTTTGCTCGAGGTGTCATTCACGAGCTATTTTCACCTGGAAAAGATCGAGTCATTCCCAAATGCCCTCTTTTCACAAAATGCCCAGGTTGTCAATTACAACACCTGGATTATTCAACACAGTGTAAAGCAAAGCAACAACACGTTTACGATGCATTGAAGCGAATTGGAAAACTTTCTCTTCAGGATCCATTACCTATTCGAGAGGCAAAAGCAATTTGGGCTTATCGAAGACATATACGCCTACATTTCATAAAAACGAAGCAATCCTTTGAAATGGGCTACTATGGGTGGGATAATCAATCGCTTCTTAACGTGCGTACTTGTCCAATTTTCACCAGCAATGAAGATAAAGCCATAGAAGAGATACGCCAGGCACTCTTTTGTGACAAAGTAGAAAACCTCAAAGGTTCGGTGAAAATTTTTAAAGTTGAAGAAGAGAAAAAATCAGCTCATTTTGTACTAGAAGAAAAGCCTTCTAAAGGACTCAAAGCATCCCTAGAACAACTTCTATCTACTCAAACAGATTGGAGTTCATTTTTAATAGAAAGTCCCGATGGAGAAGAAACACTAGGTCAACATACACATAAAATTCAAGTACATAGTCTCGATTTCAACTTCTCTCCTAGAAGCTTCTTACAAAATCACCCCGAACAAAGCGAACAAATCCTTCATTCACTCGTAGACTACACACGCTCAATCAAAGCAAAACGAGTACTAGATCTCTATTCAGGAATAGGAATTAGTTCTATTTTAATTGCTAAAGATGGAATCGAGGTTTTAGGTATCGAAGGTAATCCCACAGCTGTACAGCTTGCCAAAGATAATGCTAGAAAACACCAGTGTATGGGATCCCGCTTTAAAAGAGCCGATGTGGCTCGGGTCATTAAACAAGAACTGCGTCAATTTCAACCTGATCTTGTAATTGTTAACCCACCTCGCACAGGACTCCACGATCAAGTCATTAATAGCCTCATCGAGGTACCTGTTAAGCATCTCGTCTATATTTCATGCATGCCTTCTACTTTAGCAAGAGATCTGCATAAACTTTGTGAACAAGTTTATCACTGGGACTCTGGGCAGTGCTTTGATATGTTTCCACACACTCAACACGTTGAGACATTTTGCATTTTATCTGCGAAATAAAAAAAACCCTTCTTTTACTTAAGGTAAAAGAAGGGTTTTACAAAATAAGAGTCAAAAGCTTAGCTAATTAGCTTGCTTTTGTTTCTTCTTCGCTTTTCTTTTCGATGAACTTACCACGGTATTCGTTCACATCATCAATGTGAATCACCCAAGCAGCACCTTTACGGTGAGCTTTAAGCATTCCAACGCGAGTAGCGTAGTAGATCTTTTGTGCAGGAACGCTTAACATACGAGCAACCTGATTTACCGAGAAACAGCCACGAGCGTTATCAAACAACAACTCGCCATCGTACATAGACTTTGCACGAGAATACTTCTGGCGACGGTACTCTTCTAAATGATCTAAATCAATCGTCCAACGACTTGCTACTTTACGTGCTTTTAGCTTTCCAAGCTTAATCGCTACGTAAATCGCCTGGCGTGTTACGTTATTAATTTTAGCAGCCTCAGTAATTGAAACAATACGCTCATCTGAATTCTTTCCCTCTTCAGAATTCGCGCCAGGAAGATCTAGCCCCCCCTCTTCTTCAATAACGGCTTGACCTTTCTCTTCAGTCATTTTGTAATCTCCAAAAAAAAATTATGCTAACAAATGAAAACTTTCTTATATGCGAAATAATATAGTTCAAATCTATGAAAAAACATTTGTAAATTTGACATAGAGTAACGATTATACAAAATAAATGATTATAAACAAGCTACTTTTTTTGAAACTTTCAAATTTATTTATTTAAAAGTTTGTTTTACATTTTTTTAATCCTTTAACCCTTACCCCTTGCACTACTAAAATCAATTTGATGGCTAAAAAGCATAATAGCCAGCTATTCTACAGATAAAAGGTAAACAGCTCTAATTCCTATGTTCCAGCTTAAGTAGCTGATTTATAGGTAATTTCTACTTATTAAGAGACAAGGAGATCCTGCATGCGTAAGACGATCTTACTTCTACTTTTTGTCATTGGCTTGCCATTCATTTCCGAAGCAAGGCAAGCGGACATTACACCAGCTACTATTCGTGCTAAACTGCGTGAAATCATGCATGCACATGTGCATCACAAAGAACTGACAGAAGAGCTCGCCATACGATCGGTTAAGAATTACCTCGAAATTTTGGATCCTTCTAAGACCTACTTTATTTATCCAGAAGTTGAGCACTGGATCAATCTTTCCAAAGAAAACAGCCAAGAAGTGCTGGCTGAATTCAATGGGAAAGAGTTTACGATCTTTTTCGATATTCATGAAAAGATGGTAGAAGCCATTGAGCGACGAGGTCGTTTTGAAGAAGAGCTGCGAGGTCAAGCTCTCGTTGAAGACGTCAACCCTAAGGATTTTCGGGATTTAGATTGGGCGCGTGACGAAGAAGAGTTAAAAACACGTATTGCTGGTATTCGCTCCTTACAGTTAGAAGCTCTAGAAGAACTTGATATGGAAACCAAAGAGCTTTCTCTTCAGAGAATTGATAAGAGAAGACAGGGTTTTGAAGAAGAGTTTCTTGAAAAAGATATGCTTGAGCGCCAGCGCTTCATTCTTGCTAACATTTTGAAAGCGACGGCATCGGCATTAGATTCTCATACAGCTTATTTCACCCCAAGTGAAGCACAACAATTCATGATTCACGTCCAGCAGCGTCTGTTCGGCATAGGAGTACAGCTCCGCGATGATATTAGTGGTTTTTCTGTAGTAAAAATCATCGAAGGCGGACCGAGCTTTGAACAAAGTGGACTATTGGTAAAAGACCGCATTATAGCGGTGGACGGCGTTCCTGTTGTTGGGATGGATATTGTAGATGCAGTGGAGTTAATTCGCGGAGAAGCGGGAATACCTGTAAAACTTAAAGTACTTCGCGATGTGACAGCTGAAGACGGCACAAAGACTACCGAAACGGTAGATGTTAAAATTGTTCGCGGTGAAGTTGTACTCAAAGAGTCTCGTATTGAATCAGAAGTCGAGCCATATGGTGACGGTGTAATTGCTCGTATTCACTTATTTTCTTTCTACCAAGACCCTCATAATAGCTCTGCCTCTGATCTTGCTCAAGAGATCAGAAGTATTCGAGAAAAGCACAAGTTAAAGGGAATCATTCTCGACCTTCGCTTCAACTCAGGCGGTATGTTGCCACAAGCCGTAGCTGTTACCGGGCTTTTCATTAGTAAAGGGATTGTAGTTAGTATCAAGGATGACACAGGTAGAATACAGCATTTACGAGATACAGATGGTGAAACAGAGTGGGATGGCCCATTGATTGTCCTCTTAAATCGTGCTAGTGCATCTGCTTCTGAAATTGTAGCCCAAACTCTACAAGATTATGGAAGAGCTTTAATCGTTGGTGATGACACTTCATTCGGAAAAGGGACCTACCAAACTTTTACCCTCAATTCTCAAGCTGTGAATGGCGTAAACCCTCAGGGAGAATATAAAGTTACTCGTGGGCGCTATTATACTGTATCTGGAAGAAGTCCCCAGCTTACAGGGGTCATTTCCGATGTGGTAGTACCTAGCTATTTATCTGCTGTAGATATTGGTGAACGCTTTGCGAAATTTCCTTTAGAAAATGATGAAATCGCTCCTAATTTTGACGACAAATTAGAAGATCTTTCGATTTTCCATGGAAGAGAGTTCTTAAAACTCTATCGTTTTGGTCTACAACAACCAACAAATCGTTATACGCAATACATTGAACGTTTAAAAGAAAACTCTCTATTACGTGTGGAAAAAAATACCAATTATCAAACTTTTCTCAAGGAACTCACAAAAGAAGAACCTGATGAAGAAGAGCCTGCTGATTTTGGTACTAACGATCTTCAGCTTCAAGAAGCTTATAATATCATGAAAGATCTGGTATTACTTCTATCGTAAGGTTCATAAACCCCTAATGGCTACCCAATGGGTAGCCATTAGGGGATAAAGTTGGTGGGATAATCCCATCAACTTGTTAGTCATGACAAATAAGCAGTTCCACATTCCGAAATATACATCACATCATTTTCTAACATATTGATGTAATCCTGACTCGTGGTTTGCTCTGTGTAGGGATGAACCTCGTTAGAGGGAACAACTAAAGTCTGATTATTTAAAAGTGATACCTTTTGGATTTTTCTATTTTCATCTTCATAAAAACACATTCTTTTACTCGTAGCCCCTATCGTACATCGGGTTTCTTCTGTTCCGAGGTATAAATTAGCAATCCCAGTAAAAGCAGACTCATCTACCGGAGCAATAAGTTTAGTATTTTTCATACTCGAACACAGTCTTTTTGACAAAGCTTCAGCAATAGAGTTTTCTCCCTGTGCTGTCATACAAGACTCAAGAAATATCAACGAATTAGGAGACAATGCCTTTTTTAAAGATTTAATGTAATCTTTCTCATGTGGCTTCTCTAATATATCATGTGTAATTGCGTAATCAACACCCATCTGTACACTTCTTCTATCTCCGTGCCCAGCCAAGTAAAGAAGTACCAAGCCATCATTATGGTATTTAGCTTTTCCAGATAGCTTTTGTACGCGATTTGTTAAAGACTCTAAATCTTGGGAGCGGCATATGTGAAGACGTATTCCATGGGAAGTCATCTCTCGAGCAATTTCTGCAAACTCATTTTCCATACCCAAAAAGCCCCCATTATAATCAGACTCTGCTTCTGGTAAGGAAATCAGCGCAAAACGCCCACTAAACCCTTCTGCCTCTTCTATTCGTTTATTTGCAACCATCGCATCAACAAAATGGCAGTAATTGCGCAGGTTTAACCCTGCTAGAGAAGAACCATCCGAAGCATAATTTCTGCGCACTATTTTGCTGAAGAAATCAAAATACTCTTGTTCTTCTTTTAATTTCGTTTCTTTCCATTTATTGGAAATATGATAAACAGCTAAAGCTGAACTGAATAGAACTGATGCATAAAAATATGAGCTATCACGATTTAGCCAAAGAGATGTACCAGCTATAACTAGGCTAAGTGCAATATTGATACGATATAGTAAATTACTACTGACATTTGTTTTTTTTAATACAGGAACTGGAAAAGTTGTATTTAGGTATTTTTTTATAGTCTTAGAGGAGAGATCAGGATAATTTTCTTTAAGCTCACTGAAATACAAATCTTGAGTACGATCAACTAATTCTTCTAAATCTTTGATGGAAACGGTTTCCAGACCACCAGAACTGTTTATAATCTTATAAAAAAAAGAATCATAAACTTCATCAAGAACCGTTAAACTATTATTTAAATCTTGAACCATAATTAAACCTAAAAACAAAAATACTAATAAAAAATTATAAAAACTAAACAAAAAAAATACAAATATTTTTTTACAACAAGATTATTTGTATTTTTTAGTTTTTTCTTTAATAGGGAGTAATTGATGCCCAAAATATTCGATGGACTTAGCGACATACAATAGAAAATTTAGAGTCTACAGTTCCACTCAATGGTGTCAACCGTAATCAATTCGGAAAAGCTAATCTTGCAACGGATCTATTCAAGCTCCAACAGCTACCTAATAAAAATATTTCTCATTTGCATGATTTTAAAAGCTTTGAGGAACTCTTGTTTTCTCGCAAAAACCTTTAAAAACGATATTTCTCAGATATTCGATGAATTCCTAGGGATTTTTTCCAATACTGAAGGTTAAAAATACAACGTACTTTGTCTTGAAATCTAACAAGTAATTCCGGACAATAATTGTACTTATTTATTATTCTTTCTTATCAATTAAAAGGATTACTATCATGACGGTACGCGTGCGTATTGCTCCTTCTCCAACTGGAGACCCTCATGTGGGAACAGCTTATATGGCTATGTTCAACATGATCTTTGCTAGACACCACAAAGGCACCTTTCTTTTACGTATTGAGGATACAGATCAGAGCCGTTCTCGTGATGAGTACGAACAGAATATTTATCGTGCTCTTTCTTGGTCAGGAATCCAATGGGATGAAGGTCCAGATGTTGGTGGAGAGTATGGTCCTTATCGCCAATCTGAGCGTCTTCATATTTATAAAGATTATGCCGAGCAGTTAGTTGCCGAAGATAAAGCTTACCGTTGTTTCGCTACAGCTGAAGAGCTTGCTGAAATGCGTGAATTGGCTGCAGCTCGTGGAGGCCGCCAAGGCTATGACCGTCGTTACCGCAATTTGAGTCCTCAAGAAATCGAAGAGCGCATGGCAGCTGGCCAAGCACATGTAATCCGTCTTAAAGTTCCTCTAACTGGCGAATGTGTTTACAACGACGCTATTAAAGGCCGTATTACAGTACCTTGGGCTGATGTGGATGATCAAGTTCTTTTAAAATCTGACGGCTTTCCCACCTATCATTTAGCAAATATCGTAGATGATCATTTGATGGAAATCACTCACGTTATTCGTGGTGATGAGTGGATGTCTTCAGTGCCAAAGCACGTTCTGCTTTATGAGTACTTTGGCTGGACCCCACCTGTTTGGATGCATATGCCTTTACTTTTAGGTACTGATGGGAAGAAGCTTTCTAAACGTAAAAATCCCACATCTATTTTCTACTATCGTGATAGTGGCTATCTTACGGAAGCTTTTCAGAACTTCCTTACCCTTATGGGCTATAGTATGACAGAAGACAAGGAAGTCTATTCTTTGGATGAAATCATCGAAGCATTTGACACGAAGCGGATCGGTGTATCTGGAGCGGTTTTTGATGTTCGCAAACTAGACTGGTTGAATCAGCAGTATCTTATCAATAACATTCCAGAAAATAACTTATGGGATCGTTTAAAAGAGTGGCATTTCAACGATGAATTCATGCAAAAGCTTATGCCTCTTTGCCATACTCGCATGAAGACATTTGGAGAATTTATGGAGTTATGCGACTTCTTCTTCAAGAATGATCTTTCGTATACAGAAGAGCTTTTTACTCCAAAAGGACTCAGTGCAGACGAATCTGCCCTCTTATTGCAAGGTATGATTTGGCATATGGAAGCCAATGAAAACTGGGGACGATCTGGTTTTGAAGCTGCATCAAAAGAGGTAGCACGGTCATTTGGAATCAACCATAAGAAGATTCTAATGCCTGTCTTATTCACTACAATTACAGGCCGCCGCCAAGCAACACCTCTATTCGATTCTGTCGAACTATTAGGAAGAGACCTTACTCGAGCACGCTTACTGCGTTCTATTGAGTTTTTAGGAGGTATTTCTAATAAAAAGATGTCTGCCTTACGAAAAGCATGGGATGCAGAAGATTGCTCTCAACTTTTAGCAAGAAATCAAGAAAAAGCTGCATCAAAATAAAATCAACATGGAGAAAAGCGGAATATGAGCGAATACACAAAAGACCACCCGTTTACTGGATCGCTAATCGACCGCTTTTCTCTGTGCCACAACAGCTCTCAAAAATCTACCTACCATTTGGCGATTGATATCAAAGGATCTGATATCCGCTACGAAGTTGGAGATAGCATTGGTGTTCTCCCCATCAATAATCCTGTTGAAGTCGATAAAATCTTAAAAAGTATTACTTGTAATGCTGACGAAAGAATTATCGACCCTCGTGATCAATCTACTTCATCTATTAAAGAATTTTTATTGCATAAGGCGAATATTAGCCGTGTTTCATCTAAATTTGCTGATCAAATGATTGAACTGGGAGCAAATCCTAGTCTGGCTGATCGTAAAGAAAGTATGGATCGAAAGGAATTCCGTTCTTATCTCGAAGAATTCCATATATGGGATTTTCTTATTGAGTTTGGTCCAGTTCAATGGCCGGCACAAGATTTTGTTTCTTCCTTATCTCGCCTAATACCCCGTCTGTATTCTATTGCTTCTTCTCCTCTTGTTTACCCCCAGGAAGTTCATTTCACCATTGCAGTTCTTCATTACGAGACTCGTGGACATACGAGAAAAGGTGTTTGTAGCCACTACCTTTGTGAGCAGCTCTCTTTACACTCAAATGAACTTGGAGTCTATCTCCAGAAAAGTAAAGACTTTCGTCTACCAGAAGATGACAATACACCTATCATTATGATCGGTCCAGGCACAGGAATCGCTCCTTTTCGAGCTTTTATACAAGAGCGTATAGCTAAAAATGCTAAAGGAAAGAACTGGCTATTTTTTGGTGAATGGACACGTGAAGGAGAATTCTTTTATCAAGACTATTGGATGAAGCTTCAAGCTGAAGGACGCCTTCGCTTAGATACTGCATTCTCTCGCGATCAAGAAACGAAAGTTTACGTCCAACACCGCATGCAAGAGCAAGCCGCAGATTTATGGCAATGGATTGAAAAAGAAGGAGCTGTTCTTTACATCTGCGGTGACGCCAAAAATATGGCTAAAGACGTAGAACAAACACTTCTTTCTATCATTCAAGAAGAAGGTGAACGCTCAGAAGAAGAAGCAAAAGCCTACATCAAGCAGCTAAAGCAAGAAAAACGCTACCTTAAAGATGTATATTAGAAAAATTTCTAGCAAAGCAGGAAAATTCAAAAACTTATTAAAAGTAATCGAACCCCTGCTTCAACCTCAATGAAACCGTTATGAAACAGATTCTTCGGTACTGATGATACAAAAGCATTGCGCTCCATCACCACAACCAAAATCTGTTAAACCTTCACCCGAAGTAGCTGAAATTCCTACTTGATCAACAGAAAGTTTCATAACTCGGGCAATGTTTTCACGCATTTCCATCAGCTTATCTCTAAAACGAGGACGTTTAGCTTCGATTGTGATGGCAACATGAACGATTTCTTGCTTACCTAGAGTTTCTAGAGCATGCTCGAGATAAACTTGACTATCGGTTATTCCGTCTTTTAAGCAGAGATCATCGGCTATACCACCGAGTACCAATACCCCACTTAACGATGTGATTGCATTACAAATCGCATGAAAGACAAGATCTCCGTCTGAATTAGCTTGTAGACCTGGAATATCTTCAAAAACGATCCCTGCAATCACGCAAGGCTTAGATGAGCCAGCCGGCAAAAAGCGGTGGCTGTCTTGCCCGATTCCCGTCCGAAAACGTTTGGACATCTTTAGTTTTACTCCTCACTGAGCAAATGACTACTGAAAAACAAAATATTGCAACGTAGCCTATTACGATAATCTATCAGTATCCATAGTGATAAAAAAAGTACAAGAGCAAAAAAAAGTGCAAACAGTGTAAATTGTTAGATTGGGCAATACTATTGGCTATAACGGAGTAGAAATACAATGCTACACATTGTAAATAGTAACTTTGAATTTACATTAAACCGTAATAAACAGATTCCTTTAGAAGAGGAACTTGAAGAAAAAGAGGTTTACTTACAACTCCAGTTTTTGCCCTTTCTATACGGAAAAGAAGGAGAACAAGTCGCTTTACTTGGTACTCCTGAACAAAACTACTTTGAAAGTCTTATTGACAAAGGTATTTCACCGTCTCTAGAACAACTGCCTCAACCATACAAATCAAACACAAATTCTTTAGAAATCCCAAAACTTAATCCTTGGGCTGCAGATCAACAAATCTCTGTTTGGGCATCAAAACAAGGCATTACCTTAAATCCCCCAAGTCAAGAACTACTAAAAAAAATAAACAGTAAACGCTACTCCTTTGAGCAGTGTCCAAAACTTCCTGGTTCTCAACTTGTTTCTAACCTTGAAGAATTACAGTCGCTTTTCGATAAGAAACTTGCGAAATTTGTTTTAAAAAGCGAGTTCGGCGTTGCAGGAAAAGGGCAATTTTTAGTCGAAGAAAGCAATGCAAACTCTCTAGAGAAAGCTCGGAAGTTTTGTGAAGTCGAATGGAAAAAAGGCTCTGTCCTTATTGCCGAGCCTTGGATGGATCGTGTATTTGACTTTAGTTCTCAATGGTTCATTGAAAGCCCTCAGTCCATACAATTTTTAGGATCTGTTATTTTAGAAAGTAGCGAGCATGGTCAGTATCTAGGATCTGTAGCTGGACCTGAATACTTGTTATTTGAGGGAAAAAGGCAGGCGCTTGGAGCTCACCTTGTTGAAGCAATGAAGGTGTTAAAACAAATGGCAATCGAAGGCTATTATGGTCATGTTGGAATCGATGCTATGGTTTATAAAACCGCTCAATCATCTGAAGAACAACTTCATCCTGTAGTAGAGATTAATGCCAGAAAAACGTTTGGTTGGGTTGCTATTCAGATTCAATCTCGACTATTTCCACAAAAGCATATTCGCCTTTCTTACGAAGATAAAGCAAAAGGAACTGGCATTCCCCTTCTACCTGAAACTCTAGAGCTAGAAAATGGACGAAAAATCCGCTTTAAAAGGCAGTTATTTCTTTCTGCACCCCGATAGTGACCTAATTCTCCATTGTATTTCCTCTTACAAGTTGCTAGACTCGGCATGGGGTTATAGACGGGAGGAACAGGATGGAAGCGCTTCGTATTCACGGGGGAACAGCTCTACAGGGCACTGTAAGAGCTGCTGGTGCAAAAAATGCTATTACGAAACTCATTGTAGCATCTCTTCTTTCTGATAAACGCTCTATCTTTTACAACGTTCCTAATATCTCAGAAGTAGAAGTCACTTTAGGTTTCTGCGAAGAAATTGGCATGGACGTCCAATGGGACAAAGATGCTGGTATTCTTGAAGTCATTACTAAAGAACTTAAAACCACTTATATCCCTCAGAAGTACTCTGGAGCCAATCGTATACCCATTCTTATGATTGGAGCCCTTTTAGGACGAACTGACCAAGATATTATTGTCCCTACTGTAGGTGGCTGTAGTATTGGTGCCCGTAGCCTAAACTTTCATATCATGGCTCTAGAAAAGCTCGGTGCACAAATTGAATATCGTGGCATGAAGCGTGAAGGAGCCTATTTTGCCCAAGCACATCACGGACTAAAAGGCTCTCTCATTGAGCTTCCCTATCCCTCTGTAGGAGCAACTGAAAATAGTATATTAGCTGCTGTTCGCGCTAAAGGAACAACCCTGATTCGTAACGCAGCAATGGAACCAGAGATCATTGATCTCATTCTTTATCTTCAAAAACTTGGAGCGAATATTACCGTTGATGTAGATCGTAGTATTCACATTGAGGGTGCTACGGACTTTTACGAAGTAGAGCATCATGTGATTACAGATCGGATTGAAGCTGCTTCTTTTGGTCTTGCAGCCATCACATCTGGCGGTAGAGTTTTTGTAGAAGGTGCGCAGCACGAACATATGATTACTTTTTTGAATAAACTTCGTGATGCCGGAGGCTGTTTTAAAGTTCAGGCAAATGGTATTGAATTTTTTAGAGAAGGACCATTAGATGGCGGCCTACACCTAGAAACAGATGTCCACCCTGGTTTTCTAACTGATTGGCAACAACCTTTTGTAGTTATGCTTACTCAAGCTCAAAAATCTTCTGTCATTCATGAAACAGTTTATGAAAATCGATTCGGGTACATTGAGACTTTAAACCTGATGGGTGCTAAAATAGATACCTTTAATCAGTGCTTAGGTGGAACTAACTGTCGATTTGCATCTCAGGATTACGCACATAGTATCGTAGTGCGAAGCCCAACTCCGCTCTATGGACAAAATATTTCTATACCAGATCTTCGTGCTGGCTTTGCATATGTAATGGCAGGCCTGATTGCAGAAGGTGTAACGACGATCTGTGGTCTGCACTATTTAGACCGTGGCTATGAAAATATCGCAGATAAGCTACAAAAATTAGGTGCAGAAGTAGAACGGGTGCCTCTTACTTCTCTTCCAGAAGTAGAGCCTGAGCTATCGAAACTTCAGACAATAGAAAATTCCGCAGAAGTACAAGTACCCTAACTGTACAACGTGCTAAAACAAATTACTCAGCCGCTTTGGCGTAAGATACAGCGTAATAATTTCCGCTCATGGGAGGCTCTTGTAAGCTTCCTTGAGCTCGATGCAACTCATCGTGAAAAAACACTTAAGCAGTCGCATTTTCCTATCAATATCCCCCAGCGCCTTGCTGGAAAAATGAAAAAAAATTGCATCGATGATCCTATTTTACGACAGTTTCTCCCATTAGAAGATGAGCTTAAGTCTGAAGAAGGCTATTCACTAGATGCTGTCGGTGATTTTGCAGCCAGAAAACAAGGAAGCTCGAGGCTTCTGCATAAATATCAAGACCGTGCACTACTCATTCCTACAAGTGCCTGTGCTATGCACTGCCGTTATTGCTTTCGACAACACTATGAATATGGTGCAGTGGATAATATTGATAAGGAATTAGGCATCATTACGAATGATTCAAGTATTCACGAAATTATCTTAAGTGGTGGCGACCCTTTATCATGGAGCCACGCACGTCTAGGCGAACTCATCAAAGCTTTAGAAGAAATCCCTCATCTTCAACGCTTACGTTTTCATACTCGCTTTCCAGTAGGCATTCCCGAGCGTATAGATGAAGCTTTCTTAGATATGATCCGACAAAGCCGCCTACAATTTTGGTTTGTTCTCCATAGTAATCACCCTCTTGAGCTAGATCAAGATGTACTCCATGCTATGAAATTGATTCTCTGTACAGGAACACCCGTACTTAATCAGTCTGTTTTACTAAAAGGCGTTAATGATTGTGTAGACACTCTAGAAGAACTTATCAGAAAACTCGTTGATCACGGAATACAGCCTTACTATTTGCATGAACTGGATGAAATTCAAGGAGCCATGCACTTTAAGGTTTCTCGTTCGAATGCCTTAAAGCTTATGGAAGAACTACAAAAAAGACTTCCTGGCTATGGCCTCCCTCGTTATGTGAAAGAAGAAGCTGGTAAAAGTAGTAAAACTATTGTCTTTTAGACTTTTAATGGCTACCTCATCCGTGCTTTCAGTGTGTTAGATGAGATAGCCATTGGGGTGTTATACAGAATAATCTTTCTACATACGTTGTACTGTCTTGACACCGAGTATTTCTAAGCCTTTTTTCAAAGTACGAGCTACAGCTTCACATAGAAGTAGTCTGGAATTTTGCTCCTCAGTACCTTCTACACGGCAATCACGGAAAAACGCATTAAATTTATCTGCTAAACCATATAGATAATCAGTAAGACGATTAGGCAGTAACTCTTGTGCCATTTTATCTAGAACTTCAGGAAACTGTAGTAAATGGACTCCTAAAGCGATCTCTGAAGGATGATTTAGATTTATTTCTGAATCGAGAGATAGCTCTGATTCATCCAAGCCAAGCTTTCGCTTAATTCCAACAACTCGCACATAAGCATACATTAAAAATGCTGCTGTATTGCCTTCAAATTGTAACATGCGATCATAACTGAAGATGTAGTCACTTGTTCTATTACTGGATAAATCTGCATACTTAACAGCCCCAATACCTAAACATCTTGCCAGTTCCACACGTTCCTCTTCGGGCATGTCTGGATTACGCTCATCTACAATTGCTTGAGCTCTAGAAATAGCTTCGTTTAGTAAATCGATCAATCGCTCTGTATCTCCAGAACGAGTACGAAATTTCTTTCCGTCTTCACCACAAACTAAGCCAAAAGGTACATGGTGTACCTGTGTCTTTTCTGGATTCACGTAACCTGCTTTTTCTGCTAACTTGAAAATCATAGCAAAGTGAGTAGCTTGTCCTGCATCTGTAACGTAAATAATACGATCGGCATTTTCTTCTTCAACTCTGTGACGAATAGCTGCCATATCCGTTGTTGAATAGTTGTAGCCTCCATCTGATTTCTGAATGATCATAGGAAGAGGCTCTCCCTCTCGATTAATGAATCCATCCAGAAAAGCACAGCGTGCACCATCAGATATAGTAACTAAGCCTTTTTCTTCTAAATCTTGTACAATTCCTGAGAGACGAGAGTTGTAGAAGGATTCCCCTCTTTCAATGACTGTAACATCAAGAATATCGTAGATTTCTTGAAAGCTTTCATGACTAATCGCACAAATATGCTTCCAAGCTTTCATTGCTTCAAGCTCACCACCTTGAAGAGCAACAACTTCTTTTTGGGATCGTTCTTTAAAAACAGGATCTGCATCAAAACGTTTTTTTGCTTCGCGATACCACTGAACAAGAGCTGTAGAATCTGGCGCTTGCTCTCCTTTTAACACCTCTGGCACTTCATCTTTCATATAAGTAATGAGCATACCAAACTGCGTTCCCCAATCACCTATATGGCTCAAGCGCAATACATCATGCCCTAAAAACTCGAACAAACGACAAAGAGTTTCACCTATGATACTAGAACGAAGGTGCCCTACATGCATTTCCTTCGCTGTATTCGCACCACAAAAATCAATTACTACTTTCTTGATTTCTTCAGGTTTTTCTAACCCTAACCTAGATGAATTCAGTGCCTTTTTTACTCGTGAAGAAACAAAGCTTGAATCAAGAGTAATATTGATAAAGCCAGGTCCTGCAATCTCCATGGAAGCAATGATTTTCTCTCCATCAATTTCCACTCCTACATGGTTCATAATTTGCTCAGCAATCATACGAGGATTTTGTCGAAGCTGCTTTGTCAATTTCATGGCACCATTAAACTGGTAATGACCGAATTTACTTTGTGTACTCCGAGTAATTTCAGCGTCGATCACTCCTCCATCACTGGCTAAATCAGGAAAAGACTCGATAATAGATCTTTGAAATGTTTTTTTAAGAATATCTATGACTGTATACACGCACTAAAACCTAAGTAAATCCATGGAGAAAAGTCATATTTTAGCAAGCGTTATGCTAAAAAACAAGGCAACGGCTTTTCATTGATCTTTGAAGTTCAAACTACTATAAGCTTCGATTTTGCCTAATTGAGCTCAAATCATGACCATATCAATTTCACCCCTCGTTACAGAGCCACTGATTCACAGCGCTCAAGTTACAAAGAAAAACAACCTTCACAAAAAATTTGAAAAATTTCTCCCATTACAATTCTGCAAAAAAATTTTCAAGAGCTTGCAAGATAAAACATCTGAACCTAGCCTTATGAAAGAAGTTCAACAATTAAATTTAGAATGTAGTTCTTTACTTACTAATATATTACCTAAAGCAAAAAGCTTTTCACAAATTCAGAAATATCCATCTTTCGTTCTTCTATCAAAGCGTATAGAAAAAACTTATAGTAACGTCAAATCCCGGAAAACACAGGTCCATTATTGCTCTTTGCAAGATTTCTATCGCCATCGACAAGTTTTTAATTTTTTACAAAACCCTAATTATATTCTTGATTTTAACACTTCTTCAGGAAGTTGGACTGATTCCTACCCTACTTATGATATAGATATCACAAGAGATACAAAAAACCGCATAGCCTACGCTGCACTATGTGGAAAATCGAATATCCATTTACTTGACTCGGCTAGTAATTCTACATATGGACTTCTTCACTTTCGTGAACAATTAGAAACTTTTTCAAAACTAAAGAGTCTTGGAGCGCACGATACAAAAAAAATAGAAGAAGCTTTACTGATTCTTCGCCGCCTCCATTTTATCTCTGAAGAAACAAGTTACAAACAACCAAACGAATATTTAATAGCATTATCGATTCATATATTCAAAGACCTACAAAGACTACCACTACCAAATAAAAAAGAGCCTTCAACTTACTTAATTAGCGGAGGGAATTGTAACCGTGAGCAATTCAATCTACGTGAATATGTAACAAAAATTCCTTCAGAAGAAGTGGAAGGACACGAAATCCTTTATGAGATATCCCGACAAAGTGACGGACTATATCAATTTAAGATCACAAATACAGGTTCAGGAATAGATGAAAACCATAAACATGTTTTTTCTCTTCATAGTCATTCACTACCCTCTTTTGGATATAGAGAACGCATCTATCATTCCCTAGAGCTCAAACAGCTAAATCCTAGTTTTCTTTTAGCTCTTCTTCAAATGCGCACACATAATTTAAACTGTTCCATATCCACAACCTATAATCATATTCGTCATCATTTGTATAACGGGCATAATCGCAAGTGGGGACGTCAACATAGACCTCAACGATTTGGTACATGTTGGTATAAAGCTATTTCTTGTTGGCTAAGAGGTTTTTTAGGAAAAGCTCTCTATCAAAAATACAAAGTTGCAATGAGCAGAAAAGTCATTGAAGAGTTTCGGAAAGATAACCCTTTGGAGAAAGAGAATGGAAAAAACACATGTATTTCTCAATGTCTAGAAAAACTCAAAGTGTTAAATAAAAAAATTGAAAGCAGTGTTATTTTTATTGCTGATGTAAAAAATCCTTTGCTTATCGATGAAATACACGAAGTAAGTGATAAAATTCTAAAAAAGAGAATAAAAAAATCTAGAAAGATAGAAAAACATCATAGCTTGCATTTACAGCTACCTAATAAGATTCATTTGTAGGCTAAAAGCCTACAAATGAATCTTTGTAAAACTAGCGCATGAGAGGTAAAGCAGCCATTCGCTTTCCAATTGCATTACTCATTTTATACTCAGCTAAACAATTAGCTGCTTGGCCTGTGGGGATTTGTTTCTGTTGAGCTAAGCCAAAAACAGACATCAATACACGATAAAGCCTACTAACCTTGTTGCGTGAATTTCGAGCGTTGTAGCCTCCTTGCTCAAATTCCATCGCTGCATTGATGACTCCACCTGCGTTGATGACATAATCTGGAGCATAAAGAATTCCTTTATCAGCTAGAACTTGATCATGCTCAGGATTCAAAAGAAGATTATTTGCAGCCCCTGCAATAGCAGAACAACGAAGTTTTTCTATCGATTGGTCATTGATGACTCCTCCAATAGCACAAGGAGCAAGAATGTCACATTCTACCGATAAAATCTCATCCAAACCAACTACTTCTGCTCCTAGGTAGTGCTTGGCTTTTTCGCAACTTTCTGTATGAGGATCGCAAACAATAAGTTCTGCGCCATGCCAAAATAAATGCTCTGCCAGTACATAGCCAACATGACCTAGCCCTTGAATAGCAATTCGTTTACCACGAATTAAATCACTATGCCATAACTCACGGCATACCGCTTGAATTCCTCGAAAAACTCCCCAAGCAGTAAATGGGCTTGGATCACCACTACCTGTGTCACCTTCTAATGCTGCTACATACGGTGTTGTTTTAGAAACACAAGCTAAATCGTCTGGATTAGAGCCCATATCTTCTGCACAAACGTACTTCCCTTTAAGAGAATCAACAACTTCTCCAAATGCCATGAGTAATTCTGGGGTTTTTTGTGTCTTAGGATCAGCGATGATTACACTCTTTCCTCCCCCTAAACCAATTTCAGCCATAGCTGATTTGTACGTCATTCCTTTTGATAAACGGAGAACATCAGTAAGAGCTTCGTCAAACGATGTATAAGGATAAATACGAGTTCCTCCCAAAGCCGGGCCAAGAGCAGTACTATGGACAGCAA
This sequence comes from Waddliaceae bacterium, assembly GCA_002709385.1. Taxonomy (GTDB): domain Bacteria; phylum Chlamydiota; class Chlamydiia; order Chlamydiales. The sequence goes on from PAQS01000036.1 coordinate 66,782, forward strand.
TCAAGCAGTGTAAACCAACTTCTTGATTTTTCCCTTCAATAACTATTTCATATCCGTCAACATCGATTTCTCGAATCTCGATCGCCATATATTTCTACCTTGTCATATGTTCATTGATGGGCGGCAAACCGCTATAACATAAAGAGACTGATTTTAATTCCGCATTTACCAGAATAACTGTATTCTGCCCATTATGCTATATTAAACTACTACTGCTTGGATTCAACACCTATAAATGCTTAGGTCTGGGCAGCAAAAAGTTTTCGGTATGATAATTTTTATTTTATTTGGAGTCAATCTGCTCAGAATTCTCATAAAAGTGTCAGTTTATAAAAAAAAATCATGTTTTACATTTAAGCAAATAGACTATTTCTACCTAGTCATTTGATCAAAATTCACTTGATTAATAAGGTATTACAAGCTAAGTTAATTATTTCAATGAATTTGTAATCGTCTGTCCTTTCACGTAAAACTATGAGGCTACTAAAATGGCAGCAATTGTCATTCCAGAAAAGACTCGCTCTTCCCTATCTAAATATTTGAAAGCCTCTCGTAATCCTGAGTTGGTTAACGTTTATTTATATTTTCTTGAGCAGTTGTATGGTTTACATCCAGTGGTGTTTCCTCAGTCTAAGATGATCTACCGAGACTCGGACGAAGTCGTGCGTGTTTTGGAAGGAGAAAATCGTCTATGGAAAGAAACAGAAATTAAGATTGGATACTATGCGCCTTCTGTTAACGAAGAGACTTCTCGCATTTATATCTGTCCATTTTCAGGTAAAGTTTTTGGTGATAACACACACCCTAACCCTCAAGATGCCATTTATGATTGGGTATCGAAGTGTCCAGAAAACACTGAGCGTGTTGGCGGTCTTCGTGTAAAAAGGTTTTATGTTTCTGAAGATCCTGAAGTAATCAAGGGTTATGCAGATAAAGACCAGCATAAAAAAGGTAAAGGAATTACGAAAGTCGTCTATTCTTCTGCTTTAAGTGGAAAGCTTTTTAGTACTCGAAAGGCTGTTGTTGCCGATTTTCAAAAAAATTACCTAAAAAGACTTTCTTTAGTTGAAGTTCAAAATCAAAATCGCTTCCAAATTGAAGATAAGTTTTTAGCTTTTATCAAAGAACATTTATCTACAGAAAAACTTACCTCTTTTGTTGAAGCATTAGCTGATTACGAAGAATTCATGCCATACGTTGAACAATGGATTGATGGCGAGGAAGAATAACAATTCATGGAAGAACGTCATGTGCAAGGATGCATAGAAGAATTTTTCTCTAAATCTCATGAAGAAACGATTTCTTTAGGACGTTCTTTTGCCCGCACTTTAGAGGCGGGCTCTGTTATTTGCTTTTCTGGCGATTTAGGAGCTGGGAAAACAACTTTTATGAAGGGTTTGATTTCTGAACTGACTCATTGTCTTGAAGAAGAAGTCAATAGTCCTACTTTCATCTATATGAACGAATATCACGGTCCGACTTCAGTATATCACTTTGACCTCTACCGCCTCTCTTCTGCAGAAGAATTCTTCGCGATGGGATTTGATGAAACTTTTACTCAAGAATCAATTGTATGCATAGAGTGGGCTGAACGTTTAGAAGACCTCGCTCCTGAAGATTGTATTCATATTTCTGTTTGTCATTGTGCTGACGGACGGCGAAACATCCAGATCAAGAGGCCAATGTAACATGGGATCAATTCCTTTCCGTCAAGCAGACTTCATAACTTCTGCAAATAAAACAGAGCAGTATCCAGAGCTATTTTCTCGTGGTAATCGTTGGATGCCTGAGCTTGCTGTTGCAGGTCGTTCGAATGTAGGTAAATCTAGTTTACTGAATCATCTTTTCCAAAGAAAAAATCTTGTTAAAACCTCTGCTACTCCTGGAAAAACTCAGCTGATCAATTTTTTCACTGTTGACCAGCAGCTTGCTGTCGCTGATTTACCAGGATACGGATTTGCTCGTGTACCTAAAAAAATGAAGGTGCACTGGGGAAGAATGATTCAAGACTATTTAGAAGCACGTTTGTCGCTTCAACTTATTTTATTTTTATTAGATGTTCGTAGAGACCCAACTGAAGAAGATAAGCAGTTTCTTGCTTGGCTTCAAGATAGTGGAAAACGAATGATTTTGGTTTTTACTAAAGCCGATAAAATCAGCAAGTCTGAACGTCCTAAGCGCATTAAAAGTATTCTCCAGCAGCTTGACCTAGAAGACAGTTCTCACGTACTCTATTCTACCCAGGAAAACTTGGGAAGGAAGCCTTTAATCGGAATGATTAATGACGCTATAAATGATCAAAATTCAACTACATAACACAACTGGTTTAGAATATGGGCATTCTTAGAAAAGAAACTTTTGTATGTGTAGACTGCGAAAGTACGGGATTGGACCCAGAGACTGACCATATTATTGAAGTCGCTGCCGTTCACTTTACCTTTGATGAAATTATCGATCGCTATGAAACGTTAGTTGATCCTGGAGTGCCAATTCCAGCTGAATCAATGGCTATTCATCACATCACGGAAGAAATGGTAGAAGGTAAACCTAAAATCAAAACGATTCTTCCTGAATTGATTGATTTTATTGGGTCAGCTACGGTTGTTGGGCACGGAGTATTGTTCGATCTTCAGCTTATTGCAAATGCAGCTAAGCGCCATGATATACCATGTAATCTCGCAAACCAAAATTTTTTTGACACTCTCCGTTTAGCTCGCTACTATGGCCGCTCTCCAATTAATTCTCTTGAAGAGCTGCGCAAGCACTTTAATATTCCTGCTGAGGGAGCTCATCGGGCGATGTCTGATGTGATTGTCAATGTAGAAGTATTCAAGCAACTTTGTCGAAACTACAAAACTGTACAGGAAGTAGAAAAAATTCTCTCTAAACCTGTTCGTTTAAAAAATATGCCTCTTGGCAAGCATAAAGGCCGTCTTTTTTCTGATATTCCCACCGACTACTTGAAATGGGCCGCCAATAAAGATTTTGACAATGACCTTCTTTTCTCTATTCGTTCAGAGTTAAAGAAGCGAAAAAAAGGCGGTTTGTTTACTCAAGCAACTAATCCCTTTCATAATCTTTAGTAGAGATCGTAAAGCTTAAAGGTCATATAATAGCCTGACTCAATTCTATCTTCTGGGAGGTATTCAGAATGGAAAACCCAAGCAAAACAGCTGCATCACTCGATATTAAAATTGGACTTGCCAAGATGCTACGTGGCGGAGTCATTATGGATGTTGTGACACCTGAACAAGCGAAGATTGCTGAAGAAGCAGGCGCTGTAGCTGTCATGGCTCTTGAACGTATTCCTGCTGATATTCGTGCTTCTGGCGGCGTTGCTCGCATGTCTCCACCTGAACTGATTCAATCTATTCAAGAAGTTGTATCAATTCCTGTAATGGCTAAGTGCCGCATCGGTCATTTTGCTGAAGCACAGATTTTAGAGGCTCTTAAAGTAGACTTCATCGATGAAAGCGAAGTTCTTACTATTGCTGACGACTACAACCACATCGATAAAAAGTCTTTCGCTACTCCATTTGTTTGCGGATGTCGCAATCTAGGAGAAGCTCTACGTCGCATCGGTGAAGGGGCTGCACTTATTCGTACAAAAGGTGAAGCTGGAACAGGCGACATCGTGGAAGCTGTAAGACATATGCGCAGCATTCAGGGTGGAATTCGTATCTTAGCTGCAATGGACCCTGCAGAACTTATGACAGAAGCGAAAGAACTCGGCGCTCCTTATCATCTAGTAGAAGAAGTTGCTCGAACAGGTAAACTACCTGTTCCTAATTTCTCTGCTGGTGGCGTTGCTACTCCAGCTGACGCTGCTCTTATGATGCAATTAGGTGCTGAATCTGTCTTTGTTGGATCGGGTATTTTCAAGTCTAACAACCCTGAAAAGCGTGCTAAGGCTATTGTTCAAGCTGTAACTCACTATAATAATCCAGAAATTGTTCTTGAAGCTTCTCGCAACATTGGTGAAGCTATGGTTGGTATTGGTATGGACCAACTAGAAGAACATGAGCGTCTTGCTTTACGGAGCGAATAGTGAGTCATCCTATTATGATTGGCGTCCTTGCTTTGCAGGGCGCCTTTAGCTGCCACATCAACATGCTAAAAAAATTAGGCATTCCATCAATAGAAGTTCGCAATGCAGAACAACTTCATGCTTGTGATGGATTGATTATTCCTGGAGGAGAAAGCACTACTCTCGTTCGACAAATTGCCTTCATGAATATGCACGATGCTTTATGTGAATTTGGCAAAAGCTATCCTATATTTGGAACTTGTGCTGGAATGATTTTGTTGTCGGAAAACAGCACATCTCACGATGTAAAAACCTTAGGCCTTATTCCTATGTCCGTACAACGAAACGCATATGGACGCCAAAGCGAATCTTTTGCAGCACCTTTAATCGTGGAGCTACCCGATCAAGAAGCTCAAACTTTAGAAGCTATTTTTATTCGTGCACCAAAAATTCATGAACACTCTTCCGACGTAAAGGTCTTAGCACGAAGAGGGAAGGATCCTATCATTGTTCAGTATAAGAATTGTTTGGCTAGCAGTATCCATCCAGAATTAGGCGAACAAACATTTATACACGAGTACTTTGCATCTCTTGTTTGTACAAATAAAGCAGAACGCGAAGAAAATGTAAAAACCTATACATCTTCGCCTGCTCTTACTTAAGTTTATCTATTCGAGCTTTTTGTAAATTGATATATTGATAAAAACAAGTATTCTAATTTGAAAGAATATTCTTGACATGGTAATTGGGACTTATGGTGCGGGACTCTTTATCATGCAAATTTTTAATGCCCAATTTAGTAAAACTGTCGTCATTCTGTGTATCGGTAGCTTTCTTCTACTGATAGAATTGCTATGGTTTTCTAACTTAGTAAGATATGAATTCAACAAAGCACCTCTTTCTATCCAAGCCATGGGTACCTTACTCGAATATAGTGGCCAAGAGCATGAAGATGGCAAAAAAAGAAGTGCAGAGTATGCTATTAAAGTCTGGCCCGACGAAGGCTTGCCAATTATTCCTGGCTATAGCGACATAAAAAAGCTCCTACAACAAGCTATTATCATTCTCAACTACGAAGACTATGAACAGCTAAGCAACGATAATAAAACGATGTTAGCTGAGGTTATGCAAGGAGCTGGCAGTGATATCTCTCGTAGAATTAACGACGATGCTATCATTGATTTTACAAATCATAGTTCACATACAATTGAAGATATTCTAAGAAATGCTTCTCTAACTCAACGTTATATCGGTTCTGTACGCTATGCTTGGGGAAACAAGAATATCACTCTTTATTACACAATCAAACGTAGCAGTACATCTGAAGAATACCGTGTTTATTGTGTCTCTGTTCAAGATAACATTGATAAACTACTTGTAATTAGCAATCTACTTCCTGGCTTAGCTGTACTTGCTTTTACCTTAGTTAGTTTAGCTTTGTATATGGCCTTACAGTATATTCAAACACAACAACTACAAGCCTCTTATGCAGAGCTAGAAAAGACAACTCAAGCCTATCAACGCTTTGTACCATCTGGTTTCTTACGTCTCCTGGGACATAAAAATATTATAGATGTACAGCTTGGAGATAACGCGAGTCTAGATCTTGCTGTATTATTTACAGATATTCGCAGCTTTACGACACTTGCAGAAACAATGAGTGCCCAAGAAACATTTCGCTTTATTAACTCTTTTTTAAACCAAATGGCTCCTATATTACGGAATAATAAAGGAATTATTGATAGCTATATGGGCGATGCTATCATGGCTATTTTTCCTCATTCGAAAGAGTCATCGGTTCATGCTGCTGTTGGTATGTTAAAGCGTTTGAAAGAATATAACAGTGGCCGAGAACGAGCAGGTTTTCCTCCAATAGATATTGGTATTGGCATTAATTTTGGTCCTGTTGAGCTAGGTACTGTTGGTGACCAAACTCGTATGCAAAATACTGTATTGAGTGACTCTGTTAACGTAGCCTCACACGTAGAAGGATTAACTAAAATACTTGGCTGCCAACTTCTTATAACAGATGAAGTTGTAAGGCAGTTGAATACTGATCATCCATTTTTACTACGATATGTAGGAGAACTACCTGTAAAAGGTCGATCAAGTAGTATTCGTTTATACGAAGTATTTAATGCAGATTCTGATACCTTACGTTTAGCAAAACAAAAATACAAACCTCAATTTGCTGAAGCATTAGAAGCTTACTTATCTGAAAATATCAATGAAGCTGAAGCCTTATTCCGCTCTATTATAGAGAAAACTCCAGAAGATGCCGTAGCGCGATACTATTTACAAGCAGCACAGAAACAACTACGCCTCACTCCACCTAAACTTGAAGTATCTAAAAACTAAGGAAACAAACGTTCTATTCTCCATAAAGTTTCCGCTTCTTCTGTATACAAAAAACGGTCGTGTAGACGGCATGATTGTCCTTGCCAAAACTCCCAACTTTTAGCTTTCACTTCATATCCTCCCCAAAATGGAGGCATAGATACTTCTTTCCCTTCGAAGCGTTTTGCAGTTCTCAGATAGAAATCTTCGAGTAGCTCTCGTGATTTCAGCAACTGACTTTGTTTTGAAGCCCAAGCACCAATTTGTGCATTTCTTGGCCGCTCTTGAAAATATTTACGGGACTCATCATTACTCAATTTAGAAGCAATACCATTGATTCTTACCTGTCGCATAGACAAAGGCCACCAAAAATTTAAGCTGACTCTTGGATTGCCCTCAATATCTTCACTTTTTCTACTGCCATAGTTGGTATAGAACTGTAAAGTACCTGAAGGACTAATCATTTTTAAAAGAACTACTCGTGCGGAAACTTCTCCATTTAAAGAAACCGTTGATAACGTCATAGCATTCGCTTCACACTCCCCTATAGCTTTCGCTTCCTCTAGCCATATTTCAAATTGGGATACTGGGCTCTTATTCAGGTCACTCTTGTGTAATGGAGGTTTTTCATATTCTCTGCGTAAATCAGCTAGGTTTTTCACGGTTTTTCCTTATCGTTTCAAGCAGTTTGATTCTATGGTACACAAGAAATTTTTCACTGCCTAAACTTATTTATATTCTAACTTAATCACAAGGTGATAGCTTTATGGAACAATATCTATCAATACGCGATATCGATTTACAGGGAAAAAAGGTTTTAGTGCGAGTCGATTTTAATGTCCCTATGGATGAAGAAGGAAACATTAGGGATGATGCACGCATCCAAGCTGCCATACCTACCATCCGCTATATTCTTGACCAAGGTGCTTCTCTTATTTTAATGAGTCATCATGGACGTCCAAAAGGAAAGAAAAATCTCAAAAATAGTCTCCAACCGTGCGCACAACGTCTCCAAGAAATTTTGGGTTCTCCAGTTATCTTTGCTGCAGACTGTGTTGGCTCGAAGACAAAACAATTAGCAGAAAACCTTCAAGTAGGCGCTATTCTCCTCTTAGAAAACCTTCGTTTTCATCATGCTGAAGAAAAACCTGAATCTGACCTCAATTTTGCTAAAGAATTAGCAAGTTTAGGCGAAGTATATGTTAACGATGCCTTTGGTTCAGCTCACCGAGCTCACTCATCAATTGTTCCTATCACAAGCTATTTTCCTGGACATTCTGTTGCGGGTCTTTTAATGGAAAAAGAGATCAGACATTTAAGCCCATTAGTAAAAAACCCAGAGCGTCCCTTTTTTGCTCTTATAGGAGGAGCAAAGGTTTCTTCTAAAATTGGTGTCTTGAAGTCCCTAGTAAAACATGCTGATGCCCTCATCATCGGAGGTGGGATGGCTTTTACTTTTTTAAAAGTTTTAGGCTATGAAATTGGTGACTCTTTATTTGAAGAAGAGTTCTTAGATGAAGCCAAAGAAGTCATCACTCTTTGTAAAAGTGAAAATACCGAGCTTATTTTGCCTCGTGATCTTGTCATTGCAAATACATTTAGTAATGAGGCAGATACTCGCACTATTGAAATAGAAGAGGGAATACCGCGTACCTGGCAAGGTTTAGATATAGGACCAAAAAGTATTGAAATTTTTTCTTACTCCCTTAAGAAAGCTAAAACTGTACTTTGGAATGGCCCTATGGGGGTATTTGAGTTCCCTCAGTTTGCTAAGGGAACCTTTGCGATTACCAAAGAACTAGCCCAGTCTTCAGCACAAACCATCGTGGGTGGTGGTGACTCTGTAGCTGCTATCCAAGCTACAGGTTTCCATGACAGTTTTGATCATATATCAACTGGTGGAGGTGCTTCTTTAGAATTTATCGAATTTGGTAATTTACCCGGTATCGAAGCTTTATCTAAGCAACCAAGCTTTAACTAATACGCTTTGCGACCGTATGCCGATAAATCAGTGCTAGCTCTCCTAGGGCTAGCATTCCTAATACAACAAACCCCGAAAATACATATTGAGGAACAGGATAACCTTGAGTCAAAGCTATTAATACGAGAAACTGAAGAGTTGTTGTAATTTTTCCACACCATATGGCTTGAAAACGATAATAACCCCAAGTACCACTTACCCCAAGATAAAGTCCAAATAGACAAATCGCCATATCTCGCGAGATCATAGCAAGAATTTGGTCACTTGTTAGGTGGTGCTCTGTAAGAAAAATGCCAAGAGCAAATAATACAAAAAATCGATCCATTAGAGGATCTACAATTGTTCCAATAGGACTCACACAGCGTAAAGTCCGAGCTAAATACCCATCTAATGCATCTGTAATCATCGCTAAGACAATCACACATAAACGCACACCAGTATCAGGAATCAGCAAAAGAAATGCTAATGGAGCCCTTAAAAGCGATAATATATTAGGAAATGTCCAAATTTTATCCACCATCACAACTGCATGTCACCCAGCTTATGTTCCGTATGCTTTGTCATCATCTCTCTGTAGACTCTTCCTTCAAGCTATTCTCTAAAAACATCAAGCAATACTTCTTTTTGTTTTTACAGAAAAAATTTTATTTCAATAACTTCCATATATTATGACTTAGAAGTATTTTTTAACCTACTTCGCCAATAACGCCGTAGATAAACACCCCCAATGACCACCCCTGCAATAGTAACAAAGAAAATCATAAAATTAAATGTTTGAAGGTAGGATTCTAAGACCTCATGGTTTTGCCCAAAAGAATATGCCAGACTAAAGAGTAGACTGCTACCTAGAAAACAAGATAAACCATCAGCTAATACGAAGCGAATAAACGGCATACGCCCCATACCTGCAGTCATAAACAAGCCGTTTCGTACACCAAATGGAATAAAACGGCCAAAGAATAAAGTCCATATCCCATAATGGTGGTAAAAATAATTTAAACGCCGAACTCGCCGCCTTCGAAATATGGGACGTAACCAAGATATTTCTAAAATACGCGTCCCTAAAAAGCGTCCCAAAGCATACGCTTCCCAGTCGGATATTACAGCACCTAAATAGATAAATAAATAGAGTTTGAAGGTGTACTCGGGAATAACAGTACTAGCTAACACTCCGCCAGTTATCACAATTAAATCTTCGCTAATCGGAAAATTGAATCCTGCTAACAAAAGAGCAAAAAAACAGATCCAGTGAGCATAAATAGCATTTTCGTGTACAAGTGCTAACAGAGTATCCATTCAAATTTTTCTATATGAATAAGAACAAATAACATAGTAATCTAGTATTAATTAAAATTCAAGTAAACACCTAAATAATGAATAAAGCCCTTAAGAAAGCATAAGAAGATGCCGACAGTATAAGCGTGACACTACTAGCAGGAAGCTTGGGTCCATAAAAACGGTAGGTTCTGAGCAAACCACAGCTAGCTCTCTCAACAAGCCTTCGACTGAGGAGAGGAGATTACACTCCGCTTTCCCTGGTTTCCCCCGCTAGTAGTGTCATGTTTTTTCTCCGTGAGAGTCCTGGAAATCAGGATCTTTCTCCATTCCGAAGCCTTTTTGAACCTGAAGGTTCAATCCCTCAGGAACTTCTACAGTACTTGTAGGGAAAGCAAACCCCGCACCGTGTTTTTCTACGATATCTGCTATTTTGAGTAGCACATCTTGCTTGATACGTAGCCATTCAGCCCAGCGTGTGCTAATAGTAAACGTATAAACCAAAATATCTACCGAATAATCGGCAAAACGATCCATATAGACCATTAAAGCTTGATCTTTATCGATTTCCGAGTGCTCTTTCAACATATTTTCTATATCGGTCACGATCGCACGGACTTTTGGTATATCCTGGTATCTTAAGGTAATATGCTCTCGAATTCTACGATTGAGCATACGTGAAGGGTTTACCAGTAATACTTTAGGAAATACTGCATTGGGAACATAAATAGGGCGTTTATCAAAACTTCTGATACGTGTTGCATACCAACCAATTTCTTCAACAGTCCCTTCAAAAGAACGTTCTGGTGAGTTGATCCAATCCCCTATACTAAAAGGTTGAGTGATATGAATCATTAAGCCTCCAAAAAAGTTTGCAACAACATCTTGAGCAGCAAAAGCCACCGCGATACCACCAACCCCTCCAACTGCAAGTAGCGCGCTAATATGTAAACCTAAAGCATCTAGAACAAGAAGACCTGTAACAACGAAAATGAAGATGCTCGCAAGTTTAGCCATAGCATCAACTTTTCCCCGCTCCATTTCCAAAGTACCGCGGAAAATATCTCTGATAATAAGCAAGCGTACTCTTCTTATGTATGACAGTACGAACCACGCCATACACACAATCGTCACAACATTACGAAATTGTGCAAAATAAGAAATTCTTAGAGGAAACTCAAACTGAATCAAGAGAATCTCAAGTAAATAACTGGACCCAACCAACCATAAAGCTGTACTTAAAGGTAGACGTAAAAGAAAAAATAAATCGCGATTCCAGTAGCTTTCACTCTTTCCAAGTCGTTTTTGCAAAAACCCTAGTACTAAACGAATAAAAATCAATAATGCCATCAAACACAAGGCACCAATAGTTACTTGAAAGAGCCAATTATTTCCTTCGCCAGCAAATTCACCAACTTTCGCTAAACCAGCCTTTACACTTTCATCTACTTGACTTTGTACATCGTTTATATCTTCTTCCATGCAGAAACACTCAGTAAGAGCCACATAGTTCAATTAGCGGCTTATTTAGTTTAAATTTATTTCTTATTCTCTAACCTAAATTAAGTAACTAGGTCCTTATTGCATATTTAACGTCATCTACAACTTTCTGTCCATTTACACACACAGTAACAAGAATTCCTCAGTAAATCTACAGAAGTGCATACAAAATAAACGTGCTTTTCACTAGACTGGTAAACATCAAGAAATAGCTGCGACACAAAAGCTCTTTACGTTTTGTGGTTTTGTGTCTGTGGAGAACTGTAGTTTTCTTAGGAAGCTACCTCATATCTTTCGTTAGTGAAAGAATGAAAAGGGTTAATTATTTTATGAAAATTGCTCAAGAGTCTATTTTTTCTACATCTATTCGTTCATTTTTCGTCGGTTTATGCACGGTGCTTGGAATTGGTGCTGGTATTATTCCTGTCGTTTTACTTATTTCATTTTTAGCATCATCTGGACAAAGAGAGATACCCGCTACTCATCAGCCTAAGGTTTTAACGAATCATGATGAGACACGACGTCCATTTGATCATGTGAGTCCGTTGATTCTTCAAATTAACATTGAAGGTCCGATTGGTGGGCCAGCTTTAAACACGTCAAAAATAAAAAATTTACTTCAAGAATCTACTGAAGGTTCCTTTAAAAAAGGAAGAATTAAAGCGATCTTACTCCGCATTAACTCTCCTGGCGGCAGTGTTCTTGATTCAGATGGCATTTACCGAGCGATTAAGCATTACAAAGAGAAGCACAACATTCCAGTTTATGCATATGTTGATGGTATGGCTGCTTCAGGTGGTATTTACGTTGCTGCTGCAGCTGACAAAATTTATTCAGGTCCTGCAGGTCTCGTTGGTAGTGTTGGAGTAACAAGTTTGATGCCTTTTATCAACATTAGCGAGCCGTTAGAGCGTTTTGGTATAAAGACAAAGACGATTACTGCTGGAAAAGGGAAAGATATGATGAATCCTACTCGTCCTTGGAAAGAGGGTGAGGAAACAGTGATTCAAGATATTACAAACTACTTTTATGATCTTTTTGTTGATATCATCTCATCTTCTCGTCCTAAAATCGACCGTGAAAAGTTAATTTCTGAATATGGGGCTAAAGTCTTTTCTGCAAAAGAAGCAGAAGATTACGGCTTTCTTGACGGCAGTAATCTATCTCGAGAAGAAGCTTTATACGAGCTTATCGTTGCTGCTGGATTAGAGAAGAAAGACTACCAGGTGGTTGAACTCCAACCTCAAGCTTGGGTAAGTAATTTATTTGGCGAGCAGTCACCTTTTGAAAACCGTACGATTAAACATGAATTGCAATTGAGTCCTTCCATTGAACATGGTTTAGAGAAGGCTCAATCTATGTTTCTCGCACAATAAGTATAATACATGCCCTGCCATAGTGCGGGGCATTTCTACAACAAGTTGTATTCATGAAAAAGCTTTATTTAATTGACGCATCCGGATACTTGTTTCGGGCTTATTATGCTTTGCCTGGAATGAATAATTCTAAAGGACAAAGTACAAATGCATTGTACGGATTTATCCGAGCAATGTTAAAAATTTTGCAAGATTTTGACCCTAAACACCTCTGTGTTGTGTTTGATGCCCGAAATAATAAAGCTAGTCGTTTAGAGCTTTATGAACAGTACAAAATTCAGCGTAGCCCTATTCCGGAAGACTTACCGGAACAGATCAATTTAGCAGAGCAGTTTTGCGAATTATTAGGTCTTCCTTTGCTTAAAGCTTCAGGAGTAGAGGCTGATGATACGATGGCTAGCGTTGCTCGATGGGCAGCTAAAGATGACTGTGAAGTTCTATTGTGTAGCAGTGATAAAGACCTATGTCAGTTAGTTGATGATCAAATTCACATGCTCCACACTCATAAAAACAACCGCTTGATCACCCCTGAAAAAGTGGAAGAGTTATATGGGATAAAACCAGAGCAAATTATCGACTGGTTATCAATGACTGGAGATGCCTCTGATAACGTACCTGGTCTTCCTGGTTTTGGTCCTAAAACAGCAACTAAGCTCTTACAAGAGTTTGGAACATTAGATAAGATTCTTGCTTCTCCTGAATCTGTATCAGGTAAAAAGAAGCAAGAAACACTCAAAGAGAAAAAAGACCTCGCTTTATTAAGTCGTAAGCTAGTGACTCTTGATCTATCAGTTGAGTTCCCAAAAGATTGGAATTTTTTCACTCTTTCTACAAACAAGTATGGTATTCCTCTTGTTGATTTCTACAAGGAAATGGGTTTTAAATCTTTAGTGAAAGAGTACGAACTCGAAACGGATTCTCTCGAAGAAGATGCTCCTGCTCCTGAGATAGAGACAGAAACTGTAAACTATCATTTGGTTGATACAGAAGAAGAGCTTGAGAAACTCTTATCGATTCTCCAAAAAGAATCTTCTATTTGTTTTGATACTGAAACAGACTCTCTCCATCCTCGAACAGCCCGTTTAGTCGGCATGGGATTTTGTGTAAAAGAGGGAGAAGCTTGGTATGTACCAGTAAACGGTCAACTTACTTTAGACTATGTTCTTGATAAATTTCGTCCTTTATTTGAATCTTCTCAGCACAGCTTTTACGGGCATAACATCAAATATGATTTACATGTCCTCAAAAATCACGGTTTAGATCTTTCATCTATTGATTTTGACACAATGCTAGCCTCTTATTTACTTAATTCTCATAGCCACCGTCATTCATTAGACCATCTCGCTATGCAGTATTTTGATAAAGAGAAAACACCTATCTCAGATTTGATCGGCAAAGGCAAAAAAATCATTAGCATGAGAGATGTGCCGATACAACAAGTTGCTGATTATTGTTGTGAAGATGTTGACTATACCTTGCGACTACGTAAAGAGCTTGAACTTGATATTCGTGGACGTAAGTTGAGTGATTTATTGTATAAAGTGGAGCTTCCTCTCTTACGTATTCTTATGCAGATGGAGCGCACAGGAATATTTTTAGATGCAGTTTGCTTAGAAACTCTTCATAAAACACTAGCAAGTACTCTAGAGAATCTCGAACAATCCATCCATGAGATTGCTGGGGAAAGCTTTAACTTGAACTCGCCTAAGCAACTTGCAGATATTCTATTTGATAAGCTAGGTCTAAAAGTTATTCGAAAAACAAAAACGGGACGTTCTACCGATGCCAGCGTACTTGAAGCGTTAAAAGGCGAGCATCCTATTATCGAACAAATGTTAGAGTATAGACAGCTGGAAAAACTGCGCTCTACTTATACCGAAAGTTTAACACACGATATACATCCAGAAACTCACCGCATTCACTGTTCATTTAGTCAATCGACTGCTGCTACAGGTCGTTTATCGTGTCATGACCCTAATTTACAAAATATTCCTATACGATCTGAAATGGGGCGTAGAATCCGGGAGTGTTTTCGTCCTGAGAAAAAAGGTTATAGCTTTCTTGCTGCCGATTACTCACAAATCGAGCTCAGGCTGCTTGCTCATATGTCACAAGACCCTAGCCTAATCCAAGCTTTTCAGGATGGACAAGACATCCACGCCTACACCGCATCAAAAGTTTTTGATGTTCCTCTTAGCGAAGTAAGCAAAGAGCAAAGGTACCGTGCCAAAGCCGTAAATTTTGGGATTGTATACGGACAACAAGCCTTTGGTTTATCTCGTGAAATAGGCTGTTCCATGAGCGAAGCATCTGACTTTATCGAACGTTATTTTTCTCGTTATGGACACGTCAGAGAATTTTTAGAGCACTGTAAAGAAGAAGCTCGTCAAACAGGGTGTGCAAGTACTCTTTACGGAAGAGAGCGCCTTATTCCTGACATTAACAGTAGAAATGCACCAGTGCGAGCTGCGGCCGAACGCTTAGCAATTAATACCCCACTTCAAGGAACAGCTGCCGATCTTTTAAAAGTCGCTATGATTCGAATGGATGAATTATTAAGAAAAGAAGAGAAACTTTCTTCTATGATCTTACAAATTCATGATGAATTAATTTTTGAAGTGCCTGATTTTGAGTTAATTGATATAAGTGCATCAGTTAAAGATCGCATGGAAAATGTCATGCAATTAAAAGTACCCTTAGTCGTTAATGTCTCCATTGGCAAGAATTGGAAAGAATGTTAATATTAAAGAAATTAGCCATAACAGGTACTATCTCCTCTGGGAAATCATCAGTTACTTCAATCTTTAAAGATTTAGGCGCGTATATCGTGAGTGCTGATGAGATTGTGCACCGCTTGATGTCTCTTGAAACTCAAGTTGGCCAGAAGATTGTAGAGTTAATAGGCCCTGATATTCTCACAAACAATTCGATTGATCGTAGAAAAGTAGCTGCAAAGGTTTTTCAAGATCCACATTTACTCGATAGTTTAGAAAAACTTTTGCATCCTGAAGTATTGAAAATTGTTCGCCAAGAATACGAGCTAGCCTGTTCTGAGGAAAAATATACTTTATTTGTGGCTGAAGTGCCGCTTTTATTTGAGTCCGAGGAATCTTTCGGTTTTCAAAATTATTTTGATTTAACTCTAACTGTAGATGCCGACCCTTCACTTCGTTTGCAACGTTTTATTGAATCGACTGGATACGATGAAAAGGAGTTTGAGCGAAGGTCTGCAAGACAGTTTACTGCAGAATATAAGTGTCAGAAAGCTGATATTGTTCTTATAAACAATGCCGGAGAGAAAGAGCTTCGTGAATCTGTCTCTGTTCTATTTGACCAAATCTGCAAATAAAAAAAGCTGCTTCCTTCAAAAAGGGGCAGCATTAATTAAAACAAATTATTTCAACAGGTTTAACCATCTTTCTGATTCATCATCCTATAACAACAACAGACGTGTTTTCCATTCAGAAACATGAGGGTGACGAAGAAGCATTTTATTAAAGTGCTTTCTAAAGATTCTTCCAATTGAGGAGCCAGATACTGTGATGAGTTCTGAAGAGAAACAAGATACAGCAACAAAAGTAGAATCCAAGAAGATACCTCAGCGACGAGAACGTCATTCAGGTGCTGTTAATCGCCCTAAACAAACGACGCCCCCCCCCACTGAGCATACAGAAACCATTACAAAGATCTCTGAATTACAGCGCATGAATATTGATCAATTGAATCAATATGCACGTACTCTCGGAGTCAAAAATCTTGGATCACTTACTCGTTCACAACTTGTTTTTGAAATTGTAAAAGTTCGTTCTGAACGTGGAAACGAAGTTCTCTACGGAGAAGGGGTTCTTGAAATCCTTCCTGATGGCTTTGGCTTTCTTCGCTCACCTAACTATAACTACCTACCTTCTGCTGAAGATATTTATGTATCACCAGCTCAAATTCGCCGATTCGACCTAAAGAAAGGTGATACAGTTAGCGGTACTATTCGTGCGCCAAAGGACAAAGAAAAGTACTTTGCTATGCTGAAGGTAGACAAGATCAACGGTGCAGCTCCAGATAAAGCTAGAGAACGCATTCTGTTCGAAAACCTTACTCCCGAGTACCCCAATCAACGTCTGGTTATGGAAACAACCCAAAATCAGATGACAACTCGAGTACTTGATTTAGCAGCTCCGATCGGTAAAGGTCAACGTGGACTCATTGTTGCGCCTCCTAAAACCGGTAAGACAATGATTTTGCAAGACATTGCAAACTCGATTGCACAAAATAACGGCGATGTGGAGCTTATCGTTCTACTTATTGACGAGCGCCCAGAAGAAGTTACGGACATGATTCGTAGCGTAAAAGGAGAAGTCATTGCTTCTACTTTCGACGAACCACCAGAGCGCCACGTACAGGTTGCTGAAATGGTGATTGAAAAGGCCCGCAGAATGGTTGAGCACGGTCGCGATGTTGTGATCCTTCTCGACTCTTTAACTCGTCTTGCTAGAGCATACAACACCGTTCAACCTCATTCTGGAAAAATTCTTTCTGGTGGTGTGGATGCTAACGCTTTACACAAGCCAAAGCGCTTCTTTGGTGCGGCAAGAAACCTTGTACAAGGTGGAAGCTTAACCATTATCGCTACAACTCTGATTGAAACTGGATCTCGTATGGACGAGGTAATCTTTGAAGAGTTCAAAGGTACCGGTAACATGGAGCTTGTACTTGATCGTCGTTTAGCAGATCGTCGTATTTACCCTGCTGTTGACTTTAACCGCAGTAGTACACGTAAAGAAGAGCTTCTTTTCCATCCTAGCGAACTAGAGAAAGTCTACACTCTTCGCCAAGCTGTAGCTGATTTGGCTTCTGTTGACGCCATGAACCTCTTGCTTGGACGTCTAAAAAAGACAAAGAATAACATCGAATTTCTTTTATCTTTGAAAGACTAGATCTATACAGGGCCCTTGTGAAAGCGCAAGGGCTCTACTCTTTCCCTCTTCTTCTTTTTCACCAAAGTACATAAGTAATTTTAAATACTCCTATACTCGCGTTGATAAAAAATAAACGCAGAGAAAAGTTATACCCTCGAGGTACTTTAATCTCCAATCGCTAATCTTTAGCACAGAAAAACAAAAACCTCTTGATCCACAGCTCCCATTTCAGGCAGCATAAAGCTAAGAAAACCATCATCATAAATTGTAGCTATGCGACGTATAATTTCTATAGTATTTGTTATTAGTCTTTTGGGAATTTCTTTCTGGACCTGGAGAAACATAGAGCACGTAAAAAATTGGATAGAAAGACAAGTTGATGCAGGTGACTTCCTTACACTAGAAGCTCGCTACACAGGCGATCAAATCATGGAAGCTTTTAAGCACGAGCTTATTCAAGATGAATTTCATAATTACTTGGAGCCTATACTGCAATTTCACCCCTATGCGTTAATGGAAGTAAAATTTCTAGACGATAAAAACAAGACTCGTGAAAGCATGATTTTATGGAGTTTAGAAGATGGTGAAATGGTTCTAGATACAAATACTTGGGAAAGTTCGCACGGCTTTAGAGATTGTATAGAAGCAGGTGCCACAGCAAATGATTTTGTTATCCTTAATGCATTAGCTCAGCATCGCAACGGAATGGATTTACCAGGACTCAGTAAATACACTGAACTATCGGATACTGAATTAGAGAAAGCAATCCAATCAAGCGAAAACAAACATCTCATTGTGAAAAAAGGTAATCGCTATCGTCTCCACTTCGAGGAGCCTAAAATAGACGTTTCACCACAAACTAATATGAACCAATGGCTGGTTACCAAGCCTTATAAACACGCTATTCGTACATCTGGTGAATATTCTATAAAAGAAGTACAGAGAATTGCTCAAGCGGCATTTGGAAAACACTTTACCATACGTAAGTGGCAACAGGTTTATCTACCGGTGTATCGTATCGATGTACAAAACCCTGATAACTCCATTGCCACTTTCCATTGGAACGCTTTAAACGGAAAGCAATTGCCTCAGAGATACGTTTACTGAGGCAAATGAGTGTTTAGATAATCCCAATGACTGCGGAATGTATCTGAATTTATTCTTTCCATAAACTTTTTAAAAGAAGTTAAAGAATAATTACGACTCCATTCTTCGTTAATTTCTAGTCTTTTCTCAGCATGTGCAACCACGAGCTCATAGAAAAAAGAGCTATCAATTATGTCGTAATACTCATTCCATAAATCAAATGATATATTTGTACTACCCGTATCATCTAACCACTGCAAAGAATGCATTGCTAATTCTAGATATCCTACAACACGACACATGTATAATAGCGATCTTTCAGTAGCATTCATTTCTCTACCTAAATAGACACTCAAGAACATGCTTTCTTGCTCTGGCGAAAAATCGTAAAAATTACATACAAAAGCAAGCTCTTTTAGCAAAATTCCAGAATAAGCAAAATCCCAATCAATTAGCTTCATCTCTAAATCTGTATACAAAATATTCAGACTATTGGGATCTCCATGGCAAACCCCCTTCTCAAGAGGAAACTTATTCAACAAATCAGTAACTTCTTTCCATTGATCATAAGCCTCAATAAAAGCTGGTATCTTCAGTCTATTTTCTTGTTTTGCTTTTTCAAACCAGTCAATACCTGATAACCACATATCGAATGCACTAGAACCAATTTCAGCTTTGGCAGAATGAACAGATGCCATAGTCCTAGCTACTCGAGTAAGCATAGTTTCGTCTTTAAAATCATAAGGATGTAAAGTAGAGCCTTTAAAAAACTCCATAATCATAAGTCTTGCGCCAGGACTTAAAAAACAAACATTAGGAGCTGAATTTAATTTAGCAACTGCTTCCATAGCCTTTGCTGCATCGATGCACTCTTGTTCTGTAAGATAATCGGGACTAACTCGAAGAACACAATCCTGCTCTTTACCCTTAAAACGGAAAACCCCCGCTCCAGATAGGCCTCCACTCAAAGCAGATACTTCAAATTCATTTTCCCAATTTTCACCCCAGTACTCTAAACAAGAACTCTCCACTAATTTTTGATTTTCAAGATCAAGACTAAGTAGTACATCAGGAAGTGCATAAAGATAAGGTTGAAGAGAAAAAAGGCCTACAACCCAAAAAAGAATAAGTTTTTTATACTTTCTATTGTGCCACATAACGAAACGACTCCTCCTCGCATGGCAAGTAAACATTATATTTTAAAAAAACTAATGGAGGAGTGTACATAGACTTTCCTGCTCCATTAATAAATTCTGGAAATTATTTTATGAAACAGGTTTATCTAAATCTTTGATAAAGCTATTTCAACTAGAAGCGCTTGCCGTCTTTCTGGACAAGCTCTCTCATAGATTCTAAGAACGTATCTGTTCCTTCACCAAGAAGGGCTGACATAGAAAATATCTTCTCTTCTTCAACAGAACACTCTTTGATAAAACGCTCATAATTTTCTTGAGCAAGTTCTTCATCCATTTTATTGACAGCTACAAGAAATGGCTTATTTGCTACTTCTTCACTGTAATTACGTAATTCATTACGTAAGGTATGAAAATCTTCTAAAGGATCGCGTCCATCTATCCCACTTAAATCCACAACAAAAATAAGAACTTGGCTTCTTTCTATATGCCTAAGAAACTCAAAACCTAAGCCTTTATTTTCATGTGCTCCACGAATAATTCCAGGAATATCAGCAATAAGAATTCGTGAAAAATCTGCGAACTCAACAATACCTAAATTTGGTCGCAAAGTAGTAAATGGATAAGGAGCTATTTTTACTCTGACTTTTGCTAATTTCGAAATCAAAGTAGATTTTCCTGCATTAGGAAAGCCTACAAAACCAACATCAGCGATTAATTTTAATTCAAATTCAACAGAGATCTCTTCTCCATCACGTCCCGGAGTACATTTAGTAGGTGCACGGTTGGTTGGAGTTTTGAAGTGAACGTTTCCTTTTCCTCCAGTACCACCACGGCAAATCTCCCAAGTCTGTCCATCATCAACCATATCCATAAGGATTTCACCGCTTGATGGATCTTTAATGAGAGTCCCACATGGTACCTTCAACTCAATTGTTTTTCCATTTCTACCACGACAACAATTTGAGCCTCCAGACTGACCATTTTCTGCCTGTATGATTTTTTTATGACGGTACCACTCGAGAGAATGAATTTGTGCATCAGCTCGAATAATAACCGATCCACCTTTTCCTCCATCTCCTCCGGCTGGACCACCCTTAGGAATATATTTTTCACGGTTCCAAGCAACAACACCGTTACCACCTTTACCTGCTTCCAACTTGAGGACTACTTTATCCGTAAACATGAGAGAACCTTAAAAATATTTCCTTACAAAAGAATCAATGTTCTTTTTAAATAAGATCAGAAAAATGATACAAACTATTTTCCAGGACAAAAAAACCTAGAAGAATTGAATACTATATACTAAATAGAAGAAAAAGAAAACTCCTAAGAAGATGTTCTTTTAATTAAACAATACTTAGGAGTTTATCAGTGTGAACAGACTAGGCTGCTAGAGGGGCTACTGATACCAACGTATTTTTGGTTTTACGGAAGCACACTGTGCCATCAACCAAAGCGAATAGTGTATCATCGTTACCGCGACCAACATTAGTACTTGGATGCCACTTAGTGCCACGCTGACGGATGATAATACTTCCCGCCTTTACGAACTGGCCATGAGTAGCTTTCACACCAAGTCTTTTAGATTCAGAATCACGTCCGTTGCGTGAAGATCCCTGACCTTTCTTATGTGCCATGACTCAATCCCCGGGCTATGCTGAAATTTCTTTAATTCTCACTCGACTATAGCGCTGACGATGCCCCAACTTACGGTGGCAATTCTTACGGCGCTTATATTTGAAAGATACTACTTTAGGACCTTTCACTTCGTCTAGAAGCTCACCAAGAACATTGCAACCTGCAACATTAGGAGCTCCAACTTTAACTGCTGAACCGTCGTGAAGTAGTAATACTTCTTCAAACTTGACTTCGCCTTGTTCACCGGCATTGATCAGCTCAACATCAATTACATCACCTGGCTGAACTCGGTATTGCTTTCCGCCGGTTTTAATTATCGCGTACATCTTATCCCTCCTACAGGACATATATTGCAAGCGCCCGCACTTATGCAGACAACGTATTAGGAAGTACAGACTTAAAATAGAAAAACATGAGTATAACTGTGAATCCTTTTGATATCAATTAAAAAAGCTGGGTAGTATGAAGATGAAGTGGTGAAGACAGAATACTCAAGTTACTAAGTAACAATTTCCTCCGCAAGAGATAGTTCCACTTTTTTTACTAAATTAAACAAATTAACATACAACAGGGATCAGAATGTCTACTGTTTACTGCCAAACTCCTATTCCTGGAGATTCCCTACGAAGCTTGCGTCAAGAATTTCCTCACTTTCAGTTTTTTCATCCTCAAGAAGGCGAAAGCCCCGATAGTAGCATTGATTGGAGTAAAGTAGAAATCCTTTACGGAAATCGTCTTTCTTCGGAACAGTTTGCATCTGCCCCTCTTCTTCATTGGATCCACTCCCCAACTCCCACATTAGACGAACTTTGCCTGGAAGATATCCATGACAACGGCACTGTTATTGTAAGCAACACCAAAGGCGAAAACATCATTCAAGTGGGAGAATATGTGATGGGAGCTCTCCTTTCTTTTGCAAAGAATCTATTTGAATGGAAAGAACTTGCTTCTTCTTCGAAAAGTTTATGGAACTCTTCACTAATAGAAAATATGTGGTCGATACAAAACCGCATTTTACTACAAGTTGGCTTGGGAACAATTGGTCATGAAGTGAGTCGACGCGCAAAGCAATTTGGTATGAGAGTATGGGGAGTCGACGAAACTTCTTCCTTTCACCCTTATTGTGAAAAAAATTTTCAACCTCAAGAACTCCACGCCATCATTCCCTATGCTGATGTTCTTTGCATTAGTATGCCACGTGGACCACACTACACCCCTCAATTTGGTATAGAAGAGCTCAGTCTGCTTAAAGATGACTCTATTTTAATTATTGTAGGTGCAAGTCGTATTATCCGCGAAAGCGACCTCGTAAAAGTTGTTCTCAATAAAAAATTACGAGGAATCATCATAGATAGTTTTAATGAATCACCTTTGCCTAAATCATCACCACTTTGGTCGCTACCTAGAACTCTTATTACTCCTGAAATAGCAACATACCCCGAATTAGAAAAACAACTTGCTTTAAAAATTTTTCGGCATAATTTAAGACATTTTGCACACACAACGTATACGCAGATGAATAATTTAGTTTACTGAAGATGATTTGAAAAAGAAAAAAAAAGAAGTGGCCAGACCCAGAATCGAACTGGGGACACAAGGATTTTCAGTCCTCTGCTCTACCGACTGAGCTATCTGGCCGATGAAGATACGATCCTACCTGATTATGTATTTTCCAGGCAAATGCTTTTCGTAATCTTCTTCGGAAGAACCTTATTAAAGAAATATATGACCTCAAAGCAAGCCTTGAGGTCATATAGTTTATTTTTCTATTTCTAAAACTTCTGGTATTAAATCAGGCTGTGGATCTTCTACCAAATTCAAGCCATCACTAGGAGGAACTTGAGTAATATCTAGATGAACCATATCTTTCACAATATTGATGGCTTCTTTCAATTGACCATCTTCATCTTCACTAACTTCTTCTTTCACACTTGTTGCTTGATTCATTTGTGCTAGGCGTTCTTCACTATTTTCTCTTAGTAAAGGGAGCATTGCCCGCCAATGTTTGTCCACTTGTTCCAGACTAGGAACATAGTGACGCTGATACCATTGAACAGCTTCTGTTTCTAAATCTTCTAATTTATCTTGATAAGATGGAGCTACTTTATCTGTACTTAATGGAAAATCAAGAAATTCTTCTCCAATATGTTTGTCTTGAAATATTCCTGGTACTTGAATATCAGAAACGACCCCAGTAATCTGCGTTGACTTACCAGATACGGTATAATAACGACCAACTGTTACCTTGAAATAGGATTCAAGACCATCTTCTGTTACTGTTTGATGCTGAATGGAGCCCTTACCGTATGTACGATCATCTCCTACAATAATTGCTGCTCCGTAGTCTTGTAATGCTTGTGCAACAATTTCAGCAGCGGAAGCTGAAGCTCTCGAAGTCAAAACTACAAGAGGTCCGTCGTAATAAGTATGTCCATCTGTATCTCTGAAGTAACGTTTTTGTCCATCTGAATACTTAGAAACAACCACAACGCCGTTACTAATAAAAAGCCCCGCTACTTTCACTGCTTGCATGAGAAATCCTCCCATATTCTGGCGGAGATCTAGCACAAGCCCTTTTACTTTTCCTACTGTTTGCAATTTCTGTAAAGCAGCTCGTACATCTTGTTCACTGCTGATTCCATTCGCACCTTCATAAAAAGAGTGAAGGACAATTGTTCCTATGATTCCATCTCCAAAAGGAACCCAACTAAGATCAACTCTATTTTCATCAATATCGATACGCTTACGAACGAGTTCTACATTAAAAAAATGCTCTCTTTCTTGAGCTGTTCCGCGATCTTCAAGTCTCACCAAGCCAAGAACTACAGAGCTGGACTCTTGTCCTCTTACCATATCTAAAATATGCTCAAATGAATAACCCGCAATCGCCTGTCCATCTACTTCAATCAAACGATCTTCTTCTTGAACTAAACCGCTCTTTACAGCTGGCCCCCCTTTAATCAAACGGGTAACCATAATTCCATCAATCGTCTCTTGCAGAACAATTCCAATTCCATGAAAACCTTTCTGTAAACGTACTTTCATATCATAGGCTTCTTGAGGGCTAAAAAATGCTGTATGAGAATCGAGACTTTTTGTAAGAGATTTTAAGATATGTACAACCAAACGATGTTTTTTCTTATCTTCATCAATAGGTTTGCCTAAGTCATTTAAAAACAAATAGTCATTTTCTGCATTTCTCACGAATCGCTCGTAAAGAGCTAGCACTTCAATCAAGCGTTCTTGTACACGCTCTTTTCCTACTTTTTGCTCTTGAGCTGCTACAAAGCGTACCATCTGTTGCTCTAAACGATCTCGTAATTCTTCTTCGCTTTCAGCCCATTCTTGCTTTTCATATGGATCTCTATTCTCTAATTTTACTGGAACACTCAAACGCTCTTTGGCATGCAAAACAAAATTCAATCTCCACTTTCGAGATCTTTCAATCACTTTTTGTACCATATCATTTAAAGATGCATAGGATGAAAAGTCGTTATTTTGATACTCTTGTAAAACATTTTCCCAATAGCCTTCTGAATGCTCTGTTATTTTTTCTACTTCTTCTTTAGTAAAATACATACGATCTGGATCAAAGTGGTCTAAATACACCAAAAACGAGCGCCTAAGTACCTCTGCATTCACCATTTTCTCATCTACATGATAATCAAATATTTGCTTCATTATCTGAGGTATATCGCTTTCTTTCAGTAGAGGAGCTTCAGCTGCATAGATCCCTGCAAATAAAAAATTAAACAAAAGAGATAAAGTCACTAAGAACTTTTTGGACTGTGCCATGGTTTCTCCTCAAACTATTGGTGCTTAGGTTGGCTGAGTAATTTTCTCTGTATTGTGCATGCAAATTCGTCTATCCTTTGGCTTGCTCAAGACGAGTTTTTAGCCAAAAACAGCACAACGCTGCTCAGACATATTCTTTTTCGACACCTTGTGAGAATTTCTTTAGTCTTATTTCAGAAATCAGAGTTGTTAAGGGAGAGGTCTTTTTGTTATAAGTACTGTTATGATTACAACTACCAACCAACAATCTTATTCATTAGACACATTTGAAGGTCCTTTAGATTTTCTTTGGTACCTTGTGCAAAAGAATGAAATCGATATTTATGAAATTGCTATTCAGGACATTACTGCACAGTTTTTGTCTCATTTAGATCAAGCAATGGAATTAAGTATGGATAAAGGTGCTGAATTTTTATCTGTTGCAGCTTCTCTTATGTTGGTGAAGAGTCGAAGCCTACTTCCTCAAGAAACACTTTTAGATGAAGAAGAGCAGGAATTAGACCCAAAATTTGCAATCATTCATCAGCTAGTCGATTACTGCAAATTCAAAGGTTTGGCGAAAGCTTTATCTGATAAGGAAGAGGAAGCTCAAGGGTTCTTTCATCGAGGGGTCCGGCCACCAGTCCTTGAAAAACCTCCTGGTGTTGAGCACTTAAGCCTCGAAGAACTCTCAGGAATGTTTGAAGAGCTGATTGTCAGAGCTGCTGATAACCCTATCTCTCTTATCCATGAAGAAGAATGGCGTATTTCAGATAAAATTCGCTACTTACGTAGACAGACTGAAGGTGGGCAGCGCTTATCATTCAAGCAATTGTTTTCTATTAATATGAGTAGAGGAGAACTCATTGTCACCTTTTTAGCTTTATTAGAACTTATGAAGCTTGGTGGTATTGGAGTTGTACAAGAAACAGAGACTGGAGAGGTTTGGATCCTCTCCCAACCCGATCAGGTCCAATGAGCAAAGAACTCAATTTATTTGAAGAGGAAGTTGAAGTCCTTCCTCCAGGTTCTCTAGAAGAGGGAGAACTTATCCGATTATTAGATAAGATTAAATCTAATGCTGCAACAAGCGCAAAAGAACAAGAGCTTCGTGATGAAGTAAAACAGGTGATTGAAGCCGTTCTCTTTGCAAGTAGTGAACCAATATCTTTTAAAAAATTACGTGAAGTAACGGATTCAGTACATACTTTCCCTCCTCGTACCCTCATGGGTCTCATTAAAGAGTTACGTGACGAATATGATGAACGTAAAAAACCCTATCAAATTGATGAGATTGGTAATGGTCTTGTTCTTCGCACAAGACCTAGTTATGGAGAGTACATACGTCTTCTTTATCGCAACAAACGACTTGAAAAACTTTCGCAAGCAGCCACGGAAGTTTTAGCAATTATTGCTTACCGCCAACCAATCACAAGAGCAAAAGTAGAAGCTATAAGAGGAGTTGACTCTTCCGGAATCATGCTCACTTTGCAAGAACGAGGACTCATTGAAGTTGTTGGTCGCTTAGATGCACCAGGAAGGCCATCTCTTTGGGCAACAACTCCAGCTTTTCTCTCTCATTTTGGTTTACGAGGACTTGATCACTTGCCAAAACTAGGCGATAAAGCACAAGAAGCTGATGAAAAAGTACAAGAGTTTCTCTCACAACCTAAGATTAAACCGTCTCAAGCTGTGGAAGCTTCTCCTCTTCCTAATCCAGTTTAGAGCTATAATAGCTATCTAATCCCTGATGCTAAAAAAGTTCCTATGGAATTTTTTCTCAACCCTGCTTCTTATTCAGGTCTTGAGGAATTAAGCTCTTTACCTTTATACCTCCTAAACAATCTTAAGAAGTATAAACAAACAAGCTTCCTGTGCGGATTAGGTAGCCATTGGAGCTTAGAGGCCTTAATATAAGCCTCTATTTTGACCTCATCTTCTGCCTAATCTATATTTAAGCCACAGCACACTGGCTTAAATACTCATCATTTTCCAAAGCAAGTTCCAATCGACAAATCACTTTTTCAACTCCAGATAGCATTTGTCGAAACCGTTGATACAATTCTTCTGCAATATCTACATTATTTCTTTCATGTTTAAGAAGAACTGTGATCATATCTTCTAAAGCTTCTTGTTGCTCTTCTGATAAAGATTCTTTATTCAATTTTTTCCTCTCTTCTTTAAGAGAAGATAAAATTCTAATACCGTCCTCCTTCCAAAGTTTTAAATCCTCACGCATTTGATAGAGATCTGTATCCAATAAATGGTGCCAAATCGCTATTTTACTAAAAACTTCACAACTTTGGCTGGTAACTTCTTTTTCCTGACCATTACTTCTATTCCAATTTTTATCTTTTGCTATCTCAGCAACAAATTCTCCTTGTACCCCTAAATTACGCAGACATTGAGTGTATCTATTATAAAAATCAGAAATTTTATGTTGTTTTTTGGCTCCTTCAATAAACAAAAGAAATTCTTTTATTTCTTTGCTCTTAGAAGATTTTCTGATCTCTTCATAGAGTTTTTCATACTCTCCTTGAAAATTTCCTTCCGCACGCTCCCAACGACTAAAAAATGTAGAATCAATTTGCCCTATTTCATGCTCTACCCAATTATTAATTTGCTGTACTTCCATTTGAGCTACATTATAAATCCTAGCGTCCAGCTCTTCTATCAAGCCATGGTAAAAAAATTCTATTTTGGGCTCCCAAAGCATTGCATACCACGCATTATGCGCCTCATCAAAATTCTTCTTTGTTTTTTGAACCTTTTCTTTAAGCTCTAATAATTTTTCTAAGGAAGGGTAAACCCCATCACGATCAATAGATATAGGTAAGGATTTTAAGCTCTCTTTCAAGTCTTCAAAACGCTTCTGTAAATCAGAATTCCAAGAGCGTGCCCACTTTTCACTATATGCATTGAATTCTTGAACTGCTTTTTCAAACTCTACCTTTAATTCATACGCCGAATGAATCATTTCTCCTCCGAAAATTAAATTTATTATAACTTTTATATTATAAACTATTTTAATTTAATTATTTAAAAATGTTTTTCCTTGTCTTTACAAGAATTTAACAATAAAAAAAGAAACAGCTTTATTTAACTCTAAATCAAGTACCTATACTAATATTTCTTTTTGCCATTAAAGCTAGTGGCGGTATATACTCTGTAGATCGTCTAAAACCTTCGAATCACTCTATATTTGCCTTGATACTTTCGTATGGGGCTCCAATTTTTAATGGAATAAGGAGAGAGAGGCGTATGCCTACAACAAACCAGTTGGTTCGCAAGCCACGCAAGCGCAAAACACAGCGCAGCAAGTCGCCGGCGTTACAGAAATGTCCTCAGCGTCGGGGAGTATGTCTTCAAGTGAAGACAAAAACACCACGTAAACCTAACTCAGCTCTACGAAAAGTAGCTTGGGTTCGTTTATCTAACGGGCAAGAAGTGATTGCCTATATTCCTGGTGAAGGCCACAACTTACAAGAGCACAGTATCGTTTTGGTACGTGGTGGTCGAGTAAAAGACCTTCCTGGTGTTCGTTATCACATCGTGCGAGGTGCACTTGATACGGCTCCTGTACAGGACCGCAAACAGAGAAGATCTAAATACGGCGCGAAGCGTCCTAAGTAACAAAGGATATCTCGAATAGGTATCCTAGTTCGTGATTTGCATTCTTCATAAGAAGAATTTGAATCACGCACGGGTTGTCTGCATTCCAGCAACAATCGAGTGAAGCTACTAGGATCTTACGCTTAGATACGTTAACTTTTAAATTACAAGGAATTAGGATGTCTAGAAGACACCGTGCGGAAAAGCGAGAGACTGAGCCGGATCCAGTTTATGGAAGCACAGTACTTGCAAAGTTCATCAATAAAATCATGCTTTCGGGCAAGAAGTCCGTGGCGCGCCGTGTGGTTTACGAAGCGATTGAAAAATTTGCTAAGCGTGTAAACCGCGAAGAAGAGGCTCTTGATGCGTTTTTGGAAGCTCTTGAGAACGCGAAGCCTACTCTTGAAGTAAAATCTCGTCGTATTGGTGGTGCTACTTACCAAGTACCGATTGAGATTGCTCCTCACCGTCGTACATCTTTGGCGATGCGTTGGATTATTGCTTATTCTCGTTCTAAGCCAGGTCGTTCTATGATTGACGCTTTGAGCACTGAGTTATCTGACTGCTACAACAAGCAGGGAACTACGATTAAGAAGAAAGACGACACGCACCGTATGGCGGAAGCTAACAAAGCATTCGCTCATTACAAGTGGTAGGAGACGAGAATGGCTAAGAGACCAGAAAATCAGCCGATCGACAAAGTACGTAATATCGGTATTATGGCGCACATTGATGCTGGTAAGACGACGACAACTGAGCGTATTCTTTATTATGCCGGGATTGTACACCGTATTGGTGAAGTACATGACGGTGCTGCGACTATGGACTGGATGGAGCAGGAGCAAGAACGTGGTATTACCATTACTTCTGCTGCGACTACAGTATTCTGGAAAGACTGTAAAGTAAACATCATTGATACTCCTGGACACGTTGACTTTACTGTAGAAGTAGAGCGTTCTCTTCGTATCCTTGATGGTGCTGTAGCAGTATTCTGCGCGGTATCTGGAGTTGAGCCACAGTCTGAGACTGTATGGCGTCAAGGTGAGAAGTACAGTGTTCCTCGTATTGCGTTCGTTAACAAAATGGACCGTGCTGGTGCTGACTTCTTCGAAGCTGTAGAAACCATGAAAGACCGTTTAGGGGCGAATGCAGTTCCTGTACATTGTCCAATTGGTGCTGAGTCTGAATTCCAAGGAATGGTTGACCTCGTTACAATGAAGGCATTGATCTTCAAAGACGAGACTCAAGGTTCTGAATGGGATGAAGTTGAGATTCCAGAAGATCTTAAAGAAAAGTGTGATGAACTGCGCGCAACACTTCTTGACGAAGTTGCTACAGCAGACGAAACAAACGAAGCTTTTCTTGAGAAAGTTTTGGAAGACCCAGACAGTCTAACAGAAGAAGAAATCCACGCTGCTATTCGTAATGCAGTATGTCAGAACAAGATTAACCCTGTTCTTTGTGGATCAGCCTTTAAAAACAAGGGTGTTCAGCAACTGCTTGACGCTATTGTAAAATGGTTACCTTCTCCTCTTGATCGTGGAATTATCAAAGCAACAAACACAGAAACTGAAGAGCAAGTAGAATTGAAGCCTTCAGATGACGAGCCGTTTACAGCTTTGGCATTTAAAATCATGACGGATCCTTTTGTTGGTCGTCTAACTTACGTTCGTATCTATAGTGGTTGCCTTGAAAAAGGTGCTTCTGTGAAGAATGCTACGAAAGATAAAAAAGAGCGTGTTCCACGTGCGGTAGAGATGCATGCTAACAAGCGTGAAGAGCGTGATGCCTTCTTCGCTGGTGATATTGCTGCTATTCCTGGCCTTAAGCACACCACTACTGGTGATACTTTATGTGCTAGTGACCTTGATATCGCCCTTGAGAAAATGGACTTCCCTGAGCCAGTTATTAACATGGCTATTGAGCCTAAGTCTAAAGCAGACCGTGAAAAGCTTGCTGTTGCTCTTGGTGCTCTTTCGGAAGAAGATCCTACTTTCCGTGTATCAAGTGATGAAGAAACTGGTCAAACAATTATTGCGGGTATGGGAGAGCTTCACCTTGACGTTCTTCGTGACCGTATGATGCGTGAGTTTAAGGTAGAAGCTAACGTGGGTAGCCCACAGGTATCTTACCGTGAAACAATCACGCAGGCTGGAAAGCAAGAGACCAAGTTTGTTAAGCAGAGTGGTGGACGTGGTCAGTACGCGCACGTTGTTCTTGAAGTTGAGCCTAATGAGCCTGGAAAAGGAAATGAAGTTGTCAGCAAGATTGTTGGTGGTGTCATTCCAAAAGAATACATTCCAGCTGTCATTAAAGGGGTTGAAGAAGGTCTAGATACTGGTGTCTTGGCTGGTTACAACCTTGTCGATGTAAAAGTAGCGATCGTATTCGGTTCTTACCATGATGTCGACTCTAATGAAATGGCCTTTAAGATTTGCGGTTCCATGGCTGTTCGCGATGCATGTAAAGCATGTAAAGCGGTAATTCTAGAACCTATCATGAAGGTAGCTGTGCTTACTCCAGAAGAACATATGGGTGATGTAATTGGAGACTTAAACCGTCGCCGCGCTCGTATTACTGGACAGCAAGCTGGTAAAGGTGGAATTCAGACAGTTCAGGCAGATGTACCTCTAGCCGAAATGTTTGGTTACACTACAACACTACGCTCTTTGACTAAAGGTCGTGGAACTTCAAGTATGGAACCTAAGTGTTTTGAGCGTGTTCCAGCTAAGAAACAAGAAGAAATCATTAATCAGTAGGAAACGAAATGTCTAAACAAGCAACTAAACAGCCTGCGACGAAGAAAATTCGTATTCGCCTTAAAGGCTATGACCAACGTTTGCTCGATCGTTCTGCTGCTGATATTGTGGAAACAGCAAAGCGCACAGGTTCTGGTGTAGCAGGTCCTATTCCCCTGCCTACACGCCGTGAAGTTTACACGGTACTGCGATCTCCACATGTCGACCGCAAGTCCCGCGAGCAATTTGAGATTCGCACTCATAAGCGACTCATCGATATCATTAAGCCTAGTGCTAAAACAATCGATGCTCTTAAAGAGCTAGCACTACCAGCTGGTGTTGATATCAAAATCAAAGCGTAAGTTCTTCTTTCACTTTGAGCATAAAGAGGCCCTAAGAGATCTTAGGGCCTCTTTTTTTATAAAAAAAGATGACAGGTTAAAAATTTTACCATATCTTCTCTCCTCTAGAACTCAAAACCCACCTTAATCAAGAATCAAGGAGAATACGATGTCTGTTATGTTTATTGATACAAAACCACAAGGATACAGCTACGACACTTCTGATGAGACTGTAATCAATCAACTACGATCTCTTCCTGAAAGAACAAAAAAGCTCAATTCTCAAGAAGCAAAATGCTTCACTCAAATTTTTGATAAGCTTGTTGCGACAAAACCTGAAGGGGGAGGTTTCTCTGGCGGTGATGCTCATTTAAGCAGCACTGAAAGAGAAGAATTTGCTGCTCTTATCAATACTATGGATGTACAACACATGATTCACTGGAAAAAAATAAGTGTGATGTGCACACCTCCAAGTATGTCTTACACCCTCTATAATTTTCCTGTAAATCCAGTTGAGGCTGTTTTACAAGTAGTTAACTACCACAAAAGCCGCCTAGCAAGTAATGGTGCAACAAGTATCACAATTGGCAGAGTAAAAAGTAGTGATATAAAAAAATTGGGTATCTACATAGAAATCGATACAAGTAAAGAAATTCAAAATGGCTACCCTGCTCCATTTATGGGTTGGTGTGGTACAGGAGCACTTCTTAAACGTATTCCTGCTGACCTTGAAAGCTTTACTATTGTAAATTCTGCTGATGAGCTAAGCGATATTGGTTTGATCAATATTATAGACTAGTTTTCAGCTAGTGGGTAATAGCCTACCCACTGAGTAAATAATTATTTACAGTTTTAAAATATCTCCTTTACCCTAAAACTGTCCAAATTTGCTCAAAACCTATGATAAGGAGAAAGTCATGTCAGTTGTATTTATTGATACAAAACCAGAACAATATAACTACTATACTTCCGATGAAAAAATTATTGATAGCTTTCGTTCTCTTCCTGAAAGAACAAAAAAATTAGATTCTCAGGAAACTGCACGTTTTACTCAAATTTTTGATCAACTTGTTAATACAAAATCTGAAGGCAATCCTTATACTCCTGGTGACTCTCATTTAAACGACAGTGAGCGAGAAGAATTTGCAAGCCTTATCAAAACTATGGGTGTACAACATATGATTTACTGGAGTGAATCAAGTTACGTATGCTGCCCACCACATATTACTTATATCCTTTATAACTTTCCTGTAAATCCAGTCGAAGCTGTCTTACGAGCAGTAAATCACCATAAAAGCCGCTTAGCAAGTAATGGCATGACAAGTATTACTATTGGAAATGTAAAAAGCAGTGATATCAAAAAAATTGGTGTTTATGTAGAGGTTGATACAAGAAAAGAAATGAAACATGGTTATTTTCCATCAGATACCGGACCATGTGGTACAGGTGTTCCTCTTCAACGAGTTCCTGATGATCTTGATGGCTTTACTATTGTAGAATCACCTGATGAATTAAGTGATATTGGTTTGATCGATATTATAGACTAATTCTAAAACCCCCATTGGGTAGCCTTGGAGGTAAAAAGAGGCAGCCGTTAAAAGCTGCCTCTTTTTCTTATTCTACTTCCGATATCGTTTCTTTTTGAGTTTCAAGTTCAGAAGAGCTTAGCTCTTGTAGACGTAGGCGAACTTGTTCACAGTCTTCAGAAGTAAGAATTCCATACCGGAACAGATCTGAACCATACTTTTCACAATATTCGTCCCAAGTTTGAATAGATTCAAGTTCCTTCATCACCAGCTCTTTCATTACTGGTCTTGTAAATTCGTAGTTCCCTAATTTTTCTTTATAACGTCGCATAAGGGTATGGCTATCTAATTTACTATCGCTTACAAACTTCTCAAATCTTTCTTTTAATTCATCTTCAGAAAATATATCCTGAACTTTATCCCAACCAAATCTAAAAATTAAAGCTCCGAATGTCTGTTTATCATATTCTTTTCGGCAGTAGCTTGCATAGTTAGGATCACTCCAATAGTGTTTAAATAACAAGTAAGCACCAAAACCAAATCCGGCTAATCCTCCTCCTATTACCAATACGATTCCAACAGGAGGCAAAGCTGCACTGATTGCGGCTGTTACTCCTACTTGCAATCCAATAGCACCAAGCATCAAAAGAATTTTTCCAGCTAATTGCCCTAAAGCATGGCTTTTCGTCCATTTTACTTTCTGACCACTAGCCATGCATCCTTCATTTTTACTTTCATCTATTACATTGTCTGATTGTTCAGGCAATATATTTTCTGCTTGAAGGTCTGCCACAGCTTCCATAGTAAAAATCCTTATTATTTTAAATTCGATCGATGGAGCATTATAGCTTAATAGTCTCTATTTTTTGAAGAAATTCCACTTAAAATCTTTATTGACAAGTAGAATAAATTGTTTCAGACTTCTCATGCGTAAAATTTTAACTAACACACTTTTTAAATGGAGCTCTTATGATTTTTACCCATACAAATGATATCTCTTTTTCCGCAAAAAACACTTTCGAAAACACAAAAGAGATTTTTGTAGATCTCAACGAAACAGATGAGTCTATCGCTAATCTCAGCACTGATTACTTTTCTGTTTTTTCTCATAGCTACGCTGACGGTATCCTTACTTTAAGTATATTCAATAATGGGGAACGCAATTTTAGCGCTTTAAGTGATGGTGAAGTGAAAGATGGTGTCATTCACATAGGAATCGTACATGACAATCAAGGCAACTATACAGAAATTGGCTGTGAATGGCCTTTGAAATTAAATTTAAATCCAATAGGTGCTCTAATGCATTGCTATGGCATTGCTCCTGGAACAACTACAGCAACAATCCATCTATGTGGAGATGAAAAAATTGAAGGTCTCCCTATTCCTCCTTTTAAGATAGCTTAAGTCAATTTAGGTGGTGGTTAATACCACCACCTGAGAAAAAATTAAGCAATTTTTTCTTGGTATGCTTGCCAAGCTGCTTTGCGATATTCAGAAGCTGCTAACTTAGGATCTTCAGCTTTTAATATACCACGACCAACAATGATCATATCACAAGATTGCTCACAAATTGCTTTATGAGGAGTTCTATACTGCTGTCCAAGTGCATCTCCCCCTTCCTGTAATTGAACTCCAGGAGTCATGTGAATCATTCCCGGATACTCTTCTTCACTTACTAGCCTTTGCTGTGCAATGAAGCCCATTACAAAGTCAGCATGTTCTTTTGCCAAAGAGATATTTTCCTCTGTATAGAATCCAGAAGTTAATGCTCCTTTAGAACTCATTTCTGCAAGAAGAAGTAAGCCTCTACTTTTAGCTTTTCCTACTTCTTTTAATCCCTGAATAATTCCAGGGCCAGCTAATGGTGTTGCATTTGTAATATGAGCCCATGAAGCAATTTTATACATACCACCTTGATATTGCTCTTTCACAACAGAGCCAATATCGACAAATTTACGATCTTCAAAGATTAAAAAATTATACCTCTCAGATAGCTGCTGAAGCTTTTCAATAAACTCTGGAGTAAAATCTTCGATCAAATCAATATGTGTTTTTAACACAGCAATTTCAGGACCAACAAGATCAGCAAGACGCAAAAATTCTTGAGAATTTTTTACATCTGGATTGAAAACTAGATTTGTTTTCTTCTCTTCCATTAGTTCCAATAGCTGCTTAGATAATGGATGAGATGTTTGTTCAGCTCTAACTGCAAAACTTAAAGATTGTGTACTCAACATAAGTTCTCTCCTTATAATCTAGCAGGATTCAGTGATAGAGCTTCTTGTATTTGATGGATAATATCTCTATCAATATGCCCTAGTTCCTCAGCTGATTCGAGTAATTCTGTCATTGTCAACAGGCTATGAAGATTGTATCCTTTTCCTTCGATGTTACTGCGTCCACCTTGCTCTCTATCTAAAACGACAACAATATCTTGAATATTCAATCCAACATGCTGAATCGGATCAATTGTTTCGAAAACACTCATGCCACTAGTGACTAAATCTTCAATAATTAGGCATGTTTGATCTTTTTCAAATGCCCCTTCAATACAACGCTTAGTGCCGTAATCCTTTACTTCTTTGCGTCGCATAATCATGGGTACATCGTGCTGTAGGCTCATTGCTGTAGCGATTGGTAATGCAGTGTAAGGAACACCACAGATACAATCGAATTGTTTATCTGAAATAAGTTCCCACATACTGTTTGCAATATCACTTAGTAACTGAGGATGGGAAACCAATAAACGTAAATCAACATAAATAGGGGATTCTTTTCCACTTTTCAAAGTGAAGCTCCCAAATTTGATAGCTCCAATTTTACATAGAGAATCAACTAGTTCCTTCTTATCCACGAAAATTTCTCCTTAATTTTGTAATGACAAAATATTCTGGTGGTATTTACTTGCCAAATAGGGATCCCACATCATTCCTGTTGCAGTCATGACAAAATCAGCTCCTGAATCAAGAAAATCTTGAAAATGCTGAGGAAGAACGACTCCCCCCACTCCAATTAGAGTAAGCTTCAATTGATCTTCTTCAATAATTTCGCGTGCCCAACGAACAAAGTTAAGGCCTGCATTTCGAATAGGTCCTCCGCAGACCCCGCTCGTCAAGCGTTCTGGTCCAAGAGCAGGTTGACCATTCGAGTTATGTACCTTTCTGCTTAAAGTATTGATTCCAGAAACAGCTCTTACTCCTGCATCTCTTGCTGCATGTAGCACTTCTCTTAAGCTCTCTTTAGAAGGAAAAACACCCATCTTCAAAATAAGCGGTGTTGAAGAAAGAGCATCTACAAGTTGTTTAGCTAATGTAAACACCTGCTTAGGGTCTTCATAAAGTGCTCCTTCAGAACGAGCAACATTAGGACAAGAAAAGTTTGCTTCTACAATTTTAGCATTCAATTCACGAGCAAAATAAGCACAATCTATAAAATCTTCTTCCATAGATTTTCCTGAAGCTTCACTTCCAAAAATGGATAAAATAAGCGCTTGCCCTAGGCGTAAACTTGCTTCCGCTTTTGCGAAGTCTTTTCGCAAAAACTCCTGGCTCATAGATGGATTACCAAATGAATTAGTAATTGCTAGTTTTTCAATATCTGTATCTGCTTCAGAACGAGTAAGAAGATCTATACCGCTCTCTTCTAAATTTTTTCCTGTATTCAAATAACAAATATTCGGCAAAGGATGAGCGTCATACTCATGGGTTCTGATTGTCTTGTATGTGAGAAGATCATATCCCAAATCCGCTGCAAGAGAGATACCTTGACTATCTAATAAAGGACCAGCTGGCACACCTAAACGCGAAGCTACTGGAACACCTAAAAAATCGATGAAATCTTTACTTTCAGGCCATTCCCTTACTGGGATAGGTCCATCAAATACAGGACCATTTTTTCGATTTTCAGCATATGTTTTTTCAATATCATAAAGTGGAGCCTTCGTGGGCCACCATTCGGGAATGTGCTGTTCCATCTTGACTCTCTCCTACTCTTTTTGCTGTCTTACAGTCGTAAACTCTACCATCTAAAATCGTAAAAACAGGCCATCCTTTTAATTCCCATCCTGCAAAAGGAGACCAACGACATTTTGTTTTCAATTTCTCATTTTCTACAGAAGTGCTTGTATTGGGATCAATCAAGACGAAATCATGGTTACTTTCTAAACCATAGATTCTCTCTGTATTCTCTCTACATAGCTTCAAGAGTTGCTCTAGACTTAATTTTCCATCTAAATAAGCTGTGTAAAGAAGTGGTAGTAAAGTCTCTACCCCAGGAATACCAGAAGGAGCTTTACCATACTCTTGCTCTTTTTCTTCTGGGGTATGTGGTGCATGATCTGTACCAATTGAGTCTATCGTACCGTCACGAATACCTTCCCAAAGAGCAATCTGATCCAACTCTTCACGAATTGGTGGATTCATTTGAGCATATGTTCCAAGATTTTGATACGCTTGCTCTGTAAGAAAAAGATGCTGAGGCGTTGTTTCAGCATAAACCGTAATTCCTTCCTTACGGGCATCTCGAATCAAATCTAACTCTTCTTTAGTACTCAAATGCAACAGATAGAGCTTTGTTTTATGCTTTTTTGCAAGAGCAATAGCACGTCTTGATGCTGCTACAGCAGATTCTCTCGAGCGCAAGTGTTGGTGCATGCAAACATCTTGTACAGGACCAAGCTTCTTTTTTTGACTTGCCATAATGGCTTCATCTTCAGCATGAACAGCTACGACAATGTCTTCTTCTGCTGCAATCTTGAATAGTTTTTCTAAAGCTTTTTGATCATCCATCAAGAGATCACCAGTGCTGTGTCCCATATAGACTTTTACAGCAATAGAGCCATTTTTCATTGCCGCAGGAACTTCGTCTAAAGTCGATTGATCTGCTCCAAAAAATAATTGATAATGAAGAGGAATATTTGCTTCTTTCAGTTGTTGATCTATTAGCTTTCTTTTTTCTTTCAGTTTTTCAACTGTAGAGCAAGAAGGGTAGTTATTTGGCATATCAAATACCGTAGTTACCCCACCACAAAGCGCCGCCTGAGATCCACTTATCCAATTTTCTTTATGCTCAGCACCAGGAGTACGAAAATGTACATGAGCATCTATCAAAGCAGGAAGTAAAAGTAAGCCTTCACAATCTATGTGAAGATCACTCTCACTATCTAACTCTATATTTTCAATTTTTCCTTGAAGATTTTTCACATTTTTAAGAGTGATCATTTAACAAAATCCCCCTTCTTTCTCTAAATTGTCTGATTTCTTTTTGTGGATAGCTTTTGCGACAAAAATGACATTTGATTTCTGTTGTCTTTCTATATTGTCTGACAAAAAAGCGACTTTCTATCGTTTGAGAATTGCTAATACATTGTGAATTAGGACAAACAATATTTCCAAAAATTTGATCTGGCAAAACAACCTGATATTTTTTTGTTACTTCAAAATTTTCAATAATACTAATAGAAGCCTCTGGAGCAAAAATCGCAATTTGATTGGTTTGCTCTTCACTCAAAGCTAAGCCTTCGACTTTAATTAAATCCTTTTTCCCACAACGCATACTAGGTAAATTCATTCCTAAAGAAATGATCTCTTGGTATGAATCTAGACTAAGCATTCTCATCAAAATGAGCCCTTTACCAGCGGGAATATGATCGATTACAGTTCCACTTTGTATAGCTGCTACTGTAAGAGTTTTAATTTCTTGCACTTATCTTCCCCTTATCTACTTAATCTAATGCCCCTAGAAGTAACCCTAAAACTGCTTGCCTTACATAGAGACCATTTTCAGCCTGCTCAAAATAGTAAGCGTGTGGTCCTTGATCTACTTCAGTAGCAATTTCATCAACACGAGGTAGTGGATGTAATACTTTTAAACTTGCTTTAGCTGATTTCAGTAATTCATTGTTTACTCTGAACAAACCTTTCACATCTTCACATTCAGAAAAATCAGGAAAACGTTCTTCTTGGATTCTCGTTACATAAAGGACATCTACTCGATCTAGTATTTCCTCAATCTTTCTATGAAAAGAGAACTTCACTTGATCATGTTTTAAATCATCACATACAGAACGAGGCATTTCTAATGATGGAGGAGAAACAAAGTACTGTCGCATAGAAAACTTAGAGCAAGCACGGGCTAAAGAATGTACTGTTCGGCCATAGCGAAGATCCCCTACCATAGCAATACTTAAGCCTTCTAAAGAACCCTGGCACTCACGAATACTAAAGAGATCTAACAATGTTTGCGTTGGATGTTGATTGCTTCCATCTCCCCCATTAATTACTGGCTTGTTAGTAGATTCTGCAGCCCATTGTGCAGAGCCTTCTAGAGGATGTCGAATCACAATTGCATCAACATATTGTCCAATCACCTTAATGGAGTCGTGCAGACTCTCACCTTTTCTATCGGAAGTATTTCTTCCATCACTAAAGCCGATGACAGAACCTCCCAACTTATGCATCGCTGCTTCAAATGAAAGGCGAGTTCTTGTAGAAGGTTCATAAAAACAACTCGCCATCAACTTGCCTAAAAGTAACTTGGGATTAGGGCAACGTTTGAGTTCTTCTGCTTGATCTAAGACGTGAAGAATTTCTTCTTTTGTTAAATCTTCTATAGAAATGATATCTCTATTTTTATCAT
>PAQS01000037.1 GCA_002709385.1 Waddliaceae bacterium
ATTATGACCTTGGTAGCTTTGGTTTAAGATTTTAATTTCCAATGCTTTAGGATGGTTATATAATTTTGAAAAAAGATGTTTTGAAATACTGTAAAGAGGCTTTAGTTTGGGGTTAGGGGTATCTTTTTTACCTAGAGCTGTTGCTATTTCTATTTCAATAGCCATGATTGTGGCTACTAAATATCGCTCTGTTTCTACTGTAATAGCACCAGTTTCAATTTCTTTAATTAATGAAGCAACTTTTTGTTCAAGTATATGAATGCTCATTTTCTCAAGAAGAGTGGGGGTTGTCGTGCTAAGCCAGCAACGATTGCTGTACCATAAACGCGGCGTTTTTGGTAGAACTTGATCATGTTTGCTTACAACAAATTCTTCGTAGCAAAGATCAGAGCAGGCGACAGCATCACGAATAAAACGAACCATATGAGAAAGGCTAGCTATTTGATCAAGATAGTAATAAGCAACTAACTGTAAGTTTTTATGTTTTTCTGAAAACCCCTTGTAAGATTGAATATATATATCACTTTCAGAAGTAAATTGTTTGTGAAAAAGTACTAGTTCTTTTTCTAAATTTATTAAATCGTTGATGGTATCTTGACCATTTTGGTAATGTTCTTTAGTCTCATTAAAAAAACTAATTTTATCGAAATAAGGTTGGGATACAATATCTGTAAGGTTTTGAACGCAATTTAGATAAGTGTTGCTGTGTTGATCGAGTTTTAGTTGTCTGTAACAAAAATTAAATTGAGTTTCTGGGTCGATTTTTAGA
The DNA here is from genome assembly GCA_002709385.1 of Waddliaceae bacterium. Lineage (GTDB taxonomy): Bacteria > Chlamydiota > Chlamydiia > Chlamydiales. The sequence continues at coordinate 770 of PAQS01000037.1, forward strand.
TAAGAGCAAATACTATTGTGATCCATAAAATAATCTTCTTGAATGAATAAAGTTATGCACTTTAACAAGATCGATTAAATCTTGACCAGGAAAAATGAAATAGAGCTTTTGCCCTAAAAAAGCTATAATAAGCTCTATTTATTAATCGCAGATTCTTTCATATTCAAATGAAAATTTTTCATCTTGCAGATCTACATTTAGGGCGCCGGCGTTTACATGGTAGGTTATCTGACCAAGACTTCTCCGATGCTTTTTTAGAAATAGTGAAACGGGCTGTTGATGAATCAGCTGATCTTCTTCTCATTGCTGGGGATTTATTTGATTCACATCAGATAGCTCCCAGGCACCTACGACAAGCAATCTTATCGTTAAGTTTGCTGAGAGAGAAAGGTATTCCAGTTATTGCGATAGAGGGAAACCATGATAGGGCTTCCTTAAACTCTCAAGAAGGAACCTGGCTAGAGTATCTTGCAGATGAAGAACTATTGATTCTTTTACAAACTCTTTTTGATCGATCTGGGCCTATTCTTACAGATTGGTGCTCAAAAAAACGTCGAGGTAGCATCTATACACTCAATGGAATACGTTTTGTTGGTGCAGGTTATTTAGGAGCAAGTACTCCCACAAGACTGCAAGCAATAACAGAAAAGTTAGATGCAGGTACTCCTTCTGTCCTTTTACTCCATGCAGGGCCTTCTTATTTTGTTGGAGAAGGAGGAGGTTTTCAGGGAAAAGATCTAAAAAACCTAAAAAAACACTTTATATATGTAGCCTTAGGGCATATGCACAAGCCAATGATACACGATCATTGGGCTGTAAACCCTGGTTCTCCAGAAAACTGTCGCTTGAGCGAAGCATCCTATGAAAATAGAGGTTATGCAGTAGTTGAAATTTGCGAGGAGAAACTACGTTCTGTTGAGATTCATTCGAATTCTAGGCGTCCTATCATCGAATGTTCCGTGGATTGTTCACCTATAGCTAAATTTCGTAAAGGGGTTTGGGAAAAGCTCTTAGAACATATTTTACTTGGGCTGCGTAAAAAAGAATTAAGTGAAAACGCTGTGATTCATGTTCGATTAAGTGGCTCGATGAATATTCGGCGTTTAGCAGTAGATAAAGCATCACTAGAAAAAACTTTAGAAGAAGAGCTTGCTGTAGAAGCAGTATTTATCGACCACGAAGATTTGCATTTGTTTGCGGGTCGTTATAATACAGAAGAAGCTCCTCAGAGAAGCAGTAGGAAAGAATTAGAAAGAAAAGCAATCCAATCCCTTCTTATGGAAGAAGGGAAGGAAGACCCTTCTTTAGTCGATCTTTGCTTGCAGTTAAAGCATGCTGTTGAAAAACAATCGACTCCCGAAGAGATATTAGAGTCCCTTCTACAAGCTCCTGCGGAGGTGTTATGATTATTCGTAAAGTACGCCTTTTTAATATTAAATGTTTTGGAGAAGGGGATACAGGAAACGGGGTAGAGTTTGCTTTTGAACCTGGTTTGAACCGGATTGCTGGTTCTAATGGAAAAGGAAAGAGCAGTTTAATTGAAGCTATTGGCCTTGCTCTTTTTGATGCAGACCCCATGGCAGGTCGACGTTTTAGTCTTGATCGCTATCTCTTGAGGCATGGAACCCGCCGAGGTGAAATCGATGTGTGGGTAGAGTTTGATGGTGATTTATATTGTGTGCAAAAAGGGTATGGACCAGACAATAAACGGCGGCCCAAAGTTTTACGCTGTAGCGATTCTTTTGTAGAGGCAGAAGGTGAACTGGAACTTCGACATTTTCTTGCCAGTGCTATGGGGATTTCAGACCCAGCTCGTTTAGCAGAGGTATTCCAAAAATTAGTTGGAGTGCGACAGGGCTTTTTGCCTTACCCTTGGGAGTTAAGTAGCAGTCTCGCTAAAAAGTACTTCGATCCTCTTTTAGATTTAGGGATTTATCAACAGTGTTTTGATGAGCTCAAAGCTGTCCTTGATCTCGTACGAGAAGAAGAACTCTTACAAAGTAGTAAAATTGGAAAATGTAAAGGAAAAATCGAAGCTTTTTCCGAAGCTCCTGAAACGCTCAAAAAAATAAAAAAAGAACTAGAGATTTTAGATTCAGAATATAAAGTAAAAGCAAAAACTCTAGAAGACAAACAGCAACTTTTTAAAGAGCAAGAAAAGCAAAAGAAAGAACAAGATCTCGCTCAGAAAAATGCTAGAGAGATAGGGCACCAATATACTCTTTTACAAGAACGTTTGAAACGAGAAAAAGAGTCTTTAAAAGAAGCTTCAGAAGCTTTGGATAAACGTAAGAAATTAGAAAAGCCCTTTAATGTTTATCAAGAAAGTGAATTAGCGCTTAAGGCGTGCGACAAAGAAAGAGAAGAATTTTTTATTGACGAAACGAAATTGAAGTCCGAAGAAGATGCTTTGAGACGGATTCAAAATAATTGTGAAGTAGCACTTCAAAAAAGAAAGTTCTTTTTGGAGCGTCAAGATCAAGTTAAAAAACAAATAAATGATTTGCAGTCAGGGATTTGTCCTTTATTTAAAGAGCGTTGCCGACAATACGACATCAAAAAACTTTCCGTTGCACAAGAAGAAAACGCTGCGAAAATGACAAGAGAGCTTGAGGAACTTGCGGTGTCTGTGCAAGAAAAAGATGCTGTACTCATAGCTCTTTCTAAGGAAAAAGAGACTAAAAACCTTTTCTTGGAAAAAGAAAGAAAAGTTTTATCAGAGAAGAAGTCGGAATTAGATAAAAAGCGTGCCTCTTTAAACGCTTTGATCGAAAAGAATCACGAGTCTTACTTGCTTTATCAGAGACAGACTTTACTTGCAGAAAAGGTGGAAGAAAGAGAGAAAGCTTGTTTGCTTCTTACTGAATTATTAGAGAAGCAAGAAAAGAAGTGCTTGCAAGCAGAACAGTTTATAAAAGATTTAGAAAGTAACTATGATGAAAATCGATTTATTAAATTAAAAGAAGAGTTACTTGATTTAAGTGGAAGTTGTAGGGTTTTAGAAAATCAATTACTTCAGCTCCGAAAATCGTTGAAAGAAGAAGAGTTAAAAGCTGAAGAATTAAAACATTTACGATCTGTTTTGCTTGCTCTTGAAGTAGAACAAAAAAAACAAGAAGACGCAGTAGAAAAACTGAATCTAGTGCGCCGTGTCTTGCGAAAAGCTGCTCCAGCTGTAGCAGAGCAAATTTGCAAAGGAATAGCAGAAGAGGCTCGGAAAATTTATGTGCGTTTGGGGCGAGAGCCGGTAGGTCTAGATTGGGATTCAAGCGATTATCAAGTTGCTTTGGAAACAACTTTAGGAAGAAGAGTCTTTCATATGTTGTCAGGAGGCGAGAAAACAAAACTTGGTTTAGCTATGGTCCTAGCCATGGTCCAGTCTTTTAGTTCTTGCGGGCTTCTTATCTGTGACGAGCCAACTTATGGAGTTGATGCAGAAAGTAAAGAAGATTTAGCCGATGCAATTTTACGTGTAGCTGAATTAAGTGAGCTAGATCAAGTATTTATTGTATCGCATGAAGCGGTATTTGATGATAGAATGGAACATTCATTGAGTTTATAAGGGGTTTTGTTAAGTGAAAAGTGTCATTAGTTGGAATGTAAATGGAATTCGGGCAGTGCAAAAGAAAGGGTTTATAGAATGGCTTCGTAAAGAAGATCCAGACTTTCTCTGTATTCAAGAAACCAAAGCGCAACCAGACCAACTAGATTCTCGCTTACTTCGTCCCGGCGGCTATTACACTTATTGGGCCTCTGCAGAAAAAAAAGGGTATAGTGGCGTTGCCACATACAGCAAGGAAAAAGCTTTATCAGTTAGGGATTTAGGCTTAGATGCTTTTGACAATGAAGGCAGAGTGCAAATCCTAGAATTCAGTGACTTTACTTTACTCAACGCGTATTTTCCGAACTCTCAGGAGGCAGGAAGAAGGATCGATTACAAAGTTGCGTTTTGTGATGCTATGTTAGAGAAGTGCAATCATCTTGTATCTGAAGGTAAAAAACTTGTCTTATGTGGTGATTACAATATCGCGCATACAGAGATCGATTTGAAAAACCCTAAAGAGAATGAGAAAAGTCCGGGTTACCTACCTGAAGAACGCGCGTGGATGAGCAAGTTTTTGGAAGCTGGGTATGTGGATACGTTTCGAATGTTTCATTCTGAGGGCGAACATTACACATGGTGGTCTTATCGCACAAGAGCTCGTGAGCGCAATGCTGGGTGGAGAATTGATTATCATTGTGTAAATGAAGGCTTCCGCGAAAAGGTGCATTCTAGCGAGATTTTATCGGATGTAATGGGGTCTGATCATTGTCCGGTTCGTATTCACTTAAGCGTCTGATCCTTAAAGGGAGGGCGTTTTAGAGGTGGTTTTTCCCATTTTTTACTTTTGGGATTTCGGCCATATGTTCCCGCGTCTAATTTGTCCTCTTCCACTTCTATGTGTTCGAAGGTATCTTGAATGTCCATATGGCTGGCAACAGGATTTTTTTTAGTTTCTTTTCTTTTTCCAAAGCCAGGGTGTCCTTTATTTGCGTTACCGCCGTTTTGCTGGTTAATCGCAAACTGAATTTTGTTGATCTCTTTGTCCATCTGCCTAGCCTCGTACTCTACTTAGTTCTATCGGAAGAAGTCACCATTTCTTTACAAAGCGATGAGACTCGTTTAAAATACCTTTAGTTTTCAACAGCAACCATTGCGAACCTTCATGTCTATCAGTGTTTTCGATCTTTATTCTATTGGAATTGGTCCGTCTAGCTCCCATACAGTAGGCCCTATGCGTGCAGCGCGCCGTTTTGTGGATTTCTTGGAAGAGGAAAATTATTTAGAGCGAACAGCTTCTATTCGAGTGGAGCTATTCGGTTCTCTCGCTTTAACAGGGCACGGGCACGGAACAGATAAGGCGATCCTTCTAGGCTTAGAAGGGCATCTGCCTGAAAGTATTGACCCTAATGAAATTGAACAAATCTTAAACCGCATTCGCACTCAAAATGAAATCAAAATTAAACAGATAAAACCCCTCCCTTTTATTGAAGATGAACAACTTTTGTTTTTAAAAGACAAAGTTTTGCCTTTTCATTCTAACGGTATGCGTTTTCGTGCAGTAGATACTAGTGGAGAATGGGGAGTAACCCAGGTCTATTATTCCATTGGTGGTGGCTTTATTGTAGATCATGAGGCTGCTAGTCATGACAACCTTACTGAAGAACCACACGTCCTCCCTTATCCCTTTAAGAGTTGTGCACAGTTACTTAAGCATTGCGACCGAGAAAAGCTCTCCATAGCTGAAGTGATGATGGCAAACGAGCTATCCTGGCGCTCGAAAGAAGAGGTGCGCCGTGGACTTCTAGATATATGGCAGGCGATGAAGCAAAGCGTTGAAAGAGGCTGTAAAGAGGAAGGAATACTACCAGGTGGGTTGAATGTAAAACGGAGAGCACCAGAGCTCTTTAGGCGTTTATCCTCTGATAAAGAAGGGTTTGAAAGAGATCCTGCTAAGGTAATGGACTGGGTAAGCCTTTGGGCTTTAGCTGTAAATGAGGAAAATGCAGCTGGAGGAAGGGTGGTGACAGCTCCTACGAATGGAGCAGCGGGAATTATTCCGGCAGTTTTGCATTACTATGAAAAGTTTGATCCGAGTTTTTCAGAAGATGGAGCCTGTACTTTTCTTCTTGTAGCTGGAGCTGTAGGGATTCTGTATAAGGAAGGTGCTTCCATATCTGCTGCCGAAGTAGGGTGCCAGGGTGAAGTAGGTGTTGCTTGTTCCATGGCTGCTGCGGGGCTTGCAGCTGTTGGTAAAGGGACAAATGAGCAAATCGAGAATGCTGCCGAAATTGGGATGGAGCATAATCTTGGCTTAACCTGCGACCCTGTTGCTGGTTTGGTCCAAATCCCTTGTATAGAGCGTAATACCATGGGATCGATCAAAGCGATCAATGCAGCAAGGCTTGGTTTGCAAGGAGATGGTTCTCACCAAATCTCTCTAGATAAAGTGATTGCAACAATGAGACAAACTGGTTTGGACATGCAAACACGTTATAAAGAAACTTCGCAAGGTGGTTTAGCTGTAAACGTGACAGAGTGTTAACTATAATAACTCTCTTATTCTTGACAGTAATAGAGTGAAAACAAATGATTACCATTGATTGTTTAGATAACAAATAAGTAGATCCATCTAATGACAGATATAAGCCCCTTACAAAAAGCGCGTCTTCAATTTCAACCTCTACTTCCTCTTGTGCTGCGTTCTCTTCGTTCTCTGACCCCTGAAGATTTTTCACCTAAGCAAGAATTGAGTAAAGAATTAGAGGCTTTATTTCCCTATACAGGATCTCAAGCTAAGTTGGTCTTTTCTGAAGGGGCTGAAACATCCTTTTCAGCTATGCGTGTTGGAGTTGTTTTGTCAGGCGGGCAGGCTGCTGGTGGGCACAATGTGATTGCAGGGCTTTATGATGCGTTAAAGGCTCTACATCCGGAAAGCAAGTTATTTGGTTTTTTAAAAGGACCAAGCGGTATCGTTGACCATGATGTTTTGGAGATTACAGAAGACTACCTAGCTGCTTACCGTAATCAAGGTGGTTTTGATATCATTGGTTCTGGTCGTACCAAAATTGAGTCAGAAGAGCAGTTCCAAAAATCTCTGAATACAGTTAAAAGTTTAGACCTTAATGGTCTGCTTGTGATTGGTGGGGATGATTCTAATACGAACGCAGCTTTGCTAGGCGAGTATTTTCAAGCTCATGGAGCAAAGACGGTTGTTGTAGGAGCTCCTAAGACAATCGATGGTGATTTGCGTAACGAAGATATTGAAATGTCTTTCGGCTGTGACACAGCTTGTAAAGTCTACTCAGAAATGATTAGTAATATTGCTAGAGACGCTTTATCAGCCAAAAAATACTATTATTTTCTGAAGCTTATGGGGCGTTCAGCCTCTCATATTGCTTTGGAGTGTGCTTTACAGACCCATGCTAATTTGACTTTTATAGGAGAAGAGGTCGCTGCCCAGAAACGCTCTCTTCGCGATATTTGCGGTGAAATTTGCGATATGGTTCTGCGGCGTTCTGAAGAAGGAAAGCACTACGGTGTTATTTTAGTTCCTGAAGGTTTGATCGAATTTATTCCAGAATGCCGTAAACTTATTGATGAATTGAACGATTTATTGGCTCCATCTCATTCTCATCAAGCCCACATGGAATCCATCCATAGTAAAGAAGAGAAAATTGACTACGTAGTCAAGTTCTTAAGTAATGAAAGTGCCGATTGTTTTTCTACACTGCCTACAGATATCCAGTTTCAGCTCTTGTTAGACAGAGATCCCCATGGAAATGTACAAGTCTCTAATATTGAGACAGAGCGACTCCTTATGCAAATGGCAAGTATTGAGCTAGAAAAACGGAAAAAAGCCGGAAATTACAAAGGTAAATTTAGTGCACAGCCAAACTTTTTTGGTTATGAAGGGCGTTCAGGGATGCCCTCAAATTTTGATGCCCAGTACTGTTATGGTTTAGGACACGTAGCAGCACTTTTGATTGCCCATAAGCGTAATGCTTACATGGCCTGTATCAAAAATTTAACAGAAAAGGTTGAAAATTGGCAGCCCATGGGAATTCCTATTTGCGGTATGATGCATTTGGAAAAACGACATGGAAAAGTGAAACCAGTGATTGAAAAAGCTCTAGTTAATCTGGAAGGGGCAGCTTTTCAACACTTTGCTTCTCAGCGAGAACTGTGGAAGTACGAAGATCAATATCGTCACCCAGGACCTATTCAGTTCTTTGGCGATCGTGAAATAACAGACCAAGTCATGCTCACAATGACCCTAGAGCATGAAAATGCAGGCGTCTCATTGACCTCTGCAGGAACATAGGAAGGATTCCATGACTAAAGTGAAAGAAGATAGTCTTGTAAAGGTGCATTATACCTTACGACTAAGCGATGGACAACAAGCTTTCAGTAGCTACGACGACGAAGCTCTTGAGTTTTCAATAGGAGACGGACGTGTCTTAGCAAGCTTTGAGCAAGAACTCATAGGAATGGAGAAAGGCGAAAAGAAAAAATTCGTAGTTGATGCGGAAAATGGTTATGGACAGCGTCACCAGGATCTTGTAATTACTTTTGAAAAAGAAGACCTTCCTCTTGAAATTGAATTCAAACCAGGTTTACAAATCCAGTTTCCTGACCCAGATGGAGAGTACCTTCCAGGTATCGTTCGAGCAGTTACTGAAGAAACAGTAAGTATCGACATGAACCACCCTCTGGCTGGAGAAGTCTTACATTTCGAAGTTGAACTTGTAGACGTTCATTAAGCTCTTAGATTCAATGGCTATCTAACCCGCATCTCACGTAATAGAAGCGCGGATTAGGTAGTCATTGGCTTAGAAATATAAAAACAACTAAGAACCTCGAATACTCTTCGCAATAAACTCAGCTACATCGTCAGAAAACAAAGTCGATAAATGCCCTTCATTATCAGTTACCATGTGCTTCTTTGAGTTACTACCCACCAAAGCATATTCATAAGGCACCATCAAATCATAAATGCACCCAACGTTGTAGTATCCTACAGATTTGTTTTTCTCTATGCGACTAACTAGGTTTTTTACACTAATACAGTCAGGGTTAATTTCTTCTATACATTCGCCAAAAGCATAATGGTACTTAGGAGTTCCACGTAAGGGCGATGCCAAAGTAATAACCTTTTGAATGAGTTTGTCTTGATTCAAATAAGTACTCGCGTGGCTGGCGACAACTCCACCAAGAGAGTGCCCTACAAGCACAATGTTTCTGCTTCCTGTCTTTTCGAAAATTTCATGGACAAGGCTATCTACTTTCGCAGCTTTCTCTGCAATACTTTGAAAAGGAGTTCCTAAATTAGGAGCGTAAGTATGCGCCTTCATCGACTCTTCTAATTTTTCTCGATGAAACTCCCAGCCTGAATTGTTATGCAAATAACCATGAATAAAAACGACATGCAAATCATTTTTTTTGCTGAAGTCTTTTTCTATTACAGGTTGTGGTTTGCTTTGAGGGTAGAAATAGCACAATTTAGCAAGAGCCCAGGCTTCTTTCACAGCTACACGAGCTCGTTGGCTTACGCTGATATCGTGACCATGAGTTTTACCTTTTTTGTGAGGTAAAGAGGGAGGAGGAGCTTTAGAAGATGGGGGGTGGTTTTGTGTAAAAAAATCAAAAGAATGTGTATGTGTGCCCAAATCATGATCCTTGGTTTTTAAGGTTTGGATTGAGATGAATCACTTTTCGAAAAAGTAAAAGTGATTCATCGAGTTTGATCTTAAGGAAGATAAACTAAATTTAAAATTAAAAATAGTGCGTTGTCTGGTAAAGGAGTAAGGCGGAGAGGGAGTTTTCTTATCTCTTGATATCTAATTAGTTAGTATATATGATAATTTTTGATTTTATTTAACATGTTTTATAGTTGTGTCCCATACTAAAGATTTATTCTTTATTCAAAAAAAACAATATTTATTACTTTGGGCTGTATTTTTTAGTATGTTTGCCCATGCTCTGGAGATGACAATTACTCTTACTCTTCTGCCATCTTTTCTGGGATCTTTTGGTCGGCTTGAGCTTTATCCTTGGATTTTGAATAGCTTTTTGTTTACTTCTGTCACGATGACTCCATTATGGGGGCGTCTTACAGATCTTTTTGGTGTGAAGAGAGTGATTTTTTCTGGTGCGATAGCTTACTCTCTCGGAGTTTCTGTTTGCGTGTTTGCAAAAACGATGCCTGTATTTCTTTTAGGGCGAGCGTTTATGGGGGCAGGCTCTGGAGCACTAGTTTTAGCAAATTACACTGTATTAGCTGTGTTGAGTTCTCATGAGTCTTTGCCTCGAAGAGATGGGATGTTGAGTTCATCGTGGGCTTTTGCAAGTTTAGCTGGCCCAGGTATAGCTTCTTTTTTTCTTCAGACCCTTCACTGGCGTTGGGCTTATGTTTTATTGCTTCCGCTGGTGTTAATACCTTTATTGGTGCTCGCTATGCAAGAAGGCTTGGATTGTCCTTCTTCTAAAAAAAGAGGGTGGGATGGACAAGGTTTATTCTTACTTGCTTTTTCTACATTAGCTGCTTTGTTTTTGACAGAGCAACTTTCTAGCGGTGCAGCTTGGTGGATTTGTGCTACGCTTTTTTTATGTACATGCACTGGTTTCATTTACTTTGTTCGAGCGAGTATTCTTACAAAAGATTCTGTTCTTCCTATGCACTTATTTAGTCAAAAAGGTCTGAGAGAGTCTCTTGTAATGGCTGTATTTGCTGCAGCGGTTTTATATTGTCTTACGGCTTTTATGCCCTTATTTATACAAGGGGTTCAAGGTGGAAGTGTGGCTGTTGCAGGTTGGGTTACAGCAAGTGTTTCTTTAGGTTGGCTCTTAGGCTCTATTATTGGAGGGAGGTATTGTAATCAATGGGGAGCGCAAAAAACTCTTATGGTAGGGGTTGGATTCTTGTTGTTGGGATTAGGTGCTTTACTTTGCATTCCTGCACAAATTAGCCCGTTGGTTTTAGCTCTTTTGGTTGCAAGTAATGGTATTGGCATAGGCCTTTTAGTGAATACGAATTTAGTGCAGGGGCAACGTTTAGCCACAAAAACTCATATTGGTGGACTTACAGCAGGAATTAGTCTTTTTCGAGGGATGGGGGCTGCTCTAGGATTGGCAATTGGCAGTACATTGCAGCTACGCTTTTTTACTAAGAATTTATCAGCTCTATCTTTTAAGCAAAGCGAAGAGCTTTGGGTAGAGAAAATCTTACAGTCTCCTGATGTATTATTTGGAGCTGAAACTCGTTTGGCAATGGGAGAGCTTCTACATCCTATTACAGAGTCTCTTGCTCAATCTATACAAGGCACATTATGTGGCTTATTCTTTCTTGGGGTTTTACTCAGTTATTTACTTTACCGATCTGGTCGTACTTAAATAAATTAGAATCATCTTTTCTTTAAACATGCCACAGAGTTCACAGAGAGAGTATGAGCAATACTTTTCAGCAAGATCTGTGGCTTTGTGCTGCACCAACAGAACTGCTTAAGACTCTTTCTTGTCTCATATGAAACGTGTGTGTAAAATAATTTTTTAATCTAGCGGATTAAATTACCTGACACACAAATAGGAGACCTGTCATGCCGTTTAATATTATACCAACCGTTTACGTTGTACCTCAAGGGACTGTAATGGTTGTTGAGGACAATGGGAAGTTTAGAAAAGTAGCCGAACCTGGACGTTATACTTGTTGGTTAGCTAAGTATCCTCGCAGAGTAACAAGTTGGGGAGATGAGCTAAATAAAGACGGGATTTTTATTGAGACTTCCGAACAAACTTTAGTTACTCACTCTGCCGATTGCCAGAGTAGAGATAGTGTCCCTGTGACAATTGATGCACATATTCGTTTACAAATTACCGATGCAGAGGCAGCTGTTTATAAAATTGATGTGATGCCAAGGGAAGTGCGCTTACTTTGTTTGAGTGCTATTCGTAGCCAAGCAAATCTATATAATTTTGATGAATTGCGACCAAAACGTAGCGAAATTGGTAAGGCTGTAATCGCTGAAGTTGCTGAAGACGTGCATCGATGGGGAGTGAAAATTCTTGGGGTCGAAATTAACGACATTAAATACGACGAAGAGTTAGCAAAGTCTCTCATGAGTGCTCGTATGGCTGAAAGTAATGCTGCGGCAGAAATCAAAAAAGCAGAGTCTGAAGCTGAAGTTGCAAAGAAAAAAGCAGAAGCAGAAGCGCAAAGAGCATTGATGAAAGCAGAGTCTGATGCTGCCATTGCAAAGAAAAAAGCAGAATTGCAGTTAGAGCAAGCAAAAACAAACGCTCTTGTTGAAGAGCAAAAAATGGAAGCAAAATTAAATCTAAAGAAAATGGAAGCAGAGGCAGAGCTTCTTGTGCATGAAAGTAGAATTCGTGCAGATTCTACTTATCGGGATCTTCAAGCAAAAGCAGAAGCTGCCGCTTTAAAAACGCTATCAGAAGCTGAAATGGAGCACTATACAAAACTTGTAGAGCTTCTTGGAGCTGAGTATGCAACAAGTCTTTTAAAAACAGAGAAAATTCAAAAGGCTTATGGAAATATTACAGCTGCAGCTGATCGCATAGTTGTGGTTCCTCATGATTTTCAAGGGATTGTGAATCAGTAAAAAAACAATCAGCTGCTAAAATTGTTTTTAGCAGCTGATGATAAGAATTAGCCATTGGAGGTTAAAAGTGTATCTATTTTCCTTTCTCAAATAAGTGCAAAATTTTTACAAGTAAACCCTTTCAATGATTAAAATAGTCAATTCGGAATCGTAGCATAAAATTCAAGAACGCATTGCGCTTTTGTTTATTCTAGCGTATAAGTTTCCCCATACTTTTAATTCGTTGATGCAAGAGAGAAGAGGGTGGCTGTATGAATATCTGTGATTTTTTCGCTAAGTTTGATGGGGAAAGTCTGACTTATGATGATCTCATTCTTATGCCGGGATTTATCGATTTTGGTCTGGCTGATATCCAAACAAGAACACAAGTAAGCCGAGAGATCTATTCGAATATTCCTTTATTGAGTAGTCCTATGGATACTGTGACAGAAGCAGATATGGCTATTGCTTTGGGATTACAGGGGGGCATTGGATTTTTACATTACAATCTTAGTCCAGAACAACAACTAGAGCAAATTCGAAAAGTAAAACGTTACAAAAGTGGTTTCGTATCCGAGCCTATTACGTTGAGCCCAGAAGAGAGCATAGGCCAAGGGCTAAGAATCAAAGAAGAAATGGGAATTTCCACTGTACCAGTTACAGAAACAGGAAAAGTAGGATCTAAACTTGTAGGGATGATCACCAAGTACCATTATTCGGCCTGTTTTGGGGACTATCTGGAGCAAAAAATAGGCGATCTGATGACGCCTATTGAGCAATGTAAAGTAGTGACACTTGATGATATTACAGAGAATGGCGAGCCTCGTTTAGCAAAAGCAAATGAGTACCTTCTCGAGAGTAAAGGCGCAGCACTACCTATTGTTGATCAAAATGGTTGCCTACAAACACTCATTACCCGTTCAGATTTAGAAAAACACGAAAACTACCCTCAAGCTTCGACAGATATTAAAACTAAATCTATTTTAGTAGGTGCTGCTGTAGAGACTTGGGCTGATCGTGCTCATCGCAGATTAGATGCAATTGGTGATCAAGTAGATTTGATTGTTTTTGATACAGCTCAAGGGTTCACCAGTTTAGAAATTGCTCTTATACGTGAAACAAAAGAACGTTTTCCTCATCTTCAAATTATTGCCGGTAACGTAGTGACGCCAGAAGGCTGCCGAGCTTTGATTGAAGCTGGTGCTGATGGAATACGAGTGGGTATGGGTAGCGGTTCTATTTGTACGACACAGGAAGTGAGTGGGATAGGAAGAGGACAAGCCACTGCTGTATACCGCTGCGCTGAAGAAGCACGTAAATACGGTGTGCCTGTGATTGCAGATGGAGGAATCCGTAATACTGGTGATATCGTTAAAGCTCTTGCTATGGGAGCAAGCACTATTATGCTTGGCTCTTTACTAGCATGTACCGACGAAGCTCCAGGTGAAACAATCATTAAAGATGGAATGAAGCTCAAACAGTACGAGGGTATGGGGTCTTTAAGTGCGATGGACCGTGGTGGAGCATTCCGTTATGGAACACAGATTTCTAAACTGCGCTCTGCTGAAGGGGTAGAAGGTAAAGTAGCATATAAAGGCTCTGTGGCTACATGGATTCCTAGTTTGATACAAGGAATGAAGCAAGGACTACATAAAATTGGAGCAAGAGATATCCAAAGCTTACATCGATTGATCGATTCAAACGCTCTTCATTTAGAAAGACGAACTGATGCTTCCCGCGCAGAAGGAAAAGTTCACGATCTTGTTTCTTACAAATAGAACATAAGTTTCGATTGAATAAGAACTCTATATCCCACCATAGGGTAGGTGAGTTTATAGAGAAATATAAAGGGAAATTGTACTCCTTTATATTTCTCTATGATCATTTACAAATCTAAGAATATTGAGGAGAATTTACTGAGCTGATATTAGAAAACTAGAGCCAAGGACGGTTTTAGTACGTACTGATATAAGAACTTGATTATTAGTTCAGTCTTTTGCTCTTTTCTAATTAGATTAATATAGGGCATGGGCCATGAGAAAGTTGACTAATTTATATGTTCTAATAAGTTCTACTTTAGTCATTATGACAGGTGTTTATTATTTAAATAATAAATCCTTGCATGAACAAGGTCTTCACCTAACAAAAGCAGCAGAGCGAAAGCTCGATCTTTCCGTTCATTGTTCAGGTGAAATTGAAGCCCCTACGATCTATTCCTTAAATCTTGATACAGAAGAAAGTCCAAGCAAAATTCTTGAAATGGTTAGCAATGGACAAGTCGTTAAGCAAGGTGATGTTCTTTTGCGTTTTGATTCCTCAGAACTAGAAAAAGATTTGAAGAGTATTCAAGCTCAACTGACAAAAAAAGAGAAAGAAATCGCTCGCCTTGAAGAAAATCTTCAAGAAGAAAAAATGCAAAATATACGTAATGAGAAGCTTGCAAATTTCGAACTTCAAGAAAGAGAAAAGAGCTTGCTAAAGCTAGAAAAAGGTGAAGGAATTTTAAAAGGACTAAAACTTCGCCATAATCTAGAAAAAACTAAAAAAGAATATGAAAAGCAAATCGCACAGTATGAAGAAGCTTGTGCTCTTTATGAAGAAGCTTATTTAAACGGGAAAGAGTTAGAAAATGCCGCAGTTTGTTTAGAAGGGAAGAAAGAAGCATTTTGTGATGCTCAAGAAGCATTTGATCACTACTTTACTATACATTCACAAAGAGTCGAAGAAGAACGAAGTCAACTATCTTGGCATCAAGTAAACGTTCTAAAGAATCAAGAAGGTTCTCGATTACGTTTGGCTATTGCAGAAGATGTATTGAAGCAAACCCGCATAGAATGCACGGATTTACAGAGAGCTATGTCTTTAGCTCAGGCTCAAATTGAAGAAACAATATTTCGAGCGCCTTCTGAAGGAATTGTTGTACTATCAGAAAATCAAAAAAAATTACGTATCGTAGATGCTTCGAAAAGAACCATTAAAGCCCGTCTAACTAAAGATACAATGAATGATCTTCCTTTAGGAATTTATGTTGGAGTTGAAGTTGCTGAACATCCATATGTCCAATATGATGCTTCTCTTAAAGAAATAAATATTAAGGAAGGGATGGATACTGTTTTTGTATCTATTGCTATTGATGATGAGCGGCCTGATCTTTACCCTGGGATGAAGGCAAAAATGACGATACAGTCTCATTCAATAGAGCAAGCATTGACGGTTCCGAAGCATGCGATCGTTTCTTGCGATGGGAATGACTTTATTTGCTTGCCTAAGCGAAGAGGGTACTGTTTACAGGCAATTACTTTGGGACATAGCAACGATCAGTGGGCTGAGGTTGTCTCAGGTTTAGAAAACGGACAAGCTGTATTCATCGATATGCCAGACTCTGAAGAAAAAATACAAAGAAAGATTAGAAAAACAGTGCGTGGTTAGTCCTCACTGGAGAAAAATTTTCAAGCTTGCTGTGTAATAAAAAGTTTTTATACACTGTTGTCGCTCGGATAGGAGGAGAAGATGTTCCACCAGCGGCGAGAGAGTCCTTCAATATTAATTCTGATCTGTTTAATGGGATTTCCCCAAATTACGCAGTCCATTTATACGCCATCTCTTCCTGCTGTGGCTGAAACATTTTTATGTTCTGAGTCGCTTGTAGAGTTAACTTTAAGCATTTATTTTATCGGATTTTCTTTAGGAATACTTTTTTGGGGGACTTTAGGGGATTATATTGGACGAAGACGCTCCATGCTCTATGGACTCCTTTTCTTCTTACTAGCATCAATGATTTGTACACAAGTAAAGAGTATTGAATCTTTATTGCTTATGCGCATGGCACAAGCGTTTTTTGCTAGTTCTGGTTCTGTTTTATCTCAAACTATGATGAGAGATCTGTTTTCAGGAAAGTACTTGAGCCAAGTATTCTCTATTTGCAGCGGGTGCTTAGCTTTATCGCCTGCAATAGGTCCTGTAATTGGAGGGCATGTCAGTGAGCACTTTGGTTGGCAATTTAACTTTTGGGTTTTGGCAGCTATAGGATTTACACTCTTATTTTGGGCTTATTTTTTTCTTCCTGAAACAGAGCAAAAAAAAGAGGAAAGCAAAAAAGAAGGAATCATTTCAGTTAGTATACGTATGTGCAAAGACCCACGAGTTTGGAGTTATGTAGTATTAGTTTCGGGAGCTAATGGAATTTTATTCAGTTACTACGCAGAAGCTCCATTTTTTTACGTGACCTTGCTGGGGCTTAGTCCAACACAGTACGGTTGGATGGGGCTTGTTATAGCGTGTACAGGGCTTGTCGCTGCGCGCGTGAGCCATCGATTGAATGAAACATGGACAAATAGCCGCTTAGTATTTTTAGGGGCAAGTTTAATTACTCTTGGAGCATGTGAGCTATTTGTTGCAGGCATATTAGACCCCTATTTGGCTTGGGGGTTTCCTTTTGCGTGGTTTATGGTTTTTCTTCCTTTTGTGACCTTTTATTTTGGTTTTGCTATTCTCGTTCCAAATTGCTTGGCAGCAGCTTTACGTGATTACACAGGAACTTTAGGCTTTGCAGGGTCTATATTTGGAGCGCTGTATTACGTATTTGTTGCTATCTCTACAGGATTGATGAGTTATTTACATAATGGTTCACTCGTTCCAATGACAAAAATTTTTCTTGTGTTAGCGTTTCTTATTCTCATTATGACCAAAGCTTTTGTACAAGGGGAAGAGAGGCATCTTTCTCAGAATACAGCGAAACCTCAAATCGCTTAATTCTTTCCCATAAAACCTCCCAATAGTTACTACCTAATCTCGCATCAGATACAGCTTTTATCCTTCTATTAATAAAGATTTTCCAGAAAGCTATTTGCACTAATCGATAAATTTTGCATAATCGTCGCTTTTATTATCTCTAATTCGGAATGTTTTTAATGGAAGTATATGTATCTTATGCAAGTCAAATAGGATGGAGAGAACCTTTACCTGAACTAGCTTTTATAGATGGCGCTTTGTCTAGACTTGTTATAGATTTAAACCCTGAAAACAATTCAGAGGTTGATCAAGAACTATCTAATATTTTTCAAGATTACAAAAAACATCGAGATGGAGAAAATTTAAGGGCTATATTGATAAAACTGGAAGAAATTCCAGATAGAATGGCAAATAGCATAGCTGAATTTCCCGTTGAAGAAAGATATTTGCGAGCTCAGATAGAATCTATTGTGGCTCTAGCAGGTCTACGCTTTCTACATGCTGTTTACAAAGAGAATTTAAAACTTGCTCCTAACCCATTCGAAATTTGTGATGGGCATTTAAATGTGAAAGCACGACAACGTTTAGATAAAGGAGTAGTAGCGTTTTCTCTTTGGATGAAAGGTTTTTTCCATATGCGAGATATTAGTAGTGGAGAGTATCTGCAAGAAGGTCAAAAAGAAAATAACTACAAATGGACTGGAGAAAAACCTACGGTACTTTCTTTTTCAGGGAAAGACCGTCCCTCTGATCAGCACTGTGAAATGACAATTCCAGGAGATGTACTTTATGATGGAAGTAAGTTTTCTCCTATGGACATTGTGCACTATTTATCTATGAACATTCTCCAGGACCCCAATTTATGCAAAGATCGTATAAGCGATGGTCCTGGTTTGGTAACTATAATAGAAGAAGATATCAATATGGGTATGCAAATGGGAATAAAAGAAATTGCAGAAGCGGCTTAAAAGCAATGAGGTTTTTACCGTCTCTAATATGAGGTGTTTTTATGTATATAATAGATAGGTTTTATTCAGAACAAATAGGGCGGGAAGAACCTTTGCCAGAAATTGCTTTTTTAACTGGAGTAGTAGATAGAACCTTTGTAGATTTAAACTTAATAGATTCTTACAAAACAGATTGTGAACTACTTGATTTTATTGAAAACTATATGGGTTCTTGTGAGGAAAAAGGTTTACCAGAGGTTTTAGAAAGGTGGAAAGAGTTCTCTTCTATAATAAAAAAACCTCGGTTTAGTTTGAATATTGATGAATTTGAACTGACTAAATTAATAGAATCTGTTGAAGAACTAGTGAGAACACGTTTTCCTCATAGAGAATATAAAGAAATATTACGTAAATATCAGGCACCTTCAGAACTTTGTAGAGATTCTTCTGATATTGAATCAAGAGAGTGTTTGAATGAGGGGATTGCAGCTTTTCATCTTTGGATAGCAGGATTTACTTATATGCAAAAGGTTTATTGTTATGAGTTTCCTCAGGATACTCAAGAAGGAAATGATGGTAAATGGACAAGATTAAAAGCTACAGAGCTTGCTTTTTCCGTAAGCAAGAACTTTGATTGTGATTTTATAAAATTCCGGATTAATGGTTTTAATTTTAGTGGTGCAGAAAAGAAAAAACCAATTCAGATATTAAATTCTCTTAGCAGCGTTTTTTGTCAAAATTTAAACTCTTTTAAACCTTGTATACCCGATGGGCCCGGTATATTTAGATGCTTAGAAATAGAATTTTCAGAAAGGACACCTTCAGCAGCTTAAACTTCCAATGAATACCTAATCTCACCCTCATCTAACACACTGGAAGTGCGGATTAGATAGCCATTGGAGTTTAAAAAAGACTATTCAAACTTTTTTTCTGTTATTGATAAGATATTGTGTTTTCTGAAGATTTAGAAGCCTGAAAAGTATTGCCTTTGGTGGGGAGGTTTTTATTCTCAGACTCTAACCAAAGGCTTTGCTGATATTTCACAGGCATTAGGATTTTGCTTAAATCTAAAAAGCTTCTTTTGAGCCTTTCTCGATAGGCGTATTTTTCTGCCATGTTAGGGACATCGCATAAACTATTTTCACTCATAAAGTGAAAAAACGTATCTAAATCTTCATCACTAACTAAAAGCCCATAACTCAACTCTAAGCAGTGCCCACCAGATAAATCGATACGGCACTGCTTTTGTACGTTTAAGTCATTTTCGTAGCGTGCTTCCAAAAGACCGTCTGCGAAATTCTGACGGAAGACTTCTCGAGAGTAGGTAGGGTGCACTTGAGTTTCAGGGTCCCAACCCATGAAATGATCTTCGTCACTAGCAATACAAAGCAAAGGAACATTGTCTTCTGCCATTTTTCTTGCTTTGGCTTCGTTGTTTAAACCATCGGCACGAAACCTTCGTCCAAATAAAGAAAGCTCGTGTTCACGAAAAACTTCTTCATAAAGACTCGTAAATAAAGTACCTAGTCCCCAAATAGGTGTTTGATGGGTGACGTTACATATCACAGCACTAAATTTTGTAAATGTTTGGTCTGCAACGACTCCACATACACCTAAACGACCAAACTTTGCTTCTTCTTTTTCGTTAAAATAAGCTCCTAAAAAGAACGCCTGAGAACCGCCAATAGAAATACCATGAACAAAAATCTTCTGAGGTTGCATTTGCTGCACATAAGCAAGTGTAGCTACAGCGTCTTCATAGGTACTTGTTTCACTTGTTCGAACGAGTTGGCTCCCAGGGTACCCGCCTAAAGTGCTTAAGACGCAGCAGATTCCGAGTTCATAATAGCAAAGAGCTTGAAGAAGAATACTATCTGCTGTTTGTCCATTTCCGTGGAAGAGAATCACTACTTGTTTAGGTTTTCCGTTGCTTGGGTCAAGAACGATGGCATCAAGGCCTCTTTGAGGGTGAAAAGAAGATTCAGGTACATAAATTTTAAGAAATCGTGCAGAGAAACGTGTGCTCCATTGAGAGCGTAATTCCACAAAGCGTTCGTAAGAAGGAATACGTTTTCTTCCTGAAAGATGATTCAAAGGGTAAGCGAACTGATGGCGTAGAAAATTTTTAAGGAAATCCCGAAAGCAAAATGCAATACCGTAAGGAAGGCTTGCTGAAACTTTCCGTGGCATTGAAGGGCTAAGAATTTGGCTAATTAAAAGCGGACCTAAAATAGGAAGAAAGAGAAGAAGGTCTAAAGCGATGGCTTGGAGGTAGTGCCTGCGATAAAAAGAGTAGTTGCTAGCAAGTACCTCGCGTTCAATACCAGAAAAACGGCTTGGAATAGGACGAATATAAGCGCTTAAAAAACTTACATCAGCAATCAATTTAACTAAACCCAGAATTTGACTTGGGCCCAGTGAAACAATCAATAAAAAAACAATACTAAAGACTTCTATGAGGACCCGAAACAAGAGTCTCCTCCACTTGTATGCTTACTTTGCCAAATAGCATAAGCCACTTAAACATACATCATTTTTTGCGAGTACTTAGTTCCTGAGTTTTTTTAGTAAAAGTAGATTTAACTCTAAGGCTTAGTGAGATCAGTTTTCGTAGAGCTGGTTTAAAGTAATCAAGTTCTCGAATTTCAAAAGGTGTTTCAGAGGAAGCTTTTTTCCATTCATGCCAATCTTTATGAAGCATTTGATAAAATTCTTCACGTTGTTTTCTATTAGGAAAAGCCGGGATTAAACCAGATTCATGTAAATGCTTGAGTAAATAGTTTCCTTCTTTTTGTTTATAGGGAATTTGTGCACTGATCAGTGCTCCGTGAGTTCCTTTGATACCTATAATTTTACGTTTTTGCAGTTTTTTTGGAGTGTTTTCTCCGTATCGAGCTCGGAAGAGGTCCATACAAAGATTTTCTAGTGTAGGATGGGCCATCATCTCATCAGAAAAAGAATGAATAAATAAGCTATTTACCTTGTGTTTTTTAGATTTTTTGCATTTAGACGCATTATCTAAAGAATCCGCATCGATGACTTTTCCATTTGTCCATATTTTTTCTTCTGGAAAAAAGCTTTTAAAGAGGATATCAATAGCATTTTTATATTTTGGGTAAATGCGTTTCGCAACTCCAAGAAAATTGTTAAATGTTTGATCTGCAATTAAGCAAGAAACTCCACCTGAGCGGTTTCGTTGTTTTTCTTCTTTGTCGGAAAAGTAAGCTGCCGCGCAGCAAGCCAAGCTTCCTCCCATAGAAAATCCCCAAACTCCGATTTTCTCTCGTTGCTCTTCTTGCAGGTGGGCCATAACAGCTCCAACATCTTGG
Source organism: Waddliaceae bacterium (assembly GCA_002709385.1). Lineage (GTDB taxonomy): Bacteria > Chlamydiota > Chlamydiia > Chlamydiales. Next base: position 21,915 of record PAQS01000037.1, read on the forward strand.
TAAGTACTTAGTTCGCTTGTTGGGCCTCCTCTGCTTCCCATGTAGCCTCCCATAGAAATAAGAATAGAGTCGATACCGAGAGAGCGGCAAATGAGAGAATTAGGGATACTTGTGTCTGCAGAGCCTGCGTTACCGTGAAAGAAAACCATAATGGGTTTAGAGGATTCAAATTGAAAAATGCCATTTGGGCTGGCTGGAATAAAAATAGAGTCGAGAGAACGAATTTCTTTGCCCTCTCCATTAATTACAGGGATTTTTTTCTCACTTGCAGAAAATAAATCAGTCCATTTTGTACGTAATGATAGTTTCCAATTGTGATAAGCTTGTATACGTTTATTAAATTTCCCTTTTTCATCGCAGCTTCCTGGGTAGCAGGCAAGGCGTTTATAGCATTGCCCAAAATCACCCAGTGCACTTGCTGCGGCTTCTATTAGTTTTTTAGAGATTGATAAACCTTTTTTTACACTACTCCTATGGGTATGAGCAATGGTTCCAAGTACAGGAAGCATGAGAAGAGCATCGTTTTTGAGAAGCTCTTTTTTTCTTTTCATTCTGTTTTTGTAATTATAGACCCTGTTTTTGAGTTCGCTTGCTGATGATAGGGGGATAGCTCTATTTTTTAGGAGCTTCTCATCTTTTTTGCGTTTTTCACGGTAATATAAATAGCGATAGCTATCGTGGCCTAATTTAGCACCTGCAAGAACAGGAGCAACTAAACCACTTGCTCCTAAGCCTAAATAAGAACTCATCTCTGTAACTATCGACATGGTCATACTCATTATTGTCAAAAAAAGAACCCATTCTTTTGCCAAATAGAGTGCTTAGTGTCAACTAGGAAACTGAAGTTTTAAAGTAAGGGGGTAAATTTTCCCATCTTCTGGAGAGTCAGAGCCTCCAAGCCGAGTAATAGAAAAGTAAGTTGGATGAGTGAAGGTATTGTAAGAGGGGATTGTGACTTCGTATTTACGTGTTTCTAGATTAAAATTTCCTGGGATCCTATGCCAGTAACCGTCACGATAAACTATGGCTTGTAAAGAGCATTCGCCAGTGCGATTTAGCAAAGAAATATGCAGTGTTGCTTCACGGTTTAAGTTAGGGGCAGGAGCAAGACCAAAGAATCTAAAGCCCATACAAGCAACCCACGCATCTTCAGCGCGACAAGGGCTATAACTTTCATTAAAACGTAAACGCAAGGGAGCTTCGCTATGTTTTTCAATATGTTCTATCCAGGGTGATGAAAGATCTGTAAATGGGGAAACTTCCATAGATGAATGCTCTAGCTGAGGAATCATACAGTTATTTGGAGCGCAGCTTCTAAGAAAAGCACCACAAGCGAAGCGTTCAAAATAGTCACGAAACTGGTTTGTTTCTTTAGAAGATAAATAAGAAAAAATACGGTTTTCAGGCACTTCATGGAATGACTGTTGAGTTTGCTCGTAGGCATTCTGAGTTAAAACGGAGTGATGAGGTTTTAAGCCCCAATACTGACGAGAAGAGTCTTTTGTTCGTTTAAGGGGCTCTAAAATAATGGAAGTACTTCGAGCTTTACCTTCTCGTACATAACGAATCACTGCGTAGCCTTGCGTTTTTTTACTACGCATCAGCTCTAAGGTATCAAAGGCTGTGCGGACACGACGATGACCAATCATGCAAATACGATCGCCAGGTGAAATACCTGCGTTTGATAAAGGGCTATTAGGAAGCAACTCATCAACGATTAATCCTTCGCTCTCCAAGGTTCTATCACTTATAGGAGCCTCGATTACTGCGCGAACCAAAGATGCTAAGCCAGTAGGGCCATCAACACTCTGACAATGTTCCCAAATGCTTCGAAGAATTTGTTTTTTCAATGGGTGATGAAGGGAAAGGAAATCTAAAAATAAGCTTGCTCCTTGTGGACGCCCTTTATTTCGAGAAAAACGGCTTTTTCTACAACGGTACTGATCATCTTTCAGTACAAAATGTAAGGGGTAGTGAGGGGTTTGTAGATATGCCTCTTCCCACTCTAAAGATTTATCTGCCAAAGGAAAAGCAAGGTTTTCAATGTAATGTGTGGTAGCGGATGATAACCAAGATGATTCAAAACGATCGTAGCTATAAAGAATTGAGGTAAATAGAGAACGAGCAAGAGACCTAGCCATGAGTGAAGGAAACTCAGTATTGATAGAAGGATCTAGCTTACTTAGCATGCGGCAATTTAAGTGAATATGACCACTAAAGCGCAGCATGTAGTTATATCTAGAGCTATGTCGCCCAAAATCACATGCTCGAAGAAGGATGCGGTCAGCAACCTTAACCCCAAAAGGTTTTTCAAACCCAAGCTCATTCACTTCGAATTCATATAGCTGATCCATAAGATTGAGACAGTTTTGAATATCTACGGCATCAACAACAGGTAAGGGGCGTTTAGTATTTGAGAAGGAAGGAGAGAGTTCGTTTTTAATTAAATCACGGTGAATAAGCAAAGCAAAATGATGCTTTGGAGAGTCGTATAATTTGAAAGCTTGATTTTCCAATGCTCCTACAAAAGAAAATGATAAGAGGACTGTCGCAATAAAACATCTCATTGAAGAACTTCCTTCTGTATAGATATAGGAACACGCCCGTGGTATCTGAGATTAAGTTTTGAAGAAAACTGCAGGTCATCCAAATGTACATCGGGAAGAAGGGTTTGTGGAAGTTCCGATTGAATACTCATAAAAGATGGATCCAATTCCACGTCACTCAGTGTAATACCGTGTATATGGACAGCAAGGTTTTTAGTTGTTTTCTGAAGAATAGTTTGGCTATTAGGGTGAATCAGTAAGTGACGGTGCCCACAAGTCAAATGTAACGAGTCTCCCTCATCAACTTCACAGAACTTAAGACGATTGATTTCACCAAAAAGACGAATTTTTTCAATCGCCAGTAAAGGTGATCCAGGGCTCCTATATACCTCGAAGCTTTCAGCATCATCCCAAAGAGAACCAGGTAAGTGTATTGTGGCTGGTAAGCTGGAAAATGCATAAAACCAACGTTCACTAAATGAACGACCAACGCCCTCAAATCTCTTGGTATACTTGATCAATACCTTGCATTGACTGAGAGGTATATTAGGGTTCCCTAGAGTCAAGCCAGACTCTAGTAAAACAGCAGGATCTGTCTCATTCAACAAATCTTTGCGAAGATATACACGCTGGTTTTCTATAATAAAAGGCATATAACCATCAGAAGCCTGGTTCATTGTCAAATGAAGCTCAAAGGAATCTAGGTGACGCTCAGTCAGCTCAATCAGTAAAACAGAACGGTTATTGGGAGAAAGAGCTTCGTCAGGAGAGTTTTGAAATGAATTCTGAGTACAAGAGCAAATACACAAAGAAAGAAAAAAGAAAGATGTTGCTTTTGCAAAATATTTGCGTAACATTTACTTAAACAATTAATTAACAATATATTAAATGTAGAGTAGTCTAAGGCTTTTTTCTAAGTTAATCAAGTAGCGATAAATTGTTGAATATAATCATCAGGGTTTTACAACACTGCTGTTGTATATTTCCTCTTCTTAATCGTAGAGCAAAACATCAACTTACTAATTAGTGGTTTCAAGTTAAAGAAAGGTGGCATGGAATATGTGATAAACTCCTTAAAAAAGGAGTGAAAGATGGATATTCGACAGCAAGAAAAAAAGAGAATGGCTTCCTCTCGCTTCGGTGAAGAAAAAAAAACGAGAGCATACCAAAGAAAAGAAGAAAAGTCCTTTATGAAAGTAAAAAAGGACAATCTTCAAAAGGGAGAGCGGCTAACTTTAAGTCGTGCCGCCCGAGAAGCAGTCAAACATAAAAAAGGAAAGCCAGACTCAAGTAACGAAGAAGGATCAATAAAAGATAAGCCAAAGCAAGATACAGATTCGGTGGGCAACTCTTCGCCCAAATCTCATGACTCATCAGCGATGCTTGATGAAAAGGAAGTGGAAAGTGCTGAAGAAGAGTTGAACTCATCTGGTACAAAGGAACTTGATGAAGATAAAGAAGGCTTGGAGCTTTTAAAGAAGTTGCAGGAAGATTTGGAAGAAGCTAAGCGAACTCAAGATTTTTTTAGCTCTTCTGCAGAAGCAGTTGACTTCTTCGTTAGCGAAACTAAAGGAGAGTACAGTGAAAGTAAATCTGTACAAGTTACAGGAGTTGTGCGAGGAGATGCTTTTATTGATGTCTTAAAGCAAGATACAACGGAAGCAACAAAAAATGGTGTTTCTCAAAAACAAAAGAAAGAACAACGATTAGGCGAAAAATTTCGCCTACAGAATTTTGTAAATGAAAAATACAAAAAAACAACTTCTGAGTAGTTCACAGCGAATTATCGTTGTGAACTACTTGTCGTTTTACGCAAGTACTAACATGTAGAAAACTTGGCTTTAAGTTGATAGGCTCCGTTGAAGCAACAAAATTTTCCAGGGACGAAAGTAAGTGCTACATCTAAACCAAAGTCTTTGGCAATATCTCGAATAATTCCGGCTAAACCTTTCAAATTTTTTCCCTCTACATCCCACCTTTCTATTGTCTCTGGGATGTCTCGTTTTGGTTTGATCTTCAATAGAGTGAAGTAGTGGCCACTGTCCTTTTTCGCTTCTTTAGGAAGAACTGTCGTTAATATTTTTTCTGTTTCCTCAAAATATGAAGGATCCTCAAAACGGTTTTCATGAGCATGCTTCCATGCTTGGCAGTGAGTTTTGATTCGATCAGAAGTCATTTGTGTTTTCGGTATAGTGAGAGACATAAAAGAGCTCCTAGGCATCTGAAAAACTAAAACAATAAAGAATTTTTCTGTCTAAGTAAAATAAAAATAATTACGATGTATTGCACGCGAAACTCAATCGAGGAGATTTCAATGCAGATAAGAGCCACAACAACTGACTCTCTATATTTACAAATCGATGCTAAGCAGAAAAAACAGGAACTTGATCTCGAAAAAGATACAATCTCTCTTCAAGAAGAAGCAAGCTTTTCCACTACGAATTTCTCAATTACAGATAATGACAGTGGAAACTCAAAACAAATTCCTTTGACAACACAGTTTGTAAAGGAAGTAATGAAAGTACATAACAGTGCGGGGGCTATGAGCCTCAAGGTACATCAAAAGTTAAAAGAAGGAACTTTAACTCTTGAAGAGTATAGAGCGTTTCTTGGGGTGTATCTTTTGGTTTACACAGCTTTGGAGAGAGCTGTAAGCCGCTTTCAATTTGATCCATCTATAGCAGCAATTGTTACCCCAGAAGTCATGGCCGTACTAGCCAAAAAAGATGATTTAATCAAAGCGTTGTCTGACTCGGGAGTTCAATCACCAGTAGAATATGCACAGCAGTTTTATGATGGAGCACTCGTTACATTTACAGAGCATTGTGACAAAATTGATGATGCTCGAGACCTTTTGCCTATGTGTTATGTGATTTTTTCAGGACATTTCAACGGAGGCCCTAATCTCCGCTCTTATGTGGCAAGCCTTATTGAAAATCATTGGGAAGGGCAAGGAAGCAACGCTTTCTACACTTTATCGCAATCAGAGATGTTAGCAGTAGACTCTGTGAAAGAAAGGGCATTAGAGATAAAGGAGCGTAGTCCAGACCGTGATATGTACTGGTGTACAGTGAAAGCCTACCAAGGTTATTTCAAAAATTTAGTAAATAGTCTACCAATAGATCAGGAAGATTGTTTTTACATGGAAGGAAAGGCAGAAGAAGCTTTTTTACTTCTTTGTAGCTGTTTGGCTGTACTTAACTAGAAAAAGCAGCCAGAATCTTGATATTCTGGCTGCCGAAACATAAACAACTTAAATTCTAGAAGAAGAATGGAGAAGTTTGGTTGTAGTTGTAAGTACCGTTGTAGTAGTTGTATCCGTAGTAGTCGTTAACGTTTCCAGCATTACGACCCATAGCATAAAGAGCTGTACCAAAAGCTACAGAGAAAAGCAAAGTTGCAACTGCAGATACACGACCACAAGCACTTTGTTGTGCTAGAGGAGCAGGAGCGTCTTCCAAAGCTAGAATATCTAGTTGCTCAGCATCTTCAATTGTGTCGTTTTCAGTGATAATTTCTTCGTTGTTAACGATTTCTTCTTCAACAACAAGCTCTTCGTCGCTAACGATTTCTTCTTCAACAGCAGGCTCTTCGTTGTTAACGATTTCTTCTTCAACAACAAGCTCTTCGTTGCTAATGATTTCTTCTTCAACAGTAGGCTCTTCGTTTTTAGCAGTCTCTTTTTTGCTGTACATAACTAGAGGTACAACGTCAGCGTCTAGATCTGAAGAAGTTGTGTTTGACGCGCAGCAGCAGAAGAGAGAGCTGATTTTTTCAGCGAGTTTAGATTGGATGCTCTGACGCGGTGCGATGAACTCGATGTTCATGCTATCGCTAGGAAGATTATTAAGAGGATTAGTAGAGGACATCTTTTACTCCTAAAATAAGGTTATATGTTTTGAGCAAATGCTCGTTTTGTTTAAGGAGTAGTATTATTGTATCTATGTAATATTAATGCAATCTTTAATTTCATTATTTATATTATCATTATTTTTATTTAACAGAGATGAACTATACTTGCCGTTATTGGAGTGTTTATGTGAATCTTATTAAATCTTTGTTGTGTTTTTTACTATTATAGAGCTTGTAAATTAGGGTTATATGTTGGGATGAGTAGCCAAAATATAGATTTTTCTTCAGGGATTAGTAATTATCCAGTAGATTTTACAAGGGTGGCATTTGAATCTCTACGATCTCTCTATTACCAACATATCATTTCTATTGACGATGCAAGGCTATTGAGTGATTTTTGCCTTAATTTTTTGGGTGATTTGCAGTCGCTTGCAAAAGATAGTGGAGATCTTTTAATTGTTTCCCGATTCCCAATGGAAAGGAAATATTTATTAGAGGGAACAGAAAGATTACTTCTCCCTTATACTTTATTTGTTTCGGAAAGCGATGTCTTTTTCATGATAGAACACAATAGTGAAGTGTTTGTTGGTAATTTTTTAAACACTGAAAACCACCGTTCTACAGTAATTAGACAAAAACCTTTATCTTGGCCCCAAAAAGAGGTCCTTTCTTTAGGCCAGTATGCGCAATTTTTAAATTGTCTCGAAAATTACTATCTTGTTCTAGCTGCAATTGCATGGATAAAGCAAGAAACGGTCTATGTTGGGAAGTATATCGAGAATCGTTGTCATGTTTTACAGAAATTTCTTCCTGGAATTTCTAACCCTTGTTCTTTTCGAGTGACTGCAGATGGAGATTTATGGATACACCCCTCAAAACCTGAAGTGTTAGGAAGTGGAGCTCAAGCTACCGTAAGGAAAGTATGGAGTCCTACTTTGAATATTTATGGAGCTAAGAAACAAGCTTTTTTTGAGTTAGATATGTTGAGGTTCATTTATAGGAACCAAGACAGGCTTCCTGTGGTAAACGTTTATGATTTTTGTAAAATCCCGGGAAAAACACTGCTACAAGAAGATGATGAGGAAGAGCTTGCAGAAGATGAAAAACACTCCATGATCATGGAAGTAAAAGAGGCAACTTTAAACGCATATCAAGTCGAAAATATTTTATCGAAAAAATCAAATAGAGAAATCGTAAAAAAAACAATAGATCTCGCTTTGGCTGTTTTAACGGCGATGGAACAACTAAAAAATAATGGTTTAGTGCATAGGGATACGATTTCTGACAATAGTGTTGTGGACCTTATTGATGATTGTTATCCGATTGTAACATGGATCGATTTAGACTCTATCGATGATATTTCAGGTAATTATAAAGGACGTTATGAGAACATGGACACGGAGTCCATTGAGTATATATCAAGGTCCTTATTTTGTATTTCTGATAGAGAAATTGCACTAAAAGCTAGTTCAGCTCATTTAAAGTACCTATTAAAACCTATTCGTCAATCAGACTATCGTATTGGTAGATACTACTCTTTAATGAAGGAAAGGATTCGAGAGGCAGAAGTTAAATCATTAGCATGGTTTGATTATCGTTTAATAAATTTAAAAAATAAAAACAGTAATAGGAGAATTGTTTTAAATGCAAATGGTAAAAGAGACCCTTTTACTTCTCATGATATTTTTCCTTACTATGACATGGTGCGAGATAGGATTGGGGAAGCAGTATGTGTATCTATACAATCCATAAAAGTTTGGAAAAAATTAACAGTTGAGCAATCTCAAGCTTTGGGGTGCGCTCTTTCTCCTTTCATGATTAACTTATCGATATTGGGTAATAAACAGATCTTACTTCCTTGGGAAGAAGCTTCTTCTGAAAATGGAAGAGTAGGATACTGTATGCCTGTCGAAAATAAAATTATTACTCTATCAGAGTGGCTTATGGGAGATCGAAGATCTAGTGATTTTCGGCATATGGCCCGTTCTATTGATTCGTTTAGAAAGGCATGTATAAAATCTGGTATTGATGATTCTGTATTATCTCTTACTAATTTAAGTATTTCAGACGAAGCCAAAGGATATAAAATACAAGTAATAGACCCAGGTTTCGTAGTTTTTTCTGGTGAAGAGCCTGATCCCCTAAAAGCTATTCAGATTAGAAAATCTTATATTGAAACAATAAATATTTTAAAAAAGAAAGGGATCTTTTCTTGATTCGAGTTTTTCTAATTTTTGAATTTTGATGGTGGGGTGGTTTTAGCGATGCGAAATGAGAGTAATTCTACATATAAAAACTCTAACTCGATTAGTATTCGATAACCCTTTTATGTTAATAAATTTTTAGTTTCTTTATTATTTCTTAGTGAGAAAGAAGTTATATTACATATTATTTATTATTGTTATTTGGCTGTAGGTAGAAAATGTTAGGTGATTATGAATATAAAAGCGGAAATAGTTGGTTTTCGGGAGAGGTAATAAAAACATCTTCATCAACAAAGCAAGCTTTTAAATCGTCTTTTTCAATTTTAGTAGGTGCAATAGGTCTATCTTACCTCATAAAAGGGGCTTCAGCAGAAGAAACAAGAGAAGAGAAAAAATGCCAGTTTGAGCTACAAAATTTAGGAACAGCCTCTCTATTTGATTCTACTTTTTTCGGAGAAGTGTTTCCCGATACATGTTCATGTAAGAATTTCGATGATGTCAGTATGGCAGAGCCCTTTTCTTTAGTAGAAAATGCAGAAGTACCATTAGGTGCAAAGTGTGGAAATAAGCACCAAGGAGTACTTGATTTACTAGAGCTTCTTGAAGAAAATCAAAATGAATTATTTGGACTACGTATTCCAGAGCCTTATGGAACTTCCTCAGAGGTAATCCTGCAATTCTTTGAAAAGCATGCGCCATCTATTGAAGTGCAATGGAGTCATCTAGAAAATCTCTATCAAGTACACCGACAACATGCGACAAATGTCTCTTTTCTTGAAAGAAAAGACGTGCAAGAAGCCTTATCTGATATTCGGACAGCTATAGCAGAAGCTTTTACTTTAGCTTCTCATAATATGAATGTGCAAAAAGACTTACAAATCTCGCAGGAAGTTTTAGATTGGATACAAAAAAATCAAGAAAAAGGGCAGTACCTTATTGTACGCAGTAGTGGTGATGAAGACCATAAAGCAAAAGAAGGAGATGGTGGAGGCGCCAACGCAGGAGGAAACGATACCGTTATCGTAGAAGCGACAATAGAAGGGTATTTAGATGGCCTATCTAGAGTTTTGCAATCCTATGCCCAGCCCTCTTCTTTGCAAAATCGTATGATTGGAGGGCAAAATCCCTTTGCAACAGCTCTAAAATTTAGCGCCACATCCATGACTTTTTGGGGAGAAGTTCCTGGAATTGAGACAAATATCCAAGATATTCCAAGGTCAATGGTTCTTTTCTCCAATGAACAGTTTTTCGTAGGAGACGAGTCTTGGCGTGTTATGCGTATCAGTTCTCTTTTCGGACATGGAGAAGGGGTAGTTAAAGGTGGAGATGGAATCTATACAGATGAGTTTCTTGTTCTCGAATCTTTATCGGGAAATTCAGCAGATGGCCTCTTCATTATTCCAACCATTCGAGAAAAACGATACCGTATGGCTCTTGTACAAGATCCACATAGTGGGAAACTGAACTTAGAAAAAGTAGAAAACCCTCCAGAACTTGTACATGCTCCTTCTTTAGATAGAGAAACCATTGCCCGTATTTTTCGTTTCGCTCTTTTAAACGAAAAAAAACAAGGAGCAGCTCAAGATATGGAGATTGGGGTCCATTTCGATGCTCATAAAAATGAAAATCTTATTGTACCTTTTCAAACGAGAGATCTTCATCGAAAGAAAGTCAATTCTTCTTATTTAGACCCAGAAGCAAGAGAACAATGTAAAAATTGCATTCTCTCTACCGTTCAAGCTGAAACCCTGCCCACTTCATCAGGAACTCTCCTTGCTGTCGATAAAGCAGAGAAAGTGCTTATCGTCAAAACACTAGCAGAAGCAGAAGAAAAACGCCTTTATGATCCTAATATTCACACAGCTGTCATTGTAAAAGAAAGAGAGCCGAGTACAAGCCACTCGATGGTGAATTTTACAGGTAATGCTGTACCTTGCTTTTATTTAGAAGATCCTTCTTCTCTAGAAGAGCTGATGAAACTCCTGGATGAAAGTACTGTGCTTTTGTTAGATGGACAAAGTGGCAATATTCATTTATGGGATCGTTCAAGTTCTCCATTCAGTGACTATACGAAAGAAGGTTACCGCAATACACCTGCCCAGTTCAGTCTTTTTGTACGAAACAAAAAAACAGATTTGCTTCCCATAGAAAGTGAACTACCTCAAGAGGTTCTTTCTGCTTTAGAAGAAATAAGCAATGCCTGTACTTCTTCTGATTTTGTAACAGCAGCAAAAAACTGCCTAGATAGCTTTGAATCTCGAAAAGAGCTTCTTTTTACTGAACCTATGAATTCTTTAGAGAGTATGGATTCTTCTATGCAGAAAGAAGAACTCGCGGCACTTTTCCAGGATTTATGGGTCATGAGTGAGTTGAGCATGCAAGAGCTTGCCCATACAATCAATAGTGAAGAGCGTATGGTTTTACGTGAACTCATCCTTCAGAAAACCTTAGTACAAATCGTTCAAGAAGTGAAAAATCCGAGTTCACGAGTTGTAGGGGATCTCTCTCTTAAAAATGCCCACGGAGCCTTAGCAACATTTAACAAAGAGCTTGCTTACAGCGCACAATTTTCTTTTAAACCTCGCTTTAGTCAAATTGTCTTTGCCGAAGACTACACCCCATTTGCAGATTCTTGGCGGCAGTTTCTTTACCATTTAGAAGAACAAATGGAAAAATCCCTTCTAAAAGAAGAAGAAAAGCAAAAAATAGCAGAAAACTTGATTACGCTTCTTCTTGATTTAGAGAGAGTGAAAGCTCTTGGGTTTTATTTAGATAAAACGTTTTTTCCTGCACTCAAGAAAAATGAGATTGAAAATCTTGAAAACGAAAATTATGCAATTGATTTCGCGCAGAATCTTTTCCAAAATAGTAAGCAGATACGTAATCATATTTCTGCAATTGAAGAAATCTATAGTCTTATAAAAGAATTAGATGAAGAAAGAATCTTTTTTAGTTCTCTAAGCAATGAAGCTGATTTACCGCATTCATGGGAAGGTATAAAAGATGTAAATAATAGATTTGCACCTTATTTCAATGAAATTATAAAAGCCGGAGATCCGGTTCTATTTTCAGTTTTCATTGATCAGGCCCTCAATATGATCAATGCGATGGATTTAACGATTAAAGCTATGAAAGCTAATCCAGCTTTAACAGCAGAAAGTAAAGTCCCAGTATTTCATTTAATGTTGAATCAGTTTGTATCATCCCTTAGAAGTTGGAGTTCGGAATTAAAAAACATAGGCTTCATGGAAAAAGATCTCTTGAAAGATGTAGATAATCTAGGTTTTTTTCTCTTGGATAGATTAGACCGAAAAGATTTAAAAGATACAGCTCAGCTATTTTCTTCTAATTCGACCTCTACTATGGAACTAATTGCTTTTGCTAAAAAATACATGAAGAAAATGAATATAACATTTAAAAGTGAAGGTTTGCAAGAATCAGAACTGTCTATGGAAGACATCTTTACACGTACTCATCAAGCATTTCTTTACCTTTTATCTGAAGCAAAAAACCAAATGGAGTCTGTAAGTGAAGTTTATAACATATTTCCACTTCTAAACGATGCCTGTAAAGAAGTAGAAAAGCTTTGGTATGCTCCGCTATATTGTAGATATGATAACAAAGGTTGGTGTAAGGGGAATTCTGGAAGTCCAGTATTTAGAGTAGAAAAGGGCACGCTAAAAGCTAAATATCATATGCCTTTAAGAGCTCATGGAGTGAAAATCAACCTAGAAAAACCTTTTGACAAAGAATCTATTTATCTAAAGGTTTCTTTCGAAGGAACTACAGAGTGCAATCGATGGGCTAGGGCAAGAGAAATTTTTTCTTTGTTTGTAAAAGAAGCTGGATTTGACGTAGAGGTAAAAGAAGGAAATAAAGATGCAGAGAGCCAATTGGAAATTGCTATTCGTGCAGATGATCAAAGGGGTCTAGAGACCATTAGAGTTGCGATCCAAATGATCCTTGAAATATCAGAATTTCTTTCATATGAAGGAATTAATTTTATAAGAAACCATTATTATAATAAAGAAGACGTATCAATTGATAACCTTCTGGAAAAATGTTTTCTTTCTCTAGAAGATCTACTTTCTGAAGAAAAGCTACTGGAAGTTTGGCTTAAAGCTTTGGCTAACTTGAAAGAAAATGAAGAACTTCAAGCAGAGTACCCTCTTTTATCAGAATATGATTACTTAAGTTACAGGGAAAATCGAGAGAAAGAGCTTAAAATGTTGGAATCTAACTCTATTAGAGGTTTATTCGATTCAATACTGCCTACACCATTACTGAAACTTTTTCTCTCTCATTGGGGAGACGCCGATAAAGAATAAAGTTTTTGATAGCTGAAAAACAGATACCTTATATCTCCAATGTCTATCTAATCTCGTATCAGATAGGCATTGGAGATCTTATCTAGGGCGGTGACTACGCTAACGGACAAGCTTTCTGTGCCATATATGCAAGCACAAAAAATAGAACTTTTAAACAAAATCCTTTTTCCGTTTTTACTCGGAGGGATCTA
>PAQS01000038.1 GCA_002709385.1 Waddliaceae bacterium
GAAAAAGGTAAAGATTCCGCTTCTGATGCTTGGGAAAAAACAAAAAACCTTGCTGAAGAAGGCAAAGAAAAAGCCTCTCACGCATGGGATAGAGGTAAAGCATACTTCAAAGAATCTGAAGAGCAATAATAAAGCTGTATAGTTTTATCTTTCGCCATCTTATGGCCCGACATGGAGTTTACTCCCTGTCGGGTGTAGTCCAATAAAATAAGAAACTAGAGGTAAAGCCATGACAAACTTTAAAAATCAATATGCAAATTCAGAACTAGCAAATTCTCTATCTTCTCTCTTAGCAGATACCTATGTGCTTTACGTGAAAACACAAAATTGCCACTGGACTGTTCAAGGACCAAACTTCATGCAATTTCACCAATTATTCGAAAGCCAATATAAAGATCTTGCGCTATCAATTGATGAAACAGCAGAACGCGTTCGAATGATGGATCAGTTTCCACCGGCTTCTCTTAGAGAATTTTTAGAAATTAGTCAACTTGAGGAAATTTCTGAACAACTAAGTCCTCAAGAAATGCTCGAAGCTTTGATCCAAGATCATTCTACTCTATGTAAAAAAATTCAAGATTGGGCGGATCAAGCAACAAAACTAGGCGATGAAAATACACACGATTTTCTAATAGAGCGTTGGGCATGGCATGAAAAGACAATATGGTTCTTAAAAAGCCATAAATCTTAAACCTACAAAAAAAAGTTAGAGCGAAAAACTTGATATTTTTGCTCTAACTTTTTTGCTTGGGTTAATCAATAGAATTGATTAAATGATCACAATAAAAATTAATTTGTATTTTCTATAAGAAAAAAACTGTTCGATTTAGGGCTTAACTGAACAGCATAAGCTACTGGAATAAACTGTGAATAAGAACTATTATATTGAGGTTGCTTAACTGTTGTACGAAGCTCAATTAGAAACGTGATCGGGTACTTTGAATCTGAATCAATTGTGTATCTAATAATCGTCTCTTCGTCAAATAGATAAGGATCTATCATAGGAGTAAATGTCCAACCATTTTCAAAAATAATCTTTGTATCTTCCTCATCATTTTCTATATGACTGATTGCCACGTGACGAGTTCCTGGCTCCAAAGAAAACAACGCAGTAGATTCCTCTTCTTGACTTATACTTAGCCCAAAATCACTGCCGCTATAAACTTTTTCAAGCCATAAACCGTGTTCCGATTCATAATCATATTTTTGTAAAATCTCCGAAGATGAGACACCAGCATCTAGTAGGCGTTGTGCAATATCAGCGTGTCCATTTGCTAAAGCAATATACAGCATGTTGTACTTGAAAGGATTAGGAGAAGCTCTCCATGGCTTTCTTTTTACAAATTCTTCTGTAGCTACATAACCAGGTTTAGGATACCAACGAGGGATTAAATCATAAGCATGCTCACTACGTGTAACTGTAGCATCAGCTCCTTTATCTAAAAGCAAGTCTACAATAGCTAAATTTCCTATTCGTACAGCATATTCTAACGGAGTAATTCCATCTTCCCATCCATGGTGATAGTCATAATCCATATTGTCATTAGTAAAATCTTTTCTATTCACAAGACGAATTGGCTTAGTAAGACTCTCAAGAGATTCCGGATAAAAGTCACAAACCCAAGAAAGAATACTTAGATCGTCATTAAGATCAGCTTCACGAATCGCTGCATGAAGTGGACTAGATGTGATTCTTTCATCATCAATGGAACTTGGTTGAGCATTAGGAAGGTAATCTGCAAAAAGTGCAGAAGAAGAAAAAAAACAAATAAATATTATAAAACGACTAAGTACAGACATCGCATAAACCTCATTTTGTGAAGAATTATGCGAAAGTAATATAAAAACTTACTTATTTATTGTAAATAAAAATAAAACACCTATAAATATAATATTTCCTATAGGTGTTTTGTTTTTATAATCGATTAGAAGGATCGCTTAAATAGATCTCCTCTTCCACTGAGGATACTCTCTTTAATATAGGGTTTCTCCAAGGGAAGCGACCAAAAGTATCGACCGCACTTTTATGAAGCTTTGCCATACGATAGTGTTCCTGAAAATCCTCATGCAGCTCTTGAGGAACTTCATCAGTCAATTGAGCAATGAGCTGGGTAGCTAAAACCTGGTCTTTAGGATCTTCACTATGCTCTAAACTAACGTAGAAAAAAAGCCTCTCGGCATAGCTTAATTCTCGATCTTCTTCTTTTGTTAAGCCTTCTCGAGCAATCTCTCTTGCGTATTCATCGTATGCAAAAGCCTGTGGAGTGCCCCGATAGATATTTCTCGGAAATTGATCCAATAAGACTAAAAGGGCCATTTTTCCTTTCGCAGTGCTCTTCCAATCATCATAGGCTCCTATCATGGCAAGAACAAGATCCCTTTGAAAACGTTTGCAAATTTCTTGATCAAATGCAGATTGCCTTTTAGGGTCTTGGGGAGCAAACCATTTAGCCCGTTTTTCATAAGGAAACTCTTCTTTAGGGTTCTCCCCAAACCAAAACTGTAGAATCTCTTCTTGTTTAGCCAAGCTTTCTTCCGCTGTTGGGTAGCGTGTCATGGGCAATTGTGAATCCCATCGATAAAGACCAGTATTCTCCGCTTTTGGCTGATAAAAAAACCACTGATCCAAGAGAGGAGCTACCCCTGCATATAAAGCATAATCTAGATGAGAAATCAGTCGTTCTTCATTTTCTCCAAACACCCATGTTTTAGCATGTGAATACAGTGGGATTTCTCGATGATTGAGCATTAACCAAGCCATTGAAAGACCATATCGATCAAAAACTTTCGAGCCACATTTTTCAAACTTGATTTCCCAACCTGCACGTACATGTGGACCATTAGATTTTTCAGGATAAGAATCTAAATTGGAATATAAAATCCCTGCTTCAGCTACAAAAGAAGAAAACTCTTCAAAAAGATTGCCAGCCGCTTTCTCTTGCCCTGGTAAATAATCCATATGAATATGAAAACCATCGATGATCGCCTGATCGGGGTCTTTTACCACCCACTCTTGCCGCCCTTTTTGAACCTGAAAGGGTGCCATTTCTAAGGTTAAATTAGGGTCAAAAGGATACGCTTTTTTATCTGCTAAAATAGGACGAATCGTTACATGATGGTCTTGTCGGTTAAGAAGAAGCCATGTCATTGTCTGTCCAAACTGCTTAAAGAAAGGGTCATTTTCTTTTTTTTCTAAAAAGAAAATACTGGAACTTTTCCCTCCTAAAACCTTGGAGCAAGGAATTTCCTTTGCACCTAAGTACTTTTGAAAAGACTCTGTAAGATCATCAAGCTTTGCATAATCTTTTTCTCGATGAATTTCCATAAGAAACCCTTCGATATCAGATGGCTGCGGAAACACCTTTTTAGATTGACTCTCCCCTTCAAAGTAATCTGGGTGGAGATAATTACTCCGCCACGATTCAGTATTACGACCAAGCAGAACACAAGGCGCACAAAGTAAAACGCAAAATAAGCGCATCCATATTGGGTACATCAAAACACCTACCTATTTTTCTAAGCTAACTAAAAGCTTTTCAAAAAAAATATCAATATAAGTGTTTTGAATTCAAACAAAGAACAAGAGAATAAAATAAAAGCATCCCTTATGTTCCTATTGATTTAAATGATTTGACTTGAAAAAATTCTTCATTATTAATGATTTAAACAAGTCAATCAAATGTCATTTAACAAAATATATCATCAATATATTGCTCCTTTTCTAAGTACGATTTCCCATCCTTTTCAAGAGAAACATGAGGGTATAGGCTCTTCGAAGCAAAAAACAAAGACACTTGCTCCTTCTTACTTTTCTTCAATTAAAAACCA
Organism: Waddliaceae bacterium; assembly: GCA_002709385.1. Classification (GTDB taxonomy): domain Bacteria; phylum Chlamydiota; class Chlamydiia; order Chlamydiales. The sequence continues at coordinate 3,829 of PAQS01000038.1, forward strand.
TCAAAATCAGTTCACTGCTAATACAGAAGTAAACTCCTGTATCTTTTCCCTACGTCGCCTGATTGAGAAAGAAGAAAGCCATTGCGTACATTTCTCTACTCCTAGATCGAAAACTCCAATTAAATTTGGCCGCTCGACAAACACTTACTATATGGAAACTTGGGATCGTAAAAAGCAGAAAGTGCACATAGAACTGAATGAGGACGGCACTGCATCAATTTCTTATTGTCATTTTAATGACATAAATTTTCACCAAGCCAAGCGAAAAAAACTCCACCCAAATGATTCGCTTTTAAACTGGCTAAGGGAACAAATTCAAAGCTACCAAGCTACGGCGAACCTTTCTATTCCTGGTGCTTCCTACATAATAGGTTCTTATATTTCTTCTCGAGAGCAAGAACAAGGCATAGGCTATGGATACGACTGGAAGATTGCCTATTCCCAACATACAGAGCCTTTTAACCTCTCACATTCAGAAAGTATAGCCTACTATGCTCAAAAAGCTGATAGTGCCCTTATCGCTTTTCGGGGTGTTTTATCCAACTTTCAACAATTTTCTATTTACGATCCCCTAACAAGAGAGACTTTTTCTTCTGCTGAGCACATTTTTCAATATTACAAAGTTCCACCAAGTAATCATTCAGGAAGAGCCCAAGTTTTAGCTGCAAAAACGCCTAGTAATGCGCGTGATCAAGCAAATCGTTTGACCAAGTCGAGAATGGGGACAAAAGGTAAATCCTGGGGAAATGCCAGCAAAGAGCTTATGATCTATATCCAATTGCTTAAAGCTTATGAAAAAGGTAGTGGATTAAAAGCTGCTTTAGAGGCATCGGGTAATGCTTTTATTATAGAGGATTCTAGCAGTCGTCACTACAGCTCTTCTCCTGATAAGACTTGGGGTGATAACGGGAATGGTGAGGGTAAAAACCAGCTTGGATGGAGTCAGATGATTGTACGTGATATCATAAAGAGCCATCATTTGGACGAAACATTTCTTAAGCAGTTTTATACTCAAAATGTAGAACCACTCTTGAGACATTATTGGTCAGAATAAATTTGCTTATCATGACCTAAATTCAAAAGTATTGTTGATAGACAAAATTTTTCCGTATCTATCTCTTAAATTGGTATATTTAGAAAGAAATAGTGAGATTGCTTTTAGAAAATAACATGAGGGAGAAAAAAGACGGAAGAGGAGGGATTCGAACCCCCGGTACCTTTTGGTACCTCTGCTTTCAAGTCCGGTTCTCATCAGTCATTCTCAGAAATCAACTAGCTTCGACAACAAGCCGAATAGAGAGCAAAAGCATCTGTCAACAGTGTGAATTGCTGTCGATTACCGGGAGTTTTGGGAAATCAGTATGAAAAATTTGGGGAAAATTCGGAGGAAAGGGACAACTCTCTTGTGGTCTACGGAACGTCCGTAACGAGACTAAAAAAGACATCAGATTGTATTGGACGATTATCTAAAATAATATATCGTATGAGAGCTATACCAAAGGGAATCAAATCATGCCTGCTGCAACGCAAGCCATCCCACAGTTTCTTCGTTCGCTCAGAAAACACCTGCGCTTATCTCAAGAAAAGTTTGCTGCTCGTTTGGGAATCACCTTTCCCACAATCAGCCGCTGGGAGAATGGCCATATCAAACCATCTCTTCTAGGTTCAGAGCAAGTACGTAAGCTTGTTGAAGAAGTTAATCAAGAACATCCGGGGTTGTTTACGCTTCCTGACATTACAGAAGAGTAAGGAAGTGCTATGAATTTGAAAGAACTAGAAGAGCTCATTGAAGGCGGTGAATCCGAGAGTATCGAATTCAAAAAAACGACAGCTCAGCAAAGGCAAGGAACAAAAACGGTCTGTGCTCTGTTAAATGGTCTTGGTGGATGGGTTTTTTATGGAGTTAATGATAAGGGAGAGATCAAAGGGCAAGAAGTGACAACAAAGACATTGGAGAAACTCAATGCAGAGCACCGCCTAATTTCTCCTCCTGCTTTTCCGGAAATCGAGACTGTTCCAGTTTCCGATAAGCTGAAGGTTATTGTTGTACGAGTCACAGGAAAGCAGGGCCTTTATACCTATGAAGACCGTCCATACTTGCGCCACGGTCCCACAACGTCTCCCATGCCGAGAGAAGAATATGAAAGACGCTTAATGGAAAAGTTGCATGGTAACCATCGCTGGGAAAGTGAATATGCCCCCGAGGGGTTCTCCCTTTCTGAGCTTGATGAGGAAGAGATCCAAACGACCTTTCAAAATGGCCTCCAATTGGGCCGTATTAAAGCGAAAAAATCTTCAGATACAGAGGCTATTCTAAGAGGGCTAAAACTTATCAAAAATGATAAACTCCTTAATGCTGCCATTGCACTGTATGGCAGAAGCGACGCTTTTGATCCTACCTATCCCCAATTTTCTATTAAGGTCGCTCGATTCCGTGGCCATGATCGTCTTGCTGAATTTGCAGATAATCGCTGGTACAAAGATCATGCTTTTGGAGTTCTTAGACGTGCCGAGAACTTCTTGTACGACCATATGCCGATAGCAGGCAAAAAAATTTCTGGAAAAATGCACCGAGAAGATTACCCCTTCTACCCACCGCTTGCCTTTAGGGAAGCTGTTGCTAATGCCATTTGTCATAGAGACTACACTTTTGCTGGAGGCTCGATTGCCATAGCTATGTATGATGACCATTTGGAGGTAATTAACCCAGGTTCCTTTCACTTCGGTTTGACTCCAAAAAAGCTTACTGCGCCTCATGAATCAAGGCCCTGGAACCCTTTAATCGCAAATGCTTTTTACTGTGCTGGTATTATCGAGTCGTGGGGGTCGGGAACTCTAAATATTCTGGAGCGGTGCAAAGAGAATCGAAACCCAGAGCCTAGTTGGGAGGAACGCTCGGAAAGTGTTGTCGTGACTTTCTTTCCTCGAAAACAAGAGGCGGATATCAGCCCTAAAGTCACCGACCAAGTCACCGACCAAGTCACCGACCAAGTAGAGATTAGAGTGTTAAGTTTTTGTAAAGAAGCGAAAAAAGCTTCAGAAATCATGAGTTTTGTAGGGTTAAAACACAGAAGAAGCTTCACTACCAACTACTTAAGACCACTCTTGGAGCAACGATATCTCTCGATGACCATCCCCGAAAAACCCCGAAGCAGTCTTCAACAGTATAAGACTACAAAAAAAGGTCTGCAGTTTCTCGAGAAGGGGCAAAAATATAGAAAGAAGTAGAAATTGCTTTCTCATCTGCTGCGTTCATAAATATTCCCTTATTTTAGGCTGCCGTGATGTCGATAGTGAAGTAGCCGGGAAGCAACGGTTCCAATGGAAAAATAAATAGTCGAGATGCTTCCGAACTTTACGCTCATGGAATTCTCACAGATTTAATTGCGGTGAAAATTTTGTAAAAAATCGGGTTTTTGAGAGTTTTTGCGACTCAATTCACAGTATAAGTTTATGTCGTAAATATTAGAGATTATCTGGGAGGAAATAAAAAAAAACGGAAGAGGAGGGATTCGAACCCCCGGTACCTTTCGGTACTTCTGTTTTCAAGACAGACGCATTAGGCCACTCTGCCACTCTTCCGTGTAAGAATTGAAGCTCATTTATAACCTATTTACAATACATAGGTCAACAAAAAACGAGCTTAAAATAATTACTGAAACTGTTTTAGGAAACGAAGGTCGTTTTCTGTGAATAAACGAATGTCATTTACCCCATGCCTCAACATCACCAAACGCTCAATTCCCATTCCCCATGCAAAGCCACTGTACTTTTCTGGATCAACTCCGCCTTTGATGAGCACTTCAGGGTGAACCATTCCAGCTCCTGCTACTTCTAGCCAGCCACTGTGCTTACATACAGAACAGCCTTCTCCAGAGCAAATCAAGCACTCTACATCAACTTCCATTCCTGGTTCTACAAACGGGAAGTAACTAGGACGATAACGGGTCTGTACTTCTTTCTTAAACAGTTTACTCAAGAACTCATCCATAGTGGCAAAGAGATCTCCAAAAGTGACGTTCTCATCTACATAGAAAACATCTACTTGGTGGAAGAATACGTGAGAACGAGAAGTAATTTCTTCGTTACGAAAGCAACGCCCTGGTGCCATAACACGAAAAGGAGGCTTTGATTCTTTCATCAACCTTCCTTGCATGTTTGTACACTGAGTACGAAGAAGCTCATCAGGGGTAATATAAAAGGTGTCTTGCATATCACGAGCTGGGTGGTCTTCTTCGAAGTTTAGGGCTTCAAAGTTATAGTAGTCTGTATCGATATGCGGACTGCGAACTGTTGAAAATCCCATTTCAGCAAGGATATCAACCATTTCTTCTAGTGTTGCTGAAACGAGGTGCTTGCGCCCTTGAAAACGGCGACGCCCTGGTAGAGTTACATCAAGCTTTTCTTCTGCTAGACGTACGTTATCTTCTGCAACCTGTAAAGCACCTTTTTTCTGTGTAATGCTCTCTGCAAGCTCTTGTTTAAGCTGGTTGATCATTTGGCCTGCTTGTGGCCTTTCTTCCGGAGTACAAGTTTTAAGCTGAGGCATAAGAGCTTGTACTGGTCCTTTTCTTCCTAAGTACTGTACACGCACTTGCTCTAGATCAAGCAAAGTAGAAACGTTTTCAAGATTTTCATGGAATTTGAGACGGATTTCATTAATAAGCTCTTGCACAGAAAAATACCCTTTATTAGACGTTACGAAAATATGATAAGAAAAAAACCTGAACTCTGCAAGAGAGTTCAGGTTCCACGCGCGTAACAATTTTCTCTATTCGAGAACTTGTTTTAAGCTAGTGCTTCCTTGGCCACCCCAACAACGGCTAAGAAACCGCTGGGATCGTTGACTGCCAAGTCGGCCAACATCTTCCTATTCAACTCACACTTGGCCTTATTCAGACCATCGATCAATCTACTATAGGAAATTCCGTGAAGCCGAGAAGCAATGCCAATACGCGTAATCCACAAACGGCGGAAATTGCGCTTGTTATGTTTACGGTGGCGGTAGTTGAATGCCATCGCACGCATAACCGCATCGCTAGTCAGACGCAAGTGATTTTTACGATCTCCAACAAAGCCTTTAGCTTTCTTGAAGATACGCTTTCTGCGACGTCTCGATGCTACTGCATTGGTGACTCTTCCCATGACTTAATGTTCTCCGTAGTCCAATAAGGACTTTAAACACCCATTAAGCGTTTGTACATATCTAGGTGTGTATCTGCTACTAGAGCAGGTTTTCCTAACGCACGCTTACGCTTAGGGGATTTCTTTGTTAAAATATGTCGCTTACCAGGCCGGTTTCTGCGAAGCTTACCGGTTCCAGTAACTTTAAATCGGGCTGCTACAGCCTTCTTTGTCTTCATTTTAGGCACTGAAAAATCTCCTACTATCTTAGTCCCTCGTACAAGCCAAAGGAGCTAGATTTTTTGCCTAACAGTTCTACTACTAACAGACTAAACAGACTCCGGCTCTTCAGCTGTTGACTGCTTGACTGGTTTTTTCTTTTGAGATACTGGTGCCAACACCAGCGTCAAAAAACGCCCCATTTGCTTAGGCATAGCTTCCGGGATTGACACATCAGCTAAGTCCTCACAAAGTTTTTTTACAACGCGACGACCAATTTCTGGGTGTGCCATTTCTCGACCGCGGAACATACAGGTAACTTTTACCTTATTCCCCTTCTCAAGAAAGCTGCGTGCCCGCTTGGCTTTTACTTGGAAGTCATGCTCGTCAATATTAGGCTTTAACTTGACTTCTTTGACTTTGGTCTGGTGCTGCGCTTTTTTATTCTCGCGTTCTTTCTTCGCAAGAGCGTAACGCCACTTCCCGTAGTCCGTAATTTTACAAACTGGAGGATTAGCCTTTGGAGCGATCTCCACAAGGTCTACGCCTTCAGTTCGAGCTGCTGCTAAGGCGTCATCAACAGACATAATGCCTAATTGATCGCCGTTATCATTTATTACACGTACAGAACGTGCACGAATTTCTTTGTTGACTCTCAAGTTTTTATCCTATCGTCCCAAGTCACTTGACCTGCTTGGGTCCCCAGCTCCAAGAGCAATTGCTCTGTAAAAGCTTTTTGACCCAACAAAGTCGCTCGCTTTTCACTCCGAGCACGAACAGATAAGCACTTTGTTCGCACTTCCTTTTCACCAATTACAAGCACATAAGGCACACGCTCACGGTGCGCCGCATATACTCGCTTTCCTAAATCACCTAAAGCATAATCAGCTTTAACGCGAATTCCATGACCTGACATCTGTGAAACTAAGTCCGTCACCGCCGGAAACTCAGCTTCTGTCACAGGCAATAACCTCACCTGCTCAGGAGTCAGATACAAAGGAAGATCTCCCCTATGCTTCTCCAGCAAAAGAGCGATAAGCCCTTCCAAAGAAGCGAGGGTCGAGCGCATAATCGGTGCTGGAGTAATTAATTTAGCATGATTTTTCTGAGATGACAATGGAAAAATCTGATCTTGTGTAAGATCGAACCCAAGATGACTGAGTTCCCATGGTCTTCCCTGAGCATCTAATGCTGTAATTCCTACTCGTGGACCTAACGCCGTCCCGCGATCTTGCACCTTCTCATAAGAGATGCCGCATTCTATCAAAATTTTCTCTAACAAGTCTTGTGCTTTTTTCCACTTTCCATGCGAATGAAGGGTAGAGGAGCTATACTCTGTTAGGTAAACTTGACTCTCAAACGCAAATATTTTAGGGATCTGGAGAATGAAATGCAAGGAGGAAATGAGTTCTGAACGGGTATTCTCCGGGGAACAAAAAATATTTTCGTACGTACTAGTGTTTTGAATAGGACCAAAAAGCCCAGAAGCTGGCTGCTCTCTTTCGCTATGATGCAATTCTGCTAGTTTTTGAGGGTTTTCTTCTGAATTTTTGAAAATTTCAGCATGAAAATCAATAATTGATTCATCTTCGTTTTTGGCGCTTTTTATCAAAGAAAAGCCGTCTTCATTCATCCATTTACGCCACATATTGATGAGTATGTGCCGCAACTCTTCTCCGTTACTGCTCCAGTAAAGACTTTCATCGTCAAAAAAATGAAAAAGATTTTGCTCGCTACCCATTTGCACATGATCATACTTCTTCCCTGCACGGTATGATTTAACAAATTGCTTACAGTCTTTTTTATCTTCAAAACAAACAGCTTCGATACGCTGAGCTCCAGATTCGGAGTCAATTTCATGCCTATCCAACACTTTTACCCAAGAAATTGGAGCGGCATCAGGCAAATGAGGCTCTGAACAAACGAAATACTGACCTGATATTTCTAAAAGCTCAACTAAATCTCTTTCTTCTTCTTCCAATAATGCTGCTTGAAGCCCTTGTTTCTTATAAAGAAAATATTCTACAGCATTCATTCGCATCATCGTATGCGATGCAAATTCTATTTTTTCTTTAATAAGGGTTTGAAGACGTTCTTCTAGAAGACGTAATTCGTGATCTCCCAACTGGTGCTCACATATATAATCGCAGCTAAACCCTCTTCGGTCACAAGATGCTTGAAGAATTTCTACTCCAGGGAACACATCTCGTAAGGCAAAGGCTAATAATTGAGCTGCACTACGTCGAATAGTATCCTTACTATATTCGGTCATCTAAGTACAAAGTTTGAATTAAAAGATATTATGATAAACAAAAAGCCGTTTTCCTTAAAGATAAAGAAAACGGCTTTTATTGTGAGATATAGCTGACTCGAACAGCTGACCTCCACGATGTCAACGTGGCGCTCTAACCAACTGAGCTAATATCTCATTTCTGTGTTGGTGTAGCTACCAGCTTAAGCTAGAGAAGGCTAAATTTCAAGCAAAATTGACCAAGCTTTGCTTATTTAGTCCTTAATGACTACCCAACCTAACATCAGATACCGTTTGTATAGATCAGGTTAGATAGTCACTAGGAATTAGAACTGATAACCTCCAGCAACCCGAGCCATCATCATGCTACAATGAACCCCATTGTACAGTCCTAAAAACTCAGAACTCAATGTTGCTTCGTTGTAAAGCATACGAATTTCTCTATAGAGATCTCCTAGAAGAGAGTTCGCTCGGCGAATTCTTGGGGTATCTTTAACAATCCCAACATAATTCCACATTGTTTGGCGAACGGTATTCCAGTCTTGTAAAAGAAGTGAATGATCAACTGGAACTCTTCCTGTTCCCATTTTTTTGATGGAAGGGAAATAGAAAGCAAAACGATCTAAACCATTGATAATATCTTTTGCACAGGTATTGGCCCAAACAAGGGCTTCAAGACCTGGAACCCCTGCTAAAGCTGCTCTACCATGAACACCAGAACAACCAACTTCACCTATGGCACGAAGACGCTTCAAGCTTGTTTGACCTGTACGGTCAATCATAATTCCACCTGCGAAATAATGTGCAGCAGGTACAACAGGTATTTTTTCTTTGGTAATATCATAGCCTTTAGACAGGCAGATTTCATACTCGTGTGGAAATGTTCCTTTAATCCAAGCTGGATCTTTTTTACTTAGATCCATCCAAACGTAGCCTTCTTGGCAACGAGTCATTTCGGTACAAATTGCACGGGAAACGGCTTGATTGGAATAACCATCCATTTCATTGGCATATGCGCCAAGAAATTCTTGGCCTTTTGAGTTGATCAAAACGGCTCCAGCTTCACGTAAAGACTCTGTGACAGAGCAACGTGGTTCACCAGGAACATAAAGTGTTGTTGTTTTAAACTCGACTTTATCTAGGTGCATGACTCGAGCACCTGCACGAGCTGCTAAAGCGAGACCATCTCCACGGGAATAAGCTCCGTTTGTTGTGTGAAGAAATAAGTGCCCTACTCCACCTGTAGCGATTACTGTTTCTTTCGCAAGCAGAGTTTCTACTTCACCTGTTTCTCCATTTAGTACGTAAGCTCCTACACAAGAAGGTTGCTTGTAGGCATCTGTATGTTTAGTCGAGTGCTGCGCGAGTGTAAGAAGGTCAATTACCGTTCTATTGGTCAAGAAACGAACATTTGATTTTTCGTGGAGTTTTGCTCTGAAGGCTTTTAACAAACTTGCCATTGTGTTGTATCCATGACCGACAACTCTTGCTGTACTATGCCCAGGATAGACTTGTCGTTTATAGATACCTTCATCGCTTTGATCAAATTCTACTCCTAGCTCTTCAATCAGTACCTCTTGTACATATTGAGGCCCTAGGGTGCTGAGCTGTTCAACAGCTCTTTGATTGCAATAACCTTCTCCACAGTTCACCAAATCTTGTGCAAAGTCAGATGGTCGATCACGGTCACCTTGAAAAGCAATTCCAGCAATTCCTTGGTGTACTTTTGGTTTTTCTAAATCATCTTCGATTGCAAGGATGCTGACGTTTACGCCTTTCTTTGCTAAACCCCAAGCGGTAGCTAGACCAGCAAGACCGCAACCAATGATTAATACATCAGTCTGTTGCACAACTTTTACTCCCACATTCCACACGAAAAAACTTCCATTACTCTTAAAATACACCAATAAGGTTCTCTTTGACAATGGAAACAAGAAACCACTTCAAAACAGCACTTTCGAAAATGAAGCGGGCTTGCTATAAGTAACGGATTGTTCATTAATTTGCTTTTTGCAAGGAAATATCATGTTTCAGCGCGCGTATACATTCGATGATGTCGCTTTAGTTCCTCAGTACAATAATGTGCCTTCAAGAACTGAGCCTTTACTAGAAACTTGGCTGACTAAAAGCCAAAAACTCGAGATTCCTATTCTTGCTGCTAATATGGATACTGTAATTGGTCCGGAATTAGCTGATGTTTTGATTCAAGAAGGATCTATTCCTATTTTTCACCGTTTTAGTCCTTTTGAAAACCAAAAAGACTGGGTGAAAAAATATACGAATAAGACGTATGTCTCTTGTGGTATTCGAGATATCGATCAAACTCGAGAATTACTAGATTTAGGTGCGGCTGGAGTATGTATTGATGTGGCGCATGGTCACTCTGAATCGATGTTTCGTTTCGTTGAAGAACTCAAGCGCACTCACCCAAAGAGTCAAATTCTAGCAGGAAATGTATGCACGGCAATGGCGTATCACGATTTAGTGAATGCAGGGGCTGATGCTGTAAAGGTGGGTGTTGGACCTGGCGCTGCTTGTACTACTCGTGTCGTTACAGGTTTCGGGGTACCTCAATTTACAGCAATCAAAGAATGTGCTCGTATTGCGGAAAGACTCCGTGTCCCTCTTATTGCAGATGGTGGTATTCGCAATAGTCGTGATGTTGTTCTTGCTCTTGCTGCTGGTGCTTCTACTGTAATGATTGGTAAGTTATTTGCATTATGTAAGGAAAGCGCTTCTGAGAAAAAAGAAGACCTTTCTACTCCTCATGGACTTTCTTGTAAGTATCGTGGGCAAGCAAGTGAAGATTTTCAAAATGATTTTTACGGCGGACTTAAAGATAAAACTGTAGCTGAAGGAATTGATTTTTGGGCTCCTGTGACAGGTAGCACAGACGATCTATTAAGGCAGCTTCTTGGCGGGCTTCGCAGTGGCTTAACCTATGGTGGCGCTCGAAACATCAAAGAACTACAAAGAAAGGCTGAATTTGTTGAGGTCACGCGAAACTATATGACAGAAAGTCATCCTCGCCCTCAAAGCTCTGCTAGTTGATTCTTTTGCAAAAGAAGGAGAGAAGGAGCGCGGGTTCTATTTAACCAACGGTGATGACAAGCGCTCCACTCTTGTTTATCTAAACTTGAAACAAAGTCTAGAAGAGCTTCTTCTTCTTTTGCTCCAGCATCGTGCCCAGGATAACACGTTACACTAATTGCTCCACCTGGTGCTATATGTTCAAGCATGGCTTGGATGCTATGTAATGTACTGTTTGCTTCTGTTGTAATGGATTTATCTCCTCCAGGAAGATACCCTAAATTAAAAACCAATAAACGTACCAAATCGCCGCTCAAAAAATTTGTCACTTTGGAGTGGCAAGTATTTTTGAACTCGATGGTGTGCAAACGATGAGGATCTAATTCCGACGCTAAACGATGCTGTGTGGATTCTAATGCTGCTTTCTGTTTGTCGATTAAAAGCAGTCTTCCTCTTTCGTTTAAACGGGCAAGAACAAGTGCATCATGACCATTACCACAAGTAGCATCAATAAGCATATCTCCTTCTCGAACAATCGACTTCCAATATGAATGTGCTAAATCTATATGACTTTGAAAAAGGGAAAATTGTCTTTGTGTCATGTAATATGCTCAAATGTAGGTTGTTCAAAACAAAGATTTTGTACCATCGGAATTAAATTAGGAACAATCTCGTGATAAGGCAAACCATTATCCTTGCAAATCTCTTTTGTTAACATACGTAAAATAGGGTTTTTGAGCTGTTTATCTCTTAATTCAAAAGGATTTTGTAATAATTCTTGGTAGAAAATTAAATAATTTCCAAATTTAGATTGTTGAATCCAACGAGAATCAAGAATGACTCTAAAATCTTGACAAACTGAATAATAAACAGGGTCTAACTCTTCTGAAAGGTTCTTTGCTGCTTCAAGTTGTTTCGTTAATTGTTTATCACATAAGGGAATTGCAAAAGCCCAACTATATACTTGAGCTATTGTATCTCGCTCCACCGAAATACTATAATCTCCCAAATGTAAAAGATCGGGAATAATTCCTTCATCTAAGAAATCGATTCCGAATACTTCTTGATAAAAATTTTCTGCACTTTTTGCATAAAGGTGCTCTTCACGAACAAGCTCAGAAAAACGAAGCATAATATCTCGATAATTTGCTCCTTCAAAGCAATGCAAAAAGTATCCCCGACCACTAATATTTTGATACCATGCATTCCAACCAGACATACCAAGAGCTATCCAGTATTCTGCAAGTGCTTTTTGAAACTCAGGATCTTTTAATTTTTCACATTGTTCTATGTAATAATTAGAAAAAGCGGCTTCTTTTCCAGGAAGAATAGGTACCGCATGCACGTACCGCTCCAGCATTTGAGTCATCCATTATATTTTAAGTAAAATGCCCGAGCATAAGTGCTTTAGGGAATTTCGGACAAGACCTAGTTCCCTAAAAAAACATGTTGATTGTTTTTTATTTCTTTTCACCTTCTGTATTTGTTAAATGAAGTAAATGATAGGATTTATCTAAAATTAATAAATTATTAAAAACCATTACCCATAACAAATAAAACCTTTTTATATAAAAAAACATACTAACAACTACTTATAAAGTAGTTGTTATAATACATCAAAATTTAAACACAATGTATCCAATAAAATAAACATTTAAATAAATTTACACAATTGACAGAGATATGGTTTCTGATCTAATTTGCATCTCCTTCTAACCTTTTTTTCTGGAGATGAGCAATGACTATTGAAACAAAAAATACTGTTATCGACTCCGCACTTACAATTCCAGACGGTGAATATTCCGTGGTCGGTATTCGTGACCTTAAGACGAATGAACTGCGTTTTGCATCAGATTATATCCTCTCATCTACTTCTGCGTTAAAAATAGAGAGTGGTACAATAGACAAACCTCACACAGGTTGCTTTAAAGAATGGACTGAAAACGACAAAAAAAATGTAAAGTTAATACAAGCCAAAGTTGAAGGTCGCCCCTCTCTTAGTGCCTACTCTTTTCATATTGAGATTGAAAAAACAGACAATGTATGGCGGATGCACTGGGGAATGTTGCATACTGGTAATGCTACTGATGATGATAGAAACCACACTCCTTTTTACGCTACATTTGATACCGAAGGGAAACTGACTGAGAGTAAAGTAGAAAACATGGCTCTTGTGCCAAATAGCAGTTCTATTCCTTTTTGTCTTACTCACTTCAACGGTGGTCTTTTTTCTGCTGGTGACATTACAAGCAGACTTGCAAAAGACATGCATTTAGGTACTTATAGCTCTTCTGTAAAAGTTTCTGAATTTACCCCTGAAAAAGGGCCTCTTTCAGGAGTGAAGTTGATTGAATTTACTGAATTAGAGAAGGGGTTTGGAGCTCCACGTCATCTTCTTTGCGGCGCAAAAGACGCAAAATTGAGCTATTTACTCTTAAAAGACTAAATCATTCAGACCGCCTTTCTAGGCGGTCTGAATGTCTATTGTTTATAAAGATAGAATCATCGCTTCAAACTCTTGGTAAGACATACCTTCTGGTACTAGAGTTTTTAGAGTCATTGCCATTTCTATTTTGGTCAAGCCAAGTAGTTTCAATTGCTCAATCAATGTCTTGATCGCTAAGCCATACTCTTGTGTACGGCTATTTGCCATCATGGCTGACTTGAATCGAGTAGTATCGACTTTCATCTCAGTTCTTGGCTCAGTAAGCTGAGCGCTACCACCGAGAGTAGAACTAGACTGAGATGCTTCTTTAGCTGCCATATACTCGTTGAAGCTAGAGTTCATGATCGTATGCATTTGCTTAGCATGCGTTGATCCTTGTTCTTTGAAAACTTCACGGTATGTTTCCAAAGTAGATTCTAGAGCATCAAGATTGAGTCGTACAGCTGCAACACGAATTCTTCCACTTTCATTTGTGCTTGGAGTCACTCTGAAAGCAGATAGACCTTCTTCTTCCATCATGTTCGACCAATCTTCAAGTGTGAGGCTAACAACAATCTCGATACCCATCTCTTCAAGCATTCTGCGAGACTCTTCACTTACAGCTAGTGCTCCCCCTATTCCTGCTGGAATTGGAGGGTTCAATAGTGGTCCGCCACTAATTTCTGAAATTGGTAGCTCAGAAGCCATGAGTGAGCTGTTATCTTCTGGAACAATTTCTGTTTCAAAAAGATCTAGTACTTCACTCAATTCATTGAATACATCTGCACTTGTAAAGGTATGTAGACCGTTCGCTTCGTTAACTAAGATAGAATTGCCATAGCTAGCTGGTGAAGGTGTTACATAAATTACTGGTGCTGTCACGTTAGGACTTAGCGCAGAATCATCTTGGATTGGCAACTTGTTAAAAGTCATGGTTCCACTAGAGATGATGTTAACTCCAGCATCCATTTGTGCAGGGTCTGTAGATACTGTTCCATCTACTAAACCAGGATCTCTTAGTCGAATTGTGATGTCACCATCTGTTGCTGTAACAGTCAAATCGCCGATTGCATTCACATCATTGATGGTGATGTCATCAGCTGCTGTGATCGATAAGTCGCCAACAACAGTGATTTTTTCACCTTCTCCTACTGAGAAGCTTCCAGCTGAGTCAATCGTTACTGCTGCATCTATTGCGTTAGTAATGATTGTTGCTTTGCTTGGGTTTGATCGACCTGTTGCGTTAAAGCTGATATCTGCTAGAGGCGATGTGGTGCTGTAGTTAGCTACTGTAGATGCTGTGCTATTTAAGACAAGAAGCCCACTTGCATCCCACTGTTGTGAGCCTGCTGTTTCTGCTCCGTTGGCAAAAATATTACGTCCTGTCACAAGTAGCGCGTCAAGAGCTTGGTTTGCTCCCATTGTTCCGCCAATAATGATATCGCCCATAGAGCCGGCTGTTAACGTTACATCATAAGAATCAGCAAGAGATCCGTTAATTGTTGATGTAAAGGTAATGTCTCCTCCTGTGCTTACTGCCCCACCGTTTGTGGTGTCAACAAGTAGATCATCATTGATAGTGACTGCACCGCCAAAAGTAATGGACTGACCATTGGTAATGAAGCTACTATTCAATATCAAGCTATCAGCAGTGAATGTTAAAGGACCTTCGCTTGTTACGTCGTGTAGAATAAGTGTGTTGCTACCGACGTCTACTGTTAGAGCTCCTCCAATTGTTGAAGCAGTTACTTCTGTATCAACTGTATTGACAAAATGAACGTCACTATTTGTACTTGATCCAGTTGTTGTGAAACTAACTTCTCCATTCACAATGTTAGAAGAGTTGTTTAGCATGATTGTTTCGTCATCGCTAAGTACGTTAACGAATAGATCTCCGCTTACGTTAAGTGCTCCGCTTTGAGAAACTGATCCGTTTGTACTTGATACGGTCAGATCTCCAGAAACAGTAGAAGCTGCCCAATCAAGATCATTAGCATTGACTATAGTAACATCACCAGATGTTCCACTTGTTGTCACAGCTAAAGTACCTGTAAGATCTAAGTTGCTTAGATTCATTGTAGCGTCAGCTGTTGATGTTGTAAGTACAGCGTCACCACCTACAGTTACTGTAGAGTTTGTGCTAATATTTCCTGTTGTTGCAGTCAGAGTAAGATCTCCTCCTACTGTAGAGCTATCAAGAGCAATACCTGTTGTATTTGTAATGGTGGCGTGACCCGCAGAACCTACTGTGTTCACTGCAAGGTTACCGCTTGCATTCAGGTCGCTAATGGTCACTGTATCATCAGTTCCTGTAGTACTAAATGCTGCATCACCATCTATGTTTAGGGTATTAGCTGCACTGATTGATCCTGCATCACTTGTGAAACTAAAGCTATGGTTCACATCTACTGTATCTAGGTTGTGATCGTTTAGATCACTTACGATACGAACCTGACCACCATCGAAGTAATCAATATTGATGTTACCTGAGGTATCATCACGTGTGATGCTTGTATTCGTAATGGATGTAGAACCAAATTCAGTTAAGAAGATATCTGATCCACCTAGATCATCTAGACTAAGTGAGCTTGCTCCTTGAATCTCTAAAGAGTATCCTGCTGATCCGATAGAGTCTCCACTAATGGAAACTGCCCCTGTTGTAATAACTTCTGCACTACCGTCTGCAGTTCCTACAACAATAGATCCTACTGGTGCACTGATTTGAACATCACCAGATCCTGCATCTACAGTTCCGTTAATATTCACGTTACCAGTTTCTGAAGAGATAACTACAGTACCACTTGTTGCTGTTGTATCAACCGTTCCATTGATTGTTACATCACCATTTGCGGCAACGAGATCTACGTTTCCAGGAAGAGCCATTCCAGTGAAGCTAATTCCTGCATCACTTTCGATGGTTACATCTCCATTGATTGTCCATCCATCTGCGTCGGTGAAGACAGTATTGACAAAGTGAATATGTCCGCCCATAGCTCCTGATGTTTGTGTATTTAGATCTACTTCTCCGTTAAACACGTTTCCTGCGTTATTCAAGTAGATGACTTTATCATCAACATCTGTTGTAACGACTGTGTCACCAGAAACATTTAATGCTCCTGTCTGAGTGATATTTCCACCGGCTGTGATAGTAAGATCTTCTAGAACTGTTGTTGCTCCAACACTAAGATCGTTATCTACATCCACAGTGAAGTTACCTGCTATACTGCTTGTACCTAGTATGGTTGGAACTCCATTGTTTACTAAGCTAACATGCCCTGCTTCAAATCCTGATGTTTGTGTAGTAAAACTCATTGCTCCACTGAAAGCATTACTTGCATGAGTAAGAGTAATTGCTGTGTCATCTACATCAACTGTAAAGGCACTTGCTCCTGTTACTGTTAATGCTCCTGACTGTGTGATGGCTCCACCTGCTGTTGCATTCAGATCTCCTCCAACTGTAGTAGCTGCTAGATCAAGAGTACTTGCTGCATCAAGGATAAGATCCCCTGATATGCTAGAGCTTGCTAGAGAAATCGCACCGTTATTTGTCAGAGTAACATCAGCAATATTAGAAGCCCCTTGTGTTGTAAAGGCTACTGTGCTGTTGAAGTCGTTACCAGACTGATTCAGTGTGATTGTTGCGTCATCTACATCAGTAGTAAAGCTTGCTGTTCCATCAACAGTCATTGCAGCGCTTTGGCTGATGTTTCCAGAAGAAACTACTGTTGCTGTTCCATCAATATCAATTGTAGAGAAGCTTGTTGTTCCAGAGCTTGTAGAACTGAAATCACCTGCAATCGCACTTCCTGAGAAGTTTGTATCTGTAGAGTTCACAATCGTTACGTGAGCCGAGTTAGCGCCTGCTGTACTTGTTGTAAATCCTATTGCTCCAACAAAATTGTTACTTGCATCTGTTAAGGTAATTCCTTGGTCATCTACAAGAACAAGGATACTACTTGTTCCTGCTACACTCATTGCTCCAGTTTGTGTTACGGCACCATCTGTTATTGCTGTTAGGTTTCCAGAAAGCGTTGTTGCTCCAAAACTTACTGAACCATCAACATTCATGATCAAGCTACCTGCGATGCTTGATGTTCCTGTTGATGTTGTCGCTAAGTTATTGTTAAAGATCACTGAAGAAAGAGTCGTTCCTTGAGTGGTAAAACTTACTGCACCAGTGAAGTTATTTCCACTTTGATTCAAGGTAATGGTTTTATCATCAACATTCGTGGTGAAGGATGAGGTTCCGCCTACTGTAATGTCACTGCTTTGTGTAAGGTCATCTCCAGCTGTCACAGAAAAATCACCTAGTACTGTCAAGCTAGCAAGATCTGCTGCGTCTGCTGTTTCTAAAGTTAAGTCTCCAAAAACTGTACCGTTGATACCGTCAAGATCTAGACTGTTAGTGATCATGATATCGGCATCATTAGCACCAGAACTTTGATTTGTTAGCGTAATGATTCCTGTAAAAGCATTTCCAACATTTGTTAGAGTGATATCTTTATCATCTACATTTGATGTTAGATTTGTTGTTCCTGTTACAGAAACTGCAGCATTTTGTGTTAGGTCGTCTCCAACTGTAATATCAAGATCACCTGCGACAGATGTCATACCTAAATCTAGTGTACCATCTATATCGATACTGAAGTCACCAGCTATAGTACTTGTTCCTGTTGAAGTACCAACTCCATTATTTACAAGGCTCACATGAGAAAGGTTTGTTCCTTGAGTTGTGAAACTAATCGCTCCACTCATTGCGTTACTTGCATCTGTAAGGGTGATGGTTTTATCGTCTACACTTGTGATGAAAGACGAGGTGCCACTCACTGTTAATGCTCCACTCTGACTAATATTATCAGCAGCTGTTACGCTTAAATCTCCAGGGACTGTTGTTGCTGCGAAATCTACAACTCCACCACTCACGATGGTTAAGTTTCCAGCAAGAGTCCATGTCGATATGTTGATGGCGTTTGCATCAGTCAGACTAATATGACCACCGTTAGCTCCACTTGTTTGAGCATTAATATCGATTGTTCCATTGAAGTTATTTGAAGCGTGATCAAGTGTAATACTCTTATCATCAACATCGGTTGTAACTACAGTATTTCCTGTAACTGTTAAGGCTCCGCTTTGTGTAATCACGTCACTAGCTGTTACAGTTAAGTCTGCAGCCACTGTACTTGTGCCGATATCTAATGTGCTATCTGTTGTAATTGTTAGGTCACCTGCAACAGTACTTGCACCTAGTAGCGATCCTACTCCATTGTTTACCCATGTTACATCAGCTGTATTCAAGCCACTTGTTTGTGTGGTGAATCCAACTTCTCCGGTGAAGGCATTAGATGCATGGTTAAGAGTGATAGACATATCATCTACGGAAGTTGTAAATGATGATGCTCCACTTACAGTCATGCCACCACTTTGTGTGATTGCTCCTGAAGATGTAAGATCAAAATCTCCAGCTACTGTACTTGTTGTTAAGTCTGTAGCTGTACTATCTACAACAAGAACATGTGCTGCTGTTCCTTGAGTTGTGAAACTCAAAGCACCAGTGAAGTCGTTACTTGCATTACTTAGAGTAATGGTGCTGTCATCAACAGTAGTACTGAGTGTACTTGTTCCATTGATAAGAAGTGCTCCACTCTGAGTAATGGCTCCTGCTGCGATTGCAGTCAAATCTCCACTCACTGTAGAAGCTCCGATATCAAGGGTATCACCACTTGTTAGGTTCAGATCCCCTGCTACTGTAGCTGATGTAACGGAAGTACTTTGTGTTCCATTGATAAATGTCACATCGGCAGTATTTCCACCTGAGCTTTGTGTTGTAAAGCTTACTGCTCCTGTAATCAAGTTACCTGCATTGTCAATGGTAATGCTCTTATCATCCACATCTGTAATGAAGGATGCTGTACCTGATACAGTTAATGCTCCGGTCTGATCCATCTCATCACCAGAAGTCGCTGTGAAGTTTGTACCAACTCCGATTAGACCTAGTGTGAGTGTGTTATCAGTATCAATGGTTAAGCTTCCACCTACAGATGTATTTGTGATGGTAGTTGCTACACTGTTGTTTACAACGTCTACATCTGCGGATGGACCTGTACTTGTGAAGTACATATCGCCGCTGATTGTATTTCCACTATTATTTAGTGTAATGCTTTGGTTAGCATTTGTTGTTGTAAATCCAGCGTTTCCACTTACGGTTAACGCTCCAGTCTGAGAAATAGCATTTCCTGCTGTAATACTTAAATCACCTGGAACAGATAAAGTCGCTAGAGTAACTGTATCATCACCAGTAAGTGTTAGATCTCCTCCAATCACCCATCCACTTCCAGAAATAGCCAAGATATTGTTAAGGCTAATATCTCCTGTGTTCAAGCCACTTGTTTGTGAGTTGAGGTCGATGGTTCCTGTAAAGGCATTTCCAGCATCTGTTAATGTAATGGTTTTATCATCAACATTTGTTGTGAAAGCACTTGTTCCAGCCACTGTAAGCGCTCCACTTTGTGTCATGTCATCACCAGAAGTAGCAGAAAGATTTCCACTCACTGTTGTTGCTGCCATGCCTAGAGTGCTATCAGTTACAATTGTTAGATCTCCGAGAACTGTGCTTGCTCCTAATAGAGATCCTACCCCGTTATTTGTCCAGCTTACATCTGCAGTATTTGCTCCAGAACTTTGTGTTGTAAAGCTTACTGCTCCTGTAAATGCGTTACTTGCATTTGTTAGGGTAATGGACATGTCATCCATGTCTGTTGTAAAGGCTGATGTACCAGATACTGTAAGCGCTCCACTCTGAGTCATTGCTCCGCCAGAAGTAGCACTTAGGTCACCCGCTACGCTACTTGCTGCGAAATCTAGGCTGTCATCTGTATCAACAGTGAAGTCTCCAGCAATCGTTGATGCTCCAACATTAGTAGCTAAACCATTGTTGATTAAAGATACGTGAGAGAGATTTGTTCCTTGTGTAGTGAAGGAAACTGTACCTGTAAACGCGTTACCTACATTTGTTAGTGTGATGGTTTTGTCATCAACATTTGTTGTGAAGGCTGATGTACCAGATACTGTAAGTGCTCCGCTTTGTGTAAGATCATCACCAGCAGTTACAGCTAGATCACCACTTACTGTGCTTGCTGCAAAATCCACAGCACTGTCACTTATCACTGTAAAGTTACCGGCAACTGTTGAAGCCGCTACATTTGTATCTGTTCCATTATTTGTTAAGCTTACATGAGCTGTGTTTGCTCCTGAAGATTGCGTTGTAAAGTCAATCGCACCTGTGAACTGGTTTCCTGCATTTGTTAATGTGATTGCAGTGTCATCTACATTTGTTGTTAGACTAGATGTTCCTGTTACAGTAAGTGCTCCAGACTGAGTCAGCGCTCCACCTGATGTTGTTGTAAGGTTTCCACTTACAGATGTTGCTGCAAATGCTAATGTATCATCAGTTAATACTGTGAAATCACCAGCTATTGTAGATGCTGCAATGCCTGTTCCTGTGCCATTATTTGTTAGGCTTACGTGAGCTGCTGTACCTTGTGTTGTAAAGCTTAGATCACCAGAAAATGCGTTGCTTGCATTTGTAAGAGTGACTGTTTTGTCATCAACATTAGTAATGAAGTCAGATGTTCCAGAAATTGTTAGTGCACCGGACTGTGTTACATTATCTGCAGCTGTTACAGACAAGTTACCTGGTACAGTAGTCGCTGCTAAATCAACTGCTCCACCACTTACAACTGTAAGGTTACCTGCTACTGCCCATCCTGAAACATTGATCGCATTAGAGTCTGTAATGGTGATGTGACCTGCATTTCCTCCACTTGTTTGAGTATTCAGGTCAATTGTTCCAGTGAAGCTATTAGACGCATCATCTAAAGTAATGCTCTTATCATCAACATTCGTTGTTACAACAGTATTTCCTGTGATGTTTAAAGCACCACTTTGTGTAACGTCATCACCTGCTGTAGCTGTGAAATCTCCACTTACTGTACTTGCTGCAAGATCTAATGTGCTATCAGTAATGATTGTTAAATCACCTGTTACTGTAGATGCAGCTAATAAAGAGCCTGTACCGTTATTTGTCCATTGTACGTGCCCTGTATTTCCACCTGCTGTTTGTGTAGTAAAGTCAACAGCTCCTGTAAAAGCGTTACCTACATCAGTCAGTGTGATTGCTGTATCATCTATACTTGTGGTGAATGAAGAAGTCCCTGCTACAGTAAGCGCTCCACTCTGCGTGATGGCTCCTGCTGCCGTAACATCTAGTGCTCCAGAAAGAGATGTTACTGCGAAGTTTACTCCTGCACCACTAACTATTGTTAAGTCTCCACCAATAGCCCATCCAGTGATATCAATTGCGCTTGTATCTGTAATGCTAATGTGACCTGCATTCAACCCACTTGTTTGTGTATTGACATCTAGAGTCCCTACGAAGTTGTTCGATGCATTCATCAAGGTAATGGACTTGTCATCTACATTTGTTGTCATCACAGTGTTTCCACTTACTGTAAGTGCTCCACTTTGTGTGATGTCATCTCCTGCAGTTCCTGTTAAGTCTCCTGCAATTGTACTTGCTGCGAGATCTAGAGTGCTATCAGTGATGATTGTCAAGTTACCTGTTACTGTAGAAGCTCCAAGTAAAGAACCTACACCGTTATTGGTCCACTGTACGTGCCCTGTGTTTCCACCTGCTGTTTGAGTGGTAAATGTTACTGCACCAGTAAACGCGTTGCTTGCATCTGTAAGAGTGATCGCCATGTCATTCACATCGGTTGCGAATGCTGAAGTTCCACTTACTGTTAACGCTCCAGACTGAGTCATTGCCCCGCCTGATGTAGCAGAAAGATCTCCTGCTACACTTGTTGCTGCGAAAGCTAAAGTATCATCTGTATCTACTGTGAAGTCACCGGCTACTGTAGACGCTCCGATTGAAGTGCCTGTTCCATTGTTCACAACGTTTACATCAGAGAGGTTTGTTCCCTGTGTTGTAAATGTTATGGCTCCAGTAAACGCATTGCCTGCATGTGTCAATGTGATGGTTTTGTCATCTACATTTGTTGTGAAGGCTGATGTGCCACCAACTGTTAACGCTCCAGACTGAGTTACATTATCACCAGCTGTAACATCTAAGTTACCAGCAACGGTACTTGCTGCCATAGAAAGCGTATCATCAGTGATGATGGTTAGATTACCTGTTACTGTAGACGCTCCAAGTAAAGAACCTACACCGTTGTTGGTCCACTGCACATGACCAGTATTTCCACCTGCTGTTTGTGTAGTGAATGTTACTGCACCTGTAAACGCATTGCTTGCATCTGTTAGTGTGATTGCCATGTCATTCACATCGCTTGTGAATGCTGAAGTTCCTGTTACTGTTAGAGCGCCACTTTGTGTCATTGCTCCACCAGATGTTGCAGAAAGATCACCTGCTACACTTGTTGCTGCAAAAGCTAAAGTATCATCTGTATCTCCAGTGAAGTCACCCGCTACTGTAGATGCTCCGATTGAAGTTCCTGTC
>PAQS01000039.1 GCA_002709385.1 Waddliaceae bacterium
CATTATGGCGTGGTTGGGCATGTCTAAAGTCACTTGTTGAAGGAGCTCGTTTAGTCATGCCTATCAATACTTAAAAAATTTGGGTAATGACAAGGGATTCATCCCGGGGTAGAAGACAAACAATATGCAGCGCCACGGTAGTGGCAAGACTCTATCGCTGGAAATGATCTAAATAATAAACCTTTCCTGATTCCACAGAAATCGTCTTTCCTGATTCACATGTTTTCCCACGGCGATCTTGAAAACTAGGACCATCTTGACGCAATCGGAAAGAACGAATGAAATTCTGAAATGTAAATAGAAGTTCCCCGTTTTTGCTAGCTCGAAATACCATACGTCGTATCTGTTTTTTACTCCATTCGATATCGACCGTCCCCCACTCGCCCATTGATACGTTCATAAAACGCCCACAAAACAATTCTTTTGGTAAACTAGGCAATACAGAAAAACCAAGTTCTTCTTCACGTAGAAACAACTGAGAAATATATCGTGCTCCATAGGCGAGCAAATCAAATGGGGCACACTCTTCTTTAGCTACCTCTATACCCAAATGACGGAAATCCGAGAGTCTTGGTACCCACATTCCTTCAAACGCAGAATCCCATAAATCGATTAATGCAACCCCTATCTGATCATGAGCTTTCGCTTCTACAGCCTCTATAGATTCCTTCCATCGCAATGGAACTACTTGTTTTTCATTCAAAGGTAATAAAGACGCTACATGAAACCAGTAAGGTAAAATTTCACGCAAATCTTTACGGCGCTCCACTAAAGCCCAATCCGCTTTCTTATGCACACCACAACATAAACTTGTAAGAGGAAGAGATGGAACTAATGACTCTTTACCCAAACAAACCTTCTGTCCTTTCAACAAAACAGTATCAATATCGTCTGATAAAAAACTTCCTTTTCCTTGAATAGGGAATCCTGATTCTGGACTGCGATCACAGTACAAAGAAATCCCTTGTTCTTCTTTCATTGCTTGTAAAACAATGCGGAAAAACCCTTCTTTTGCATGTGCAGACAATACAACTTGTGCTCGGTCAAGGTCTTGGAGGATGGTAAAATCCTTAAGTGGTCCACTTAGATTCACATCTACTTCAGCAACACAGAGATCTTCATCTCCAGAAAGCTTTAAAACACGCCACTTTGTAGGAAAGAGTTCTAATGCAAAACGAGCTCCTGGTAGAGCGCATAATGTTCCTGCTCTATGAGATATAGCTTGGCGTCTTTTTGCTATGGGTCTGATTTTCCAACTCATACAGCTTGTTCCTCTCTTGCCCGAACTGGTTTTCCTATGAACCCATCAGGAATGTTTTCTACTAGTTCAACTTCAACTAATTCATTGGAAAGGTAATCTTGTGAAGGAAGCCACACAGGTAAAAAGTTTTCTGTGTGCCCCATAATTTCTCCCGGACGCTCCTTATCACCCGTCTCAGTAAGAACCCACATCTTTCGTCCGATAAATTTTTCCCGTAAAGAGAAGGAGGCATGTTCAGCTTCTTTAAGGAGAATCTGTTTACGTTTTTTAATGATTTCTACAGGAACTTTGTTTGGGTAGAGGTTTGCTCTTGTACGTGGACGATCGCTATAGGGGAACATGTGTACCTTAGCAAAATTTACTTCACGCATAACTTCTAGAGTTTCTTGGAAATCTTGTTCTGTTTCCCCTGGGAAACCAACAATAATATCTGTAGTTACTGTAAAGTCAGGACTTGCCGCATATAGCCGGTCCACAGATTCCAGAAACATTTGCCGAGTATATTTGCGATTCATACGCTTGAGTACTACATTCGACCCAGCCTGGAGTACAATATGCATAGAATGGCATGTATGTTTACCATGTAAAATCACATCAAGTAACTCATCATCGATTTCATCAGGATCAATAGAAGAAACCCTAATACGTTCAACCCCAGGAACATCATCAACAACGCGAATAAGGTCAGCTAAAGAGTCTGCTTTTTCTCCTTTTTTCTTTCCTCCATCGAAATCGCCAATATTGATTCCGGTAAGTACGATTTCTTTATAGCCATTGGCTACTAGTTCATGAACCTCATCGACAATTGGTCCCATTTCCCTAGATCGGCTACGTCCTCGTACATAAGGAATCACACAATAAGTACAAAAAGAGTTACAACCGTCTTGAATTTTTACAAAAGCACGAGTATGGGCATCAAAATTTTTAATTGAAAACTCTGGTACATTTTCATCGACAAAGTGCTTTTGCAGCATATCTTCCTTTGTCAAATTAGAATAAACACCAGATACTCCTTCAATAAAAGCAATTTTTTCTTTCTGTCCTTCCCCCTCTACCATGCATCCAGTCACTAAAAGTTCTGCTCCAGGATTTTCTCTTGCAAGGCGACGGATAGCGTGGCGACTATGGCTATCTGCAGAAGCTGTCACTGTACAAGTATTCACAATGCAAAAATCTGCTTGTTCATTTTCCCCCACGGCTTCATATCCCAAGCCTTCTAACTGTGCCTGAAAGCCCTGCCCTTCGTACTGGTTTGTACGACAGCCTAAGCTAAGTACCTTATATTTTTTTTTCTTTTGCATGATTCGAGTAGACGTTTATGAATAATAGGCATCCTTTATAGCAGAAAAAACGCTTATAGACAATGAACCTCACACTTATTCCCATATCATCACTTGCACGCAAAATAATTATTTTATAATCTCTCTTTTTTCCTCTGTCGAATACCCTATTTTGTAAGTTCAGAGCAGCAACGAAAGGAATGACTCAATGTTAAAAACAAATACACAAGATACTTTCTATATCCCCTCCTCTTACTCAGAAACTCCTGATACGACTGTTTTAGAGTCAAATGAGATAAAAAAATTAAAAGACATTTTAGAGCGTAATTCCTACATGGAAATTGACGAACTTGTCGAACTTCCGTTGGGACTTGATACTATTGAAATTGTCAAGAAAGGTTGGGATGCTTGGTTAGAGAAAAACCCTAAATTATCTGCTCTCCACGAAATTGGTTTGGATGATTACATTTTAGGTAAGCATAAGCGCTCTGTGAAAAAAGCACTCAAGCAGGTAACAAGGTTAGAGCCTGATGCGTATGGGCGTCAAGTAATCGACCATGTAGTGATGTATTTATCTAGAATTGATCTTAGTATGGTTCCTCCTCTTAACAATGTTGTAAATATACTGAGTGGTCAAAACCCAAAAGCTTCTCAAGTAAAAGCATTGAACTGGCAGTTAAAGGGAAGCCGTATGATGCATATAGTAGAAGGCCTTGAGCGTTCTTCACCTCACGATAATAGCATTCATCGCTTGGCAACTCGCTGGTTTTTAACCCAGTATCATCGTCCTGGTCTAAGTTACGCTTGTGAAGTCACTAAAAGAGAAATCCGTAACATGCATAAAACGGTTTCTTCATGGAATAGCTATCCCACAAATCAAAGAAAAGACAAGCATAAATCCTGTTTCCCCTTAGATAAACTGAGCTCTAAACTTTCCAAAGGAGCCATGAAAAAGCGCTTGGATTATGCGTACAAGACAACATTACCGCAAATCCAACGCTTACAAAATTCCCAAGATGCAAAACTGATATAAGAGATGTCTTAACATCTCTTAATCAAGTCTTGTTCAGAAACAATTAGCCCTGAATAAGTATAATCATGTACGTACAAAAAAGGAGTAACCTCTTTTATATGGGCAAATGTAGAAGCAGAGTAACGCATGTTAAAAACCTGCTCTCTAGGACTATTTCCTTGTCCTTTTCTTCCATAAGGGTCGTAGAGTATTTTATGAGGGGTAAAAAGATAAACATGAACAAGCTGCTCTAAAGTTCTATATTGCGCTTTCATTCTCTTTACATCCCTAGATATCGGAGTTAATGAATACGTCATTGGTCGATATGGAACATCTAAAATCTTGTCTAGATTATTTAAAAAATCAGACACGTTCGATGAATCCAATACAGGAATTTCATTTCCATATTCATATTGTACACAGGGAATCACTGTAATCGATTTTGAACTTACCTCTTTATTGAATAAAAAATTTACCAAATTACAGATGTCCTGTTTGCAAATTTTCCATGTTTGAGGATTTTTTTGAAAACTAGGTACATCATCAATAACAATATAATGGTGCTCGTGAGTTTTTGCTCCTTGTTCCGGTATAGGTCCTAAATAAACATTTTCACGATTGTTTTGTTGCGACACATTTAAATAAAATTCTCGACCCTCATTTCCTATCGATTCCATTTCTCCTCCTGAGTAAGTTCACTTAGTAGCGGTTAAATCGTAGAGAAACCGGAAAGTAAATTTTTCTATCTATATAGTCAAGTTTTTATTAGTGCTTATTATTCAAAACATACCCCCTCTTGTCTAAGAGACACATACCTTCCCCGACCAATCACTAAGTGATCTTGTATAGGTACCCCTAAAACACGAGCTGCTTCAATAAGACGAGTTGTCACTGTAAAATCCTCTTCAGAGGGGCTTGGATCACCCGAAGGATGATTATGAGCTAAAATCATACTCGCTGCACCATGCCGTACTGCCGGAGCAAAGACCTCACGTGGATGTACAAGTGTAGATGAAAGTGTTCCTACAGATACACGTTCATAACGAATTACACTCCCTTTACAATCCAAGAGAACCACAACAAACACCTCTTTTTTCTCTTTTTCAAGCTCATCTTTTAACAGATAGTAGGCATGTACAGGATGCTCGACCAGGTAACGAGGAGGAATACTTTGTTTAGCCGCTTTCATACCCAAAGCAAATGCAGCCTTGAGGGCGATGGCTTTTGCTGGGCCTATACCTTTGATTCTACATAGCTCCGCTATAGAAGAATCAGAAAGCTCAGAAATAGAAGAAAAAGCACCTAAAAGCTCCTGAGCTAACTGTAATACCGATTTTTCTTTAGATCCACTGCCTAAAATAATTGCCAAGAGTTCTGTTGAAGAGAGAGCCTCTGCTCCATAGTGAAGCAGACGCTCTCTTGGTCTTTCATCAAGCGGTAAATTTTGGATACCATATGGGTTGGCTGCTGTCATAAAGCACTCAAACTGTCATCAAAGGAATAGCCATAGGCATCGTCGTGACAACATCTGCCGGTAATTCACTAACCGAAGGAAAATACTCTGTAAAAATCTTAAGAATTTTATCACCTAATCCAGGTTTATAAGTATTCGCAATTTTTTGAGCATTTTTAGAGGTAAGATGACTGGATTCAACAATATGAAATACAATTACTTCAGTTAAAAGCATTCCTCCAACACCTCCCATAGCGGCGAGAGTAATAGGCAAGCTTTGTGGCATAGCAAGTGCTGCAATCAATGCACCTACACTACCAACTACCGCTGTACTTTGAACACCAACACTCCAACGTACTCTTTGCTTTCTCCAAGAAATCGCTTTTTCTGTGTAGTGAATAGCTTCTTCTACACCTAAGCCTTTATCATTTTTGCTTTCTAGCAAACGACAAATTGTTTCAATATCTCTCTGAATTACTTCACCTTTTCTACGAAGAAGGGCACCCAGCCTTTCTGAGGCTTGTTGACGCATGATCCCCATAATGTTCGTTAATTGTGATAAAGTAGCGTTTGCTTCAGGAGATAGTACTTTTTTAGAATCAAGTTCCGTTTTTAACTTTGTTAACTCAAGTTTTGTTTCTTCCGCATCTTCACAAAAATAGTGATATACACTCATCCAATCATCAGACGGAGCTAAATCATTGGCGTCACCTAAAGCAAAATATTTGTACACGACATCAAGTAAGCCTGTACCATTAGCTGCAGCATAGATTGTCATTGTTACAGGCATTAAAAGCGGTGTACTTAAACCAATCAAGCTTGCCCCTAAGAGAATTCCAACAACAGCATGCATACTGAGTTTAGAGCCTTTAATCAATCGATGAACTTGTACCTTATTCACTCGTTCTTTCATTTTTTCGCATTCATTTTGTCCATGCTCAAAATACTCATCGATACTTATTTCACCATCTTCAAGCTTTTTAGTGATTTCTTGCCAAAATTTGGCATATTCTTGATTCCCTTCATAACTCAACCCAAGAACTTTATCTAACTTGAACTCTCCACCACTTAAACTTGAAAAAAAGGCATCGATGGTGTTTTTTTGAGCTTCTTCAGGTAGCATAGCCAAAACTTTCTTGCGAAAATTTTCTGTGCCATAAGCACGTTGCCCTTCCAAAATTAACTCAGGAGCAGCAAGTAGGCCTGACAAAACAACTAACCATCCTGATACTTTACTGATCCCTGCTAACATGGGTATGAGAGCAAGAAGCTTGGTAACCTTACCTACTCTTAAACTAATCGTACCAATATCAGAACCAAGATGAAGACCTAAATGAGCAAGCCTAGATGCCTTCTCTGACGCACTTAAATTTTTATCTTCCTGCACAGAATAAGCCTTCTCTAAGTGATGAAGAAACGCAAGTACATCAGCAGGAATAGCTACAACCTCTATAGCATAAACGACATGGAATAAATCACTTGTTGAAGCCTTAGGATGCCTTATACAATAGTCATTAAGAATATCAATAACTTCAGGCATTTCTAAAACAGAGAATAGTTTATCAAAAATCCCCATTAGCGTAGTTACAGAGGTCACTTGGGGAGTAGAAAATACACGCAAGCACTCAAAAGCGCCTCCAATTTTACTCACTCCTTGCATGGCTTTATGGAGAATGGTGTCTGCTATACCACGGGTTTTTTCTATATTTTGAGAACTCGACGAATTCTCACCGTCATTAATAATAGCTTCTGACCAAGGATCATTTTCTCTAGGTGCTCTTGAACAAAAACAAGTTCCGCTTTCCCCTAACATTCTATACCTCCTCTTGCGTTGAGGAGGTTAGATTACAAATAAAACTTTTATTTGAAAAGAGTTGTAAATCTTTTATTAGCTATTTCCTTGATTTTCCTCTGATTTCACAGCAAAAGCTTCTACTTTATGAAGAATGTCTTTAGGCACATCAACTTTCAATAGAACATCATCACCCTCATAGTCTTGCTCATGAACGTGACCTTTTCTTGTTAGCTCAGTAACTAAACCATACTCAGATTGTGGAATGCGCAAGTTTACAGTTTGCCTACGATCAGCTAAAGTATTTTGCATGACTTCAAGTAGTAAAGGTATCCCTTCTCCAGTCTTAGCTGAAACTTGAATGCATCGGGTGAATTGAATTCGTAGACGATTCACTGTCGCAGGAGTGAGATCAGCATCAATCTTATTGATGACTGTGATCATGGGTTTGTTCGCAGCATCTAATTCTCGTAAAACTTCTAATGTTGCTTCGGCTTGTTGATGAGCACTAGAATGGCTACCGTCAATCACGTGAATAAGAAAATCAGCGAAAACAACTTCTTCTAGAGTACTCTTAAAAGCTGCAACTAAAAGGTGAGGAAGTTTTCGAATAAACCCTACTGTATCAATAAGTAAAACTTCTTGTTTATTAGGAAGAGTATATTTTCTCGTTGTTGTATCAAGTGTTGCAAACAACTGGTCTTCTACTAAAACATCCGCTTCCGTTAAAGCATTCATCATGGAAGACTTACCAGCATTGGTGTAACCAACAAGAGCGAAAGTAGGAACCTCATTGCGATCTCTTGCTCTTCGTTGTGTACTTCTCTGCGCACGCACCGCTTCAAGAGCTTTCTGGAGACGGTCCATGCGACGCTGTAAAAGGCGACGGTCGATCTCAAGCTGCTTTTCCCCTTCCCCTTTGGTATGAACTCCACCACCACGCTGACGTGATAAGTGAGTCCACATACGCTTTAAACGAGGAAGTTGATACTTACACTTCGCTAGCTCAATTTGTAAACGAGCTTCGCGTGTCTTTGCATGCTTTACGAAAACCTCTAAAATAATTTCTGTACGATCCATTACAGGGATCTTAAAGGCACTTTCTAGGTTTCTTTGCTGACTAGGAGGTAGCTCGTCATCAAATACAATAACATCAACTTCTAGTTCTTTTGCTTTTTCCACTAATTCTTCTAATTTACCTTTAGTGACATAAGTGGATGCATCATATTTGCGAATAGAACACAAATCTTCAAATAATTCTTCAATCCCATATGTATCTGCCAAAGCTGAAAGCTCACGTACATGCTCTAAGGCCTCTTCTTTTTCGGAACTACCCTTATGTACAGCCACAAGTAAGGCTCTTTTAGGAACTGGTCGTTCTTTCGCTTCGAATAGTTCTTCTTGTTCTAAACGAAATTCGAGTTCGGTCAATTCTTCTTTATTTTCAGTCATTTCAAACCAAATCTTTTTCTGGGATTGTAAAATTAAATGTCTCACTATCATACGCTAATTTCATATTATCAGGTAGATAGAGATTTGTTTTTTGATGATCTAAATCATGAGACATATGAATAAATCGGGTTTCTTCTGCTCCTACTTTTCGCGCTATTTCTACAGATTGATCCACAGTTAAATGCACATGGCTTGGTATAAAACGAAGAGCACTAATTACAAGTTTTTTGACTCCTTTTAAATCATCAAATATTGTTTCTGGATAATCACATAAATCAGTAACGTAAGCCATATCACCAATGCGAAAACCTGTAACGGGCATAGGTCCTTGATAATACGTGAAATAACGTATCTTCACACCACAAAACTCTAACTCTCCTCGTTCCTCTTCCATAATCTTACAATCAAAACGAGCAGTAATGTTACGTGTGGGGCAAGGAGCTTGAAACATATAATCAAAACGTTTACTGATTTCAGTATAAGACGCCCTAGAAAGAAGACAAGGAAGAGCTTTTTCTGTCTTCAGAAAAAAAATCCGCAAATCATCGAGTCCAGACACATGATCTGAATGGGTATGCGTAATCAAAACTCCATCCAAGTGTCGAATACCAGAACGAATTCCTTGCGTTCTTATATCAGGCCCTGCGTCAATTAAAAAGACTTTATCCGCAACATGTAATAATGCAGCACAGCGCAAGCGCTTGTTACGAGAATCCTGCGATCGACACACTTTACAGCAACAAGTCATCACAGGAATTCCCATTGCTGCTCCTGTGCCAAGAAATTCAAAAGTGCAAGGTATTTCCATCATTCACTATCAATCAACTCAAAAATAAATTTACATATGCCGTCATGTTGAAAATAAGCCCACTGCCGTTCAGCTTGATCATCGCTTAATTCCACTCGATAATAATCTCCTGTAGCAGAAAATTGCACTTCCTGAAATACACGGGATTTTGACTGATGCGCTACTTGGTACTGAGGCTTCACTGACAAAACTAAAGTAGCAATAGGTGCATTTTGAAAATGATTCAACACCTCTGCTTTATCTCCTAGTATACTACGATCCCCTGAAAGTTCTTGGTACAAGCGCTCGTATACAGAATGACTAACAATCGCACGCTTTTGCATGCGCGAATCAGGCTCCTGATAAAGGAACTCTGTTTGATGATAAACATAATGTACCTTATCACCAGATGGCCCCATTTCCTGGGATTGAAACTTTCCCATCATCGAAGGAGACAATAAAATACTTTGCAAGCTGTAGTCGCCTAAAGGACCGTAATAACGAACCATAAATGTTACAGCAAGTAAAGCGCAGACAACTGCACTGCCTAATAACAATAAAAGATTACGAATTTGCTTGGCAGCAGTGACCTGTGGACCTTCAATCTGCATACTGGAACTCCTCGTCATAAACCTGTGTCTCCCCGCTTATTGGGGTCATTATAGAAAGCCAGGATGCAAAAGGCCAAAAAAAGTTCACTCTTCGACTCTTATTTCTTTCTTTTTTACTTCAAAAAATCATTCTGATAGAATAGATCTCTTTTAAATTCAAAGAACTACGTTCAATGCATTGTGCGATTATTGGGGCTGGATTTTCTGGATTGGCCACAGCTTGGTATCTTCTCAATCAAGGGATTCAAGTAACACTATTTGAACAAACTGGGCTTGGTAGCGGTGCTTCCGGGCATTCTGCTGGTTTACTCCATCCGTTTGTGGGCTTTCAAGCTCGTCTTAACCCCTTTGGGCGAGAAGGAATGGAAGAGACAAAAAAACTTCTCCATATCGCAAATTTACATACAGATGAAGAGGTTTTTTCTTCTTCAGGAATCTTACGTATTCCATGTAACCCCAAACAAGCAAAACACTTCAAAGAGTGTGCTGAAATATACGAGGATGTTCACTACTGTAACGAGGAAAAAATCCAAGAAATAGCTCCTGGTTTACAAGCTCGCGAAGGGGTTTTGATTCAAAGCGGTATTGCAGTCAATCCAAATGCATATTTAAAAGGCCTTTTTCAAGCTTCTTTAGAAAGAGGCTTGCTTTACAAAAAGAAAAAAATAGAAAGCTTTGCTGATCTAGAAGAATTTGATGGAAAAGTTTTTTGTGCTGGAAGTGGAACAAAAACCATTCACGGATTAGAAGAGCAGCCTATATATATCAATAAAGGACAAATAATTGAGCTTGTAAAACCTGAAGTCTTTACTCCTCCTTCTGTACCTGTTATTGGTTCTGGCTACCTTTGCTCTCAAGGAAAACGCCTCATGTTGGGCTCTACTTACGAACGAAATTATAGTTGCAAAGAAGCGAACATAGAAGAAGCTGAGAAGCTTTTACGTCCAAAAGCCGAACAATTTTATCGCAAGCTAGGAAGTGCTGAACTACGCTCTGTTTTTGCAGGACTAAGAGCAAGTACAGGAGATCAGCGCCTTCCTATTGCTGAAGAAATAAAAAAGAATACTTATTTATTGAGTGGTTTTGGTTCAAAAGGACTTCTATGGCACGCTGTATTCGCCAAAAACCTATCTATTAAAATTAGCCAAAACGACCATTAGATACGAATTTCGTATTTTTTGAGTTTGTTATAAAGAGTTGTACGGTCAATTCCTAAAATTTGAGCAGCCTGATTTTTATTACCACCTGTCCCACGTAGTATTTCACGAATATGTCCTTTCTCTAGTTCTTCTAAAGAAATTGACGCTCCTACTTCCGGCGGATTATCACCAGCTCGACGCTTATAATGCCTTTGGTAGGTGTCAGGAGCCATCAAATCTTTGCGAGAAAATTGCAAATGACTCTTCATCAAAATTTTACCTTTACATTCAAGAAGAACTGTACGTTCTAAAAGGTTGCGTAACTCACGAATATTACCCGGCCAAGGGTAAACTCTTAACGCTTCCATTGCCTCTGGATCAACTTCGCTTACTTCACGACGAAACTCTTCATTAAACAGTTTGATAAAATGATAAACCAATGCTTCAATATCTTCAGGTCTCTGACGTAAAGGAGGAAGCTGAATAGGAACAACATTGAGGCGATAGTATAAATCTTCACGAAACTTTCCCGCTTCTACCCGCTTCATCAAATCCCGGTGAGTAGCAGTGATAAGACGAATATCTACTGGAATTTGTGTGGTACTTCCCACCCTACGAATACTTCTTTCTTCTATAGCACGAAGAACTTTAGCTTGTAGTTCAAGGCTCATGTCACCAATTTCATCGAGAAATAAGGTACCACCATTCGCTACTTCAAACAGTCCTTTCTTATCTTTTACTGCACCGGTAAAGGAACCAGCTTCATGACCAAACAACTCACTTTCAAGAAGCTCTGCAGTTAATGCTGTAGCATTTACTTCCACAAAAGGCTTATTTGCCCGATCACTTAGACCGTGAATACGCCGAGCAATCACTTCTTTACCAGTCCCTGTTTCTCCTTCAATGAATACAGTTGATGAGTTGCTTCGAGCTACAATCTGTACCTTATCCCACACTTGTTGCATGACAGGATTATCGCCAAGAATATACTTTGCTTCCCAATCACCATAGACCTGTTTATTCAAAAAACCTACCTGTTCACGTAGATCTCTGGTCTCAGTAGCTTTTTGTATACGAAGGGTAAGCTCGTCTACATTAAACGGCTTAAGGATATAATCTGCTGCCCCTAAATGCATAGCTTCAACGGATTGGCCTACACTACCAAACCCCGTCATGATAATGACAACAGTATCCGGAGAAAGAGCTTTGATTTCTTGGAGAGCTTCAATACCATCCATATCTGGCAAACGGACATCAAGAAGAACAAGGCCTGGTTTTACACTTTGGGATTTTGATTTGAATAAAGCCAGAGCAGACCTAGCATCTTCAACTGCCTGTACTTTATAGCCTTGCTTATTTAATAACTTACTGAGAGAATCGCGAATACTTTCTTCATCATCCACGATAAGAATCTGTAAACTCATGAGGGCTTACCTCTAGCTGTATGGGGTCTTTTCTCCTGAGTATAGTGATCTTTTTTTAAAAATCACCTATTACCTCCAATAAGCACCTAATTCGCACTGGAAGCTTGGATTAGATGATTATTGGAGGTAATAGAAACTTTTTGTTAAATGATTTTATGAGATTAAAAATCTTTAATATCTATTGTTGAAGATTTAAGAAAATAACCTTCTGGATAAAGCTGCTTATTTTTAGATGCTTTTCTTTTATTTCGTGGCCAAGAAGATTTTGCTAAAGAATGCCCCATTGCATACTCATTTCGTAACTCTTTCCATCTACTATGTAATTTATTGTCAAAATGCATATCGTGACTGATCGCATCAAACGACTCTCCTATCGTTCTTTCACAAAGAGTAGAAAAATCTCCCCTACCATCTTTAAAGTACTGAGATAATGCCTTTAACCTCATAAAATTAAGGAAAATCTTAGAGGTCTTAACACACGATTTCTTCGTTTTCTTGATAGAAGAACGCATACTAGCAAACCTCATACTTACCAAAACTGCTTCAATTCCAGTAAAAACTGATAAAAAAGAACACGTTTTTCCTGTTTGCTTGTATTGATCAAAAGATTTTTCTAAATGAACATCTTCTTCCGACTGTTTAACCTTCAATAAATCAACCATTACTTGGTTAAATATCTCTCGATAATTTACGCCACTATCTTTTTTTAATGCTAGAATACTAACAAAAACTTCTTCTGTAAAATTTTCTATAGAAGCTGTATAAACTTGTACAGGAGTATCTTTTGATCTACGTGCCCCTCTATTTGCAATCATCAAGCGGCAACTCTTAAATTCTCCCTCTATATTTGGAATAGACTTAATATATAGCACTACAGCATGTCCATCATACCCACAGTCCATCATCAATGACTTTCCTGATTGAAGATGCGCGTGAAATTCTTGAAAATTATAAGACTTTTGAGAAGCAATATAACTCACAGACTCTGAAATTTCTTTTGCTTCATCTGATGAGATCTCTTGATAAAAAACTTCCCGAAAATTCTTTACTAACATAGGCATATTTCGAGACCAATAGTGAATCTTAGCTCCGGTAAAAACCACTCCATTACCGGACTTACCTTTTAGCCCACAAAGATGAGATAAACGAATTTCAGAAATGACCTTTCTAGATAAAAAATCTTCTTTATCACTATATTTCAACACAAGATCTCTCAAAGCACAAATATTTGGTCTATTACCGTTTAAAACAGCTATTGATAAAGGTGTTTTCCCTTCAAAATTTTGCGCCTCAATGGACAAGCCTTTCTCTGCCAAAAATTTAATTGTATCTATTGCTGATTTATAAACAGCAACATGCATCATAGTAGAGCCTGTCTTTCTTCCAATTATATGGAAATCGACAGCAGCTGAAGAAAGTAAACGAAAAATAGCTAAATTATGTGTGTTTAATTTAACTACCCGCCATAAATAAATATTATTTTCTTCACTTTCTCCTCGAATAGAAGCGTCAACATAAGACTTCACAGAGGATAAGCAAAGCGGTATTTGATTCTCTTTAGTGCTCATTAATTGCTGACGATAATAATCGATAATTTTTGGAAGCTTCTGATCTTTTTCAGCAATTCCATCGGGATAAAGAGCATCTAAATGTTCGTTTAAATCACTACGATCGACTAAATAAATATGAGAGTCAACAGACATATCAATGCCAAATTAAATAAACAATAAACAGATATTATAAATAAAAAGTAACAAGAAAATAAAAAAATAGAATTAAGATTTCATTAAGGATGGCGCATGCAAAAACAGTATTGTCTACAGCGGCTCCTTCACTCAAATACTGAATTTGAACTTCTTAAACGCGGCGAAGCAAAGAAAATACGACGCCACGGAAAGCTATAAAATTACAATTATGTTTTTAAACAAGCCTCGAGAATTTTAAGATCTTCTTCGCGCCTTAGCTTCTTGGATTCGCCGCGTTTAAATGATACGCTATAGATTCGTCATTATTAGAGGTAAAAATGCTTAAACCTTTAGAAATCCAGTGCACCGGAAAAGAATTCAGATGCACTAGATAGATTAAGATTCAGAGGATTGTTTTTTGCGCATTAACACATGAGCTTCTGCTGCAAAATTAAAAAAGAATACTAATGCGGGAGAAAGAAGTGTCGTAAATGGAATCATAATAAAGAACCATTGTAGAACTACCGCAATCGTATGTGTTGGCATTAGATAGGTCGCTTCTGTCATCCACATTGCGGTAAGAAGCAACAAGATAATGACTGTTAATGGAAGAGCAGCTGTTAACCACAAGAGAGAATTACTAAAAATATCCGTTCTTAATCTTTCAAACAGGTTATTAGAAAGACGAAAACTATTCATTCCTTGCAATGCAACAGCTGGAGCAACGAAAAATAAAACTGCAAGATTCACCACACAGAGCAATAATGCTCCCAAGTTCAGAAGAAAAGGAGCAAAAGCCAGAATAACTCCCATAAATTCTCCGAGACCAGGTACCTCACGCAATAGAATAAAAATTCCTAAAAGCATCCATAAAATCAAATAACCTAAAATCATCGGGATCGCAAAATAAGAAGCTCCAATGACAATTTCCCAGGATTTAGTCAAAGTCGACCAAAAATTTACCGGAATGCGCTTAATCTCGTCATGATACACACGAATCAATAAAATCCCTGTAGATAACAAAACTCCACCACTCAGAAAAACAGGCAAGAAAGTTAGGCTCATAATCACCCACCCTCCAGCGTGCAAAGCTAAGCCGCGGCAAAAAACAACTAAAACACCACAAGCTGCTAGTACAATAGACGCAAGCATAAGTTTTTTACGATCAATAGCATGCACAAGTGCTCGATTAAAACACCGTTGCAAATCTTCTAATTGCATTCCTTCTCCTTACATGATTTTTATGCTCCGGGAGAACTCCCGGAGCATGGATCGTTAGACCGACTGAGGGTCTTTATAGAAATATTTTGGTCGCATAATCGGCGTACCTTTCCCGTCACGTGCTACGCAACGTTCGTATACGATCTGCATCGCAATACCGATCACACGAGATAAACCAAATAGTACTGTATAGTATTCAGGAAATGGGAAACCAGCAGCGGTTAAAACAGTTCCTGAAATAGCATCTACGTTAGGATATGGGTTAGAGATTCTAGGGTTTTCCTTTAGAACCTTTGGTCCTTCTGTACGTAGAAGACTTGCAATTTTTACTAATGGATGCTTTGGATACATCTCTTGAGCTGCTTCGTATAAGATGGTAGCACGAGCGTCTTCAACACGCAATACAGCGTGACCAAATCCAAACACAAGCTCTCTGTTGTCTAAACGCTTACGAACAAGATTCTCTACTTGTTGCGC
Organism: Waddliaceae bacterium; assembly: GCA_002709385.1. GTDB lineage: Bacteria > Chlamydiota > Chlamydiia > Chlamydiales. Next base: position 15,595 of record PAQS01000039.1, read on the forward strand.
TGTTGCATCTTCACCAACTTCGGAAAGCACTTCTTTCACAAAAGTCAAGCAATCTTGGTTGGCTTTACCATGACGTGGACCAGCCAAAGCGCACATAGCAGCTGATAAAGATCCCCACATATCTTCCAAAGCAGAAGCTACAGTTTTTCCTGTGAATGTGGAACAGTTTCCTCCCCCATGATCATAATGGAGTACGTTGAATAAGCGGAAAACACGAGATAAATCTTCTTCTTTTACCCCAGGGACATTCAGCATATGTGTAAAGTTTTCCATATAGCCTAGTTCAGGATTGGATTCCTTACAAGGCTCCCATCCCGCATGGTGATTGATAACATGAGCAACAATCTCAGGAATTTTAGCAATCACATTCAAACAATCTTCTCGGTAGTCATTCTTCCCTTCGATCATTCCAGCAAGAAGAAGTGCTGCACAAAAGAGTTTCATAGGGTGCCCATCTCGTGGAAGTTCACGAATGTGCTTGATAAGCTTTGGTGAGCAGCTTGCTCGCGAATGGATATCGCTCGTGAAAGTTTCTAATTCTTCAGGACGTGCATCTCTGCCGTGTGCAAGAAGAAAAATTACATCTAAAGGATCTCTTTCAGCAAGTTCTGCAATAGGGCGTCTGCAATAGAACAAGCCTTTTTGTGGATCTACTGTAGAGGTGGTACATACCCCAACAGGTACTCCGCGAAGTCCTGTTTCCAGGTGATCCTCTGTTAGCTCACATAATACTTCTCTGGGCATTTTTACCTCACTCATACTGCACCTGCCATTGCTTGGACCATGTCACGTTCTTCTACCAATTCTTTTACTGTTAGAGCGATTTTCTCTTTTAAAAACTCATCCCATTCTACGCCATTTTCTACTTCAAAGTCATTGTTTCCTGTAGAGCGGCATGGGAAAGAGAAAATCAAATCTTCTGGAATTCCGTAAGAATTTCCATCAGAACATACTCCTAAAGAAAAACAGTCGCCTTTCGCTGTAGGCTCTACTAAAGAGCGAATGCTATCAAGAGCTGCGTTAGCTGCAGAGGCTGCGGAAGATTTACCACGAGCTTGGATAATAGCTGCCCCACGTTTTTGCACTGTTTCAATAAACTCGTTTTCTAGCCAATTTCTATCTGTAATTACTGATAGAACAGGCTTTCCAGAAATCATGGTATTTACAAAGTCAGGAACTTGAGTTGCTGAGTGATTTCCCCAAATCGTCATGTGTGCTACGTCTTTTACTGTAGCTCCACCTTTTTGTGCCAAAAGGCTCATCGCACGGTTTTGGTCTAGGCGTGTCATTGCAAAGAAATTTTTTCTTGGAAGTCTTGGAGCATGAGTCATGGCAATCCAAGCGTTCGTATTACAAGGGTTTCCTACAACTAAAACCTTACAATCATCAGCAGCAACTTCGTTTAACGCTTTACCTTGAGCCACAAAGATTTTAGCATTTTCAGCAAGAAGGTCACCACGCTCCATTCCTGGTCCTCTTGGCTTAGCACCGACCAAAAGAGCATAATCAATATCTTGGAATAGTTCTAGAGGATCAGAACCTATTTTGATTTCCTTTAATAAAGGAAACGCACAGTCATCAAGCTCCATAGCAACGCCCTTAAGAGCATCCATAGCTTGTGGGATTTCTAGTATATGCAGAGCGATCGGTTGATCTGTTCCTAGCATTTCTCCGCTTGCGATACGAAAAAGAAGGTTATAGGCGATTTGTCCTGCCCCTCCTGTTACAGCTACTCGCTTTATCGCTTTTGTCATATTTGCTCCTCCGTTCCTCATATTCCCAAATTTCAGCAGTATACCCCAAGCACTGTTATCCGAACACATAGGAATCGCACCTACGTATAGATGGATTATATTGGGTTGCTCACGTATAATACTGCACTGTCTTCTAAGGAAAAAGAACTATTTTTTTTATTTACTGGTAATATGAGTCTTATCCAACAAAAGAGCAAAAAATCTTCGTTATTCTTAACTGAACTTTTTGTCAGTGTCCAAGGCGAAAGTAGCCTAATTGGACTCCCTACAACGTTCATTCGTCTGTCCGCCTGTAACTTACGCTGCTCTTGGTGTGATAGTACTTATTCTTTTAAACGGGGCTCTTCATATGAAATTGAAGAAATCATCCAAGAGGTTAAAGACTTTGGAGCTCCTTATATCTGTGTAACAGGAGGTGAACCTCTCTTACAAAAACCGGTATATCCACTGATGAAGGCTCTATGTGACGAAGGATATAACGTTAGTATAGAAACAAGTGGTTCACTGCCGACTACTGATATTGACCCTAGAGTTCGAATAATTTTAGATGTCAAATGTCCAGGCAGCGAGATGGAAGAAAAAAATGATTGGACAAATCTTGACCGAATCAGAAATTGCGATGAAGTAAAATTTGTTCTTTTAAACCGAGAAGACTACGAATATGCAAAAAATATTTGTATAGAACATCATTTATTTCACCGAGCAGGCGAGGTTCTCTTTTCTCCTGTTCATGGCGAGCTTGATAATCAGGCTTTAGTACAGTGGATCCTTGAAGATCGCCTCCCTGTAAGACTTAATCTTCAAATACATAAATTTATTTGGACTCCAGAAACAAAAGGGGTATAACAATGAAAGCGATCGTCCTACTTAGCGGAGGTCTTGACTCCTGTGTCGTTCTCGCTCTGGCTAAGGAACAGTCTAGGGATTGTCATGCTTTGACTTTTGATTACGGACAACGTCATCACATCGAACTTGAACGTGCAAAAGCTCTTTGTGAGCACTACCAAGTTCCTCAAACTATTATTCACATTGATCATACTGCATTTAGCAAGTCTTCTCTTGTTCATGATGGTAAGGTTCCTCGTAACCGTACGGTATTAGAGGATGCGAAAAAATCTATTCCAAACACATACGTCCCAGCCCGCAACACAATTTTCCTTGCGCATGCAGTAGGATTGGCAGAACAGTTAGATGCTGGTGAAATTCATGTGGGCATCAATTGTATGGATGCACAACCCTACCCTGATTGCCGCCCTGCTTATTTGCAGGCCATGCAAAACACCATGAATCTATGCACAAAGCAGGCTTGTGAGGATAAAGGCCCTAGGCTTGTTACTCCTTTGTTACATAAAACAAAGGTAGAAATCATCCAAGCAGGCCTTCATCTCAATGCTCCTTTAGACATCACCAGCAGTTGCTACGACCCCATGCCTGGGGGCGAAGCCTGCGGCGAGTGCCTTGCATGCCGTTTAAGAGATCAAGCATTTATGGAGATGCAGCAACTAGCAAGCACGCACCCATAAATGACCATCACGCTCTTTGCGCAAATGATAGCTAGGAGATAAATAAAGGACCTTCTCAACGAAACCGTTGGGGAGGCCTTTCCATTTTCTACCTAACTCACGCTGGACCAAACCAGTTAATTCTTCTAAAGAGTACTTCAGTTTCGGACGGTAAAAATAGCTGTCTACACAAGAAATGACCAATTGATAATCACTCTTGGTCTGCCTTTCAAAACAATACACCCCTTCATCAAGCTCTATCATAAACTCTGCAAAAGGAAACGTTCCTTTACAGTAGCTTTCAGAAATGAAGTGAATAATAGACGTTGCTTGTTTCGTACAGTCGCTATTTCGGCATAGCCGTTCACAAAGCTCTCGCTCTGTAGCCATATCCATACGTTGCCGCATCCATGGCTTAAACAATGCTAGTGTGATTTTTTCCAAAGATTGTTTGAGAATATTACAAATATTCTGATCTGTGAGTAGTTCTTTTGCTCGTTCTTTTTGTTCTTTTCGAGCCTGTGCATTGAGATGACGTAGCTCGTTTTGCTCCGCCGCTTCCATTGGAAAAAGTTCGTGAAGTCCATAACTCTTTAAGAAGAGATGTACATGCTTGCGATTTTGTGTATAGAAGAGGCAACGAAGAAGTCCGTGTAGATCAATTGTTCGAGCAGGACGCCCTGGGTAACCTTCCAAATAAGAATCTAGCTTGCACTGTAGATCATCAATATGACCTTGTCCCATTCCAGGAGTACCCACAAAAGACTGAGTATCGATTCCTAGTAACTGACGAATACGTTGCTTTCCTTGATCTAACAAAACTTTTTCTGCGTTTTGCGAAAGATGTAAAACTTGAATCGGTTCGCTTAAACGAAACGGGTCTAAATAATCCTCATACCCAGTACCAAAACCTAAATCCATCTGAGAATCATTTACCCAGTCCAATTTTAATGGTTCGAGTTCCTTGGATTTTGTGGTCTTTTTTTCTATTGGAGCAGAAGACCCCATTTTCCGTACTGTTTTGATATCGAGATCTTGGATTTTATAGATATCTTCTAAACCGTGCGAGTACGGTTGTTCTTTAATCAGAGATGTATTTTCTTCTTTTGGAGCTTCAGCTTCTCCATGGTCAACGAGCAAGTCGTTTTCTTCTTCCTGTTTTTTGAACAGTCCAAAAAGTGCCATATTTATACCCCCTAGGGATACTTTTTATTTTTATTTATCTAATGTCGATCTATGATGATCGTAATATTACACTCTCTATGTTTCCACTTAATAGGTGCTTGCAGCAAAAACACCAAGACTTTTTTTTGCTTTTACTAAAAAGTTAAACACTAAGTGAGATTAAGATAGAAATTACTGCATGTTGTAAAATAGTTTCTGAATAGTGTGAGAGCTCTATTTTTAAAGAAACAGTAATTAGCTTAATCCATCATAGAGACTTAGAAAAAAAATCGAGATAGAAACTTAAGATCATGCAAAAAAAACGTTCTTTTTTTGATTGGATAGAAGAAAACACTGCAATTATTTTTCTCATTAGTGGTTTGATTTTGGTCGCAATGCTGACACAACAGAAGGTTTCTGAGCAAGACAAGATCGAACGTTTGCTTGCGGAATGGCAAGCAGAAACTATGATGGAAGAAACGAAAGAGCATGCAAGCATTCCTTTAGAGATATCGTCTTTTGAGCAAAACGGTGCTACTATATATATGAGTACTCAGCCGATTAGTACTGGGTTGTTTCATCAATTTGTAAAAGAAACCGGGCATCGTACTTGGCGAGAGCGTTATGGCATTTGGCCTACATGGGAACGTGAAAGAGAAGAAGCTGCATTTTCTTGGGAAAAAGATGCTAATGCTCCAGTGTTGTGGCTGACTCCATCTGATGCAAAAGCCTTTTGTACATGGCTAACAAAAAATCATCACAAAGAATACCGTTTACCTAAAGTAAGAGAACTAGAAAGTCTTTCTAAGAATCTTGTTTTTTGGGAGTGGACCAGTGAGAGTTGGGCTGATCATGGCGGAAAGCAAGGAAATGCAAGCCAGTATTTGACAGCTTGGAAAATGGACAGCCCTTTAAAGCATCGTCGAGAAGAAGACTTAGGGGATCCCGAGCTTCCAGCTGCTACCTTTCGCGTTGTTCAAGTAGATCGTGAATAATTTTATCTCTTTATCAACGAGATATTAGAGTCTTTTTCCGCATCAGGAAATCGTGCATAAAAGCGTATTACCTGTTATATTACATTTATAATTCCTTATTAATAAGCATGGAGTTTGACATGAAGCGTATAGGTATTTTCCTTGCTGTGAACTTTTTAGTAGTTCTCACAATTTCTATTATTCTTAGCGTGTTTAACGTACAACCTTACTTAAACCGCCAAGGCCTAAATTACGAATCCTTACTGATTTTCTGCTTGATTTGGGGTATGGGCGGAGCTGGAATTTCCTTGCTACTATCGAAAAAGATGGCTGTATGGATGATGGGGGTGAAAATTTTAGACCCTAATCCATCAGATCCTCTACTGAAAGACTTAGTTGATATGGTTCACGTGAATGCTAAAAATGCTGGACTTACCGTGATGCCAGAGGTTGGGCTTTATGATAGCCCAGAAATCAACGCATTTGCCACCGGGCCTTCTCGTCGCAATTCTTTGGTTGCAGTTTCTTCTGGCTTGCTACGCAGGATGAACCGTACAGAAACAGAAGGGGTCATTGCCCATGAGGTGGCTCATATTGCTAATGGTGATATGGTTACAATGACTCTTGTTCAAGGCGTAATCAACGCATTCGTAATGTTTTTAGCTCGTGTTTTAGCTTATGTTTTAACTCGAGGTAGTCGCGATGACGAGCGCAGTGCACCAAACCCTTTCGCTTATCACATGACTGTTTTCTTTTTACAGTCTGTGTTGATGATCTTAGGGTCTATGGTAGTGGCGGCTTTCTCCCGTTACCGCGAGTTCCGAGCTGACGCTGGCAGCGCTAAAATTGCAGGAAAGGCGAAAATGATTGCTGCTTTGCAAGCACTGCAAAGAACCTATGAAATACAAGATCCTCGAGAAAACAGCGAAGCGTTTCAATCGATGAAAATCTCTGGACGCGGCGGTATTTTTAGTCTTCTTGCAACACACCCTTCTCTAGAAGACCGTATTGCAGCGTTAGAGAATATGAAGGATTAAGTGTAGGTTAGTCTTCAGCTTAGTTTAGGACCTCATAGACTCGATGCAATAAAAGGCCCGCATCGAGTCCATGAGGTTTTTTTATGGGAATTCACACCCGTCTACTGCACAAGTAAACTGCATATAAGCAAAACCTAAAATAATCCCTAAACCTACTACAACTAAAGTAGGAGGAAATGGCAGCATCGTGACCTCTCTTCTTTCAAAACCACCGTTGAGAGCATTTTCTATTTCCATTTCATTAGCTGTAGGCTTGCGAATATTTAAGAAACTTTCAGAACAGATTGCACAGTCACCTCGCTTCGGCACACCTACTGCAAGAGATTGTATCAACTCACTTGTATGATACCAGTGACGACAGGAAGGAAGTTCTGTTACAGGAGCATCATTCAAAGGTTCTTGAGAAATGGGGCAGTTCTGTTCTGGATAATCAATAGTAATGTCCGAATCCTTCTTTCTTATATCCTCTTTCAACTCCTTCACAATTTCTTCAAATTCTTCATCTCCACTAGAAGCTTCTTTTTCTAATCTTCGATAAAAACAAGCACTATGCAAAAATTGCTTAGTCTCTAACTGAGTTAAGGGATTGATACTTTGATTCACAATCTCAGAAACCAAAGGTAAATCACATAAGGCACAGTCTGTGTTTTTTAAGCTGTTAAGGGTTTGATTGTTAAAAGAGATCCCATTACTCAAAACAGTCTTATCTTCTAAACCTGTCATATTTTCACCTATTTTAACTAACAACCAAAACAGATAATACAGAAATATAAAGATAATTTTATAAAGATCAAATAAAAACAACAAAAATCAACTGTTTATATATAAAACAATAAAATGTAGAATAATTATTATATATTAAATTAAAGGAGATTGATATGAGTGATTTAACAGTAGGAAACGCTGGCGAAGATGGTTGGAGCCAAGTAAATTTCAGTGATGCGGGTAAGCCAAATGATTTTAACCCTGGAGAAGGTATTTTAGTTAAACAAGACGGTACGAGCCAAAAAATCACTCATATAAAAATTAACGATAAAACTTTTAAAAAGGAAGGTGGCGATCTTAGTTTAGAAGAACTTAAGTATGTTTTGCTTACTATCTCCACTGCAAAAAGGTCTGAGGCTGGTATATTGTCAGGCAATGTCTCTAGCATCACCATTAATGCAGAAACAGTGAAGGTCACTCACAAAACAGAAGAGGGCGAGGCAGAGCCTCGAGTGTGGAAGATTGGCTCCTCAAGTTTAAGTGAAGGACAACAAAAATGGGTAAATGCGCAATTCCAAGCTATAAGAAAAGAGGGTTGGTGGACAAACCTAGAAGGTGCTAAAAACTGGAAAGAAGAAAGTCCAATTATATTAAACGAAGAACCAGCATCTATTTCAAATAACCCTTCTGTTAAAGCAAAAAAAAAGAGAAAAAGGAAATCAAGTAAAGCTGAGAAATCAAATAAAGCTGAGAAATCAAATAAAACTGAGAAATCTGAAAAAACTAATCAAAAACCAAAGAAAACAAGAAAAAGAAAAGAAACTTTAAACACTCCAGAAATTTCAGAACCTAATGCAAAGGTAGTAAATCCCCCCACAACTGACAATTCATCCACCGAAAACGATTAAAAAAATAAACTAATATTGCAGGACAAGATAACTTAAAAATAAGCTTCTTGTCCTGTTTTTCTACCCTCGAACTTGCATCAACCTCTGGGCATCCTCATCACTGAGTATTTTTTGCAGATGCTGCATTTGTATGTTTGCAATCTGAGGGTCGAAATCGTCTCTTTTATGATCCGTACCACCGTAACGTAAACCAACAAAGTTTAACTCACTTCCCTCTAAATGCTTATTAACAGATTCTACATGGTGCGATTTGTCATCTACAAAAAGAACCTTTTTAGGGTGTAGTCCACTGTGAGCGAAAAAAGACTCAATCACCTCACCCTTGGTTCCTGAAAACCCCACAAAAATTACACCTTTCTCAAAATGTCCGATAAATTTTTCGCGAAACTCTTCCGAAAATTCTTGCTCTACATTTTGACTAAACTGCACAGCAATCGATTGTAGCTGGCGATCTGTACACTCTGTTAAAATAGGATTGCGGGATGTTAATCCTAAAACGGTAATCCCTTGTCTTTGTAAACAAGAAATCAACCTTGGTGTTGAAGGCTCGCAAGGCTTTACAGCTGTCATATCATGGACTTGTTTATAGACTTTTACCGCCTCATCCATAGCGTCATCAAAAGATCGTCCATCAGCAGTGAGTTGGCTCAAATAATGATCAAACCACTGATCTGTCCCCAAACTCTGCGCAGCCTCTAGTACCGTATTATCGAGATCTAAAAATACCAAAGTATCAGTATCCACATACTCAAGAATTTCTCGGATATTTTGTATCTCGTGAGTCTCTGCCTGTACCTGTAAAGTAGCTAGAACTGTACACAGACCAAATAACGCTTTTCTTAAACTCATGATATACATCCTTTCTTTCCAATATCACTTCTATAATAAACCCCTTCAAAATCAAGAGCTTCGACACCATCATAAGCTTTGCCAATAGATTCTTCCAAGGTTTCTCCTAACGCGGTAATACCTAGAACACGACCACCTTTCGTTACTATTGACTTATCTTCCCCTAAGCCTGTGCCCGCGTGATAAGCAAATGCCTCCGTCTTTTTTTCTAAATCTTGCAAACCATGGATTGGCTTGCCTGTAGGGTATGATTTTGGATACCCCATACTTGCCAGTACAACACAACAAGCACTCTTCTGACTCCATTGAGGGAGTGTTTTTTCCAAAGACCCCTCTATGCAAGCAAGCATAATTTCAGCAAGATCTGACTCTAAAAGAGGTAAAATAACTTGTGCTTCTGGGTCTCCAAAACGACAATTATACTCCAATAATTTAGGGCCTTGCGAACTCAGCATTACACCAAAATACAAAACACCCTTATAGACAATGCCCTCAGATTGTAAACCAAGTAATGTACGTTCAATCATTTCCTTCTGAATTTTTTCCATTAGATCTGCACTCACAAAAGGTGTTGGGGCGTAAGCCCCCATTCCTCCTGTATTCATCCCTTGGTCGCCTTCCCCAAGCTGTTTATGATCTTGAGAAGGAAGCATGGGAATAAAAGTCTTACCATCTCCAAATGCTAAAACAGATAGTTCCTGCCCGTCTAAGCGCTGCTCCACAATGACTCTTCGTCCGCTTTCACCATAAGCTCCTTCCCCCAACATAGCACGAATCGCTTCGTATGCTTCATGGATATCTTTGCAAACAGTGACGCCTTTTCCTGCTGTCAGACCATCAGGTTTCACAACGACACCCAAACTTCCCGGAAGAGCTAAAATATCTTCTGCAGCAGAACGCGCTTCTTCTTCATGGTTTCCCACATAAAATGTGGCTGTTGGAATTTTGTATTTTTTCATGAATTGTTTAGAAAAGACCTTGCTAGACTCTAATTGAGCCGCTTCTTTTGTCGGACCAAAAATACGCAGTTGCTTGCTTTCAAAATGATCAACAATACCAAGAGAAAGAGGTTGCTCTGGACCTACCACAGTCAGATCAACCTTTAAATCACTTGCTAAAGTGGATAAGCCCTCAACATCACTTATGGGAATGGATTCTTGATCAGGGCTGAGTCTTTCACAAAGGGCGTGGATACCTGGGTTTCCTGGCACAGCATAAACCGTATGCTTATGTTCCACTAATTGACGAACAATAGCATGTTCTCTACCACCACTACCAATCACTAATATACGCATAAAACTCTCCCTAAGTGTTAAGAGACCAAGCCTATCTTGTTCCCAAACTCGATTGCAAGAAATTTTTACAAACACAAACTCTTTGTTTGATAAAAATCTTTCACAAAGCTAGTTTTGTTGATTCTTCAATTTTTTCATTCAAAACATGAGGTGCAAAAATGACAAAAGGAATGAGTTTAGCAAATGATTTGAGAAGCCAACAAATTATTGTAGATGAACTAGAGCGTGTTTTAGGGTGTAAAAAACTCCCTGATGCGAGCAAAGTTCACGAATTATGGTCCCATATAAATCAAGCAAGTCCGTCTATAGAGGATTTAGCAAAAAAACATATGTTTACTTACGAGCCAAATAAGCAAGATTCTTACATTAAACAGCTGAACGACTTTGCACTAAAAAGACAAAACTGGCTACAAAAGACAATGCTACGTCTTCCTTGTTTTTCGCCGCAAATTTCCCCTAACCAACTCCCTCCTGCACTATACTTGCATTGCTTAATGACTACGCTAGAAGCACAGGATATAAATGGATATAATCGATTACACCAACTTATTCGCACTCCTGGATCATCATTACAACAGATAGAAGAACTGTTAAAATTTGGCTTAGATGCTAATTTACCCTGTAAAAATAGTAAAACAGCGATGCACCTTGCTGTAGAAAGCTCACGAGCAGATCTTATAAGCGCTCTATATCAAGCAGGCGGAGACATCAACGCTACTGATAAAAATGGAGATACTCCTCTACATCAACTTGTAATGGAATCATATTGCACACATGAAAATAGTTTAAAAATGGCTAGTACACTCTTAGCTTTAGGAGCTGATACGAATCGACAAAATAAAAATGGTGATACACCTCTACATATTGTGTGCCAATCCGCTCAATACTCTTTAAACATACTAACAAAACTTCTGAAGCATAAAGCAAATCCTAACATTCAAAATAAACAAGGGAATACCCCTTTACATTTTCTTGTAAATTTAGGTCCAGGCAACCGTTATGACCAAGTAAAGTTACTTATTAATGCAAAAGCGCAAGTAAATATTCGAAATAAAAATAAAAACACTCCTATTGATGAATGCTATGGAGGATTTCATTGCTATACTAAGCATTTATTAAAAGAAACAGCAAAAATTCAGAAAAAATAGACTTCTTCCAGATGGGAGATGGACGATTCACCCCCGTTTCGTTCACCTCTCACTCTTTATCGCACCTTTATTTATTTACAAATCTTTAAAAAACAACACAAAAACAGCTTATTTTTGACTTAGAGCACAAATAAAAAAATATAATATTAATACAATCAAACAACAATCTTAAAGATAGTGAGTTAGAATAGTTATATAAAATGAATCTGGGAGAGTCGTTATGACTATTGATTTAACATTTAACGAAAACAATAACATCTTAACTGTTATAAGCAATAAAGGCTCTACTATCGAAAAATCTTATAAAGTGGAAACATACAGTTTCGTCTCTTCACTTGCTCTTCGTGCTTTAGGAAACAGTTTTGTAGAATATAATGGACGCTACATCAAACGAGACAAGTTATTTCGAGAAGTAGCCTACACAAGCACTTGTGAGGTTATGGAAACTGTTCCTTTTCGAGTGGTCAAACATCATGCTAATTCTAATCTTAATGCCGATGATGATTCTGCTAAAAGGCTCAAAAACCAACTACAAAACATAAAAACATTTATGTTTAATGTCAGTCATAACGCGGTTAATTATATATCAGAAGGTAATGACAAGAAAGATGCACAAAAATGGTTTTTCAATGAGGTTCATAGCGTAGCATGCCCAGAAATTCATAATAGCTGGCGCGAAACGTATTTACACAATCAGTTCATTAAAAACAAGGAACTGGATCTCTCTGGTGGGACTCTATACCGATTCTTTCCTGCTTTAGCCGCTATCAAGACAACAATTAAAAGTAGAAATGGTTCTTATGAAGTGCCTGAAAAAAGCAAAATAAAAGTTTCTTTAGTTCAACGCATGAAAGTTTGGACAAAAGATATTCTTAAGACAGCTGCGAGCTCAACAGCTTTACTCATAGCATCAGCTGCCGCTTTAGCTATTATAGTATCTACAGTTGCAACCCTTACTTTACTTGCTTCAGCTGCAACTCTTGCTATGATGGGAACAGTGCTTTTAACTTCACCTATATGGATTCCTGGCCTTCTCATTGCAAACAAAGTTGGTAATACTCAGAGATTTACAGCACACTCCCTTCCCTTTCCCATGAGTAGATAATTACACAACCTTTAACTTACCTTCCGATACGGTGCTTCGTTAAGTTTATCGACGAAGCGCCGTTATATACCAATTACAGCCTACTAAAAAATATCACAGACATATACAGAGGCTGGTCCTTTATAAAGCAATTTTCTCAAGATTAACTTCTCAGCGAACTCGGCACCTCTGTGGTAAATATAAACAAGACCCATATAGAAACGACTAATCTAAGCTATCTCAACAATAGCAAAATAAATAAGTGATTTCCCTTCATGACTAGAGTAATACGCTATCCAAAGCTTCGAATCTCGATAGATCATCCCGGGGTAACTTGTATCGCCTCCACTTGGCAAAGTCAGTACAGGCTTCAGATAAGTAAGCCCCATTCGTGCAATCACTGTTTTGGCTGCCCATTTCTTATCTGAACGACGTTTGTACAACTTTCGTCCACATGCCCATAACTGTCGCGATGGATCCAAAACAAGATCGGGCCCCCCAAAATACATTCCAGAATTTCGCCATTTCCATTCTATGTACGGCGGCTTACTTACTCCAATCCATGCCTCGTTATCCTTTAATAGCCACGCTCCATCACCTACTAAACCATCACGCCGAACCAAAGCAAGCATTCTTCCATCTGGCAAAAACTGAATAGCCGTTTCATTAGGATTTCCGTGAATGGGAAATGTTTGGATTTTGTTCCATTGGAGTCCGTTTTCACTACACCATAATGTGAGATGCCAAGAGCTAAAACGGTCATTTTTATCCGATTGTCCATAACTAAATCCGTAGGCTTTTCCTTCATACCAGGTGACTTTCCATAACCAATCCCATTGGTCTAAAATAGCTTTGGGTTTTGTCCATTTTCTTCCATCATCTGAAAAACAAACATAACTCCTTCTGGAGCGGCACTTTCCCCACCAATAACGGCAGGCTCCATAAAGAAGCATGAGTCTTCCATCGGGGCATCTACTGATTTTAGGGTCCCTGAGATCAAGGCCTTTCTGTACCAATTTTCCGATCGAGTGCCAATGTTTCGTATCATAGCTTGCTAAAATACGAATCACTCCATCTTTATGTTTCATGTGGCTATTGGACTCACGAAAAACACAAAGCCATTCAGGATCATTAAATAAGAGATCAACAAATGCATTATGCCCTGCATGATCCCAAATCCTTTGGTGTGAAATGATCCGCATAAAACACACAATCCTCTTGCTAGAAAGCAGTATAGAAGTTAACAGTAGTTACAGGAACAGTTAACTGCAGGATAGTTTGATGGATAATAATTCTCCAGATAAACACTCAAAACCATTTAAGGCTTATTTAATTACTTTAGTTATCGTTTTTATACTACTGACTATTGCATCCTTACCGACTATTTTATCCACACAAGCAGGGAAAAACTTTGCTGTTAATCTAATCAATAAATCGATCCCAGGAAAAGTCGAAGTCAAATCATGGAACTTATACTGGATCAATGGTCAAGAAATAGAAGGCCTTAAGGTCTGGGATCTTGAAGGAAAAGAAGTCTTTTCCATTAATTATGCTCATGTTCAACATTCCTTATGGGGAATTTTCTGGAATCCAGGAAACATCCAAGATATGCAAGCGCAAGATTCTTTTATTTCTATTGTGCAGGATCAAAGCGGGCAAAGCTCTTTACACCGAGCATTTGGTATAGATGGAGGGTTTGGTCCTAAAAAACGATATACAGGCGGTTTAGGTCTTTCTTTTCCAACAAAAGGGAAAGTTTTACTCAACAATACAAGTATCCGCTTTGAACGACCTGGCTTAGAAAAAATTGAAATCAACGGAATGGATCTTTCTCTTGTTAAAGAGTCTTCACAGTCTCCACTTCATGCCAGTATTAGTGGCCGTAGCGCACAGGGTAATCTTGTAGGGGCTTTTGCTGCTGAATGCGAAATACGTGGTTTCAACCAAAATGGAGAACTCTTATTTACTACAGATGAAGAAGGTAATCTTGAGTTCCCTCCAGAGCTTTTCCTTAAGGCTCGCGCTGAAGTTGCGCGCTTTCCGGTCGGAGCTCTCGACCAACTCATTACTCTACAATTTGCTAAAGAAAAAGGCCTTCTAAGCGCTGCATTGGGTGAAGAGTTAAACTTAGAGACTGATTTAGAGTTTGTTGAACAAGAATTCAAAAGTCGCCTCCGCATCAACACTCCACAAGCTTGGGCAAAAATAGATGGTCACATGGCAAATGGTACTTTCTTATTCAAAGAAGCTGCCACAGCAGAACTCCGTTTACCTCAAAAGTTTTTTGATTTCTTATACGTTCACGATCAAGTTCATTTGAGTGGACCTTCCACATTACGAATCGGCTTAGACCGTCTAGAATTTCCTCTTAAAAACCATGAGTTAGAATCTGATAAGCTTGCTTTTAAAGGTTGGTGCCATCTCGACCGTATGCAAATGAGACAAAATACAAGCGGTGAGTATGTAGATCTCCAAGATTTAAAAATGGATCTATCTGCTGATGGAGAAGAAACTTTTACCTTTAAAGTACATGGTGAAGGACAATACAACGCACAAAAAACAGAATTTCTCGCAGAAGGATCTCTTTCTGATATTTTCCAAAATGGAAAGAGCCATGGCTCAATAAATATTGCTACAGAAAGACTTCCGATAAAATTCATTGATACGATTTTCGATCAAAAAGGTCTAATGTACGAACTTTGTGGTCCTCAACTAAGCCTTAACATGAACATAGAAGGATCCGCAGATCAAGCAAAACTCAAACTAAGTGGACGTTCCGATAAAATCGACCTGAAAGAAAGTCATTTTACAATTACAGATCAAATTCGTTTAGATTCTCCAAGTAAACTCAGCTACATGCTGAGCCCCAGTATTGTTAATCGATACAGTGGAACCCTTCCTATTGAACTTGCTTATTCCATAACAAGCAACCTAGAAGTTGAACGTTTGAATATCCCTCGCGATTTCGCAAAATGGCAAGATACACAAATGGAGGTATATTTTAGTGCTGATCAGCTAGCTCTAAAAAACACTCCTTTACTCGGTGCTGTTTCTATTCCTCATTTAGATATGAATATAAGCGCAGAAGATCTTCATGATTTACGTTTTCATAGCACAACTCAGCTCCGTACAGAAAGCCAAAGCGCATTTTCAGAAGCCATTGGATATTTACTTGAAGCTGAAATCAAAGGGCAAATAGAAATCGATACAGAAGGTCTTCCTAAAGAAGGTGATTTGGAGCTTGCTGTCAAAGGACAACTCGGATCCATACAAATAGAAGGTAGAGCGCAAGGAACAGAGTACTTTACTTTTCATAGTCCGCCTAGACTCACTTTTACCGTAACCCCTCACCTACTACAAAAACTAACGGGCACAACAAAAACATACTTATCTCAACCAAGCCTGATAACTTGCTCTATTGAACCATTCAAAGTCATATTCAATAAACTTTCTCCATCTAATTTAAATTTGAAAGGAAAAGCTTCTACTAGTAGTCTTTCTTTTAGCAAAGGACGCCTAGACAAGATTTTATTTGACTGGCAAATGAATGGAGCGAAAAAAACTATTGAAGGAAGCTTTTCTGCATCAGCCGTTGGGGAAGCTCCTGGTTCCATTGAAACAAAAATTTACGGACCTTCTCCAAAGGATGATTGGACATGGGATCCAGAGGCAAATTTCTCATTTCAATCGGATTTAGAGAATATTCCTACGATGATTCTAGAGGCGTTTAGTGGACAAGAAGACCTCCATTACTATCTAGGTCCTTGGGTCAATATCAAAGCTTCCGGTTCAAGCACTTTATCAGCTCAAGGAAATGTAGATTTTGACCTTCATAGCCCCTTAATGAAAGCAAACGCAAATTTTTCGCTCGGTGCAGACAAAATTGTAAGAAGCGGTACAGGTACTTATTTACAATGGGACATGCAAGCAGATGCTTTTCAAGCACTAAGAGAGAGAATAGAGTATGAATCAGCAAAGCAACTACAACTAGAAGAGAATAGCCAGATTAGTCTGAATGTACAAAACATCAACTTTTCCATGGATCCTTCTAAATCTTGCTTGGCTTCTCTAAACCTTGATGCGAATGCACAAATAGATGGCATGAAACTCAGACATATTGAAAGCGGAGAACTTGCTGCTTTTGAACAAACACAAGTCTCTATCCAAGCTTCTCCTTTAAAAGACAAACTCAATTTTAACCTAGAGAGCGAAGGAAAATTAAAAAATAGCCCTACTATCAAACAAGATTCTAGCGGAGATCAAACACGCGCAACCCGCATACTTTGCACTGCCTCTCTTCGTAAACTGATGAGTTCAGATGGAAATTGGACACCTCAAAGCATGGAGATTGAAGCAGAAAGTACCGTAAATAATCTTCCTGTACCTATTCTTGCTGAACTTTTCCAATTCAACAATGACAACAAGCTTCGTGCTGCCGCTGTTTTAGGACAACGTTTTGACCTCTTTACCTCTAGCAAAATTAAAAACCGCACAGGAAATTTCACAACCATGCTTCAAGCTGAAAGGAGTGATATTCGTTTAGATGGGCGCTTTGATGAAGGGGCATTGCATCTTAACGAAGATCTCCAACTGCAAATTGAAGCTACTCCAGAACTTGGAAAAGAAATTCTTCAATTCATCAATCCTGTTTTGATCACAGCTCTTGAATCAGAAGACCCTATCCGTATTGTCGTATCCAAAGAAGGCTTCCAACTCCCTCTCCTTCCTTTCAACCTCGAAGGAGTTCGTGTGAAAAAAGCCGCTGTACACCTTGGTAAAGTGCGTATGGAAAATAGTGGACCACTCGCTTTATTGGTAGGTATCATGAAATCTGGTCAATTCTCTCGACAAAAAGAAATGGAGGGTTGGTTTACCCCTGTTTACATGGAAGTTAATGGAGGGCACGCTACCTTTCAAAGAGTAGATGGATTATTAGCTGACGGCATCCATATTGCAACTTGGGGAACTGTAGATTTTCTTAGGGATTGGACAGATTTCATTGTCGCTCTTCCTGCCGATACTTTAAAAGAAAGATTTGGAATTCGCAACATAGATCAAAATTATGCTTTACACATTCCTATGCGTGGATCATCAGGAAGTATTCGCTTAGAAAGTCAAAAAGCCATCGCTGAAATTGCGGCTTTAGTAGCTTCCGATCGCACACAAGGTGGCTCCCCTGTTTTAAGTGGAGTTTTACAGGCGATTGGACGAGGAGGCAATGTAAAAACACCAGCTCCCACAACAAGCCCTTTTCCATGGGCTGATATTTGGCCTCCTCAAAAAGAAGAGGAAGAGCAATTGGTAAATCCTCAAGTAGAAGAAAAGAAAGAAAACAAAAAAACTCCAGAAAATCTTTTAAGATTTCTTATACCCATGCTTGAAAATAAATAATATGGGTTAAAGTTTTTTAAATGAGTGATATAATAACACTTTAATCAAAAATTATTTCACTCATTTTCTTGCCATTTATCTTCTCCATCGATAATATCGACGGGGTATTATGATCAATATTATCTCAAGAACTACTATGTCTACCAAGGTTTTTGCTCTTATTCCTGCGCGTTATCAAAGTCGTCGTTTTCCTGGGAAACCACTGACTCTTCTTCACGGCAAGCCTTTGGTCCAGCACTGTTATGAGAGTGCTTCTTCTTGTGCTTTATTTGATCGAGTGGTCATTGCTACGGATGACCAGAGAATTTTTGATACGGCTAAAGGTTTTGGTGCTGAAGTTGTGATGACACCGGAATCTTGTCCAACAGGGACAGATCGTATTGCTACTGCTTTACAAATGCATCCGGATTTAGCTGAAGCAGATATCATTGTGAATGTTCAAGGTGACGAGCCTCAGATTTCTGCAACTACGGTTTCTGGTCTTATCGAACTATTGAAAAACGACCCTGAAGCTCAAATGGCGACGGCTGTTGTTCCTTTACATACTCAGGAAGAGCTTTTAGATACATCTGTTGTTAAGTGTGTATTTGACTGTAACGGAAACGCTCTTTATTTTAGTCGCGCTCCTATCCCTTACGGGCATGGTACAGCGGATGTACGTAGACAAAATTATTATGGACATGTGGGAATCTATGCGTTCCGCACTCAATTGCTTCTCAAGCTTCACGAATTGGCCACGACTCCTCTACAGCAAGCTGAAGATCTCGAACAACTACGAATGATGGAGCATGGGCACCGTATTAAAGTGCTTGAGGTGGAAGAGCGTATTTTAGGAGTGGATACTCCGGATGACCTAAAAAAAGTTGAAGAGTTGGTATGAACACAAAATTCATTTTCATGACCGGAGGAGTCGTATCCTCTTTAGGCAAAGGTTTAACTGCTGCTTCTATCGCTTTACTCCTTGAGAACAAGGGATTAAAAGTTGCGATGTTGAAATTGGACCCCTACTTGAATGTAGATCCAGGTACAATGAATCCTTTCCAGCATGGAGAAGTATATGTTACTGACGATGGTGCGGAAACTGATTTAGACCTTGGTCACTACTACCGTTATTCTCACAGTCCTTTATCAAAAGCGTCTAACGCCACTTCTGGGCAAATTTATAACACTGTCATTCGCCGTGAACGCCGTGGTGACTATCTAGGAAACACTGTACAGGTGATTCCTCACATCACAGATGAAATTCGCCAGCGCATCATGAACTGTGCGAAACAAGAAGAAGATATTGATGTCGTTTTAGTCGAAATTGGTGGAACTGTGGGAGATATTGAATCACTTCCATTTCTTGAAGCTATTCGTCAGTTCCGTAACGACCACCGCGAACAGTGCATGAACATTCACCTCACTTACGTGCCTTATCTTAAGGCTGCTGGTGAAGTTAAAACAAAACCGACACAACACTCGGTGCAGGTTTTACGTCAAATTGGTATTTTCCCTGATTTAATTGTTTGCCGTTGCGAAGAAGATTTATCAGAAGACATTATTTCTAAAATCAGTTTGTTCTGTAACGTCCCTTACGAGGCTGTCATTAGCGAGCCTGATGTAGAGCATACGATTTATGAAGTACCTCTCATGCTAAAAGAGCATCATATTGACCGTATGATCTGTAACATTCTTAAGCTACCTAACCCTCCAGTTAAACTAGCTGAATGGGAAGAAATTGTTGAAACCATCAAGCATCCGAAAGGAAGTATTACCGTTGCAATTGTAGGGAAATACGTTCAACACCAAGATGCTTACAAATCTGTTTTCGAGGCCTTAGAACACGGAGCTATCGCTGCGGGATATCATCTAGAGTTTTGTCGTATTGAAGCCGATAAAATTGATAACGAAGAAAATTTAACAAAACTTCTTGCTGGTTGTGATGGTATTCTTGTTCCCGGTGGCTTTGGAGCACGAGGCTGGGAAGGAAAAATTCTTGCTGCCAAATATGCTCGAGAAAACCACATGCCTTATTTTGGTATTTGCTTAGGAATGCAAATTCTAGTGGTTGAACACGCGCGTCACGTTGCTGGCATCACAGATGCAAACTCTACAGAAGTCGATGTTGACACCAAGAACCCTGTGATTAGTCTCTTATCAGAACAACAGGGAGTACAAGACCTTGGCGGTACAATGCGTTTAGGAGCCTACCAGTGTGCTTTAGCTGAAAACAGCAAGGCTGCTGCTGCTTATGGAACGCATTCTATCAGCGAGCGTCACAGACACCGTTATGAGTTCAATAGTAAATACTTAGATACTCTTGAACAAAACGGCTTACACCTCTCAGGAAAGCTAGAAGGCGGAGATCTTTGTGAAATTGCAGAGGTTACAGAGCACCCATGGATGCTTGGTGTTCAGTTTCACCCAGAATTTAAATCACGCCCTACAGAGCCTCACCCCTTATTCCGTGACTTTGTAAAGGCAATGATTGAGTATAAAAGCGCACAAGCAAACGTTTGCGTAGGATCATAGGCAGGATGCAAAAAAGACAACGTTGTTTAGGTATTGATTATGGCCAAGCTCGCATTGGTTTGGCTATTTCAGATGAAACAAAAATGATCGCTCGCGGCTTGGATAACCTTATTCATCCTAAGAACTTAGAAAAAGCTGCGAATGCTCTTCTGGATCGTATTCATGATTTAGAAAAAGAAGAGTTATTCATCGATGAAATTGTGATTGGTCTTCCTAAACACCTAGATGGTCGCGAAGGAACTTTGGGTCCAGAAATCGAGAAATTTGTAGCCCTTCTTAAAGAGAAACAAACACGCCCTGTACACTTTTGGGAAGAACGCTTGAGCTCTGCTCAGGCTGAACGTTTGATGCGAGATTCTGGAGTAAAAAGAAAGAAGCGAGCAGAAAATGTAGACCGCCTCAGCGCAATCATCATCCTACAAAGTTACCTAGATCAAAAAGGGATGATGCCTAATATCCCACCTATGCAAAGCTAAACATGAGCGTATGTGCAGTAAACGCTCAAGAAAGTTCTTTTTTAGAAAAGTCTCTTGAGCGTATTCAAGAATATAGCACCAAGATAGAAGCTTTACGATTTGAGCATAAAGACTTAGCGTCTACAGTCTCCTTACGCGCTTCTCTTCCTTCATTGAGTACTGCAATTATAGGGCTTTCCTTGCTCGTTTTTTCAGAAAAGCACCGTCTTTCTGCCAGCTGTTTACTCATCAGCGGATGTTCTACTCTCGCCATAAAAAACTTATGGGGATTAAGGAAAAGCTATGGCAAAGCTCTTGAATTATCAGAAGCAGTGCAAAAGCAGGACGAGTGCATTGCTGGAGAAATTTTAGAGTCTTCAGCCTATCTACAGTACCGTAGAGAAAAAACGCTCAGTAATTTCCACAGAGCTTCTTCCTACTGGCCTGAGCTTCATGAAGAAGATTGGCCAGATGCTGAGGTTCTTTTGCGAGCCTGGGCCTTAAGAGACACATGGCAAAACAAAGAGTTTGAAGGGGATTTATTCCAATTTTTACGGGATTTACGGCGGATTCTAAGCTTTATTGAACGTCTCTCAAAACAGAAACGTCACAAAGATGCGTTGGATGTTTTCCTAGCACAAGCCCTCCCACTAAACCGCAGTATTCAGCAAGAACTGAATAAAATAGAAAAACGTGTGGATATTAACCCGAATGGACTTGTTTTGAAATGCCGTGTAACAGAAAAGCTTTTGCCTTACCTAGTTCAAATGGACCCTCAGCTTTAATATTAAATCAACACCTTATAAAACCCATAAGTTCCAATGAACAAAAAGAAATTAAGGGTAAATATCCATAAACGATATTGTGTATCGCTCATCTTATAAACTCTTAGATAAATTTCTAAAAACAAAAGAGGCAAAAGATAAAAAGCAAAGTTCATAAAGAAATCGAATGGTCCTCGAAAGTCGATTGTATGTCCTGGACAGGTAGGATCGATAAAAATCAAAACTCCATAGCATACTCGATAAAACCACGAACCTAAAGAAAGCAGGATAAATCTTAACCCCCATTCTTCATGTAAACGTAAGTTCTCTTTACGTGCATAATAGACCACAAAAAAAGCTGATAGTACCAAAAAAGCACCATAAATACCAAAGCCCATATTCATCCATAAACCACCTCGTGTACCATGAATGACAATGTAAATAATGCCTCCAATACAGGTAAGAAAAGCTAGAGAAACGACTATATACCCTAAAACACGATGAAGAACTCGAGCCTTTTGAAAACGTGATCTTAAAAATTGAAGTGGAGCTATAGAAGTTAAAACAGACCCGGTAATCATATGTAAGGATAGGCTATCATTAGTAGATCGCCAGGTTAGTCGATTCAATTCACTAACATTTATTAATCCTTCACTTAAACCGAGAAGACCCAGATAAAAAGATAAAACAACAAAAGGTGTGATCAGTAGAAAAAGTAAAATAAGAGACCTAGGAATCAAATAAGAATGAAGATAAGTAAAAAATGTACACATTTCTATTCTTCAAGATGTTTCTAATTACTTAGATGAGGACAATTTACTACCTGAAGATGTAATAGATTCGGCATAGCTCTTATAGTAGCAATCCCCTCATCCGTAAACGCATCTGATTCAGCCATAATAAGTGTTTCTAAATACGGTAAGTTCGAGAGAGATTTCAAGGCTAAGTCACTTAAACGAAAACACGAACGAATATTTAATGTTTGTAAAAAAGGAATCTTGTGCAAATCCGTAAGATCACCATCTGTTAGATACTCGCAGTCCGATAAATCTAAATGACGAATCATCGCATTTACAGGCTTTTGAAATAAGCCTGAGTCTCCTAAACCCGCACAGCCATGCAAGCGTAGACGTTCTAATGTAGGAATTTGCGAAAGTTGGGTAAGTCCTTCTACTCGAAAATCAAGACACTCACTTAAATCGATTTCTTTGAGTTGTTCTAAACTTGCTAAAGCTTCTGCCCCACTGTCATCAAACTGAATACATCCATGGAGATTCAAAGCTTTTAAATTTTTGAGCTTTTTGAGGTGTTTAAAACCATAAGGATCTATCAGGTAGCAGTAGCTTAAATCGAGATCTCGCAGATTTGCTATCGCTGATAGAAAGCGTAGGCCGTTATTTGTGATCCGACTACAACGTGCTAAATGACATTTTTCTAAAGTTTCTGATGCTGAAAGATCTTCTAGACCGACATCTGTTACAGACGAACAATGATTGAGGTAGATTTCTCGTAAAGCTGGAACTTGTCCTAATTGAATCAAAAGTGGATTGCTGACCTGCGGACAATAACTCAAATCAAGTACTTCAAGCTTTTCTAAACTTCTGAGAGGGCCGAAGGTCATAATGGATAGAAACGGACAAGAGGAAAGGCGTAATTCTTTAAGATTTATACAAAGATATAATTGACGTGTCCCCATATCTCGTAAAGATACACAACCACTCATGTCTAATTTTTCTAAAAACGATAATTTAGCTAAATCTTCAACATGGTCCCCATGTATATGTGCAATCCCTTTCAGTAAAAGAGTACGCAAAGATTTTATAGATGCTAAATCTGAAAAATGCGTGTCTTGTATCTGCAAACAATGAGATAAATTCAACTCTTCTAAATGTTGAATCTTTGCAAGCGATTGTAAGGCTTTTGCTGTGAAACGTCGACATGATGATAAGTTTAGACTTTTTAAATTCGGACAAAGCTCTACAAGCTGACCTACTAGTGAATCATCGACAATATAAAGACTGGACAAGTCGAGAGCTTGAAGTTTTGATACAGCCCCTAATGCTTCTATTACCTTTGCACTCAGACCTAAACAAGAACTTAGATCTAAACGTTCTAGATGGGGACATTGCTCGATAATATTGATAAAATCATGATCACGTAATTGCTGGCAGTTTGCCAAGCTAAGTTCTTTGGCAATAGTTGGAATTTGGGAAATCAGCGGAGAACCATAGTGATCTCCTTTCAATTTAATGGCTGACCACTTTTCTCCAGGATATAGACGAATACCTGATAAATTGAGTTTTTCTATGGAATCGGGAATAAGACCGAAAAGAAAGCTCAATTGCTCAGCGCTTAGTCCCTCAAAGAATCCCTCTTTAGACAGACGAAGGAAAATGCTTTTTTTTATGTCTTCATCAAGTTCTTGCCATTCACTTAGAAAATCGGAAGACGGTTCCAATGCGTCTAGTAGCCGTCGTATCCAACGTGCGGCTAAAGCCCATTCCGGAACCGATTTTGGCTGTGTTTTTGACAAATCCAACGACTAACCTCTGACAAATTCATCTGTCATGGTTAGTTTAGGTAAAAATATAATTAATATCCAACCAAGGTAATTCTTAGATAAAGAGAGCTTAGATCTATTATTATATAAGTATATAAGCTCACCACAGAGTCACTGAGTGCGCTGAGAAATTGTATCTTCTCAAGTTCCTCTGTGTAATCAGTGGCTCTGGGGTGTTTTTCACACACTACAGTTTATACAATCTAATACATTGATTGAAAATCACTTATCCATTTCCAGATAAAGATTTCGAAGCGTTTCTATTCTGCGACGGTTTACACCTAAATCACTGTATCCCACACGAGAAGCTGAACGTACATGCATCTGTTCTTCTCCGGGCAAGCACAAAAACTCTACATCATCAATAAAACGAAACCAACGACTTGTAAATTCTGCATGCAGGTAAGTATCCGTGTGCTCCACAATACGAGTCCGTGGTTGCTTTTGAATAATTTCTGCAATCAAGTTTAGAGACGAAGTAGACTTTGCTAAAGGAAAAGAATCGATAGCATGTTGTTTATCTTTTGCCTGACTACTCACACAGTTTGGTTTATTCGGGCAAGGAGGCAAGCTGCTATGATCTTCATTAGCCACCATATTTCCTCCACAACATATCAATCCCATAATCCACGCTCTTGAAAAAAAGTGATACATAATAAAACTACCTTAAGCTTATACCCCAAATAAACTCCATACATGTGGAGGAATAGAATCATGAAACAAGTCTGCTAAATCTCCTTCCCAAGGAAAATTTTTAGGAGCAATTTTATAAGCAGCACAAAACAAAGCATGAGAAATAGAAGAAGCTTGTAATCTATATTTGTACAAATCGTTGTTTAAATCTTGAATACATGCTCTTTCTGCATCAACTGCATCAATAAAACCACTTAGATCCGATTCTAATACCCTAAAGTTAAAGTCCGCTAAATAGTCAAAAGAAGAATCTGTATACTCTTGGATCACCTCCTCCAAGTCACTTAAAGCAAGCTCCTTACCATCTGCTCTTTTTTTGTACTCAAGTGTTTTCCGCCAATAGTATACCTTTATAAACTCACCTAAAGGCATAAATTCTTTTTCTTCTAGCTCATTTTTTTGCCTACCTGGAACTATACGGTGAACTCCTCTGCTAACAAGCGACTTGAAACGCGCCCACATAACAGATTTTTGAGTTTTTGGAGTTTCTTGAATGTAATTCTCATTGGCAAATGCATCAAACGTTTCAATCTCTCCTGCCGCTACTTTCCAACCTAGTGCCTCAACCGGAATCTGCATATAAAATTCTTCAGCAAATTCTTTAAAGTCCTTATTATCATCTTCATAAGAACTAAGATATAGTCTAGCTAAAACTCCAACTAAATTTCTTTCAAAAGCTACACGAGCTTGCTCGCAAGCTAATACTGCTGGAGTGTACATCCCCCAACCTGATTTCGTATTTCTTCCATAAGCAAAAATATCAGCTCCAGATGATACAAGTGTTCTTATCGTATTATCTGTATGATTACTAGCGCCATCCTTTGCCATTACCATAGCCGCAATCAGGTTATCAGGATAATCACGACTATCCTGCAACATAATCTGAAACTTTCCTTCGCAAGGGAAATCACCCACTACTGCTTTTACTTCAGTTGTCCACATATTTTTCCTCCTTGAAGCTATAAACCACTACTATAAAGAATCCTACGCATTTCAAACAAAAAAAACTTTTTTATAAACAAAAAAAACAAAAAATTTCCCCTTTAAACAAACAAAATAAATTACCCATAGATTTTTTCTATTAGATAAAGTACAAAGAGAGAAAATCAATTACCTGAATTAGGAATGCCGCATGATTCAAACTACTATGTTTAAGAACCCCTTGGCTGAAGAGTTTCGTAGCGCTAAGACAGCTGAGCCTTGTATTTTGGTCATTTTTGGTGCAAGTGGAGATCTTACTGCACGAAAACTCATGCCTGCAGTCTATAACCTTGCAAGAGAAGGACAACTCCCTTCACACTTCGCCTGCGTAGGTTTTGCTCGAAGAGAAAAAGAAAACGATGTTTTCCGCCAAGAAATGCATGACGCTGTAAGCGAACACTCTAGAGTGAAACCTGTCGACCCTGAAATGTGGGAATCTTTTAGCCAACAACTCTTCTATCATCAAGCTCCTTTTGACAGTGATGAAGGCTACAAAGAGCTAAAAATATATCTCGATAGACTTGATCAACAGTTACACACAAAAGGCAACCGAGTATTTTACCTTTCTACTCAACCAAGTTACTTTTGTGATATCATCGGAAAGTTAAAGACTCATGGTCTTATCTACGATTCATCCGAATCTTCCAAGCGCTGGTCTCGTGTAATCATTGAAAAGCCTTTTGGTCACGATTTCACCTCAGCACGAGCTCTACATAGCAACATTTCTAGCTACTTGGATGAAAGCCAAATCTACCGTATCGATCACTATCTCGGAAAGGAAACAGTACAAAACCTTTTAGTTTTCCGCTTTTCCAATTCAATTTTCGAATCTCTTTGGAATAATCGCCATATCGACCATGTTCAGATCACTGTGGGAGAAGACCTTGGGATAGGTAGTCGTGGACGTTTTTGGGAAGAAGCGGGAATGTTACGGGACATTGTACAAAACCATATGATGCAACTTCTCTCTCTTATGGCCATGGAGCCACCCGTCAGTTTAAAAGCTGATGCAATTCGAGATGAAAAAGTTAAAGTGCTTCAAGCAATACGTCCCTTTCAGCTTGATGACATTCATCAATATTTTGCTCGCGGTCAGTACGGAGAAGGTTATATCAATGGCAGCCCTGTTCCCGCATACCGCTCTGAAGGAAACGTTGCAGAAAACTCTGTTGTTGAGACTTATGCAGCTATGCAACTTTATATAGATAACTGGCGATGGGCTGGAGTTCCTTTTTATTTAAGAGGGGGAAAACGCCTCCCTAAAAGAGCTACAGAAATTGCGATTTATTTTAAAGAAGCTCCAGGTGTTCTTTTCCCACAAAGTCACCGTAAAACAGCAAGCAATATTCTTGTAATTCGCATTCAGCCTGACGAAGGAATCTCTTTGAAACTCAACTGTAAAGTTCCTGGTCTTAGCAGTCAGATTCAACCTGTAAAAATGGATTTTCGTTACGGTTCCTATTTTGGAGCTACTCCACCAGAGGCATATGAACGCTTAATTTGCGATTGTATTCTTGGTGATAGCACTCTATTTGCTCGCAGTGATGAAGTATTGAATTCATGGGAATTATTAACGCCTCTCTTGGAATGCTGGCGTAATGACCCGCCTAGTAACTTCCCCAATTATTCAGCTGGAACTTGGGGACCAGCAGAAGCAGACCTTATGCTCTCACGTCAAGGAAGAGCATGGCGTTTGATGTAGAAAAGAGTAAGGGGAGGTAAGAAATGAAAACAATAGAAGACGTTAGAGAAATGGATATAGGAAAAGAATTAGAGCAGCTTTGGGGTTCTCAAGAACATAGTCGCATTCGAGCATGTTTATTCAACTTAATCATCTATTCTCGAGAACCACGACGAACAGCCTATTTTCATAGCCTTGTACAGATGATCATCGAGAATTTTCCTTGTCGCATTATCTTCATAGAAGGCACAGGAAATGATGACGATTTCATACGAACAGATGTGTCTGTAAAAGGCAGTGGAAAAGGTGGTGAAATCGCCTGCGATCAAATTCGCATTCAAGCCTCCGGCGAAAGCATGGCAAAAGTTCCATTTTTACTTCTTCCTCATATTGTCCCTGACCTACCTGTGTATTTGTTATGGGGACAAGATCCAACGCAAGATAATCACATTCTTCCCCATTTGGAAGGCTTTGCAAATAAAGTAATTTTCGATTCAGAAACCACCGATAATCTTCAGCGCTTTAGCAAGGAAATGCTCCACCAAATGCAGACCTGGGAAAGCACAATCACAGATCTAAATTGGGCGAGAGTAAGCGCTTGGCGTAATTTATTTGCTCAAACCTTTGAGGATCCAGAAGATATTGATCACTTGCAAAGCAGTCAGAAAATTGCGATTAAATACAATGCAACAAAAGATGATACTTGTAGGAACTGCCAAGTTCAGGCGATTTATCTCCAAGGGTGGTTAGCTGGCCGTCTGCGATGGATGTTTAAAGAACTTGAACGCAACGGAAAAGAAGTAAAGATCACCTATATTACCCATTCAGGTTCCGTAGAAATCACTCTTGAACCTAGCTTTAGGGAAGATTTACCAGCAGGATCAATCATCGGTATCAATGTTTTTGGCTCACACCAAAGCCATTACGCAATGGAACGCATTGAAAGCACTCGCCAAGTAAAAATCAGTATTTCTTCTTACGATCAATGCCAAATCCCCCACTACACACTTTTAAGTAATTTAGAAAGAAACCACTCTCTTATGAAAGAGATTTTCTACGATACAAACAGCCATCACTACAGCAATATGTTACAAGCGATTTCACAAATGGATTGGAGAACATGAGCACACAGAAATGCACAGCACCCATAGTTTGGCAAGACGAGCGCAGAAAAATTCTTGTCCCCGGAAAAGAAGAAGAAACCGTACGTTTTGCTACTGAACATTTTATCGAAACAGCAAAAGAGGCCATTACAAATAAAGGTGTGTTCACTGCTGCTCTTTCAGGAGGAAGTACTCCGAAGAAAATCTTTGAACAACTCAGCTCTGATCCTTATGCTAAACAAGTTGACTGGGAAAAAGTTCACCTTTTTTGGAGCGATGAAAGAAGCGTAGCTCCCTCTCACCCGGATAGTAACTACTTAATGGCTATGGAAGCTGGACTAAAAACACTCCCTATCCCCTCGAAAAACATTCATCGCATGAAAGCGGAAAATGATATTACATCTGCTGCACAAGAGTACGAAGAAGAAGTTCGTAAATATGTACCTAAAGCACATTTTGACTTACTTATGCTTGGTATGGGTGAAGATGGGCATACAGCTTCTTTATTTCCTGGTACAAAAGGGCTTTCCGAAACAGAGCGCTTAGTCATCGCAAATGAGGTCCCACAGAAAAACACTTGGCGGATGACTTTCACTTTCCCTTGCATCAATGCCGCACAGAATATTTGTATCTACGTCATTGGAGCTGGTAAAGCTGAAATGATAGAAACATTGTTCAAAATGACTGATCGTGAATCTTTTCCCATTGAATCTGTGGGAACAAATTCGACTCCAGCATTATGGATTATCGATGAAGGCGCTGCCGCTAAATTGTAGCTTCTTGAAATTACCACAGAGCCACCGATTTTATGGGGAAATATTGTTCTCTGCGCAACCGTTAACTCTGTGGTGATACCTGACAATGTCAAAAACACCCCCCTTTAGCTAAATTCCATTATAGCAATCTTTTCAGTTTTCAATATTCGGCTAGGGTGTTGAATCCACCTTGAATTCATACTACTTATAATATTTATAATTTCTTTAAAAAACAAAAAAAACACATAATTAATTTTTTTGTATAATAGTAAATACCATAATTTTCATAAAAGATTTATCTATGAATATAAACGACATATCATCAAAAAATTTCGTACAATTTTGTACAAACATCGTCAAAAGTAAGGGTGTCACACATACGTTTTTTGGGGGACGTAAATTTACAGCTACTTTTGAGATCAACGGAAAATCAGAAACGATCACGGCAAGCGCAAAAGAAATATATGCCAAGATCAAAAATGAACAGAGCAAAACAAATCAGGAGCATTCGACAAAAGTGAATCTTGAGTCTTTTAAAAATTTTCAAATATATGAAAAAAGTGTAAGAAGAGAAGGATCTAATTTTAAAGAGGAATTTGAAGATAAGCTCTCCTTTGCTCAAAAACTTTTATACAACACCGTTTATAGGCTCTTTGCTGTAAAAGAAAAAGATGAATTTGCTATAGAAGAAGATGATGAATTTGCTATAGAAGATGATGAACTAGATGATGTCTTACCTTTAGGTAAAACTACTCAGCAAATCTCTTTAGAGAAGAGACAATCAGATGATTTAAAGGGAATGCTTAAATTTATTTTTGTTTCTTTTTTAGACAAGAAATATGATAGATTGGTCTCATATGAAGGAGATGAGAAGCAGAATCTTCTCAAACACATACGAGACACTTATAACACTAATGAGGAGTTTATACTCCCTGAGACCCCCTCTATAGCAACAGATACACATTACCCACTACTTCACTTCTCCATCCTTTATGAGCTAGGTAAATATGTGGATATTCCTACTCTTGTGAGTACAAAACTAAAATATAAACGTGATTTTTCAGATGATAATGTACTAGCTGGATTTGTCAGATATTTGGATGAAACAATTCTCATTAAAAAACAAGACGAATTTTTAATAGTAGACGGAAATCTCATGGATAATATTATAAATACAATCGAAGAGTTTCTCAAAAAAGAAGAAGTTGAAGTTTCAACTACAGAAAGAGAAACAAGCTCTATTATAAAATCAGATTAGTGAATGAGCTAGAGTGTTTATTCTGAACTCTCTAGCTCAGCTACTTTTCAAACAAAGAAATCTATGCCATCTCTTTCATTTTTTCTTTGTATAAAAATAAGACACAAGGAAAATCTGCCATCTTATTTGTCCAATAACGAGGGTTGCTTTTCACTGAAACTCCTTCAAAAGTACGCCCTGCTCCCATTACAGTACAAGCAAGATTCAAGAGGGTATCCCAAGAAAAATGAGGAAGTTTTTTAATCCCTTCAAGAATTTTTCCTGCTACTCCTTCTACCTCGGTATCATAAATACTGATCTCATAAAAGCGCGGAAGCTTTTCTTCTTTACGTGCATCGTTCATTTTATTCCACGCCCAATCAGCACAGTTATCTCCTAAAAACTGAAAGTGCTGCTTATGTTGTCGTCCTTCCACAATATCTTTTCCTATAGCCGTCATAAGCTCTTTGCCTTCTTCTGGACTGTAGGAAAAAGACAGCGTGCCTTCTTCACGATGCAGGTAATACACATTCTCATCGGGGTAAGAAATGGTTGCAGGTACTGTATTACAGAGAAAATCAAATTTTCCAAGCTCTGTTTGAGGATAGTCCCAAGGGTATTTCCCTATAGGAAACACTTCATAACCTTCATTTTTTGGAATAAGCACTTCTAGCCAGCCATGCTGCCCGTATACATTTTTAGACTTACTTTTACGTGTAGCTTTTGCTGCAACAATCCAATCTGTACCATTTGGCTCTATTTCATAACGCTCTGCTACTGTATCTGTATCTAAAAGTTCAAAACGAGGGAGCTCTTCCCACCAGTTTTCTTTTAGTGAGTCCACCACATCAAATGATTCTGTAGAGGGATTCCAAGAACCAAGATAGTAACTATTCCAGTTCATGATGCCATCAGCTAAAACTTCTAAATTGCCTGTTTCTTTACTGCGATTCCCAAACATTTCATAGATGCTGTTTAGGCTCATATCGTAGTTTCCTTTAAAAGAAATCGTACGATATTCATCTAAAAGAGATTCGGCTCGTCCTTCCATCAGTAAAGTAGGAATCAATTGAGTTTCTTTGTCTGATAAATGATGATAGTCTAATTTTAGAAGAGTCTCTGCCCCAACGCGCCCGACTCTTTTATCTAATGTCGACTTAGTCAATAGTTTCTGGATACTAGGGTAACGAACGTAAATGTCAGTTGGGCAGCGATAGCGAAGTCCCCAACGGAAAAACTGAGACTGCATCTCCTCATTTTCTAATAACCACTCGGCAAACTCACTATATTCAGAGAGTTCTGCTAAAACCTTAACCTCTCTCCCAGTGATTTCTTCCCCTTCCATCAACTCATTTTGGTCTTTCCAGTTTCTTACAGCTTTACTCAAACGCTGCAAAAGAGAAATATCTATAGGGTCTTTTTTCTCTAAGGGTCGACAACGATATTTTTGTCCGAAATAATACCTTTGTAGGTTTTGAACGACCTCTTTAGTTTCTGGAGCTTCTATATTTCTCACTTCTTCAATCAAGCGAGCACACATCGTCATATCAGAATAAGCACTCTGATCGTTGATCAATTTACCATCAATGCGACTAAATACTTGTGGTGCTCTTTCATGTGAGGCGAAAAGTGTTAAATACGCTTGGGCAAGCTGTATCGTAGGATCTGTGTTATTTGTTGATTTAATATTAAAAAAAGAAGACGCTGCTTCTTTTATACTTCGTGCAATATCACTAATCATCATAGGTCCCCCAATAAAAAGATAAACAATTATTTACATTAGTTGAGAACTACACCTCTTATCAATTGTTTTTTAACAAAATAAAAGAGACAAATTCTTGCATCTAGCTGAAAAAGAACATATAATATTGGCTTTTACATAGTTAAACTCAATAAGCGCATGAAAATTCTTGGTATTGAAAGTAGTTGTGATGAAACTGCCGCTGCGGTAGTTGAAGATGGAACAAAGATTTTATCTAATGTAATTTCTAGCCAAGTAGATCTCCACGCGCATTTTGGTGGGGTTGTGCCTGAGCTGGCTTGTCGCAGACACATAGACCTTCTTATTCCTGTGATTCGTAAGGCTCTGGAGCAAGCAGAGTGTTCTTTAAATGATATTGACCTGATCGCCGTAACTCGAGGTCCGGGCCTTATTGGAGCCTTACTCATTGGTTTAAATGGTGCAAAGGCCCTGGCTTTTGGAGCGAATAAACCGATTATTGGGGTGAACCATATTGAAGCTCATTTATATGCTTCTTTGATGGGACCTGAAGAAAAGCCTCCTTTTCCTTATTTAGGTGTTGTGGTTTCAGGTGGGCACAGTTCTCTTGTTATCATGCACAGCATTGGTCGTTACCAACAAATTGGTACAACTATAGATGACGCTGTTGGAGAAGCTTTTGATAAAGTTGCTCGTCTTTTAGATCTCCCTTATCCAGGTGGACCAGAAGTAGAAAAGCTTGCTCGTTCAGGTGATGCCTCAAAATTTTCTCTTCGTCCTGGAAAAGTCAAAAACAGTCCTTATTCTTTTTCTTTTTCCGGATTAAAAACAGCCGCTCTCTATGCTGCTAAAGGAAAAGGTGCGAATAAGCATAGCCCTCTTTTATTAGATGAAGAAGGCAAAGCTCATTTAGCAGCAGCTTTCCAAGAAGCTGCTCTCGGTGATATACGAGAAAAAGCTTATGCTGCAGCAAAAGCATATGGATGCCATGCCATTGTATTTGGAGGTGGTGTGAGCAATAATAGAAGGCTAAGGGCTTTAATGGACGAGTCAGAAGACTCTTTACCTGTTTTCTGGCCTCCTGCTGGGCTAAGTTTAGATAACGCAGCGATGATTGCTGGCTTAGCTTATCATCAATACAAAAAACATGGAGCAGACCAGATCCACGAGATCAATGCACAAACACGCATTCCTTTTGCTGTTGACCCAATTATTAGCTAAATAAGACGAAGCAAGCCAAACCTGATGCAAGCGCCTCGGAGGTTAGAGCGTAGATTCTGAAGAATTAGGGTTCGAGACGATACTTTTCTTTATCTGTTGTCTGCTCATCATACTCTTCCGGAACAGAGTAATCGTCTTCGTCATCTTCATCTTTTTTGATGGTTTCCGGAGCGTACTCTTTGCGCATTTCCTCCATCAATACACGATACCCTTGTAGCATTCTTTCGCTACGCTCGCGATATTGATCGATAAACTCTTGATGAACTTTTTTATACACTTGCTTTGGTGAACGCATGGGATCAACAGTACATGCCATTGCCAATTGCGCCATCTGATCTGCAAGAGCTTCTATTGCTGTTTCGAAGTCTTTTTTTGTCGACATCACTTCTTCCCTTTCAACCATGCAAGAGCTTTCTCTAAGTCCTTCTTAACCTTTTTAAATTCTGTTGGTTCAGCAAGAGGTATTGCGAATAAAAACATTTCTTCTGCCTGTTGCATATAACCAAGTTTATACAGGCATTCTCCTAAATATAAATACGCGCGGGGATCAACAGGATTCGCTGCAACGCAAGAACCATAAGCTAATAAGGCTTTCTGGTATCTTTCACATCTTTGCTCTGCTAAACCTTGACCAAACCAATATCCTGCCATCGTGGGGTTTAGAGAACCTAAAAAGAAAAAAGCATCTGCTGCTTTTTTATACTCACCGCTATCAAACAGTCCTTTTGCTTTTGTATAAAACTTCATCATTGTTTCATCTGAATAACCAAAGAGATCTTGATACTGGTCACCTTTGCGCATACGGTTTAAAACGTACTTTTTGTTATGCAGTTTTTTCAAATCTTCTTTTTTTATGCGGAATTCATCAAGAGGGTCTTCATATTCCATCAGTCTCCTCCTGAATTTCTATGGTAAAGAACCCTCTTTTTTTCTTCTTTTTTCTGAGAGAGTAGTTCTTTCTCTATTTTAAGCTTAAGACGCAGCATCTCTTTCCTTTGAGAAGCATATTTTGTATTTCCAACACAACAATCTAAACCTAAATCGTTACTCTTTTCAGCAAGGTCATAGCGGTTCAATTTGATATAAGAATCGGCTGCTGCCATGTGTGGAGTGGGGCTTCCTGGCTCGTATAATACGGCTAAACCAAAAGCTTCTAAGGCGAAGTTATGCTCTCCTTCGCTCTGAAACATTTTTCCTATTCTTACCCAAAATTTATCTGCCACTTCTCCTTTACTTTTTAAAACATTAAAAGCACGTATTGCCTGCTTTCTCTTACCTTCTTTAATATGCTTCATTACTGTAGATCTTACAGCTGTAGGATCATGAGGTAATTCAAACGCAGATTCTTCTACATTATGTAGCTCCTCTACAAGCTGAAGCATATTCAGCAAGCCTTTCTCTTTCAGCTTTTTGGGTTTCCTACTCGCAGGCACGAGAGACCCTCCTCAATCTATCTTTTTATCTAAGATAAATATCGGATGATCTTGGAAAGACATGAGGTATTTATCAGGAGTAATGTTTACTGAACGCCATTTGCTTTATTGGTTCTGACTTTGCCAAAGCTCAGCGTATGCAACACAATTGTCCCATTCTTTTTCTAGTAGACATCTTTTTTCTTCTTCGTTTTTTGATTCATAGTAATCTAGAAAACACTTTAAAACCTTATCTAAATCTTTGAATCCCAACCAAAGCAAAGCTGTAAATACAGCAATAGGATTTTTGTTTACAGGGGCGTCACAATATGACTCGTTTTGATTCGAAATAAATTCCAGAAGATCTTTAGGAGTCAATTTTGCTAGATAATTGCGAAGATCTTTTCTTGATTCAATTTTATGCCACGGCGGTAGACAAAAGTCATAAGGACAAATAAAACTAAAAGCAATACAACCCAAAGCCCATCTATCTGGATTACTACACCATCTATAAAGACGTTCTTCGTTAAGATTTAACAATGAAGGACTTCCGTATTCTAAAGTACCTAATATCTTTGCGTTTTTATTAATACTTGCCGCCCCATAGTCTGTAATAATCGGCTGCCAATCTTCTGTAATCAAGATATTCTCTAATTTAATATCATTGTGACGAATTCCTTTCTTATCCATAAAATTCAAAGCATTTACTAACGTAAGAATAATATGAAGAAAAACGTCTTGACTTAGCCTTTTACCAGGACCTAAGTCATGATTATAAGATAATAAATCAAAGGCATCACCCAAAGAACAGTAAGGAGTAATCCAATAGTATTTTGATGCCTCTTTACCTAAATAATTTCCCACATAAGAATTGTGTCCGTATAGAGGGATAAAAGGGTTGTGTGCCTCTGGATTTAGCTTTGCATAACCTTCAAAAAGGCTTACAGCGACTTCTGCTTCTTTTTTACAAGAAGCTAAGGGAGTGATAACTCTTCTTCCATCTTTTTCTGAATGAATCTGAATCATTCTCCCCTCTTCAGTTACTAAAGAGGTAAGTCTTGCGTACAATTGTCCGCTTGCAAGATCTTCGATTTGCCGACAAACCTTAGCTGAACCACCAACTAAAGGTCTATTTGTTTCTACTAAAACTTTGTTCAAAGATGGATCAAAAAAAGCACGCTGCTTCGTTCCTCTCCTAGAAGTCAAATTGACACCACAAGCTTCACTCTTTGCAAGAATAGTTTCCCAGTTTTTAATGAGTTGGTTGACGACAAACGTTTTTTCACCCCCCCTCTCTTTTTCTAAACAGTCAAATAAACCATTGTACTGCTGAGCAAGAGAGGACCAATCACTGACTTTTTCTCCTTCAAGACGTCTTTCGATAAATGAACCTTGCTTGGTTAAAATATCTTGAACAGGAATGAATAAAGTCTGCTCAACTTGTTTTTTTCTCACTCTTGGATTGATTTTAAAAATTCTTCCTTTGTAAAAATAAAACCAACCCTTTGAATCTATTTTTTCTAACGAACTTTTTACAAAAAAACCCCAATTATTTATTACATGACAAATAACTTTTTCTTCTATAGGTGAAAAACAGTGATCTCCTAATAAATCTTTAATTTCATCTCTATAGTCAGAACCAGATTCTACCTGCATAAAAAAGCCTCTTTAATATAAAAAGCGCGATCATAACACAATGTACTTCTTTATAGGCAATGCATTGAAAATTTATCAGTACGAAATAAAAAATTACACTTCTCATATATTATAAACTGAGAAGTGTAATAAATATTTATTCTTGATATATAGGATTAGAAACACTCTTATAAGGAGAAATAAATCCAAAAAGATTTTTAGTACATCTAAAATATTGGTTTGCAAGAGAAACACCGCTGCTTTTCACTCGAGCTTTGAAAATTTCCCACTTAGTTATTTTATCACTACTTTTTGCGAAATCTTGAAATAGCTGAGTGATTTTTTCGTTTTCAGAAAACTCTTCTTCGCCTGATGCTTTAACAGAAGAGAATCCAAACTGAAAAAGTTTCTCCCACCAACTTTTAGATTCGTTCACTTTTTCACTAGAAATTTGTTTAACTTTACTTACAGTTTCAGCAAGAGCTTGTGCTTCTTTTGTTCCTTTGTTCAAACTTCTAAAAAATGGGACACCTGAGCTAGCATCTCCAACTAATACAAAGCGACGAGTCTTACCATTTTGAAGAGTTTCTTCACTGTATCTCTCTTTACTAGAATAGGTTCCTAAAGGTAATGCTGTGATTTTTGCTTCTTTAATATTTCTATTTCTTAGCATCTGCTCGATGTCTGTGCCGAGCTTTTGTAGTTCCTTATCTGAGCTGTCTTTTAACTCATTTATTTTCCAGACATCTTCAAAAGTCCCTTTCCCTTTCTCTTCAGGGCGCACTTTTTTGTATAAATCTGCCTTCACAAAAATTCTTAAAGTTCCTTTTAACTCTTCTTCTGCCTCTTTAGGTTTTTGTTCATTAATTGTCACAGATGCACCCACCATTTTTTTCATATCGTGATACTGATCTAATGGGTTTAATTTTTCATTAGGGTTTGCTTGAAAGGTATATTTCACCTCGACCAATTTCTGAAGTTCATGCTCGTCTTTTTTTTCTTCTCCAAAAAGGCTTTTACGAATTTGACTATTGGCTCCATCAGCCCCTACAATAAGATCTGCTTTATTGAAAACTTCCTGCAAGTCTTTGTTTTCAATATCTAAACTCTCCCCTTTACGCAGTTTTTCTAACTTTTCAAAAGAAAGCTCCCAATTCTTTCCACCATGCTGCTTGATCCCCATTTTCTTGGCAATTGCACTGAGTTTTCGCTCAATCTCAAGTGTTTTCACTTTTTTATTTTTCCGAAATTCTTTAGCAATTTTTTGTAACTCCCTTACACTAGAGTTACGACTATCTTTAGGTACCCCTTGAAAAGCATCGCTATCTATATTGAGAATATGAGCGCGGACGTATTTGTCGCGCTTGTCGATAATTGTAATGTCTTCGTCTGGGTTATGAGCTTTTATAAGGACAGCTGTCCATAAACCTATAGGGCCTGCGCCTACAACTAATGTATTTCCCATTTTAGTCTCCTTTTATGTTTATCAATTAAAACTATGGTTTCACAAACACGTAAGAAGGAGACAAGTAACGTGTTAATTTTTTGTAAAATACATCTTTACAATCTCTTAACAAAACTCAAACAATTTCTTAATTCAAAAAGACTATAATGATTCTTACTTAAAATATAGGAAATGCAATGTCATCTATAAGTCCTATGGTTGCTCGAGTACAAGATCTAGAGAGCTCCCAAAAAGCATCTTTTTGCACAGCACAAAGTCAGATATTAGCAAATATTACCGTTCATTTTTCACAAGAAAATCATTCAGCGATAGTCCATGCCATTGCTTATAATCTGTTTTTGCATACTCCTAAAAACTGGACTTTGATTCACAGAGAAGCATACAGCTGTCTTTCAAGAATTCATCGTAACTTTCATTTAGATAATAGACAAAAAGTAATTATTCAATCCGCCATCAGCTACCTGACACCACATCTCGTTCCCATTACTAAAATCAGAACTATGCCAGGAAGACTTGATGCCGATTTTGTGGCCAGCCATTGCGCTTATCATATTCTACATAGTAGCCCAACTCTTCTAGCTCATCGAAAAGCTTTTTATCTGAATATGATGGGAATTACAGATCCTTTATCTATTTCTCCAAGGACAAATTGCTTCTGTACCGCAGCCAGTGTTATCGTCCTTACTCAAGAATTAGCTGTTTTCGGGCAAAGAGTTTACAGTAAACATACTTTTCCACCTCCCCTCTTGAAATTAAAAAACATGAAAGAATTTTCTACTCTAATTCAAACAAAGGACCTCTCTGCAGTCTTTCTTTTAGGCATAACACAAGGGCCTTTGATAGAAAGAAAAAAAATCTCCCTACAAGCCATTGAACCCGGTCACGTTGTTGCTTTAGTTAAGTCCTTCGACCGGCTTTACCTCTTCCAATCTTTTATTGGTCATTATTCTTTTCAGGATCACTTGAACTCATTTGGACCTTTTTGCTCTCCTCAAAGACTACAAAGCATGATCAATGTTTTTTCTAAAGCAGACAAAGGTGCAGTTTGGAATGAGCAATACGAGAAAGATTTTCAATCACTTACAGGGCTCTCACACCCCCATTTTCTTGGGAAAAAATTTCAAGCCCCTGCTCCAAACGGATCAGGAACTTTTATGGGTGGATGGATGCCGCTTTCTTAATTAATTCACGATTGCACTAGCTCTCTATACTTCACATAGAGACGGCTCAAACTAAAAGCTTCGGGCATAGGTATCAAATCTTGAATTTCACGTAAAAAATCTGCATCCCCTCCCGCAGCCAGCATAAAGATATCTTCCGACCAATCTACGCAATTATGACTAAATACTCTGTAAAAAGGTGGATGATCATGATCTGCAAGAATTCTTCGTGTCAAAAATTCAGAGGTTTCATCACTTATTTGTACAGAAATAGTAAAAGCCTCACCTCTCCATTTTGGTGGGTCATAAGCAATTTTCCCTAAACAAGGAAGAGCAATGGAAAGAGGAAACATCGTTATAGAATTTTCAAAGCGATTAGCAAATATATGCCTCTCTATCGTTTTTATTCCACTAAACGTAGAAGCTTGTCCAGGCCCAGAACCATCTACAGGATAAAAACCAGCATGAGACACAGCCGTATAAACTGAATTTTCATAATCAAGCGATTCTTGAAAAATATTAGGTGTACAACGTAGATCTTCTATATTTTCACACTTATTAATCATACTTAAACTGTAATGCCCTGTTCCCGTCTGCAAAATCAATTGATTACGACCCATGGGTCGACCAATAAACTCATGGACTTCTGCCGAATTTAAAGGACTAAAACAAGGATGATCATTTCCATTTGAGATAATCGTTCCCAAAGGCTCCGAATCATACTCAACTTGAACAATTGTCGCATTCGATTGATTCGTTCCCAGCGAAGAATGAGGACAAATCGCTAAATCACTAGCTCGAATAGAGTTTTTATAATATGAAAAACGAGGCGACAACTCACGATCTTTGTTTATTAAAAAACGATCACGATCATGACTCACATGTTGCTCTCCCGAGATTTTTTTTTGAGCAACAGGAGCTCTTTCTACAGTATTATACGTTTCAACCGCTGTAGAACCACATACTAAACACAACAATAAAAACGCACGATAATTAAAACAAGAGTCACTTTTATAATTATAACTTAGACTTTTATTCTGACTTTTTAATAATTTTTCAGAAGACCTTTTCTTGAATCGCGTTTTATTAGATTTTCTTTCCATATTAGATAAATTGCGAAAATTGTAATTATCATAATAAGAATTCAAAGAAGAAGTAGATAACTTATAGTCCTTCATCAAACAGACCGTTTTTTTTAATAAAACCTACCCATAAAATAAACAAAGAAAATAAATATAATGTGAAATTTGTGTGAACTTTAAATAAAACAAAACAACAAAATATTTACTTGTTGTTTACATCTCCTTAATATATAATCATTTCTTCAGCTTGAATACCAAATCATCCGATTCTATAATGACTAGTTTATTACTACATTTTTGAACTGGAAGATTATGTTTTATTAACTTTTTCCGTTTGAGAATAGGTATCAAATAGGAGAGGGTTACATGAGTTTGAGATAGACCGATGAAAACAGTAGATTTTCATATCGGCTCAAGCTCGCTTGTGCCCTTTTAGAAGAAGCAGAGGAATTGTATGCACCTTACGACTAGTAAGAAAACGAAGATCTGCTTAGCAGATTATGACTTTCAGAAAGACATTCGCAATCGTCTTCTAATG
Organism: Waddliaceae bacterium; assembly: GCA_002709385.1. Lineage (GTDB taxonomy): Bacteria > Chlamydiota > Chlamydiia > Chlamydiales. The sequence goes on from PAQS01000039.1 coordinate 56,382, forward strand.
GCGCAGTTAACAGCGTTTGACCTTGAGGTTTTGCAGGAGATTCTATCCAGCTCGCTAACAGTCCCTTTATCTTCTCTCATTGATTATTTAGATTGCAGCGCGTCTGATTTAGACCTGAGCTTAGAAAAGCTCAGTCAGTCTGGTCTATTTTTTCGAGAAGGAGATAAACTTATTGTCGACAAAGAAACACGAAAATATTTCGATTTTCACGCGGAAAAGTTTGAAAGTCGATTTAAACCGGACATGGAATATTTCCAAGGACTACTACATCAAGTTCCTATACATGTATTGCCTACTTGGTATGCAATACCTCGTACTTCAGATAGTATTTTTCAATCTATTATCGAAAAATTTCTTTTCACCCCAAAAGTATACCGAGAGTATTTAAACGAGTTACAATATGAAGACTCTACTCTCGAAGAAATGATTCAAGACATTCATCAATCTCCAAATCAAGAGATTCGCAGTGATGTCTTAGCTGAAAAATACGGCTTAAGCACCGAACAACTTGCAGAAACTCTTATTTATCTAGAGTACTCTCTCGTTGCTAGTGCCTCTTACCGTTTGGAAGGCGACCGTTATGTAGAGGTTGTCACTCCTTTTCACGAATGGCAACAGTATTTACGTTTCCTAGAAGAAACAAGTAGATCGAACATTGAAGACGAAGCAAACATTGAACCAGTACAAAGTGGTGACTTTGCTTTTGTTAGAGATATGACCCTTCTACTTGAAACCTTTCAAAACACAGAAATTACAGAAGAAGAACTCAATGGCGATAGCAATGCTTTATCTAAAAATCTAGAAAAAGGTGTTGCCGCTTTTCATATTCTTCAACAAAAAACCTTTCAAAAAATTATCCAAACTCTGTTTGCCTTAAGATTTATCGAAATTATTGATGGGATTGTACATCCAAGCGAATCCGCTGAACACTGGTTAAGTATGGTTCTCGAGGACAAAGCAATTTTTCTTTATCGCCATCATTCATCGAGTACAGGTGATCGCTATCAATTATCAGCGGCTGATCGTTATATTCGCCGTATAGAACGAGGACTACGTCGTGTCTTAAATCAGGGTTGGGTTTTATTTGATGATTTCATGAAAGGCTTTAGTGAAGCTGTGGGGTCGGCAGAAAAGATCTCTCTTCAACAAGAAGGGCGTCAATGGAGCTACAAACTTCCAGAATACTCTGAAAGCGACCGCGCGTTTATTCGCACTGTAGTCATGGAACGTTTCTTTGAAGTTGGTTTTATAGAGCTTGGGAATTATGAAGGGCAAGACTGTTTTCGTCTCAGCACCTTCGGAATGCTTGCGCTACAAGACTAAATACTATTCATTAGATTGATAGGTGTATTAAAAAATACCTATCAATCTAATATAAACTTTGATCTTTTATTTCAAAGCGGTGAAGCAAAGAAACTACGGCACGTTTTATTCTGAAAAAACAGTGAATTTAACAATTAGTATAAATCTCTTCTTGCACAATTTCACCAGACTCTACAGCAAAAAAGCAGGACTCTGTCGTATCAAACAAATGCTGATCGAGTCGGGGCAAAGAAATGAATACCTGCCCTAACTTCCCCAACTCTGCAAGCAACGCTTTTTTACGGGTATTATCTAAACTAATACCCACATCATCTACAATCATCAAAGGTAACTCTTCGGATCGGCCAGAAAGCAAATACCACTCCGCTAAACGTAATGCAGCTACCACACAATGCTGCTGCCCTTCACTTGCAAAATAACGAGCATCTCTTCCTTGAATAAAAACCTGCACATCATCTCTATGCGGTCCAATAGAACTGGAACCAAACGTTAAATCTTTCTGTCTTGTTCGCTGTAATTGCTCCAAATAAACACAAGACAGCTTCTCTTCACTTAATTGAGGATCAACAACCGTTTTATAGCGTAATTCAAGAGAATCTTTCGACGCACTCAGACAACAATTGATTCGTTCCGCTTCTTTTCCCAATAACTCAAGAGCAGTCGCTCTTTGTGCAAACAAATAAGCTGCAGCAACCGCCATTTGCTCTTCCCAAACTTCTATGCCCATTACATATTTTTGCTTGAGCAAGTGGTTTCTTTGCCGCAATGCGCGAAAGTAACGAGTTAGGTGATGAAGATAAAGAGGATCCGATTGTGATAATTGCAAATCAAGAAAATGACGGCGATGTTGCGGCGTTCCTTTAATCAACTGTAAATCTAAAGGAGCCAAAAGCGCCCCCTGCAAAATACCCACCAAAGCAGATAAAGAAGATAAATTGGTGCTATTATGCCACAAACGCCTTTGCTTTCCATCAGCTACATATCTCAACGTTTGTTCAACACCATATTTGACAAAATCAATTTCTACAGAAAAATATTGTTCATTTTCGCCAATAAGATCTTTTAACTGAGACGTTCGAAAAGATCTGCCCGAAATAAGCAAAAACAAAGACTCTAAAAGATTTGTTTTGCCTTGTGCGTTGGCGCCATATACACAATTGACTCCATCACAAAACGATAAGGACAAACTTTTATAGTTTCTAAAATTTTTTAGTCGAAGAGAATTGACGATCATACGTGAGAAATCAAGCCAAATAAAAAAACCCCTCTAAAAAGAGGGGTTACTGAGTTTTTATGTGCTATTCTGCACTCAAACGCATAGGCATAATCACAAATAACGAATCTTCTGCGCTATTATCTGTAACAACACCAGGATTATAAGAATCAGTGATTCCTATCGCCACTGTTTCACACTTACTGTGGCGAAGAATATCCAAAAAGAACGTTGGATTAAAAGCGATATCTAGCTTAGGTCCGTGATAATTTACAGGCATACTCACCTTTCCATCACCCACTTCCATATTGTTCGCTGTTAAAAACAACTCACTATCTTGGAAAGTGAAACGTACAGAATGGTTATTATCTACAGTAAATAAGGCGATCTGGCGGAGTAAGCTCGCTAACTCTTCACGATGTAAATCAACACGAACATCAGAATCTTCTGGAATTACCCTGTTAAAATCTGGGTAATCACCCGAAAGCAACTTAGTGATCACAATCGTGTCATCACTCTCCACAGCAATCTTATCTGACATAAGATAAACCGTTGCTTCACCTTCTTCTGTCAATCCTTTGAAAATTTCATCTACAGCTTTCAAAGGAATCACATAATCCGCAGTAAATGACGAATCAAGAGCTACCGATAACGCAGACTTAGAAAGACGCTTACCATCCGTCCCTACAAACGTCGCTCCACCATTAGCAACCTGCATCAAAACGCCAGTCAAAACATAACGATTATCTTCACGAGACACAGCAAACGAAGTACGGAAAAGAACTTCACGTAATTTCTCTTGAGAAATCTTAAACTTCGTTGAACCTTCTAAATCCGGTAAAGCAGGAAACTCACTACGACTCATCCCATGCAAACGGAAAACCGAAGAACCCGCACGAATTTCAGTGATTTCATTGCTTCCAGTGGAAACTTCTATGTTCGCTGCCGTCAGCTCTCGAACTAACTGAAATACTCTTTTAGCAGGTAGAGTTGTCGCTCCTTCCTGTTCAATTTTTGCAGGGGCAAAACAACGAATCCCAACAGTTAAATCTGTCGCTGTCAATATAATCTCACCGTTGGCTGCTTCCAACAAGAAATTTGACAAAATGGGAATGGGCGCCTTTTGTGCAACCACATTTTGTATTGTCCCAATCAGTTTTACTAATTCAGCTTTCGAAATTACAAACTTCATAGTTCCCTCTCAGGCAAGAATCTGCTTTAAGATTCCTTACCTGCCATACTATTTAAGAAATCCAGCATTGAACCTCAATCTGGCTCATATATAACTTGGTCTTTCAAACCGACATAGAATGATAACAAATCCAGCCTATAAGAACCAATGCAAAGACTTTTTGATTTGATATCTATTGTGTCTCGTATAAGAGTCTGACTTTGGACGCTTACCATAGCTAAAAATTCTTCAATTGTCAAGATGGAATTTTAAGGTAAACAGTGTTCTATTTAAGCCTAGAACAAAGATAGCCAGAAATCTACGATGATCATTATACTAGGATGCAATATTTCTTAGTAAAAAAATGTATAGCCATGGCCAAAACCAATAGCGATCTATGTAAAAACAGAAGAGCATTCCACGATTATGAGGTTCTTGAGGACTTCGAAGGCGGTCTTGTACTCAAAGGTACAGAAGTCAAATCCCTCAGAGATCACGGTGGAAGCTTGCAAGAATCTTACATCAAAGCAATTAAAGGAGAAATCTGGCTTGTAGGTGCATCTATTGCTCCTTATAAGTTCGGAAATATCCATAATCATGAAGAGCGTCGCGACCGAAAAATTTTACTCCACAAAAAAGAAATCGAAAAACTACAAAGAATGACGCAAGAAAAAGGGCTTACCATGGTTCCTTTAGCAATCTACCTCAATAAAAGAGGGAAAATTAAATTAAAATTCGCCATTGCTCGGGGTAAAAAACTTTACGATAAAAGACAAGCAATCAAAGGTCGCGAAGAAAAAAGAGCAATCGATCGCGCATTAAAAAATTACTAAAGACCTGCCGTGCTTAAAATCAAAATTATTTTAGTTGGACGTACCAAAGAAGCTTGGCTAGAAAACGCCGTGCAAGATTACGTTAAACGCTTAAGTTCTTCTACTTCCATTGAGTGGCTTGTTTTAAAAACAAACGAGCAACTCATAAAGCAAATCGATAAAGAACGCTCTATTCTTTGTTTAGATCCTTTAGGAGAAAAGGTAAATAGCGAGCGTTTTTGTACACTACTTTTTCAACAACTAGAAACAGGTGGATCCAGAGTAACTTTTGTGATTGGTGGGGCAGAGGGCTTACCCGATCAAATAAGAAAAAAACATACTTTGATCAGCTTGTCTCCCCTCACTTTTACTCATCAAATTGCCCGCCTAATTTTAATTGAACAGATCTACCGAGCTTTTGAAATTAGAAAAGGTACTGGATATCATAAATAATTCCCCCCAATTGCCGATTAGATAGCCTTGGGGGAGAAATAAGAAAAACTTAAGCCTGGCTCAGCGCTCGAGCTGTACGAAAATATAGAATAGACCCGTAAATGAGTGCTGCGCCTACAGCGATATCAATAAAGCCACGCATATCGATAGGAACACCTAAAAAATTCATCCCCATTCCAATTCCCATCATCACTGCAATTAAAATGAGATAATTGCGACTAAATAAATCACCTACTTTAGCAGGATTTGCAAGTGACTCTAAATTACGAGCAGCGCGCAAAACAGTTTTTGATAAAACAAATTTTCCCTTGTAATACCCTAAAACGAGAGCCAAAAGAATCCATATTCCGGCTGCTATATTTTTTCCTAAAAACCCTGTGAGCACAGAAATATAAAGAGCCGACTGCTCTAAACTGCTAAAAACAAACTCTAAGCCCTTAGGGAAAAGCATACAACCAACCCCTAACCAAATAAGCCCTGAAAGTATCAGTAAATTCGTATGACTAAAACGCATAAGACCTTCCTTGGGTCAAGATAAAAATCGCTTAAACTATAAAATGGGCAAGCGATTAAAGTCTAATCTCTATACAGATTGAATATGAGAAATTGCTGCAATCATTGCATCTCGATAGCTACTTTCTCTGGTAATAAGATTTTTAGTCATCAAACCATAAACCCCATTCTTCTTTCCCACATCTGTCGTATTGAATACGATTCCTGCTGCCTCACCTACACTTTTTCCTTTAGAAACAAGGTGCATGATAGCATCAGGGATTGCGAGACGAATACTTGTTCCCATACCCATCTTTCCTTTTTGGTTCACAATCACAATCCATGTACAACAAAAGTAAACACCATTTGTTTCTTGTATTCCTCCTTCGATACCTACACTAAAATCTGCATTCGTAGCTTTTTGTACTGCAAAAGCGCGGTTTCGAGCTCCTAAAATACACTCATCATCACTCATTGGTTGCTCTGCAACACCAGATTCCACTGATAATTCACTAAAAACAAAGTTTTTTTCACTAGAGAAAAACGATTCAAATGCTGATTTTACAGCATTCACCTTTACTGGATTTTTTGATCCAACTGCAATTTTCATTTTTATTTTATCTGGGTAAAAAAATCATCAAAAGAGAAGCCATGATTCTACTTGATGACTAGATCCGGTTGCAATTGAATATTGATTAGGTAGTCATTGAAGCTTACACAAAAAAACACAGGGTTCGAGACAAGGTTTCTTGAGAGAGAATTTACTCTGCATTCCTTCTCTTATTAACAAAAAAAAATTTACTCATGTAATCCCTGTGGAAAACAATGATTCACCCTATTAGAATTCATGTAATGGCTATCACTTGACTCGCTATATGTTTCAAGTTTCTAGTCATCAACTTCTAAAAAGATAATCTTTGAAGAAGCTTATTACAGGGAAAGGGAGTTTCCTCGATGCGACTCTATTTTTTAAATAGTGAGAGTCCATCAGTAATGGTTTTAGGATAATTAAAGAAAAAAATTCACAACAGTAAACTAGGAATAATTTCTGATGAATGTAACCACTGCGTTCGCTCGTACTTTTTTTACATTGCTAAGTATTTTATTTATGAGCACCTATACCATTTCTATTTTGGGAGAAATGAGTGCCTTATCTTTAACAGTAGGTCTTGGTCTTGGTATACTTACCAGTTTCTTTTTATTGGGTGTTGAGTATGCTTTCCGTCGTTTTTCCATACGCGCTCTTAACACCATTACAATTGGGTTATTTGCAGGTTACCTTTTAGGTACAGCAAGTACTTCTGTTTTGGAAGCTGTATTAAGCTTTGCTCCAAACACAACAGACCCTCAATTGCTTTCCACTGTAAAAACAATTGTTTTCCTTCTTTCTACATATTTAGCCATTACATTAACTATTCGCGCTTCAGAAGAGTTCTATATTTCTCTTCCTTTTGTACGCTTCAAAACTTCAGGAAACAACAAAAGAGATCTTATTTTAGATTCTTCAGCTTTATCTGATCCTCGTTTAATTGACCTTGCTACATCTGGTCTTGTAGACCGTCTTCTAGTGATTCCTCGTTTCATTCTTAATACTCTTTACGCACAAGTAGAACACAGTGATGAGGGAATCCGTAACCGTGCTCGTCGTGGTTTAGAAGTCATCAAGAAACTTGAAGCCATGCCAGATTTAAACGTGCGTTTCAACGAAACAGATTTTCCTGAAATTTCTGAACACACAGGAAAATTGGTGAAACTTGCTCGCCTTACAAACGCTAACCTTATTACTGCTGAGATGAATCAAGTAGAAACATCTGCTGTGGAAGGTGTAAAAATCATCAACATTAATCGCCTATCTAATGCCTTAAAGCCTCTCACTCAATCTGGTGAAAGCATTACAATTAAAATTCAACGTTATGGAAAAGAAGCTCGACAAGGCGTGGGTTATTTAGATGATGGTACTATGGTTGTTGTCAATGGTGGCGGAGACTACATTGGTGAAACCATCAAAGCACAAGTTCTTTCGGTTAAGCACACAAGTTCTGGTCGCATGATTTTCTGTAACACACGTGAAAGTGCTGCAGCAGCAGGGCAGATTCCAGCTGCAGAGCAAACGGCAACACGTAGTACAAGCCGTTCAGAGTACACAGGTGTGTCTCGATAATTATGGCTATACATGGAGTAGGAACAGATATTGTAGAAATTGAACGAATTCGCCGTAGCCTTCAGCGACACGGCAAGCGTTTTCAAGAAAAAATCTTTACTCCATCCGAACAGGCTTATTGCAATAAGTACAAAGATAGCGCCCCCAACTATGCGGGGCGCTTTGCGGCTAAAGAAGCCATATCTAAAGCTTTGGGAACGGGTTTTGGCGAGCACTTATCTTGGTTAGATCTTGAGATTTTACCTAATAATCAAGGAGCGCCTTGTGTCCACTGGATAAAAGACCTAGCCATTCGATTCAAGAACTACCGATTCCACTTATCAATTAGCCACTCAGAAAACTACGCTGTAGCTACAGTGGTTATTGAGATTTAAAGTTATTTCATAATTTAGAAAAACGCGGCGAAACGAAAAGAAACGAATTTCCCATCTCTACTTTTCCAGTTCATTTGAAACATACTTTTCTCTGCGTCGTAGCCTCTTCACTTCGCCGCGTTTATCTTTCCTTAAGCCCAAGAAACGATTCATAATTGGGCTTAATATCTTCATGTGCTAGCATTCCTCTAAAGTGAAGTAACGGAGGTTTCATGTCTTTAGGCTCAGCTGACGCACTCAAAGGAATTTGCGCTAAGATCTTTATTGGTGTGTATTTAAATAGTGAGTTGAACATGCATTTACGCAATAGCTCTACCTGGCAGCAGGTGCTGATTTTACCCAATCAATCTGAACAAGCTTTGTGTAAAAGTACCTATCAAGACCGTGAATACCTAGGTTTTTTTATTGATCATGGTGAGCCTACTCTTGATCAAATCAAAGAATGGGAGCAATCTCTTCGGGATTCTCTCAAAACACATTGTCCTGACTTAATACCCGAACAACTTGATGTGAAGCTCTTTTCACAAGTGTTCTTATCGTAAACAAAAGGTCTACAGATCACTATGGAACAAAAGCTAATCTTAGGATCTCAATCTCCTCGTCGCGCAGAGATCATGGGCTATTTTTCCTTACCCTTTGAACAAATCCCTTCGCCATTTAACGAAGAAAGCCTTGTTTTTAAAGGCGATGCTCAAGCTTACGTACAAGCTTTGTCGGATGAAAAAATGCGCGCGCTTTCTGTGCTACATCCAGAACGAACTATTATTTCTGCTGATACGATTGTCTATCAAGCAGGCACTGTATATGGCAAGCCAAAAACGCAAGAAGAAGCTGAAGCTGCTTTACAACAATTATCAGGATCTTGGCATTCAGTATTTACAGCTGTAACCGTAGGTAAAGGCTCTAAATTAGTCCATGCCACAGAAGAATCTCGGGTTTTGTTTCACCCTTTAACCCTAGACCAGATCCAGAACTATATTGAATCCTTGCATTGTTGGGATAAAGCAGGCGCTTATGCCATTCAGGGTGCCGGCAGCATCATTGTCAAAAGAATCGAAGGTTGCTACTACAATGTGATGGGTTTACCCATAAGTACCTTAGGGAAACTACTTAAAGAAATGCAGATTGATTTATGGGATTACCTATCCGACAGCTAAACATCTTTTTTTCCTGCTTATTACTTCAAGCTTGTAGTTCGAATCAGCAAGCATATCGTTTGGCTGTGCCCGATTCTCCTCAAACACTAGAGCATAGCAGATATTTAGCTGGTTCTGGACGGGCTACAGAAGGTATTGCAAGCTACTTGGCACATGCTCGACAAACAGGTGTACATGATTTTACAACTCTTCGTATGCTTGCTAAGCAATTAATTTGGGAATCTGGGATTCATGGCCGACCAGGAACCCAAATCATGGCCTTGTATGGTGCAAGCATTTCTCAAGATCAAGATCTTTTCCCTATTCTTGAGTCAGCTATTCATAGTAAGTTCCCAGAGGTACAACTTGTTACACTTAATTTAATTGAACAGTCTTCCGGTGGAGATGTGGATAAACTTCTTGTTTTTGCCATGAGTTCTCCAAATTGGATGATTCGCCTACAAGCAGCTTACCTTCTTGCTAAACGACAAAGCACTAATGCCTTTTACCAAATAGACGCACTGTATCAAAAAGTTCCTGAACAACTTCAAATGTTTTTTGCTGAACTTTATGCTTGTGAAGGGTCTCAAGCTTCTCTTCGTCGTTTGCGCCAACTTTTGCACCACAATGACCCTCTTGTACGTGTGCAAAGCATTTTATCCATAGCGCGTTATAAGCGAGATGAACTTTTAGAAGAAATTCACCAGCTCAATAAGCAAATCCACAATGCACAAAAAGAGGCCTGTCTTTTTGCTTTTTCCCAACTCAACGATCACTTTGCTATCGAAGAATTGCAAAAAGCCCGCCAAGCTTCCTTCTCCTCTATTTCTCTAAGCGCTCTCAATAGCCTTTATCAGCTCGGTGATGAGACAACAATTCCAGAAATAACCCGTATTGCCGAAACGGGTGACTTATATGCCATCAATATCCTCGCTCAAATTCCAGAAAGTGCCGATTCCCTTTACGCTTTAACAAAACATCAAGATCATTCGGTACGTTTAAACGCGACGATTGCCTTATTGCAACAAAGAGATGAACGCTGTCTTCCTAACTTTTTAGAATTTTTTATCGAAAAAGACTCCGATTCAACCCTTGTACGCGAACAGTCTCCTGGTGGAGCACTATATTATTGGAATATCCAAAGGTACCCTACAAACCCCATGAAAATGGAGGTTTCTGATCGATTACTAGAGGCATTTCTACTAAAATCGTTTGAAATTTCAGATACTTTTTCTCTTAAACTTTCTCAAAAGCTTCTTCAAAACCCTAAAAACCATCTTACCCGTCTTGCTGTATACTATCTTGAAAACCATAGAAGCCCTGAAACCTTAGAGCTTTTGGAATCAAGCCGACAAATGCTTGGGCGTCCTTTAGTACGTATTTCTTGTAACCTTGCTCTTTACAGAATCACAGGTGAACAAGCTTATGCAGGCGATATTGAGCTTTGGATGAAACAACAACTTTTGAGTAGTAAATTAAGAATGCGTCCACAATTACCATGGATGAGTAGCGAATTAGAAAGCACTGTTTATGAGCTTTCTCCTGAAGATACAACAGCCTTATTTATGGAGAGTGTGCAAGCTCTTGCCCAGCGTCAGGATCAAAATGGAATCGAAACCTTACTTGAGATCATTTTAGAAAGTCCGCCAGAAGCTCGTCCCCTTATTGCATCTTTAGTTATACAAGCAACAATATAATAATCTCCTTGGCTAATAAAAAATCGCATTATATGATCGGCATTAATTAGCTACATTAAAAGGACCTTTCATGCGCAGCCGTCTTTTTCTTCGTCTTGGTATCGCTTTTTTATGCTCATGTGGATTAATGGCTGGAGCCAATCCTCCAAACGAAACGATTAATGCTGCTTTTGCAGAGGGGTTAAGTGTAGATTTACGCGATCCTGTATTCAAAGACGGTGTACTTAGTACAGAGAAAGGTGGAGTTATCTCCACTAGTGATATGCGCATACAAGCCACCAACTTTACTTATACACGTAAGGTGATTGATGGGCAGCCTGTTACCCATGTAAAGGCATCTGGGCATTTATTGATTGAATATGGAGAGCAGTTTTTTGTAGGCGACCATTTGGAATATGATTTCCAAACAAAGACAGGAATCTTAACTAATGGACGAACGCAAATTTCTCCATGGTTCATGGGAGCCAATAAAGTCTCTTTAAAATCTGATGGATCTTTCGTTTTACATTCCGCTTATTTATCTGTTTGTGAAGGAGATGAAAGTGACTGGCAAGTCCGCTCTAAAAGCGTTCGTTTATACCCGAATCAAAGAGTAAGCGCAAAAGGTGTTCGTTTTCGCTTCATCCGCATTCCTCTTTTATGGATGCCTCGTTTTCAAGCAGACTTGGAAGGTTTGAAGAGTCCTCCGTTTGATATTCGCTTCCGTTGGGGAGGTGGAGGTGGTGCTCGTATCATGATGCGTTATCATCTTGCCAGCTGGCGTACATGGGATGTCTTTCTACGTGGAGACGTTCGTTTAACGCATGGTCCTGGTGCCGGAATAGAAACAGAGTATGAATCTCTTGATGGTTCACGTTCGTTTCTTACGCGAAACTTTGTAGCTTGGGATGCTCGTTACGATGACCCTGGAGAAAATGAGCTTCGCTGGGCATTTGATGGGTATTATCGACAAGTTGCTCATGACGGTGACACGACTATCCGTGCTGAATATCACAAACTCAGTGATGATGATGTAGACAATGACTACCGAGAAGAATACTTCGATTTGCAACCTAAAGAATATACTGAAGGTGCCATCCACCATCGTCAAGAACGCCGTATTTTTTCTGTATACAGTCGAGTGCGCCTAAACAACTTCCACAGTGTTAAGCAAGAAATCCCTTCTTTTTCAGGCACCTGGAAGCCTTACGAACTTGGAAAAAATACTGGGATTATCGGTACAAGTGATTTTACTGTGGGCTATATTAGCTGGAAATTTGCTAACGAGCTTACAGACGCAGAAAACATCAGTGCTTTTCGAGCACAAGTGAATCAGATGTTTTATCGCCCTATTCACTATAGATGGATTAACTTTATTCCAACTGTAGAAGCGAATGGTATTTATTACGGTGATAGTCAAGACGATAAGCGTCAACTTGTTCGCACTGCCCGTGGAGGAATAGACGTCAACACTCGTTGGCACAAAATTAGCGGAAACAAAAAACACGTCTGTGAGCCATACGCAAACTACTATTATCGTACATACCCTGGAAGTAGTCCTGAGGAGCATTTTGTTTTCGATATCCATGATGCTTACTGGAACATGCATACTTGGAAATTCGGAATGCGTAACCTAATCTACAAGCGGCATGGTAGCGAAGTATCACGATTGTTTACTGCAGATATTTATGCAAACGGCTTCAGAGGTGCAAATGCATTCGACAACACTCTTCCAAGAGCTAACGCCGACTTCTTCTACCGCTGCGGTAAAAAACTTCATTTATTCTTAGATGGTGGATGGGACTTTGATCACGGAGAGTTCAGCCATTACAATGGCCGTTTAGAATGGACTGTTTCAAAAGATTTAGCTTTTGCATGTGAATACCGTCACCGAAGTGAGTACCACTACAGAAAATTAGATCCTGATAATTTTATGATGGAGAACTTTCTCTCCGAAGCAGATTTATTAGCTACTGATGTATCAGATCTTAGAGATACTTATCTCTTTCATGCTTTTTGGCGCTTAAAACCCAATCTTGCTCTACAAGTTAGATCAAGACACGGTCGCCGTAGAGCAGACGAACCAAACTACAATGAAGTACTTGTAACCTTACATACCGTACTTTACTGCTCTTGGCGAGTGCGACTTAGTTACCTCCACCGAGAAGAGAGTGATCGAATTGCTTTCAACATCAACCTCAATCGCATAGCACTTGACAAGTTCATCAAACCACCAAAAGGGGTTACTTTCTAGTTTTGACCTAGAAGATGTTTGAGAGCTTAGAGAATTAAACACAGAGACCTAGAGGAAAGAAAGAGTTTATGCTTCTGTCACTTAAATCTGCGCCTCTGTGTTAATATATAATCAAAGATTTCCTGAACTTATTCATAAAATCTATAGAACTGTGTTCCTAATCACCAAGCCATTTATGCCATGCTTTAGCTAATGGTGTAAGCAAACGCCTACTCACATCCATTTGACTTAAAGCTGATACTCCCATACCTAATGATTTACTAGCCATCCAAGCTTTTATTCCTGAGCTTGATAAGAAATTTTGTCCTATCGCTAGTGTCTCACGATATACTTTATGAAAACGTTCTCTTTCTTCATCAGCAATCTCTTTAAAATGATTCTCTTTTTTAAGAGAGTTGAACTTTTTTACCGTTCCCGCAAGAGAGTTGATTAAATAAAGAAGAATCAATTCGTCATGCTGCTTCAATAACCAAGCCTTATCAATCCAACCAGCATTCACTAGAAAAGCCCCCCAAACTGGGTAGTATTCTTCCAGCTTTTTCTTAAACTCGTCCAAATGAACACCAGCACGGGCAAGCTCTAGAGACTCCCCATCTTTGAATTTTCGATTGCTTGCACCAAATAAACAAAGAACTCCATATGCCCACAGCTTTGGAAATTCTTTTTTCCACAAAACTTCCGCTTGTCCGCTAATTTGAGAAAAAAGAAACCCCAATAAAGTTTTTGCCGCTGAATTTTGCAGCTGAATAAAGCTTTGAAAATGATCGCATGCCCCTTTTAAAACAGAGCGACGATATGCTTGAAGGTTATCATACTGAGAAACAGTAAGCTGAGCTACTAATTGATCTGTATTATTCTTATCCCCCTCAGGAAGAGCTTCTAAAGCAAGAAGAACCGCTTGCATACTCTCCATCAAACAAATAAGTAATTCGTGAGCCTGATGATCTTGACTACAGTGACTCAGCTGCTTAGATAAGGGTGTAGATAAACCTGCCCCTAAACTTCCAAGCATAGGAATTGTATCTAGCTTACTATTCAGATACTTACGAAAATTAGGATGATCAGGAAAAAGCTCTTTAGGCATAAGCTTAAACAACTTATCTTCTAAGATCTCAATAGATATAAACTGTGAAATTAAGTCCCCTCGACTAAGCACCTTCTCTCCTTCACACAAAACACAACAATGTTATTATAAAACAAACAAAATTATTTTAATAATTTTAATTTACTTTTTTAAACAAACTAAAACAAACAACAAAATAAACAAAAACAAACCCCTATTGATTTAATCACTTAAAAACATCTTTTTCATTTTCCAACAATAAAATTTCTACTCATTGTGTATTGGATCTATAGATCAAATCTACTACACTGTTTTTTATTGAACAGCTGAGGTAACGGAATTGTGATTGTGATGAACCTTGAGACATTCTTAGCAGAAAAGAAACGATTGATTGATCATACACTTATGCGAATGATCCCTAAATTAGACTGTCCTTACAGTCAACTTTTTGATGCAGCGAATTATTCGTTATTTGGAGAAGGTAAGCGGATTCGCCCGATTCTCACCTTAGCGACTGCCGAGGCTCTTGGAGTTTCTTCTGACCTAGCTCTTACTCCTGCCTGTACGATTGAGCTTCTTCATTGTTATTCTTTGATTCATGATGACCTTCCTAGTATGGATAATGATGATTTCCGCCGTGGCAAGCCAACCTTGCACAAAGCCTATCCAGAGGGCTTAGCTGTTCTTACTGGAGACTACCTACTCACTTATGCCATGGAAGCTTTAGCTGATTGCACTGAAATTAACGCTGAGACCCGTATTACTTTGATTGGTCTTTTAGCTCAAAAAGCAGGTGCTCACGGGATGATTGGCGGACAGGTGATGGATTTAGATAGTGAAGGGAAAGCGATTTCCTTAGATCGTTTGAAACATATTCATCGTTGTAAAACAGGTGCTCTTCTTTCCACTGCCGTTCAATTTGGTGGATTAATTGCGAATGCTGACGCAGAAACAATGGGTCTTCTTGTGGATTTCGCCTCTGATTTGGGTCTTGCTTTTCAAGTCGTGGATGATATTTTAGATCTTACAGCTGGCAAGGAGAAGCATGGCCTGGCTGGTGGCACTGATGTTTTGCGAGAAAAAGCGACTTTTATTTCTCTTTTAGGCCTTGAAGCCTCTCAAAACTATGCTATTGAACTGCAGGATCATGCTTTAAATACACTAAAGCAAATTCCTGCAGATACTCGAATTTTAGAAGAACTTACCGTAAATATTATCTCACGTAGTCAATAACAATTATGTCTATTTTATACATTATTTTAGCGATTTTGCTTTTTCATTATGTCTTAGAACTTATGGTTGAGACGTTGAATGTGCGTCATGCATCTCCTGACCTTCCCAAAGAGTTTGCTGATGTTTATGATCAAGACAAGTACAAACAGTCACAACTATACCTAAAAGACAACACTCGCCTTTCTCTTTGGAACAGTACCCTGAGCACCCTTGTTTTAGTTTCAGCTATTTTTTTGGGCTTTTTTCCTGTTTTAGATAGCTGGGTGCGTAGCGTTGTAGATGGCGAGATTCAGCGTGGCTTGCTTTTCATT
Organism: Waddliaceae bacterium; assembly: GCA_002709385.1. Taxonomy (GTDB): domain Bacteria; phylum Chlamydiota; class Chlamydiia; order Chlamydiales. Next base: position 72,054 of record PAQS01000039.1, read on the forward strand.
GCTAGTATTGCTGGAATCAATTACCTTCTTCAGCTTCCTTTATCGATCTATCATACATTTGTTATTGAAGAACGCTATGGCTTTAACAAATCAACTCCTTGGATTTTTTTTACCGACCAAATTAAAGCGATCATCATTGGGTCTCTTATTGGTGGCATTGTTCTTTCTGCGATCTTGTGGTTTTTTGAGAGTACTGGTTCACAAGCCTGGTTATTTTGCTGGATAGCCATGACTGCTTTGCAGTTTTTATTCATGTTTTTGGTTCCTGTTCTCATCATGCCTCTATTTAACAAATTCGAAGCCCTTCCTGATGGCGACTTGAAAGAGGCTATTGAAACCTATGCAAAATCGCAAAACTTTTCTCTTTCTGGTGTCTATACTATGGATGCTTCGAAAAGAAGCACAAAAGCCAATGCTTTTTTTACAGGCTTTGGAAAAAGCCGAAGAATTGTTCTTTTTGATACATTAGTGAATCACTACTCTACAGAAGAACTGGTTGCTGTTTTAGCTCATGAAATGGGGCATTTTAAAAAGAAACATATTGTTCGCATGCTAAGCATTGGAATACTCAATACAGGTATTCTTTTCTACTTTTTGCACCTTTGCATGAAATGGCCTGCTCTATTTGAAGCTTTTTCAATGGAACATCTCAGCGTCTATGCCAGCCTAGTGTTTTTTACATTTCTTTACTCTCCCCTCAGTACTCTTACCTCTCTTATGAGTAACATTCTTTCCAGAAAACATGAATTCGAAGCAGATGCTTACGCAATTCATACCTATGAACATGGAGAAAAATTGATTTCTGCCTTGAAAAAGCTTTCTGTAGATAGTTTATCAAACCTCACTCCCCATCCTCTGAAAGTTTTTCTAGAACATAGTCACCCACCGGTACTACAACGAATTGATACTATTCGTGAGGAGCAAAAAGCTTGAAAAAAGATGAATGGGATGTTTACATCATCCGCACAGAATCAGGAAAGCTGTATACAGGGATTTGCAAAGACTTGGAACGACGCTTTTCTGAACATCAAAGCGGGCAAAAAGGTGCCCGCTTTTTTCATTTTTCAGCTCCGAAAGCGGTTGTTTACCAAGAAAAGCACTCAAATCGCTCTTCTGCCAGTAAACGAGAGGCTGAAATAAAAAAAATGAAACGCTCACAAAAGCTAGAGTTAATTTCAAAAATCTAAATCATTTTTTAAGAAAACTAGAAATCTATTACCGCCATCAATGACTAGCTAATAAGCGCTTTTTCATTGATTTGATCAAGAATAGAGCTTTCTTGATTAAGTTCTTTAAGAATTTTTTCCTGCTCTAAATGAATAAGATCTGTTTGAGTAATATCTACATCTTCAATTAATAGATCAAAGCCACTATCACGATTACCTGCTAAAGCTTGAATCTCTTCTTCTGCACGTAAAACAAACGAAGCACCGATAACTACAAGCAAAAAGACAATGATTAATTTTTTAAACATAAAAACCTCAAAATTTACGATTTAAAAACAAATAATAACAGACACAAAACTAAATTTAAACTAATTTGTTTCTTGCAAATTAAATAAATAAAATAATTAAAAAGCTTTTTGCGCGTTATCTTTGTTTTTTATTTGGGAATAGATAGACATAATCTGTTTTTAAAACTTGGAAATGGTGTCTGCTTCACTGTTTTTGCAAGCATTTCAGGAATTATTGCTCTTTCGCCGTTTCGTAGCTTCTTTTTATCCTCCAATCACGATCTATCTACAGCATGTTCACTTAAACGCGGCGAATCAAAGAAGCTAAGACACGAAGAAAGTCTTATCACCTTCAAAACATTTGCAAAAAGACATAAAAAATTCTTAAAAACTTAGAAATCACGCCTGGCTCACTGCTTTTGTAAGCTTCTCGGTAGTCTGATAACTTATCTTCTTAAGTTGGCAGCGTTGGATAGCTATTGGAAATTTAAATAATTAGCAACTGAAGATACAATAAGATTTTAACTAACTCATATCCTAAAGATTAATTGTTACCGTTTCTTTATATTCAGTTATGACTTTATTGCTTTTTCCTGAATATCGAGTGTGACAAAGAAGACCACCCTCTGTTTTTCTTACAGAAACTGCTCCTGTGATTATTTTTTCGCGATTAAAAATATACCATTGATCTACCAACCCTTTTAACGAGTATGCTACAGAACTCATCTCTAGTTCTGATCTATTACTTTTTGCATATTTTTTTAACCATACTGACTGTATAGACTTATGTATCTCTTGAGAAATATTGCTTTTTTTATTTTCCGGATTCTTTCCAGCTTCACAACCTTCTATTAAAAGAAACACCTTCTTACCTAAACAACCACCTAAGGTTTTTGAAATAGAAGATAATTCACTACTATCTTTTTTTAATAAAAACTTCTTAGACAACTGTAATTTATTTTTACTAGCATGAGCAACAAACCATAAATGTCGAAATGTAATATTTTTATTCTCTGTATAAAAATCACTTATTCGTTTTCTTAGATTCTTTATAGATGAAAAACGAGTTATTAAAATTTTATGATCTTTTGCTAAAAATTTTAGAGAATCAAGAAAACCACTCGATTTAGCTAGTACCGATAAAGAATAATTAGAACCATTGTGATCAACTTTATCATCTGCAATAAGAATCAATGCAGCTTTATTTGTCTTTTGCTCTGTACTTCCTACTATAATTTTTGAAATTTCAATAAGCATATTTTTATAACTTTTCAATTGCCTAGCATTAGGAAGCATATAAAAATAATCTGTATCTAAAGATAAAGTATGTAAAGGCTTTCCTTTTTTTACTGAACACGACCAATTTCTCTGCATAAGTAGCTCTGGACTCTCAGAATCTATCGTATGATCATTGTTTTCTAAAACCTTCACTCTTAACTTCAAACAAAGAGAGGCGATCGCAACTATTGAGCATATTATATAAAACCTCATGATCAAGCTGCCTTCATATGTATATGTAGATGACTCAGAATCCATATTCAATACAGCAATAGAAAGAGCTGCTACAACTATACTCACTATTTTTTTTAAGTGATTATTTAACGTTGTTGCGTTTACTGATTTCTGAAAAAGAGCTTTTTCTTCCTCTGATAAATCTATCGTCTCTGCACAAGTTCCCAGAAAATGTTTGATCACATCAATCTGCTTTTCTGCCAAATGACCGGGATCTTTTGCCTTGATTTCTTGACATACACATTTGAAAAACAAACCCGTATCATAAGTTTTTGCTACATTTTCATAGGAAACAATCGCTTGATGATTCCTATCACAAATATTATCTATAAAACCTGTAACTGAAGACACAGTAACCTCTTAATATTTCAACAAAAATAGTGATTTATTTATTAATAAAAAAAAACAACACCACTACAAATCTATAGTAACCTTTTCTGTATAGAAACTTTTTGTTTGATTATTTAGACCTGAATACCGCGTAACGCAAAGGAAACCATTTTTTGTTTTCTCTGAAATATACTCTACAGGAATGACTGTCTGAGTTTCTTCTTCAAAAGCATCAGCCATCGAATCTGCGCTTATAGTGAAAAATGATTGTTCTCGTTGTAGCCTGTACCAATCTCCTCCGGGAATATTTTGATTATAGGAAATGCTACTCAGCTCTACATCAAAAAGTGCTGATTTATCTGGGTATCTTTTGCGCCATAGCTCGGTAATTTCATGATGTATTTCTTGAGAAATATTTCTGCGTCCATTTCCCAAGCAAGCCCCAGCTTCACATCCTCCAATAATAAAAAGAGCCCTTTTATCTAAATGCTTTCCTACTATTCTAGCGAAGTTCTTAATCGATTCATTATCAGATTGTAAATAGTCATTTTTTCCCAGTGCAAATATGCTTCCTGATGCGTGCCCGGTTAACCATACATGTTTAAATTTAGCTTGTTCATTTTCTTGAGTGAATGCATCCAAAGACCTTGATAAGGATTCCATATCTTTAAAACGTATGATTTTTATTGCATGATCTTTTTCTAAAAGCTTTAAATTACCAAGAAGACTACTAAATTTTGCTTTGGGAGATGAAAACATATAATTTGCACCATTATGATCTAATTGATCATCAGCAAATAAAACTAAAACTGCTTTGTTTACTTTATTTAAGGTACTGTACACGGCAGTTTTTGCAATTTCTATTAACTCATTTCCATAGGATTTCAACTGTGTTGCATTAGGAAAAGTACAAGGATAGTTCGGCATAAACTGTAAACGGCGCGAAGGAAAACTACAAAGAACCGAATTAGCCCAATTATTTTGTCTGATAAACCCACTACTTTGTTTTAATGCTGTCTTATTCTGACTATTCAGACGTATACTATTACATATATTTACACCTATAAATGAGAAGATCCCAGCTCCACAAAAGGCTAAAGAAGTACTTGCACCTGAAGAAAAATCCATAGTGCTAAAAAGAGTAACTGCAACAAAAGTCAATGTAGCAAGCATTGCCAAAGCAAGCACTATCTTGTGGAATTGGTCCTCAAATGCTATTGCATTTGCGGACCTTTGGAAAAATTGCTTTTCTTTGCTTAAAATCGTCGTTTTTCGAAGACTTTTTCCAAGTAATTGCTTCACGACAGAAATCTCTTTGTCTACGATCGTTCCATACTCATTCTGAAACCTTATCTCTTGGAAAAGATAATCTAAAAACAAGCCAAAATCATAGTTTTTTGCAGCTTCTTCACAAGTTGGAGCATAAACCTCTATAGAGCACTCCGTACTGTTTGGCATATTGCTAATATAAGATCCTGTCATCACTCACCTACTTTCATTTATCTAAAAATAAAGAAAGCATGTAAAGAAAAGATAATCAGAAAGTTAAGAATATATGTATGGTGATGCAAGAATGTAGAAAAGCACCTATCCATTGATTGACATACTGGAAGAATCCGCTAAAATGGACGCCTTCTTAAACAGGAGACTTCCATGGAACACAGTGATAAAATTACCATAATAGATTTTGGTTCTCAATATACTCAACTTATCGCACGGCGTATACGGGAGCAAGAGGTTTACTCAGAAATTGTTACACCAGAAACACCTGTCTCTGACATTCTTCAAGGTAATCCTAAAGGAATCATCCTGTCCGGTGGTCCTCAATCGGTTAAAGATTCAACGATTCCTTTTGACCCTTCTATTTTAGATACAGATATTCCTGTTTTAGGAATTTGCTATGGCATGCAGTTATTGAACCATGTGAATGGTGGTACTGTAGAAGAAAAAGAAATTGGAGAATACGGTAAACAGACTCTGAGTATACAAGTAGATGCTCCTCTTTTTAGTTCTCTTGATAGTGAGCAGACAGTATGGATGAGTCATCGTGATAGCGTTTCAGAATTAGCTCCGTGCTTTCACCCTATTGCCCATAGTAGTAATGGTCACCTCGCTGCGATTCAACATAAAGAAAAACCACAGTTTGCCTTACAATTCCACCCTGAAGTAAATCACACAGAACACGGAAGAACTATTCTTCAAAACTTTTTGGATCTTTGTCGCTGCCAAGCTACGTGGAAAATGGATGATTACATTTCAGCTTTAGAATCAGATATCCGAAAAAAAGTGGGCACCCGACAAGTATTAAGCTTAGTAAGTGGCGGTGTTGATTCCACGGTTGCCACACTTCTTTGTTGTAGGGCGATTGGGGAAGACAATGTTCACGCCCTCTATTTTGACACAGGCCTCATGCGTGCAGGCGAAACAGAATCTGTAAAAGAAATGTTTGAAGAGCAAGGGATGACTCATCTACATGTCGTTGATGCCGGAAAGCGTTTTTTGAGTGCTTTAGAAGGGGTAACAGAGCCTGAGGAAAAACGAAAGCGAATCGGTAATCTCTTTGTTGAAATCATGGAAGAAGAGATCCCAAAAATCGGACTTGATCTTGATAACACATATCTGTGCCAAGGAACTCTGTATACAGATCTTATTGAAAGTGGTTTGGGATGCGGGAAAAATGCTGCTGTAATCAAATCACATCACAATGTCAACCCACCATTCATTGCAGAAAAGAGAGAAAAGGGGCACTTAGTAGAACCGAACTCTGAAGTATTCAAGGATGAAGTACGAGCGATTGGGGAGCTTCTTGAAATCCCGCCTAAGATGCTTTGGCGTCATCCGTTTCCTGGTCCTGGCCTTGCTATTCGTATTATGGGTGAAATCACCAAAGAGCGCTTAGATACTCTTAGACAAGCAGATGCGATTTATTTAGAGGAAATCCAAAAAGCTGGGCTATACAACGAAATTTGGCAGGCATTTGCTGTTCTTATTCCTATTGCTACAGTTGGAGTAATGGGAGATCAAAGAACTGAAGGACAGGTTATTGGGCTACGAGCCGTTACCAGTAACGATGGCATGACAGCTGCGTGCTATGCATTCCCTCCTGAGGTTCTCCAAAATATTTCCACTCGTATTGTAAATGAGGTTGCCGGGGTAAATCGGGTAGTATACGATATCACTTCTAAGCCTCCAGGTACTATTGAATGGGAGTAAGTCCATGGGTTTTGATCGAGTTTTAACGGAAAAACGTAAATTTGTAGTGAAAAATGATCACCAGCATTTTTCATCTTTGAAAGACTACGAAGAGCTCTATAGACAAAGTATCAAAACCCCTGAAGCATTTTGGTTGGAACAGTCAAAACAACTAGACTGGATACACCCTCCTAGTTCTGCTTTTTCGTTTAATTGGGACCGAAATCAAGGTCCCATTTACCACTTTTTCTTCTCCGACGGAGTTCTAAATGTTTCTGTAAACTGTTTAGACCGTCACATCCTTTCTGGTAAAGGCGAACAAGTGGCTTACTATTGGGAAGGCGACGATCATACAGAAACACAAATATGGACTTATCAAAACCTCTACGAAGAGGTCAACCGGCTCGGAAATGTGCTTCGAAATATGGGAGTACAAAAAGGAGACCGGGTCGGCATTTACCTTCCTCTTCTCCCTCAAGCAACAGCTGCCATGTTGGCATGTGCACGCATTGGCGCTGTTCATTCTGTCATTTTTGCGGGATTTAGCTCAGAAGCTTTAGCTGAACGTCTTGCTGACTCCTCTTGCTCTTTGCTAATTACAGCAGATTACAGCTGCCGTGGAGGCAAAAAAATCCCTCTACTAGAAGCTGCTCGTCGAGCTGCGGCAAAAGCCCCTTCAGTACAAGAGTTACTTGTTTTATCTAGAGGGACGAGTCCTTGTCATTTAGATACAAAGAAGGAAAAACACTATCACGAAGAACTAGAAAAAGCGGAGCTTTTTTGTCCTCCTGAAACAATGAGCGCTGAAGACCCTTTATTCATTCTCTATACTTCAGGATCTACCGGGAAACCCAAAGGCCTTCTTCATACCCAAGCAGGCTACCTCTTACATGCTTCTCTTTCGCAAAAATTTGTATTTGATTTAGGAGCAAATGATGTGTACTGGTGTACTGCCGATATTGGATGGATTACAGGCCACAGTTATGGAGTATACGGACCATTGTGCAACGGCTGCACATCTGTATTATTCGAAGGCATTCCGAATAGTCCGACCCCAGACCGAATATGGCAAATTGTTGATAAATACAAAGTTAGCATCTTATACACTGCCCCAACTTTGATTCGTGCCTTGATGAAAGAAGGCGATGATTGGGTTGAACCATATGATTTATCGACATTGCGAGTTTTAGGAACTGTTGGTGAGCCGATCAACCCAGAAGCATGGGTTTGGTACTATAGCACGGTGGGTAAAGAACGCTTACCGCTTATTGATACTTGGTGGCAAACGGAAACTGGAGGCATTCTACTTACTCATATTCCAGGTTTACACACTCTAAAACCAGGTTTTGCTGGGCGTCCTTTCTTAGGTATTCAAGCAACAATAGCTGAAAACGGTGATCTCTGCTTGTCTCACCCATGGCCGGGAATTGCACGTAGTATGTGGGGTGACCATAAAAGGTTCGAAGAAACTTACTTTTCTCAACACCCGGGTTTTTATTTTAGTGGAGATGGAGCTCAAAGAGATTCTGAAGGAGATTACTGTTTAGTAGGGCGTACTGATGACATCGTTAACGTATCTGGTCACCGCTTAGGAACTGCTGAAATCGAAAGTGCTCTTGTATCCCACCCTAGTATTGCTGAGGCAGCAGTAGTGGCAACTCCTCATGAAATCAAAGGTGAAGCTTTGCATGCTTATGTTATTCCTTTATCTGGAGTGAACACTAGCGGTCTTTCTGATGAATTATCTGCATTTATTAGAGAAAAAATTGGACCTATTGCAGTTCCCGAATCGATCATAATAACTCCTGATCTACCTAAGACTCGCTCAGGAAAAATCATGAGAAGAATTCTGCGCAAGTTAGCTGCCGGAGAAAATGATTTGGGCGACTTAAGTACTCTGACTAACCCTGATTTGATTCAAAAACTTATAAAAAATCCAAAGTATTTCCAAAAACAGAGTGATCAGATATCAGATGAGGACTAGGCCAAAATAAGGCTAAAGAACTATCAAACGCGGCGACGAGAGTTGTACCTCCAATGGGGACTACTATACACTACACCCTCACCCCGAGCTGCTTGCAAAAATAGTGAAGCAGGTACAAGTTGTTCAATTGGTAAAATCTCCAACATCTGAAGATTTTTTTATGTACTTTTATAAGCTCTTCGCGTCGTAGCTTCTTTGCTTCGCCGCGTTTTTTATTTATCTTTCATTCAGTAAGTCGACAAAGTATCTCTGCATGCTGCATCAATACATTTATTCATAGCTTGTTAACATTGCTACTTGCATTTCTATACCTATATATCAATCTCAAATGAGCACATAAAATTATAAGAAAGAAAAAAGACAAGAAAACTTTCTCTTACAAATTTTAGCAATAATTGGTATGAAGCAGTTCTTTTCCATGAACTTAGGAGTTACTCTCTATGCTATTGATCACTGCAAAAAACGACACGAATGAAGTATTTGATCTTTCCCCTAATGAATCTTTGGAGACAAAACTGAAAAATCTTCAACAACTCCTTTCTGGAAACTGTGAAAACGGAAATAGCATTACTTCCTATATTGAAAAAGTGGAAACTGAACTGCCTCCATTGATCGATGGCATTCTTTTCTTATCTGAAAAACAAGATCTACGAAAAATGATCCATCATTTGAATGAACAAGAGTTCCGTATCACCTGTAAAGCTGCAAAACTAGATTTTCTTCGGAAGTGGTGTGAAACTAGAAACAAGGATCTAAGAGAGACTTTTTCTTCTTTTGATGAAGTTTGTTTGTTTATCAAAACTATTGAAAACGAATCAAAATGGATACAGACGATCGATTTAGGTAAAGATTTTGAAGCGTTTAGACAAGAGGTTCTTTCTATGACCGCCTTTTTAATTTTTACAGCTTTAGTCTGTTCAAGCTCCGTATGCACCGAAGAACAATATAACAGTATTTCGGACTTGGTTGATCAATTTTTACAGAGATACCCTCAAGTTGATCAGACTCTTCAATCCGCATTTCAATAACCCTTAAAACACCTGTTGTAAAAATTTTACTACATATACATAATCGTCTCTTAGCCCAAACTAGGAGGCGATTATGATAAACAATATAGCAAGTTCAATCGATGCAACAGAGACTATTGAAGCTTCTTCCGTAGAGCAATTTGAAGAGCTAGTGCAAACAATTGATCAGCTCCTTATAGGTACCCCCGAAGACTACGATACAATTACTGATTATATAAACAAGGTCGCCACTGAAGTTCCACCTCTCATGGCTTCTGCCTTAGAAATGCTTAAGGATAATGAACTGAGAAGTGTTATCGATGGTTTAAGCGATGAAGGATTTAAAGCAACTCGTATTAAGATGCATTTGGAGACCTTATGGAGCTGGTGTGAAGTCCGACTTGTTACTGAGGATTTTAGCTCTTTCTTCAAATCTGCTGAAGAAGCTTGCTTGTATATCGATACTCTTGAAAAATGTCTTAATCTCTTTCAAGCACTTGATCTTGATACTTCTTTTGATGAAATAAAAAAAGAGTTTATTGATATCACTGCTATTTCTGCATTTTGTGTACTTATGGGTATTGAAGAAATTTGTACTGTAGAAGAGTTAGAACTTGTTCTTGAAAAATTTGATCAATTTTTAGAGAACCATACTGACGTGACTACTGCTCTTGAAGCTATTGGAGAGCAAATGTTTCCGTCATTTGTAGACTAGCTTTTAAATAAAATTGGCATACGTGTCTCGGTGAATACGAGACACGTTTTTTTTGGAAATCAGAATGACTGATTGCAGCTAGAAGCAACGATTCTATATAGTAGTTCTCTGTTTTTTCACTACTTATAAAAAAGTGCATAGCCATGAACCAAATGCGTTTTCTTCTTCCTAATGGAGCCAAGCTTCTTCCGCTTTTAATTAGCATAACAATTGGTACAAGTATTTGGTTTAGTCCTCATCCTGAGGAGCTCAGCGACCAAACATGGCACTTGTTTGCTATTTTTGTTTCTACTATTTCAGCTATCATTACTCGTCCATTACCTGTAGCACCTGTTGTATTGATGGGGATGGTTACTTCTCTTTGTACAGGGACACTCAGCCCTGAGGAAGTGTACTCCGCTTACAGTAAAAACAGTATTTGGTTGATTGTTTGTTCTTTTTTTCTTGCGCAAGGTTTAGTGAAGACAGGGCTTGCTCATCGTGCGGCATATATTTTTGTACGTCTTCTCGGAAAAAGCACTTTAGGTTTGGCTTATGGTTTGAGTCTGAGTGAATTGTGCTTAGCGGCAGTTATTCCGAGTTTAACTGCACGAAGTGGTGGTGTCGTTTATCCTGTGATCACAGCATTAACAGAGGATTTTCAAGAAAAATATTCTGCAGAGAACGTAAAGCGTACTTGTGGTTTTCTTTGTATTTGCGCTTTTCAAGTCGCGGTAATTTGTAGTGGATTGTTTCTTACTGCTATGGCTGCCAATCCATTGATTGTGGAAGCAGCTGCAGGTCATAACATTACTGTTTCCTGGGCCCTTTGGGCTGTGGCGGGATCTATTCCGGGCTTATGCAGCCTTTTGATTATTCCTTATTTTCTCTATCGATGGATGAAACCTGAGGTGACGTCTTCTCCTGAAGCTCCTAAATTAGCAGCGAAAAAGTTGCATGAAATGGGACCTCTAAGCCTTCCTGAGATTCTTACTTTGGCCACTCTTGGCATCGTTCTAACATTATGGGTTTTTGGTAAACAAGCAGGAGTTGATAGCACCACGGCGGCTATCACGGGGCTTTGTTTGCTTCTTTTGTGTGGAGTTCTTACGTGGGATGATTGCCTTGCTGCATCAACAGCATGGACTACTTTGATTTGGCTTGGAGGGCTTGTTTCATTGGGAACAAGTTTAAAAACTTTGGGTTTTTTCTCTTGGTTTAGCCAAGAAATTGTTGGTCTTACAGGTAATCTTGATTGGCCTGTGGCATTAGGGCTTGTTTCTTTGGCCTACTTTTATAGTCATTATTTCTTTGCGAGTAACACTCCTCACGTGAGTAGTATGTATGCAGCTTTTTTGGCAGCTACTCTTACCTTAGGCGCCCCTCCTCTTTTAGCGACTTTATTATTGGCTTATTTGAGCAATTTATTTGGTGGGCTTACCCATTATAGTTGTGGTCCTGCTCCCATTTTTTACGGCTGTCGACTCGTCCCATTGCGCTCTTGGTGGGCAATGGGCTTTGGTTGTAGCGTCATTAATCTATTGATTTGGGGTACAATAGGTCCTCTTTGGTGGAAGTTTTTAGGTTTATGGTAGGTTTTTCTCGTGGTCTATCAAGTATTTCTTTCTTCCAAGCCCACCACCATATCCTCCTAATTCTCCATTCGAGTTAATGACTCGATGACAAGGAATAACAATAGCGATTTGATTAGCTCCATTGGCTCTAGCAACAGCTCTACACGCTGAAGGCTTTCCAATCGCTTGAGCTAATTCTGTATAAGACCGTGTTTCACCTGGAGGAATTTCCATAAGAGATTTCCATACCGTTTTTTGAAAGTCGGAACCTAGCAATGCCAGTGGAGTAGAAAACGTGCTTAATTTTCCTTGAAAATACAAACAAAGCTCTTTTTTGATAGATTGTATAGCCTCTGTTTCTCCTGGTACAATCGCAGCTCCCATTTTCTGTCTTAAACGCTCAATTTCACGCTCCAATCCTCTTCGATCTACAAATTCTAAGAGATACAGTTGCTGGTCATCTGCAATGGCAATCATAGGCCCCAGTTCCGTATCTATCCAAGCAGCATTGAATACTCTCGTTTCTTTGCTTTTATTGGGAGCTTTTCCCATAATTTTTGAGAAAGCATCTCGAAAACCACTTGATGATTCATAGCCTACTGATAACTGTGCTTGGATAAGCGACTCCCCTGACTTTACCTGTTTCATGGCAATTCCCATTCTTCTCGCTCTTGCATATTCCACAAAGGTCATTCCAAATCGTTTTTTGAATTGTCTCCTTGCCGTAGAGGCATCAACAGAGAGTTCTCGAAAGTCCTTATCGGTCCATCGTTTTTCCGGCTCTTTCTCAACTGCTGCTACAAGCTTTACTATAAGGTCTGATACTTCATTAGGTGGAGAAAGAGGGCGACAACGTTTACAAGGCCGAAAACCTGCAATAAGAGCTTCTTGAGCTGTTTTATAAAACTCACAGTTTTGAATTTTTGGTTTTCGTGCTGGACATGTTGGCCGGCAGAATATACCAGTACTTGTTACAGCAACAAAAAAGACGCCTTCGTATAGGGAATTTTTCCTAATAAGAGCTTGATAAAATTCCTCTTTTTCTTCGTCGCAAATCATTTCAGCTCCTTATGCATGAAATATTTATCATACATACTAGTGTAATCCATTGATTGACATACTCGCCGCCGAAATTCAGGCATCTATTTTATTAAAAACAAAGATATTATATTGAGTGGTTTTTTCTTTCTCTAATTTCTATGGTAGCTATTCCCGAATTTATATCTATTCCGTCATCAGAGCAGTCTGTTAATCTATCGCCACCTCATCCTAATGGATTGAAAGGCCGGATAAAATGCCACGATTCTGATGCTTGGATCAGATTTACTCCGACTTGCTACCTAATACGAATTAGGTAGCAAGTGGAGGTTAAAAGTGACCTACTACCATATTCATTCCAAGGAAGAGATTTCCAATGATATTCGAGGCATTCTTGAAAAGGTGGCATCTTTTGTAAACCACTCAATAGCTTTGTAAAACCTGTTGAATAGGTTCTTGTGGAAGATGCATAGCAGCTTTTATCTTTTTTAAAATGTTTTGGGTTTTGCAACAGAATTATCTATCTGTCGCAAAACCTTGTTTTTGTCGAATACGCTTACGTAAAGCTTGCACTCTATTCCATGCCTCATCCACTCTCTCTTCGCTTAACTCCCCTTTTTTTACCGCTTGCACAAGAGAATCTACTATTTTCAAGAAAAATTCTTCTTTTCCATCATGGTTAGCAAATAAAAGAACATCCACTCCTGCTTTTAGAGCTTTAACAGCTAGTTCTTCAGGCTCTGAGTACTGAGTCATTGCTTCCATATCGAGGTCATCTGTAATCACAGCACCTGAAAACTCTAAATCTCTACGTAAGAGACCTTCAATAATATGCGGCGACAGGCTGGCGGGGTGATCGGGATCCCAAATACGGTGATACATATGCCCCATCATGATTAAATCGTGATAACCACGACTGAGAATTGTTTGATAAGGAAGTAACTCTATTTCTTGCCATGTTTCTGTAATATCGACACAGCCGTAGTGGGAGTCTTCGTAAGAGCTTCCATGCCCTGGAAAATGCTTCAAACAAGTTAAAATACCTTGCTGTTGGTGCGCTTGTATTACTTCCCAAGCATGAAGAGATACAAGTTCTGGGTCATGAGAGAATAGGCGCCCTGCATCAGCTAGGAAATTATTTGCATTTAGCTCCAAATCTACAACAGGAGTGAAGTTCAAATTAATTCCAGAGGACTTCAGTAATATTGCGGTGATTTGGGCCGCTGCTGCAGTAGATAAAGGATCGTTGAGCATACCTAAATCAGACTGACCACAAGATGACGGAAAGTCTTTCGTACTACTTAAACGACTAACAGCTCCCCCTTCTTGATCCACACCGATGATGAGTGGGTGCGGTGAAAGAGCGTGAAGATCAGCACAAAGCTTACGGAGCTGTCTAGGATTATGAATGTTACGCCCGTATAAAATCACTCCACCTAGACCATGATCTCGGATATGGGATGAAATGTAGGGCTGATTTTCCAAATTTGTATCTGGAAAGCCCATGATCATTAACTGACCTAATTTCCTCTCTAATTCCATACGCAGCTCCTTAGCGTCCAAAATACAGGGTTATCCTCAGCAAGGTTGATCCAGTCTATATGATATTCGTTTAAATGCGGACTTTTCTTTAATGCTTCTGCTAATCCAAGTCGATGACGAAACCCACCTCCAACTAAATGCACTTGAGTCTTTTTCAGATTCAACTGATTAAGAACTGATTGTAAGATTGTAGCTAATGCATCGACAGCATCGTGAACGATAGACAAAGCTAAAGAATCTTCTAAAGCTGCTTCTTCAAAAACAAAAGAAGCGAGTTTAGCTATTTCCTGCTTGGGCATTTCTCCGGAATTGATACTTTGAATCAAATTCCTTACATTATCTACACCGAGTTCTTTTGTAATTCTTTTTTGTAGCGAACTTTGCTCTTCCCATCCATATTCTGCTGCAATGCTGTGTTTTAGAGCTTGAAGCCCCATAAAGTAACAGCTTCCTTCATCTCCTAATATTCGTCCAAGTCCACCAGCACGAGCTATTTTTCCTTCCTTTACTCCAACACAGTGAGAACCTGTACCACAAATAAGAACAAGCCCGTGATCATCAATAGCTTCCAGAACAATATCTGCATCATTTCGCAAAAAAACTTGCTCTGCTTTAAATCCCATACTGAGAAGTACACGCAGAATCAACTGGTCTTCTTTCTCTCTGCCCGCTCCCGATATTCCAAATACTAAACGTGCTTTTTCTTTCTCATGGAAAGACAAGGGAGAAAAAAGTTCATGTAGTGCTCTTTGGACTCCAACACGGCCTACTTCATGAATATTTAGTGAGCCTACGCGGCGAGACTTTCCTTTCTGTTTTTTCGTATCTATATCAAAAACAGATAGTTCACTCTTTGTAGCGCCACCATCGATACAGTAGACATCACCTTTTACTTGGGAAACAAACTCTTTCAAGCTTCCCTGATAAGGTAAAGGCAGGTCTATTTTCTTGGTTTCTCCAAGAGCATATTGGAGAAAGCCATTGACTTCATTGAGTTTGATATCAGCTTCTTCTTGAGAAATTTTCAACTCATGCATCAAAACAGCTTTTTTAACTGAGCCATTCGCTTGTCGAAGAAGAGCAAATGCTTCTTCTCGATTAACTTGGCATATTTGCCCTAAAATTCTCAGAGCACGATCTTCTAATTTGCTATTGCTTACCTGAAGATCCACCATAAGATTATCGTAAACACGGCCACATTGAATCATCAGCGTAGTACTGATGGTATTTAGAGCAATTTTAGTAGCTGTCCCAGCCTTCAGACGTGTAGATCCTGTAAGAACTTCCGCCCCTGTATTTAGATAAATGAGGTGATCTACAGAAGCTGTTTCTTGAATTGGACTACAAACAAGCAAAGCTGTGAGTAAATGAGGGTGCTTTTCTTTAATCCATGATAGAGCACCTATTACATAAGGTGTGGAACCACCTGCACTTAAGCCAACTATAGTATCGTTTTCTTGTAACTTTAGTGCTTCTAATTGAGAATATGCTCCATCTACTTGATCCTCAGCTCCTTCTACAGAACGGAATACAGCCCCCTCACCGCCAGCCATGAGAGCTAGGACACGGCTATGATCTATTTGAAATGTAGGAGGAACTTCTGAAGCATCGAGCACACCAAGACGTCCTGATGTACCAGCTCCAATATAAATCAAACGTCCTCCGTCTTGAAAACGCGGAACCAGTGCCTCAATAAATACGCTGATGGCTGAAGCGGCTTCTTCAAGAGCTTCAATAACACGGATGTTTTCTTGATTGAAGAGATCTACACAGCGAGAAACACTAAGAGAATGCAACCCTTTACTGGAAGGGTTTGTTTGCTCTGTCTGTACAGACGAACGATCGATAAGATCGGAAAGATGCTCTGTCATTACCAAGGCCTTGATCAGTCTACATTCAGCTGAAGTCTAGGCTTCGGTTTGCTTAGCGTCAAGGGGATTCTATTTCATTATCTTTGCTATGCAAAGCTTGAATCACTTGTCGCGCTCCATCTTGAATTCCTTTCACATAATCCCAAAGAACTTCTTCGCTTTCACTTAAAAGTTTGTAACTTGGAGTTCTATCTGTTTTCTGATGAATACGCCGTTTTTTTTCCATCCCTTGCCATTTAGCAAGAGCTGTCGGGTCATGTTGCACAAAAGCTTTTTCAATAAGCTGGGCGCTTTTCAGGTATTCTTGTGCCACTAGAGCTCCTGCTTCTGTAGAAGAAACACCTTTTTCATGAACTCCACGAAGCTGGACAACTGCAAAACCTCTTTTATGTAGATCGATCAATCCTTCCATCGTATTCAATACAGACTCTACGATATCGACCAAGTTAAGCCAATCATTAAGCGAAACAATTTCAACACCTGCTTTGATGGATCTTTGCTTAATTTGAATGGGAGCATCTGCTAAATGAAGCTGTTCAGCTGTTTCTTCTTCACTAGGGAACTTCTTGAGGGGAATTTTAGCTAAAAGAGAGAGGTGCGCTCTTTGAAATAATTGTCGCTCTTTAGGATTTGGCTTGTAATTTTCTGGTGTAACATAACGGTCAGCTCGAATCGGTCCGTCAATCTGATATCCTTCTAACTTGGGACGAATCGCATCAACAAAGTCACAAAGCCGAATATAGTGTTCTAGGCGTTTTTTAGTGTGATCGAGAGCTATTTTATAACGCTCTGAATATTGGCGGTAATCTGTCGCCCACCCTGTTTTATCCACTCCAAAACGATCGCCTTTATAATCGATGAGCATCTTTTCCACTTTGAAAGCAACAGAGTTGGGTATAGGACTATTTCCTACACGAACGACTTTGTTGCTAAGGCTGGACTCTCGAGCTGGAGTGTGACTAGGAAAATACAGGTCGGACTGGCTCATCGAAAGGTTCCTCTCTCTTATAAAATTCACTATAAAGATAGTCGTTTTCTATTCGCCAATAAGGGTCGTCTAACAAGAGATAACGAAGTACCCCTTTACCCAAATTGCGCACCATAACGTGCGTTCGAGCAGGAAACGAAACTGCCTGCCCCTGTTCTAACACGTATGACTCATTATCAAGAAAGTACTGAGCACGTCCTTCTAACAAATAATGAACTTGGTGCTGCTTACTCAGATAATGAAGATCATGATCACACCCTTCTTGAACTCGAACTTCATTTAAAGAAAACTCAATTCCTGGATGACCAATAGGTCCAAATTCAAAATCAGGGTCTCGGTGTTGTAAAATCACTAACTCTAATTCTTTTTTCTGTCCACCCAAAGCAAATTGAGGCCAGGCTCCATTGGGAATACAACAAGAAGCATCGAACGATTTTACAATAATATCTTTTATTAAACCATTTTTTTCTCCTTCTCCACAATGAGAAGGAAAGACTAAGAAAGCAAGCTCACTATCTGTTGGATTGCTTAATTTCCATTTACCCGTATTTTGTAAACTAACTGTTTCTCCAATAAATAAATCACGGGATTTACGTCCGGCATGTACCTTCAAACCGGAACTTAAAGCATACACAACACCTAGATCGCTTCCTCCAAGGCTGTGATGTGGCCAAGGCACCTGGGTGCCGGCTCCTAAAACCCCTTTCAAAACGTGTAAGCGACGGCCATTTACTTTTGTATCAACTAAAGCCTCAACTACGAGGTTTAAATCTGGCAACGTTGTGATTTCACTGGGAGAACGGAAAAATTTAATCAGTGGATTTTGCTGTGAACCAAGCTCTCCAGGAGCCTCTACTGTCCGTACAATACTTTCAACAATTGCCTGGTTTAAAGCTTCCGCCTCAGCAGTCACCTTTTCTGTTGCACTTACCCACCCTTTCAACTGACTACGTAGTTCTGCGAGAGATGCACGAAGAACGGCTCGATATTCTATATCGTCTATTTTTTTGGACATAAGGTGCTGATGAGCTTCAGCTATCAAATCGATCGTGCCAAAAATAGGAGGAGAATCTACCTCATCTTCCAAATAGTCAAAATGATCATCGACCTCTTCTTCATAACGAACTTCTGCGTTTAATAACATAATAGTTATTCTCGTAAGAACTGAAAGGGAACAATTTATAGCATTCTCTCTTTTGAAAAAAGTCCAAAAAACTTTCTGTTATCACCTCAAAACTTTACAAAACTTATTTTTTATAAATAAAGCTAGAAGACTTATTACTGTGTGGTATTGTTTTTTTGATTATTTTCTATAATTCAAAAAACATAAACTTTAAATTAAAACCTAACCCTTGAATCTAAAACGATAGAAGGATTAGGTAGCCATTGGAGGTTGGAGGTGTAAATCAAAGGTTATGTCCTAATTTCATATGCGCGAAAATGATAAACCTGATTTTTTTGAGGACACATAGTTACTGAATCTACGTATTCCCAAGGAGCTACACCTTTCATAGAATATAAGGATTGTCTAAGGTTAGTATCGTATTTTTCATTTTCGAACATTTTAGAAGCGTATAACTCTAAGCCTAATTGATGAGCTTTGCGCATCGCCATTTTATTGATTGCTTTTTGTAAATCTGCAATACCAGAAACATCATTACAATAAATATCTTCACGATGTATTACAGGATATACTCCATCAAGAAATAAAACTCTTATGATGCACCTTGCAAGCATTCTTTCTTTTGAGCCTTCTTTTTTTCTAACTACAATAAAACGTATTTTACCATCTGTAAGATATGCAAGAAGCCCTTTATTGAGACTGTATTCACCTGTTGTTCGTTGACAAGTAGAAAAATCATCTCCAATATGTAAGGCTGTAAGCGCATCATCCGTATCACTCACAAGGTAATTTGGATAATCTGTATCTGCAACAAGCTCTTCCAAACGAACATTCATTTCTCCTTTTTTCCACTTTTCAAATTTTTGAGGAGCAAGTTCCTTGAATCGACTCATGTGTAAATTCGATGAAACGTCGTAACGCATTTCATGATACGTCCCTTTAAGGACGGAATTAATGTATTTTTGCAAACACTTTTGATCTTCTGTACTCCCTTCTGTTAAAACGGTAGCTTGATAATTAAAAATAGCTTGAGGGTCTCTTCCCTGAGCAAACGTTTTTTCTAAAGCATTTAAAAGCTTATCTGTTGGCCAATCAAGATCACCAATGTCTAGTTTTCCTAAAAGAACCTGAGAAAATCTCTTCTCTTCAAGAAGAATTTTCTTCAAATGATGACTACCCCGATTACCAAATAATAAAAGACAATGCAATGCCTTAAACTCTTCAATAAAAGCTTTTTCCTTTTGTTTTTTATTTAAGTTTTTAACTAAAGAGTTCCCAATATATGAGATGCATTCAGCCAGTTCTACAGAGGGTTTACCACGAGAAAACTCATGCATACACTCAATCAAAATCTTATATTTATCAGCGTCTTTTATTCCTCCTTTTGCTGGAAAAAGTGAATCAAATGAATCTACTAACTTTTTTTTTGCTTCAGCATTTAATTCCAAAGAAATCTTTGCTACAAAAGCTAAAAAAAGAGGTCCCCACGTTCTTTTGCAACTACTTCTTTTCCCATAACGAGCCAAAAGTTGATCATATTCATTTACCCACTTCTCCTCTAGAGCAGAATGAAAGAAATTTTGTAACATCTGACTTCTCTTTTCTGGTGAACGAAAGGAAGCGATAGAATACAAAAGACCAGAATCTATAATTACTCTTTGTAGAGGTGCTTTATCAGAAAGCATAGAAAAATAATAAAGATAAAGTGGTGCCTTGGATAAAGAAGATAAAAGAGAGGCTTTTGCATGATTCGTTTTGGCTTTTTGAAAGCATTTTTTAAATTCTTCAAGAAAATCTGGCGTATACTTTTCACACCACTGAAAAAGTTTTTCTAAAATGAATTCTGCATCAGACTCTAAGCGTTCTGGATAAGCAAGCCAAGACCAATATTCTTCACCGTCAAATCCTCGCCACATTTCATGTAGTATTTTTTCTTTGTCTAATCCTTTAAATCCCTGTGGGTAATCACTATATTTTAAACCCCATTTATCGCAATCATATGCACAAGAAGGGTGCTTTTCTAAATACTTTCTTCCTAACTCCTTGAGACGTTCCTTATCTTGAATATTGATTTCTTGAGGAAGTTTTAGTGACTTGGAACGTAAATTTGCTTGAATAAGACCTAAGATTAATTCGTCATCTTTCACATAAAAATTTGGATAATGCTCAATTACTGAAAGAGAACTGAAATTTTTCCAAATAAAAAACAAAGCTTCTTTTCTTGTAAATTCACTACAGTCTCGTAAATCTTTCAACTCTGCCATCACTTCATCAAGATCTTGTATTTGAAAGAGAAATCTAGTACATTGACGGCAAACTTGGATAAACGTTTTTGTTTTTTCTCCATATGGTATGGTCTTAAAAAACTTTAGTAAGGCTGTAGAAAATTTCTCTTTAGAAAAAGTCATGCGCGCATAAGAAATAAGAAGATTAGCCACAAAATCTGCGTAATCCCTTCCTCTTTCTTTTTGTAAAATCAATTGCTCTAGAATTCTATCCGTTGAATGAGTAAGACCTAATTTTTTAATCAGTAAATCTAAATTTTCTATGAGCCAATTAGAATCAAAACTTTTCCAAATAGAAAAGAAAACGCGTTTTTTTGTGAATTCACTACAATCTGCAAGATCTATAAGAACTTGGATGAGTTCATCAAATTGATCATTTTGAAAAATTTCTTCCTTAGATGAATGAATGATTTGCAAAAAACTTTCTGTTCTTTTTCCATAAGGAATACTTGCCAAGTGCTTAAGTAAAATTTTACTAAACTGCTCATGATGAGTCTCAAACTTTGCATATACGGAAAGTACCTTAACAAGAAACTCTAGATAGTTTTTTTCCGTCTTATTGCTTAGAATCAAATGCTCAACAATTGTATCAGCTCCATAATGCTTCTCTAGCGCTTCAATAGTTGGTCCTAAACGTCCTGACTCAGCATAAACTTTCAAAACAGCAATTTTTAACTGATCTCCGCATATCTCAGAAATTTTTTCTGCAAAATGACTTGGCGTACTCTGCTCACCACATAAATCTTTATCGATAAACCATGGTAAATCAGGAACTTGCCCTTCTTTAATTCTCTCATATAAAACTTGAATTTCTTCCTGTGCTGATGAGTCCTTTTTATCCCAATTTACATATTTCTCGAACAGCTCTTGATAAGAGCTTAAAGAAGATTTATCTATTTTTTTCTCTTTTTGAGCTTGAAGTGAAAAAAAGTTTCCTTCAACTTGACGTATTTCCATGAGTGCTCTTCTTTTATTAGGTCTTTTTAAATATGTGTTTCTAGTTTCTCTCTGAATCATAAATAAGAGTAGAGTCAGCAGCATCTACCATAAATTGTGAATACTCACTTGACTTATCTGCATTGCTAAGATAAGGCCTCAGTTCATGGGGGTAAGGGCAATCTAAACCACTACACTTTCGATACAGAGAAAGACCTAAATCTTTTGCCTTCTGCAATATGTAATCATCTAAAATAGAAGATGCATTCATGGTTCCTTTTGCTTTTTTATAGAACAAAACAGCACGCTTACTCGCATCTTTCAACAAGTAAAGGTCTGCAAATGCTTGATTTTCCGAGCAAGGACTTTCCCCGTCTCTAACGTAGATACGACGCATAATTCCTCGGATAAATCCTTCTATAGCTATTCCTCGATCTTTAGTTTTGTGTTCATGTATTGCAATTTCTTGATCTCGAAAAAGAAGTTCATGAAAATCATCACGATCATGAATGAAAAATGAAGAGAAAGGCTGCAGATATTGTTTTTCCCATTTTTCAAATTGCTCAGGATAATCTTTCGCAAAATCGATATCTTGTTTCTTTTTAGTACTTATAAAACGATGAATGAGTTCTTTTTGTTTAGAAGTTACCCCCTCCCAAAAACTCTCTCTACTGCTCCCATCAATCTTAAAAATAGGCATTAAAGAAATAGAAGAGAAAAACTCCTTAAATGTATCTCCTTCTAAACCTATTGAATGCACAATCTCTTTGAGCATGGAAATAAAAGCACCATGAACAGTTGCTCCCTCTTTCTTTAAAAGTTCATAATCAATGCTATCATGTATAAGCGATAGAGCTTCTAAAGGAGTACCGAAAGATATTTCTGGTGGGTTTTCAGATATTTCTTCATAAGATTGATTCATCATTTTTAAAAAATTTAAAGAAGAAATCTTATTAGATTGAATAGAAGAAAAAGCATTTAAAATACGATCTAAAGACTTTTCTGATCGATACCACTCTTCTCCATTCTTACTCGCATTCTTAAAAAATTCCTCTGCTCCTTTTATTTCTTCAGAATTTTCTAAAGAAAAAAATGCTAAAAGCATAAAAGGTAATGGATGATCTAGGCGATTATTTTTTGTAATAGAATAAATACGGCTTACCGCATCATCATCTGCTAAATTTTTAAAAAGGTTTTGGCAAAAAGTTTTTCTAGAATAATGCTTAGCGTCATATTGAAATACACAATGAAATACCCGGCTCTTAAAAAGCCCCTTTGCCAAATCTGGTTTCAATGTTTTTAAGCTTCGATAAGCAAGCAAAGCAGCTAAGCATTCAACGACAAGCGAATCCTTTACTTTGTTTTTTTCTTTCCACAAAGAGAAAAGCTCTGAAAGATCACTATCGCTTTGCTTTCTTACCCATTCTTTAAGCGCCTCTAGAGGAGGGGTTTCTGAAAAACCGTATGCTATGGTTCTTATTTCTTGATCAGCAAATGCCCAAGAATAGTCCGATAATTCTTCTCCCTCATAAGAAAGCTCAAGTAAAGCTTTGGGTGTGAGAGGGCATGCTTCATTCAGATGATATTTTTCAGCGAATTTCTTTTTTGCTTCAGAATGGATTATCTCGTAGACCTGTTGAAAATGATCAAAATCCCAAGAGCAAAATTGTTTAATTCCTTTCTCTCCAAGTTTTTTCAATTGTGTGTTTAATATATGGATTTTGAGTGCATCATCATGTAGAGGTAAATAGCGAATCAGTTGATTATGTAGAGTCCAAAAGCAGCAAGGAGAATATACAATACGTTTGACTAAATCAGGATTTGTAATCCGTAAATCTTCCGTAAGCCTACAAACTTTCTCGTCACTCCTTTCAAAGCGCTCGATACAATCTTTATGAAATTGTTTTTTCTCTCTTAAAGAAGGGAGGAGCTGTCTCACACCAATCAAACTCGTATTTTTTATAAGCCACTTCAGCTCTTCTTCAGAAAGTTTTTTTTGTATTTTGTTACATACATTTGAATCTAAACTAGATGAATCTAGTCGCCTTCTCCAATAGTTTTGACAAAATTCACCTGTTTTTTCTTTCAATTCTTCTCTGTTTTCAAGAAGAAACTCATCTAATATCGTCCATTTTTTTTGATGAATATAGGGGGAGACCACTTCTTTTTCTAATTGTGCGATGTGCTCGATTAAGTCTCTAAAAAGTTCACCTTTGAAAAGTTGATAATATAAGCTTTTCTTTGTTGGCTTATCTGCCTTATCTAGTTTTGTGAGCTGCTTTGCTAAACGGAGAGGTGTCTTTTTTTCATTTATGAATTCGATAATTTTTTCCATACTTTGAATCGTATCTTGTTGACTTAAGGTATAGCGATCAAAGAATGCTTTTGCTGCGTTTACGATGCGTTTTGCTTGATCTACATCGGGGAGCTCTTTTTCGTATAAATAAAGGTCCTCTACGGCATGAAAAATCTTTTCTTCTAACAAATCTTCTTGCTGCTCTAATTGAGACATGCAAGTAGCTGTTTTTATTTGAACATCCATGTGCTTCCTCTAGTTTTCTGGCCTACATTCTTTTCCGAACGTATTTAGAGTACTAGAATGGAATATGTCAAATTCTTTTCCTTATTCTGTTTTATCTAAAGAAATTAAATACACAGCGACAACTTTTAATATTCTTTAAATATAAGCTCCGATGGTGACCTAATCCGATGCGAGATTACCACCACTTACGAACTTCTTTTTGCTCTCCTTGAAAACGCTCTATTAATCTGTCAAATAAGCTACGAGTGACCTTGTAAAAGTTTTGCTCTTCAGTTTCTCCTACAGCTTCCCCTGCCCAGATATTGCTCTGATTTTTTGCATCCATAATTTCTAAAGAAGCCTTTACCTTATGAAGAACTCCGTGATGAGCTTTTACCTTTTTCGTATCCATCACATAATACCCGTAAGAATAACGAGCTGGTCCGTTTTCCATGGATCCCGGCCAATCCCCAAAAAACGGGTCCTGATCGTAAGGGTTAGCTACATCACTTCGCACGCGGCGTTTATAAGTTACCTCTGAATCTGGAATATACTCTTCCTTACTTGTTCGGGCAGCTTGAATATGAAGTAAAATATCAGGAGCCCCATCTTCACTGACAAAAACAAATCCCGCATCTTCCATGGCCTCTCGAACACTTTGAATAAGCTTTGGATCTATTTTATGCTTCTCCACTTGAGAAGAACTTGAAGTGATTACAGTGAACATCAAACCACTGCTCTTCGGAACAGACTGATTACGAGGTGTATGTAAAGAAGGTTTTCCATAATACACAACAGAATCATCTGGTACCTCCGGATTTCTTGCACAAGAAACAGCAAACAAGATACAGAAACTAAATAGCGCCCAAAACTTCTTATTCATGACAGATCCTCCAATTTAGCTATTCGAAATTGATGCCAAAACAGAGAGAAGATAGGATACAGTAAACGAGGCAATTCAAATGAAAAAGTTACGTGTACAAATTGAAAATTTACACTGTGCTTCTTGTGTTCAAGGGGTTGAAAAAGGTTTAAGCTCTCTTGATGGTATAGAAGACATTCAGGTAAACCTTGCACTCAAAGAGGCATTAATTACCTACTCTCCCCTTGAAACAAATGCCTCAATAATATGTAAAAAAATCAATAACTTAGGTTTTAAAGCTCTTCCTAAAAAAGAAAACAGCTCCCCCATCGATGAGTTAAAGAGCGCACGATACAAAGCTTTACTTGCTGGAGTGCTTGCAATTCCTCTTATGGTCATTAGTATGACCCCTCAATTCCATTCAGTATGGATAGAGCTTTCTCTCAGCAGCGCGATTCTTCTTATTGGATATCAGTTTTTCACTCGCGGAATTTTAGATTTGATCAAACGCAAGTCAGCTACAATGGATACTTTAGTCGCGATTGGTGTTGGTACGGCATATTTGAGCAGCTCTTGGCAGATTTTTCAGGAGTCTCCTCCTCCCTATTACTTTGAAACAGCTGGAATGCTTGTCTTTTTTATTCTTCTGGGACGTTATTTAGAGGCTCGCGCCAAAGGTAAAACCTCTTCTGCAATTCGTAAACTTATTGATCTTGCCCCTCAAAAAGCCATTCGTATAAAAGATGGCGTTGAAGAAGAGTGTCTTGCGAAGGATCTTCGTATTGATGATGTGGTTCTGGTGAAGGCAGGGCAGAAAATTCCAGCTGATGGACTTGTAATCGAAGGAAGATCTACTGTAGATGAGTCTATGGTAAGCGGAGAAAGTCTACCTACAGAAAAAATAGAAGGCTCCAATGTAATCGGCGCCACCATCAATGGAATGGGGAAACTCCTTATTAGGGTAAAAAAAATAGGAAAAGATAGCTTTCTGCAACAAGTCATTCAAGTCGTTGAAGAAGCACAGAGAAGTAAGGTTCCCATTCAAAAACTTGCCGATCAAATTGCAGCTTACTTTGTTCCCTTTGTTGTCATTTTAGCGTTTATCAGCTTAGTTACTTGGTGGAATATGGGAATGGGATGGGAATTTTCCCTCCAATGCTTTGTTGCGGTTTTGATTATTGCATGTCCTTGCTCTCTCGGGCTCGCTACTCCAACAGCTATTATCGTGGGAACTGGCATTGGTGCAGAAAGAGGGATTTTAATTCGCAACCCTTCCGCCCTACAAGCGGCTAAAAAAATTCGTACTCTTGTGTTCGATAAGACAGGTACTGTGACAAAAGGACACCCTCAAGTCAAAGAAATACAAACAAATGGAATCAGTGAAGATGATCTCTTATCAATTGCTGCTAGCCTAGAACAAGGCTCTGCTCATCCCCTGGCACAAGCAATTACAAAAGAAGCAAGTGCTAAAGCCCTCGCTCTACAAAGCATGAAACAAATCAAAGTACACAACGGTTTAGGAATCAGTGCTCGAAAAGGAGATTCAAACTTCTATCTTGGAAACCAACTTTTTCTCCAAGAACAAGGCATAGAAATCCCAGCAACAGAGTCTTTAGATTTTACTACCGTTTATCTGGGACAAGACCAACAATATCTTGGCTTTATTGCTTGCGAAGACTCTTTAAAACCTGAAGCATCAGCAAGCATTGGAAAACTCAAGTCCATGGGCATGCGTTGTCTCTTACTAAGTGGCGACCGACAACAAGTAGCTGAAGCAGTAGGACAAAAACTAGGCATGCATGAAGTATTTGCAGGGGTCCTTCCTAAAAATAAAGCCGCAAAAATACAAGAACTTCAATCCAAAGGCAAACGAGTAGCGATGATTGGCGATGGTATCAATGATGCACCCGCCTTGGCTCAAGCAGATCTTAGTATTGCCGTAGCAAATGGCAGCGATATAGCGATTGAAGCTGCAGATATTGTTTTAATCAGAAATGACCTCATGGCTATTGCCGAAACATTCTTTCTTTCTCAAGTGATGATGCGTAAAATCAAGCAAAACCTTTTCTGGGCTTTTTTCTACAATATTCTCACACTACCTATTGCAGCAGGAGTACTATACCCGAGTTTTGGAATACTATTACACCCCATGATAGCTGGAGCTGCAATGGCTTTTAGTTCGGTCTCCGTAGTAGGAAATGCATTGCTTATGAAAAATCAGTTCACAAAAAATTAAAGAACTCTTAATAAACTTTAATCATGAATAAAATACAATAACCATACTTAGAAAAACTATTGGTTATTGTATATGTCTTTTAATACTGAAATTTCAATTCACTATTCTAGGCAATCTGCTCTTTTATTGGACAAGTCACTTTCATACAATCAAGAGTTCGTTGATCTTGCTGAAAAACTAAATATCTACTTGCACTTTTTAAACTTAGATTGGACACGAGATTTAGGATTTACTCTTCATAATCGTTTTTTTTACAGCCCTCATACAGTTCGTGCTCCTGAGTACAGCATCAAAGCACTCAATTTATGCCCAAAACACAAGCACAATGTATGGTTATGGACTGGTTGTACATTAGGGGCTTCCTTATCTTTATCCGAAAGCACTTTTTTTCTTCAGTCCCAGAAAAATCATCCATCTATTACTGCACAAGAGCTTATTTCCCATGTTGAAGGAGGAAATATGCTAAGCACCGGTGATACCCTAATAATTGGAAGTAATAGTGCTTTTCTTGGGGCTCTTCGTTTACTTGTGGACCAACCTCCTAATTTATGTGAAGAAGTCCGAAACACACTAGAAATCATCTCTAATAGAGACGATTGGGATGAAGCCATCGAAACTGCCGCTGATCTTCTTGAACAACATCAAATAGAGTCCCTCAATAGGCAACTCTCTGATTTTACACGTAAAGCAAAGCTAGAATCCTACAGTATTCCCGCTGTTCTGACAGCTTTAGTAGAATTTACAAAGGTTGAATCTGCTGCTGAACTTAGAAGAGTTATGGGCCATGAGCAAGTTTTATGGACCCCTAACGATCTGGGTCTACAAGCACGTCAGATTCATTATCATTTAGACTTATACATGGCAAACATCGCTTTCAATACCGTAATTTTAGATGATCCTAGAGAAGTGATTTCTGCTTGTAATGATGCCTTGCATCAACTCTCACAATTCACACCAATTTGTTTCGAAAAGCTAGAGGTTTACAAATCTTTAGTTCATAATGTTTTAATCGATAAAAACATCCACTCTCAAGAAAAGCTATCTGAATTATACAATATGGCAGTTTCTTCTGAAGACCCTTTCACAAAAGAAATTGCAACAATTTGTCGCTCTCAAGCTATTGCTGAACTTTTCGATATAACTCTACAAGAAGACTACGATGAAATAAAAAAAAGCCTCAATGATGCTGGTATTCGAGTAATTACTGTTCCTGGAAATTGGTATGATTTAGATCACAAGAACTTCACCGTCGCCCATACCCATTGTTTTATAAATGGTATTACCCACCAGGCGACAAGTAGCTGGTTGACTTTTCGCTATGATAAACAGGAAAATTTTCGTCACCAAGCCTTTAAAGATAAAATCGCAAAGCATGTCAAAAACACCTTCTATATAAAAGGAGGAAAAAACGAACTCATTTTAGCAGGTGGTGGCTTACGCTGCATGACTCTACCTTTTGAGATCAATCCCAATTACCTACCTCAAACAGAATAAACTTTGAGTAATAAACAGAAAATTAACAAATTCTTAATTAACTTAAACTATTAAAAACTTATTATAGTAACTAAATATCATTTAAATAGTTTGGTGAATATGCTTCCTATTACTGAAAATTCAATTCTGCAATGTAGGCAATCTGCTCTTTTAGTAGACGACTCGCTTTTAAATAATCAGGAATTCGTTGAGATTGCCGAAAAGCTAAAAATCTATCTTCATGATTTGGATCTTAATTGGACCCGTGATTTAGGTTTTATTCTTCACAATCGGTTTTTTTATAGTCCCCATAAACTTCGCTGCCCTCAATACGACTTCAAAGCAATCAGCTTATCTCCTGAGCATAAGCATAATTTTTGGCTCTCCCCTGAGTCCCAACTAGGTGCATCTTTACATGCATCAGAAAGCATTTTTTTTCTTCGATCACAACAAAAACACCCAACTATTGCCCCGCAAGAAATCGTTTCTCATGTTGAGGGTGGAAATATGCTGAGCACTGGCAGTACTTTAATTCTTGGAAGTGATAGTGCTTTCGTTAGTGCCCTTCGTTTACTTGCCGATCAAGGTCCTCACTTATGCGAAGGAGTCCGAGATACGATAAAAGTCATTTCACAGAGAGAGGATTGGAACGAAGCGGTTCAAATAGCTTCTAATCGAATTGAGAAATACCAACTCAAATCAATCAATGACCAACTCTCAGATTTCGCATATAAAGCAGAGCTAGAATCCTACGGTATTCCCGCCGTGCTAACAGCTCTAGTAGAGTTTGCAAAAATTGAAGCTGCAGCTGAGTTTAGACAAGTAATGGGCCATGAACAAGTTTTATGGACTCCCAATGAATTAGGGCTAAAAGCACGTCAGATGCAGTATCACCTAGACCTATACATGGCAAATATCGCTTTCAATACCGTAATTTTAGATAACCCTAAAGAAGTGATTTCTTCTTGTAATGATGCTTTACAAAAGATTTCCCAGTTTACACCGATTTGTTCTGAAAAATTAAACAATTACAAACATTTAGTTCATGACACTCTAATCAATCACAATGTCAATTCTCAAAAAGAGCTATCTCGTTTGTATGATATTGCCATTTCGTCTGAAGAACCTTTTACAAAGGAAATTACAACAATTTGTCGCTCGCAAGCAATTGCTGAAGTTTTCGATCTATATCTCAAGGACGATTACGAGAAGATAAAAAAAGATCTAAATAACGCTGGAGTTAAGGTAATTACAATCCCTGGGAATTGGTATGATTTAGATCACGATGATTTCACTGTCACCCATACCCATTGTTTTATCAATGGTATTACCGATCAAGCAACAAGTACTTGGTTGACTTTTCGCTACGACGACCAAGAAAACTTTCGTCATCAAGCTTTCACAGCTAAAATTGCAGACTACGTTAAAAACACCTTCTATATTGAAGGAGGAAGCGATGAACTCCTTTTTGGAGGTGGCTTACGTTGTATGACTCTACCTTTTGAGATCAATCCCCATTACCTGCCCCAAACAGAGTAAAACCTTAAACCTACAATGGCTAATCAGATTCGGCTTGCATGGTTCAGATATGAGCTTACGCGGAGAAGTGCAGCTCCTGCAAGCTTCGTTTGGAATG
Organism: Waddliaceae bacterium; assembly: GCA_002709385.1. Lineage (GTDB taxonomy): Bacteria > Chlamydiota > Chlamydiia > Chlamydiales. The sequence continues at coordinate 102,311 of PAQS01000039.1, forward strand.
CGGTGAATTCTACGCACTAGACACTAGACACTAGACGACTGTAGCTTAAAGCATAAGAAAAGTAACGATGATGATGAGAAAATAAACGTGTTTTTTTGAAGTCTTCATAGAATAAGGTAATCGTAAGAATTGAGGTTAAATGTAACTTAAAAGAAAAAAAATTCACAAATATTTCATCAATTTAAATTATCCGGAGAATATAATTAACACCTCAATATCACTTCAAAACTGAATTAACATGTCTTTTAATACTGAACTTTCAACTCAATATGCCAGACAACCTGCTCTCTTAGTGGACAACTCACTTTTAAATAACCAAGAGTTTGTTGAAACTGCTGAAGAATTAAAAATTTATCTCCATGGTTTGAATCTTGATTGGACCCGCGACTTAGGATTTATTCTCCACAATCGCTTATTTTATAGTCCTCACATGCTTCGTGCACCTCTCGACCTTGAAACAATCAGCTTATGCCCAAAACATAAGCACGATTTATGGTTTTCCTCTGATGTTCAACTAGGAGGTGCTCTATATTCATTAGAAAGCCTTTTGTTTCCTCACTCCCCCCAAAAACCCCCATCTATCACCTCACAAGAACTATTTTCTCATGTTGAAGGTGGAAATATGCTGAGTACTGGTGACACTTTAATCCTTGGAAGTGATAGTGCTTTCGTTAGTGCCCTTCGTTTACTTGCTGATCAACCTCCTTACTTATGCGAAGGAGTCCGAAACACGATAGAGGCCATTTCACAAAGAGACGATTGGGACGAAGCAATTCAAATAGCCTTCAATCAAATTGAAACATACCAGTTGGATTCAATCAATGAACAACTCTCAGATTTTGCACGTAAAGCAGAGCTAGAATCCTACGGTATTCCCGCTGTACTAACAGCTCTAGTAGAGTTTACAAAGGTTGAAGCTGCGGCTGAATTTAGAAGAGTAATGGGTCATGAACAAGTTTTATGGACTCCCGATGAATTAGGTCTAAAAGCACGTCAGATGCAGTATCATTTAGACTTATATATGGCAAATATCGCTTACAATACCGTACTTTTGGATGACCCTAAAGAAGTGATTTCTGCTTGTGATCATGCTTTACAAAAGATCTCTCAATTTACACCGATTTGTTTTAAAAAATTAAACGACTACAAAAATTTAGTTCGCAATACTATAATCAGTCAAAATGTCAATTATCAAAAAGAGTTATCTCGTTTATATGATATTACAACTTCGTCTGAACAACCTTTCATAAACGAAATTGCAACAATCTGTCGCGTGCAAGCGATTGCTGAAATTTTCGATCTATGTCTCAAAAAAGATTATGAAAAAATAAAAAAAGATCTAACCAACGCTGGAATTAAGGTCATTACTGTTCCTGGAAATTGGTATGACTTAGAACATATTGACTTCACTATCTCTCGCACCCATTGTTTTATCAATGGCATTACTCACCAAGCAACAAATAGTTGGTTGACTTTTCAATACGACGACCAGGAAAACTTTCGTCACCAAGCTTTTACAGATAAAATTGCAAATTACGTTAAAAACATCTTCTATATTGAAGGAGGAAACGATGAACTCCTTTTTGGAGCTGGCTTGCGTTGTATGACTTTACCTTTTGAAATCAACCCTAATTACTTGCCCGAACGAAGCTAAAATATAGGGTAATCTCTATGTTTTCCATAGATCACTCATTTGATGATATTAGACAAGCAGAGCATTATTTATGCTCACTGCTTTATTAATACCTCTAATGCGCCTCACGCAGCTCCTGCGAGCTTCATGAAGCGCCTCGGAGGTGTAAGCTAATTAGCTCGCCATTGGACTCTTACAAATCGTAATGACTTTACCTAGGATAACCTGCATTGAGCAAAGTTCTAGCATATCCTTCTGTATCTGTTTTCCATTGTCTTTCATTTGTTTCTAAAGTTCGTTTATGAGTATCAAAACCATTCTTTTGTAATTTTTTATTCAAGTCTTTAGCTTTTTTAAACAGATCTTTGAGATATCCATTAATTTTAGATCCATTATCACTACACTGAAAGCATTCTTGGTATAAACTTAAAGCATTATTGTAACGATTCTTCACATCATCAGTATACAAATCTTCAAAGCCTTTAATGGAACCCCATGCTGTTGCCGCTGCCTGGTCTCTAAGAACCTGCGCAGCATTCACAGCTCCCTGAGCCAAAGCTACTGCTGCAGCTCCTAATCCATTACGAATAGCATCCGCGTGTGTAGTTAACGCTCGCGCATAGTCCGTATTTGCTGTATTAAACAAAGCGATATCCCTTGCCGCATCCGAGTGGGCGATACGAACTCGCTCATCCATTTCTCTAGCCTCAAGTTCTGCTTTCAAGCCATCATGGGCGTGTTTAACTAGGTATACTACATTACTATTTCTTTCAGTTGCTCCCTTATCAATGGCAACTGTTAGTTCACGTTCTCTTACAGCTTGAACAGCTTCTTTCACTGCTTGGAGAGAGTTGGCTTGGTTACGGTCTAAATCATTTAAAGACTTATTGATTTTTCCAAGAACTGTACAATTTACGACTTTCTTGATTTCGTCATTAAATACCTCTACTCCCATATCTTCTGCCCGCAGGAAAAGTGTTCCCAAAGAATATGTTGTTTGTGCAAGAAAAGCTTCGTTTATTTGAAATGTTGCTCCGAAACATTCTCTTGTTAAGTTTTTAAACTCATCTTTTAATAATTTTTCCTGGTTTTTGAGTTGCTTTAACCAATCATCCATTGGCTTACGTAGATCTTTCAAGCGTCTTTCTTTTTTCTCTACAAGACCAGCACGAAAATTCAAAAACCAATTAGAAGGTAATGTTTGTCTAGACCAGTTGGCTTTTAACTCTTCTTTTCTATCTACAAGTTCTTTTTTTTGATCTTCATAATCTTTAGGATTAAGAATTTTTTCTTCACTGTAAAGTGTGTCTAGATTTTTAAAGCGATTACCTAAATCTTGAATCACTGCCATACAGTCCAGCATGACATTCCCCAAATCAGAAAAAACACCATCAAGTTTCTGAACGGAATACGCTTTTACAGCGTTTTCTTCACCGTTTACTCTAGGTTGAAGCTCTTCGATTTTCTTATTTAGGTCTCTTAACTCTTTTTGTTTTGCTTCCAGACGAATTTTCGTTTTCCATCTTTCTGTATATGTGCCGTGATAAAAGTAATGAATCGGTTTTGATAGATTGAACCAAGAGGCATCATTACAATCTAGGTTATAAGTCGCATATTCATTATTACAGAGAGCAATTTCGGTTTGTAGTTGATTTCGTCTTGCTTGAGCATTCTGTAATGCTTCTTGTTCAACACGCATACCAGATAAATAGATGCAACGATATGTCATGAGAAGAAAAGGAACTTTTAACGACAAAACATAACGATAATATTCATTGTCTTCTCCATTTTTCAATGCTACAAGGTCTATGGCCTCATCAAAAACTGTACGTAGTTGCTTTAATGCGTCTGATAAATCTTTTGCTCGATCTGTATTTGTCCAAAAGTTTGGATCTCTCTGCACATCGTCAAGACAATGCTGCATACAAGTCATGAGAAGAAGAGGGTGACGAAAAATATCTTTATCCCCTGGAATTCTCAGAGGTTTTTTTTCTCGTATGGCCTCTAAAAACTTATTTGCTTGTTCTTCAAATGTAGGGTCCCATTTAGAGGCAAGCCAATCAGGTAGTTTCGTCCATTTTGTACAACGATAAAGTAAAGGAATATTGCGTCCTGTCCAGCAAATCCATCCTCGTCTCTGCTCTCGAGCTTTCCACCTACTTTCGATATCCTGCACATCTGTTCTTACTTCCTTATCTGTTACTTTTGGAAGAAGTGTAGCAGGAACATGCGCCCAGTTTTTAGGGTCAGGAATCAAATCTAAATCATTCAGATTAGCAAGCTGTACTTGGGGTTTTTGAGGAACTTCTCCAAAACCAAGTAGGTTGATCATTCCGTTATATGCTGCGGTAATACCTGGCATCTTATTTCTCCACTACCCGTTAATGATTTCAAGAAGTTTTTCATATTTTTTTTGTCCAAACTGCTGCTGAAGAGCACGTTGACAAGGCTCTGCTTGAGCCCAAGCAAGTAATTGATCTCGATGAATTTCATTCATTATTTGAGGGATTTCACGCTTCAAAAAGCGAAGAACACCTTTCTTTTCTGTCTCATTATCTTCTACCCAACGACGTACATCTTCTGCTGAAAGAATATGAGCAAACTCTTGTCGGGTTCTCACCGTTCGTCCAAACGGCCACCAACCTTTGAATTCTACTTTTTTGTAACGTTGAGAGCGTTTATCTACAGAATGTAGCCAGATTCCTAAAGCTCCAAGAATCCTTCTTATCTCAGGAGATGCAGGGGCCCCCATAAGGACTGCAAGAGTTTGTAGTACATCGTCTCTTATACTCTGAAGGCTTTGCTGTTCTCTCAACTTCACATCATCAACAATCGCGTTGCAACGATTTTGTAGATTTTGTCTGAAAACATGACCAAGGACGATACCGCCACTTTCTAGCTGCTCCACCAAAGCCAATAAGCTATCGCGTAAATCGAGACATTCAAGAAGAGTTTTTTCTCCATAAGGAGAATCTACTTCTATTTGCTTTAGCTCATAGACATAAGCACTCATACCACGGAGAAATTCTCTTATTTCCTCTGTAGTTGCAGGGTTAGGAATATTCAACTGAGCAATTCCTTCCATCATGCCACATAGAAAAAAGTGTGCATGCCATTTTTCTTCTGCTTGATATTGTAAAGCGAAGTGCTGGCACTCATTCAAAAGCTCTCGACGAATTTGTTCTGCTCTTTGACCAATACCTGCCCCATCGTGCAATAAGTCTATCTTTCCAATAGAACTATGAATCTCGATCTCTGTAAGTAAGCCTATTATTTGCTCTCTGAAACTCTCTTCCCAGCTAAGCTCAAGAAAAGACTCCATCATCGAACTGCTTTCATAAGCGCTCGGATGATTCAAGGATTGACTGGCTAAAGGACTGCAACGCTCCAGAATCGCCTCTCCCTCTGCTCTCTTAGAAGAAGAGTAATGTGACGTTTCTAAACTATGTTTATCTTCAAACCACTGGTCTGCCTCAGATGACATTTCGTAGTTACGCAAGAGAGTCATAGAAGGTAAAAACATTTGCTCTATCTCAGGAACAGCTCGCAAAGCCGTCTCTATCCCTTCTCTCATCAAACGGTAGTGTTCCCCGTTCATCAGCCTCGCCAAAGCTCCGGGATCATTGCGATTGAATTCTTCTTCAGCTTCATCAAGTTCTCTTGCCACGGCTTGAAAAGAAAAAAACAAATTTCTTAACTCAGTAACACTTGCTTCCTCTTTATCAAAAACTCTGAGCTTTTCTTTTACTTGATTCACTTTATTTTGCTGTGCAGTCAAAAGATCGATCAATTCTTGTTTTCTTGGGTTACGTAATACACCCGCTAAAGCCAATGCCTGCTCAACCCAATCACTCAAACCACCTAACACAGCTAGCTCTAGTGTGTTTAACAGACGCTCGCTTAAATCAGCACGAGTTGCAGAAGCTCCTTGTTCTCCTATTTCGTCGCATAATGTGTAACGTGTTTGATGCTGTTCTGGAAAAGCACGTACTTTTTCCTGGTGCCAAGCCGATATAGTATCAAGCTGAAACTCAGCTAAATCATCTCTAAGTGGTGGATTAGCACAAGCACCGAAATCTCTTTTATTCGCTCGATTCCAAGCCTGGTGAAAACGGATCGATCGTCCAAATACTCCTAAAGGACGAAGAAGGTTTTTATCAGAAAGCTTTAAGTTTTTATTTTTTTCTGTATTCAAATAAGTCAGAGAATCATGTAAATCAACTAAACGCTCTACATAATTGATTTTTTTACTTAGATCTTCATAAAGATCATCGTCAATCAAGTCCTCTAACTCAACTAAACCTTCATTGAGTTTTTCTAAAGAATTCGCATGAGCCAAGTACTTCTTGAGATTCTTGTTCTCGTGACGATTACAAAAATGATGAAGCGTTGTTATATTATCTTTAATCAACTGATTCAACAACTGATTCTGGTTTCCTTCGAAACTTGTAAGAAGTTGTTGGTAATCTCCAATAAGATCTAAAAACTCTTCTTCCCACTCAATAAGCTCTTTTAATTTCTCTAGAGAATAAGGAGCATTGATTTCAGGCATTTTTTCAATCATTTGAACAAGCTTATCGTCGATATGTGGAATCAAATAATCTGTAAAATGATTTCCTACAGCTCTTAATCTTTCTGATAAATCGACTCGTTTAGCCTGATAAAATGACTCAAAATTTGCTAAAGTTATTGTAAGGTTAGCGTCATCAATTCCGGTCTCTAAGAAACGCCCAACAAGCTCTCTTCGATTACCTAGATCTTGAAAGTTATTGACCGGATTAGGAAGTAGACAACGCTCATATACTTCACATTCTAGTGCTTTAAATAGCTCTGTTGCTGGGGTGCGAGGGTGCCCTTCACGGTAGCTATGTAGAAAATCAAGTGCAGATAAGCCGTGCATTTCACTAGCAAATGCCAGAATACAAGGCTGAAGTTGATGATTTTTCCACTCATTGCGAAGATCATCAAGATCAAACTCCATCGCTTCTTCAATAAAATCAATACTCTCTACCACACGAGCAAACTCAGCAACAGCTAAATCACTTTGAGCACGAGCTCCTGTCCATAAACGTTCAAAGTATTCTTCTGGGAGATTTTTTAAATGATTGATTGCAGCGCGATAATGTTGAACATCTACCTCTAATTGATGAATATAGTCGGAACGCTCAAGAGCAACATACTCCTTACCATCAGCTTTCATCTCTTCTAAAAGTTGCTCTAGAAGAAGAACACGATCTTCTCCATTTTGAAGAACAGCTTCATAGCGATTGAAAACATCTGTCTTTTCATTTTGTTTTTCGGTCTTTATACGCTGTATTCCATCCCATAAGGCTGTCAAATCACCTTCGCGGTTGTTCAGATTATCTGGATTTCGAATATAGTCAAATTCATTATTTAAAAAAGTTTGTAAGAGATTTGCTTGTGCCTCTGTAAATAACTGAGGAAACGCGTCTCTATCTACTTTCAACTTACGTATACGTTCATACAAAGGAAAGCTTCCTTCTAATAAATCGAGAGCCTGAACTGCGTTAAAACAATCATGAAAATGAACAAATTCTAATGGATCAATTCCTCTACGAAAATCTGTCTGTAGAGAATGCATTTCATTTACCGTATCTGTCCATTCTTGAATATCACCCGGATTACGTACACGAAGCCAACGCTCCATAGATGCATATTTAGCCTCAAGCTCCTTAAACGTAGGCAACAAACGCTTGACTTCAGAAATACGGTGAGCGGTACGAGCATGCACCCTAGTTTTTCTTTCAATTTGTTCTTGTGTCGCTACAGAAAAATCTTCTGGCCAATTAGCTACTTGAAGAGCTTCGCTCATTTCCATGAGTTCTGAACGTATTCTATTTCTCAAGGGTAAAGTACTATCTTCTGGAATATCAGCAAGTAGAGAGTTGATATCGGCCAAGTAAGTTTCTCTCGAACTTTCTAACCTGTGCCAATTTTCATATAGATCTAGACGCTGTGCTTCATTTCTCCAATCAAGAGAAATAGAACAGAAAAGCTTATTAAACTGCTGAACAAAACGTTTTGTTACCTGCTCAAGCGGCCCAATAGCTTCTTGGTCAAGGAGCTGAATAACTCTTTGTGAGCAAAGCCTCATTTGCTCTACATTACCTAGCTCAGTTCTTTCTCCTGAAGCCAAAAGAACTCGTTGTGAAATGGAAGCAATAAGAAAAGGAAAATCAGCTTGAAGAACAGCTGTTTTTTTGATCTTTCCCCCTTTTAATACCGTTGAAACTAGCTGATCAGCTTCTTTTATACATGCAGCTAAATGGCAATCAAAATTTTCTATGTTTGTTGGCATAAATCATCTCTAATAAAATAAAAACTTTAAAGATGGATTGTAAAAAATGTTTATTAAGAATAAGCAAACAAGAAATTAAATTTTGTTAAACCTCTAATGACTACCTAATCCGCGCTTCCAGTGCGTTAGATGAGGGTGAGATTTAAGGTATTTTTCTTAAGTGATGTGTTTTGCAATTCTTTCGAGTGGAGGTATAAGCAATTGAGTCGTTTGAAAGAGGGTGTTATGATCACCGGGGTAGCAGTGAAAAATAGATAAAATGAAAGCTAATTTAGACCCAAACTTTGAGTGCAGCTATACCCATCTCAATCTCATTTTTTATTGCTAACGCACTGGAAGCCGGGTTAGGTATCCATTGAAGATTCTAGGTCTCTCCTAAATAAATTTATAAAACCGTATAAGTTTTAACAACTTTATAAGTGTATTGGCCTTGCAGCTCTGTTTCAATATTACGCACTGCCCTATTCGCTTCTTTTGCGATTTGTTCCATTGTGTTTTTTAATCGATTGAGAATGCCTTTTCTCTGCAAAGCGCCATATAAAGAACTTGCATCGGAAAAGTTTAGCTCATGTCGAAGCAAATCTACCTGCTCTTGTAAATTTCGGATTTTCTTTTTCTCTTCCTTGTGTTCTCTTTCTAAATCACATATTTGTAGATACAGTTGATCTAGTTGAGATTTCAAATTAAGAACAGAGTTCTCAGATATCTTAGAAACCTTTTCTGTTATAGAAGAAAGATACCTTTTAGATTGATAAAACCACAGCCTATCTGCCTCAGAGCACTCATTTTCACACAAAAAACCATCAATATGCTGCTCAGTTAAGTCTTTGGGATTCATATAGATAAAATCTGAAACCTTTTCAGCTAAAGCCTCCCATCGACTAATCAAAGTACTAAGGTTAGTGACATTACTTTCATTTCTGGAGAGATTCTGAAGGTACTTAGAGCTGACGATATAATCTAAAATTTGTGGACCGCGATGACTATCTACATTTAAATACACTCGGTATAAATCAATCGCTAGAGGGTACCATCCAGATTTTTCAGAACGATCAATTAAACGACGAAGTAAAACCTTTGTTGTTTCTATATTATTTTCTTCCTGTAATACCCTCTGCGCTTCTTTTAAAGCCTCCGTCATTTCTCCAGAGTCTAATACATCTAAGCGCTCTTCAATATCGTGTAGATACTCTTGAGCAGATTCCGTCAAAACAGCCAGTTTACTTTGTGTATTTCCGATAGACTCTAAACTTAAGTTCTTCCACTCATCTATCGCGTCTTCATGTCGTAAATGTAAGTTCTTCGACTCTAGTTCTAAGCTTATGCGTTGCTCTAGAAGTCGTTCTTTTCTTTGAAGAGAAAGTGAACCATTTTCAAAAAAATCATGAATTCGCAACTGTAAATCATGCCATTCTTCGTAAACTTTTCCTTCTGCCAAACCAAATAAAAGATGTAATAAACGATCTAATTCAAGATCCGCATTAAGCTCTCTATTCAATTTCTCTTCAAACTGCTCTAGCTCTTTTTCTGAAATTTTCAAGACACCATATAATCGGAGACCGTTCAAAGCACCTGACATTTTTCTGAGAAGATCTAAACGATGACGCTGTTGAATAAGAAGGTCATCTGTTTCATCAACCTCTTCTGTGAGAGCATACCCTACAAAAACAGCTTCAATCCCTTTTCTACTTTCCTTCACCAAGTTTAGATGTTCATTCATGCACTCTCTACGCCAACTCTGTAAGCAGGCATTTTGCTCTGTATTTTTTAACTTTTTAAAAGAAGAATCTAAAAGCTTTTCTAAAAACCTTTCAAAACTTGCACAAAACCGATCCTCTATTTCTTCTCCGAAGTACTTAAAATTTTTAAGCTCTTCTCTATATGATTTCATGCTTTCGTCACAGTTTTCTCTAGTAAAATGGAAAAGCTGCCCTTTTACCTTCGTCAATAAAAACTGCTCATGAAACTGTTTCCAATCTTTCTCCAAAGTCTCTTTATTTAAACCTGAAAGACCTGTCAGTAAACAATTAAACCGTTCCAATAATGGTTTTAAATCCACACTTTTCTGGCGTTCAGATAAAAGCGCTTTTGTTTGTGCGAGTAAATCTTTAGCGCTTTTCGTAGCATGATCTTCAAGCTCTGCCAAACCTTCTGCCTTGAATCCTTCTTGCACTTCTGTGAAGCTCATCTGTGGACAATCAAAATTCTTTGAAAAATGAAACTCTGCATTATTTTGACCAAATCTTCTAAACAAACATTCTAGGTGCTTACGACTGTACTGAGTAAATTGCGAAAAAGGCAGATCCCGAATCTCACGCATATCTGCAGCTTGCTGCACTTCTTGTGTTAAGTCCAGCATAAGACCCGTGCAGTACTCAAGAAAATCAATCTGTTTTCTAGCTTCTTTTACCCTAATCTTTTGATCTTCAATACTTCTTGTAAAAGGAAGCCATTGATTTAAAAGTGATTTTTTTTCTACTTTTGGAATGAATTGCTGAATAGTATTTAGGGTAGTTTGTTGACTTCCACCAAATTTTTTACGAAATTCGTTGAACTCTAATCGAATTAAAGTAGGTATTGGGACACGATTTTGTTCTTTATCTAAGCGCGACTTCAACTGCTCCGCATAAGCAATCCGCTCTTCCATTCGGGAGGCCCATTTTTCTAGCTTTTCGATGGAGTTTTCATCCACCTTACTCATTCCTTGATAGTTGCTAAAAGCTTGCTCTAAGTCTTTCTGTACAGAATTTGCCAAGAGCGTCCATTGACTAGATTGCCTTGTATTCTTTATGCCTGCTAGTACCTGGTGAATTCTGCTTGTTAAAGGACGTATCAAAAGCTCATCACCACTCAGTCCGCTTGCATGATTCAAGGGCAAAGTATAACTTTCACACAGAGCTTGAATAGCCGTTTTTAATGCACCTAAGTCACCATTACTATTTCTACACTCTACAAGTTTATGTAAGATAGCCGATTGCCATAAGGTGATTGCATGCTTAGCTGTTTCACTACTAAGGTTATTTTTTTTCTTTTCTAACTGTACATATTTAGAATATGCATCACGCTCTACACCTTGTAGATCTTGAGTTGTATTCGTTGCGTCAGCGTAGAGTACTTGAAGTTCTTCTAAACGAGGTTTAACCAAAGCATCAGCCAGTGCATTCCAATCTAAAATCGTACGCCTGCCACTTGTTCTTGTCGCTTTTAAACGCTCTACTACCTTTTCAGATCCAGGTGACCAATCAATTATTTGATTCCAAATATCTTCTTCCACCCCTTTTGTAAGTAAGGAATCTAACACAAGCTTAAGAGTAAAATAACGATATTCTAACTCATTCAATCGGTTTTGTAATTTATGAGATAGAATAGGAGAAAAATAAACCAACCCTTCGTATATATCATTTCGAAGCTGTTTAATTTTTTGAGATTGAGTTTCTACTTTATTTTGTAAATCTACATATAAATCTGATACTTCTTTATCTAAAGAAAAAGCCGCAATCTTATCATCAAGAAACTTACTGAGTGCTTTTACCCAATCTGAGATTGCTTTGGAATCCAAATAAGGAAACGATGAAAAGTGCTGGAGTAATTTTATTTCAGACTGATGAAGATATTCTATTTCTTCAGGAATTGAGTCTGTTAGACTTTTTCTTACCCAGTCCCAGCGAGATAAAGCCTCATCTCGTTTTTCAAGAAAGGTCCTAGCATTAGCAATCAACTCGCTTAAATTCAGCTCCCAAGAACCAATTTCATCCCTATTCGCAAACGGGAAAAGAGCTAAGCGTTCTTGAAACCGTTCTTTGGCTTCTTCAGTTTTTGTTTGCTCCATTACTTTTTCATTGAGAACACTAGCCTCAGAAATATTGCTTGTAAGGCTTTGCCATTCTGCAGAAAAAGCACGGCTCTCTCTTAAAAAGAAATCGTAGTCTTCTTTATGAGCAATTAGTTGTGCGACTTTCTTTTCTATTTCAGCATCATTTTTTTCCAATTCTGTCGCTTGAAGAGGTCCAAGATCTTTTCTTTTTTCCAGAAGGTCAGATCCTTGACGATATACATCATCGACAAGTACCTGCAAAATTTCAGGAAGAGAAGAACCTAGGCTTTTTTTTGCGTCTTCTAGAGCCTTTTTTAATCGAACTTGGTCTCGATCAAATTGAGTTCCCAAGGTGTCTCGCAATCTCTGAATTTCATTACGAATCTCATCTCTTTTTACATTGATTTCTTCTCGTCCGAGAAAGACCCAATTCTCTTCTACAAAAAAAGGTTTTCGTAATTGATTGATTTTTTCTTCTAATGCATGAATACCTTCGATGGATTGATCAAGCTCTTTCAAGTTGTGTTTTAAGAGATCACATTCTTGCTCCAAGTACCTTCTCAACTCTTTATTTTGCGTTTTTGTTAGCTCAACCATGAGACGGGTGGCAGCATAATGCTCTGCAAGATCTAAAAGCGCAGCAAGTGAACGGTCTGCTAAAGGAAAAGCTAAAGTTGCTACATGCTCATTAACGGTTTTGTTGACTGTTTTAGCAAAATTTAAGGTAGCATCATTATCTAAGCGCTTTATCTGGACATCTAGTTTTTCGCGCAAATTTTCATTAAAAATATCGAGCTTATCTCCTGTGAGCGGAGGAACTGGGGTTGAGATGACTTTCGCTTCGAGATCATCTAGATCTTCTGTTTCACAACAAGAGAAACAGCAGCAAAAAATCTGCAGCAGAAAACAGCCTATTTTTTGAAGCAACGACTTAGACGCAAGAGGCACAGGCGTTGCCTTAAAATGTAAAGCTGGGAGCTTTTCCTTTTTATTCGCTGGATTTGGGATGGACACTCCCCAATCTTTAAGGAAATTTCCCATGTCGATATTTGGAATCGGCATCATTAATTACTCTATTATATACTATGAAACGTAATCATAATTAATATAAGTAAACACTACATAAACAGAGTATTAAGATGCGGTAAATATGACTTTAATTAAGGCTTACTAAGTCACTATTGGGGGGGGGGAAGAAATGAAATTAAGCGATCTTGTACCCCTAGTAAGCTTAATCCCCCTCCCGAATGAATGAGTAGAGAAGGACGAGGCAAAAGTAAAGATTTTGCAGATAGGAAAAGTTTGGTGGAATAGATGGGGTCAGTCAAAATTCCTTCTTCTTGTATCATTCGTGCTAGTTCTTTCATCACAGTACTATTGATAGCTCCAAATGAAGCTGCGGTGTTTGGACGGTGACAAATAGGCTCGATTTTTGGAGCTTCTTCATGAAAGAGTTCATTCCAGTATTGAGAACAACGTTCTTTCATTTCCTCAAACCCTGGCGCCATACAAAGTACATGAACTTCAGCGGGATGTTTTAAAGAAGCTAAGCCCAATGCTAGTGCAGCGGCGCTAAACCCTGTCCCTGCATCTACAAGAACAGAAGAAAATGTTTTTCCCAGCTCTTTTTCATTTTTAAGAAAGTCTTGTACTAAAGTTAAAGCACCCGGCAAAGATTCCTTACATACAGAACCTTCAGGAATAACAAGACAACTTTTTCGCCTTGCTGCCTCTTCTTGAGCTAAACATTCCACCTTTGGCCAGTCTTGTCGACTAATCCAACGAATACGATCTTTTCCTAAAAGTCTTATGATTAAACCAACACCTCGGGCAGCTTGCTGCCGTGCTTCACATAAATACAATTGAAATGGGATTCCCTCTTCCAAGAGAAGCTGACTTAAAGCACAAACATTGTGTGATTGCGCACCTCCAATCACAATCAGCTCTTTTGCCTTCTGACGTAAAACTGGTAATAAGGAAGCAAATTTACGTAATTTAGAACCCGTAATGCCAAATCCCAATTCATCATCTCGCTTTACGAATACATCTTCTCCGAAAGTTTTCAGAGAATGGGCTCGCGAGCTGAGACGGTATTGCGTATCTAAGTATGAGGACAGATTTTTCATAGCTTCTCTATTCTATCATAATCTCGCCTATCCCAAGTAAGTTAAATTATTTCCTTGCTTTATGTTTACTTTCTCCTGTAAAAAGGTGGTGAACATTGCATGTATTAAATTTTACACTTTAAAACAAAGGCTGCCCTTCTCTCAAATGAACAAGAGACAGAGCTATTTAAAGCCTATTTTTTCTTTTGACAACTCTCGTAAGATGAGTGTGCTTGCATTCGGTTCTGGTTCTGGAACGAATATAGAAGCCCTTCTTCGTGCAGAGGAAAGTAGCGATTGCCCCTTCACTATTTCTGCAATCATTACAGACCGTACGTGTCGCTGCATTGACATCGCTCAAGAAGCAAAGATTCCTTACTTACACCATAACTTCAAAGACTTCTTTCGTTCTCATCAAAGTACAGACACACGTAATCCTCGCTTACGAAAAATGTTTGATCAAGAACTCGTTAGAAAACTTCAAAACTTATCGCATGAGCATCATTTTTCTATTGATCTTCTTTTTTTGGCCGGTTACATGCGTATTGTTCACTCTCCTCTTTTAGAAGCTTTTCCTTCTAAAGTGGTCAATATCCACCCTGCAGATCTCACAAAACTAAATTCTGAAGGAAAACGCAAATACATTGGCGCTCATGCTATTCAAGACGCGATTGAATCAGGAGAATCACACACTCGTTCTACTATGATTTTAGTGAATCAGAGTGTTGATGGAGGTCCTATTTTAGCATCGGGTCCATGGGTAAAAGTTGAAAACGAAGGCGTTTCTCTTCATCAAGAAAAGCAGAAGCATCTTAGTGATTGGCCATTAGCTGTTCATACTTTGTGGCAAATAGGATTAGGCCATTTTAGTTTAGATGAGAATTTCAGCGTATTTTTTGAAGGGACCAAACTAGGTCCATCTGGTTTAGAAGTGCCTTTGGGTGCTCTAGATTTTTCTTTAGAACCCTTGGCGTATAGAGGCTCATAGCACATGTGTGGTGTACTTGGTTTAATGAGTAAGGAAGGAGTGGCGACGACGCTCTTCCATGGACTGAACCAACTCCAACATCGTGGACAGGATGCAGCAGGTATTCTCAGCTACGATTGTGATTCTAACGAACTGCATTTATTTAAAAACTGCGGTTTAGTCACTGATGTTTTTCAGAATAGCAGTATTGAACGTTTAAAGGGTTCTTGGGGCATTGGGCATGTTCGTTATACGACCAGTGGTGCTGGGGAAATAGCCGAAGCGCAGCCTTTTTTGTTTAATTTCAAGGGAATAAGCATTGCTCTTGCCTACAATGGGAACATTATCAATGCGAATGTTTTGCGTACAAAACTGGAACGTCGCGGTATTACATTCAATACAGCATCTGATGGTGAATTGCTGTTAAAATATCTTGCCTATCACTACAAAGATTCCTCTTCTCCTATAGACTCTCTACGATCTGCTGTAGAAACGGTCTACAAGCATGTAAAAGGAGCTTATTCTGTCATTGGCTTAATCAAAGGGAAAGGTTTTTTTGCATTTCGGGATCCTAGAGGAATTCGCCCTTTGGTTTATGCACATAACGGTGATGGTATAGCTCACGCAGTTGCTTCCGAAACCCACCCTTTACATTTCCTGGGTTATGATCATTGTGAAGATGTACAGGCAGGGAAACTACTTTTTATTTCTCCTGATTTGTCTCTAGAAAAAATCGATATTATGACACAGGTCCCTATGCACTGTAGTTTCGAGTATGTTTACTTTGCGAAACCTAACGCGCAGTTAGATGGTAGTGAAGCATACTCTGCGAGGTATAAGCTGGGGTATCATTTGGCTAAACAATTTAAAAGATTGAAATTAGACGCTGACCTTGTCATTCCTGTTCCCAATACAAGTTTGCCTGCAGCTATGGCAGTAGCGCATGAGCTAGGTCTTCCTTTACACGAAGGGCTTAACCGTAAAGACCACGCCGGTCGTACCTTCATCATGCCTACTCAAGATATGCGAGAACGTGCGGTATCGAATAAACTAGCTCCAGTGGCATCTGTTTTTAAAGGAAAGCGTGTACTTATTGTGGACGATAGTATTGTTCGCGGAACGGTTTCTAAACGAATTATATGTTTAGCACGACAAAACGGGGCTCGTGCTGTCTTTTTTGCTTCTACATTTCCTCCTATCAAAAATCCTTGTTACTACGGTATTGATATGCCTGCTCCAGAACAACTTGTAGCAAGGGGGCGTTCAGCAGAACAAATCGAAGCAGAGATTGGAGCTGATTGTGTTATTTACAATACGATTGATGAGTTAAAAGATTCTATTGGTCACGATAAATTGTGTTTAGCTTGTTTAGATGGGCGCTACCCTACAGATATTCAAGAAGCAAAAACAATGCGAGAAACGCGAGAGGCTGGGTTATCTTTAGCTGAAACTTTAGAGGATTTATTAGAAAACAAAGCTCTTCGTTAGAGGATATTGTCAGAGATCACCACTGAGTCACAGAGATCACAGAGACTGATGAGAGGTATCTATGGCCTGGAAAAATGTGAAAGTGGAAGATATTAGAGAATATCTTGGTTTTTCAAAGTGAATAAAAAGTGTTACCTATGTTTGCGATTGCGCAACTTAAAATAAAGCAGCAAGTGTAAAATACTCTTGCTGCTTTTTTGATTCATTTTATTTTGATGAATATAACTGCATAATAAGAGTTAATCCTAAAGAATGAGAAACTAAAGCTTCTGTATCGTAAGTAGTTACTTCACCGACGTTAGTATTTTGGCCTTTTTTCGAACCTGTAAGTACTTTTACTCTGTATGCTAAACCTAAAGAGTACTTTTCATTTAATTGAACATTTACGCCTGTTCCCAATTGACCAGCGAGTTCTAATGATGATTGTTGTGGCCCATATGCAGAAAAACCTGTGTAACGAATTTTTGGTCTCCAAATCGCTAAACCTAAACCTCCACCTGCATATACAGTAACTAATCTAGATTTAACCGGTAAGGTCCAGTCAGCCCAAGCATTTGCAAGAAGCGAATATGTTTGTGTGCTTCCGGATCCAGCGTATTCGTTTACAGTAGTGCCATCAACTATTTCAGTAATCCAACTAGAACAACTTCTTTGGTAGGCAAACTCTAATTCTCCTCGGACCTTTTTACTTAAGTGTGTTCCTACAAGTAAATCGATTGCTTCAGCTGTATCTTGTCGATAAGTTTCTCGATAAGTGTTTCCTGGAAATGTTGAGTAGAAGGTATCCGTCTTAACATCAGCGGGAAAATTTGCTCCGCCAAAAATACCAAAATAACAATCTTCAAAAGCTCCATCAGCAGCTAAGTTTACATTTAAGCCTGCTGCCAGAATAAAAGAAGCAATTCCAATTTTTATATTTTTTTTCTTAAACATTTTTTTCCCAAAGTAAAGATCTTACAGGATTTATTATTCATAAGAAAAAAAACGAAGCAAGTGAATTTTTGCAAAAAAAAGGCTCCTAGTAGTTACCTACTAGGAGCGAAAGAAAAACTTGGCGACGACCTACTCTTCCACACTCTTGAATGCAGTACCATCGGCGATGAAGGGCTTAACTTCTAAGTTCG